>JBDKSP010000047.1:0-53950 GCA_039680575.1 Armatimonadota bacterium
TGCAATATACCTACTACTTCTACAACCTTTTTAATAGTACCTAATTGTAATATATGTCACAAACTGTACTCGCAATTAATCCTTCGCATGCACTCTTAACGGAAATTATACTTGTGCGTTTGCCCTGTATGAAGGACCGGCCCACTACGCATATTGGTGGATGCCGATAGAAAAGCGGAAGCTGGCGCTTCCGCACTCCAAAGAGATTGGCAGAGATTCGTAGCATAAGAGTAGATGTGTAAGTCTCCACCTTCCGCGTTTCCAATTATTCCGCGTCTCCGCGGTTCAGAAGCTGGAGCCATCCCCTGGTACAAAAAAAACCCCGCCGGACTATCGTCCAACGGGAGGAGGGTTTTATCCCTCCGTCGATTTTGCCACAACACTTTAGGAAGGAGAAAAAGATGTTTTTTCTCTGGTAATAGGTTTTGCAAGATTCGTGCCAATCCGCATATTTTTCTGAAAATTAGCTCAGCAATCTTGCAGGGTATTGTGATGGGTTGTTACACATGTTATCGGCAGTATAAAAGGAGTTCATTAGCCCGTTTTATCACATAACCAGCAGCAAATATATAAAGAGAAAAATAACGCTGTTGTGGATCGCGTGCGCGACCATCGACGGAACGAGTGAGCGGCGGGTCTCGAACAACAAAGCGAAGACTGAAGCTATGGCAAATATCGGCAGAAATCCTCCAGGAAACGGGTGGATAATCGCAAAAGCCGCTGATGCCAGGATTAGGGCTCCTGCTATACCCATCCGCGCGCGAAGAGCGTTATATAGTGTACCCCTGAAGAATATCTCTTCGAAAAACGGAGCGAGCACTGAGCCAAGCAGTATAACGACAAAAACCACAGCGGTGTTCCCGGACAGGAATAACGGCACTACCTCGTTTACGGGCGTCTCGACTCCACGGAAGAATATTCTGGAGAGGATACTCCACACTAATCCTGCAACCAGGAGCAATGGCAGCATTGAGCAGTAACCGGCAACTCCCCAGAGGATATTCACCGGAAGTTCGCGCAGGGTAAGCCCTATAACCGCCAGCTTGCTGCCCTGCCGTCTTAACAGATGGTACAACACTCCGAGGCCGATCAGACCGCTTGCAACACTGAGCCCGAACTCCAGAATTACTATATAAAGGACCCTGGAATCAGACGGCATCTTCTCCAAAGAAGAAAACGAAAATACACTGACAATTAACCCCAGCGCAATCATAGAAAGTAAATAGGCAATAAAGCCCGTAAACAGTGCTTTGGACAGGGGTGCCTTATCTACTGGTTCCTCCGCAGGGCGCTCAAGCCATTTGCGCCGGTTCACAATAAACAGAATGATGAAAACTACTCCGGCGAGTCCGGCGAGGAAAATCGCTAAAAGCAACCCACCCGTAGCCATAAACGACACAGCGGCTCGATTCTTGCCTTCGGAGATAGCCTGGCGGGCGCGGTCGAACTGCTCGACACGGTTGAACAGATGCTCCAGCGCAAACGCCCTTGCAGGTCCGAGGTTCAGCTCGTTTATCCTCTTTGCGTATTCATCGGCTTTCCTTGCGGTCAATTCCCCCGCGTATATGTCGCGCCACATGGCAGCTTCGCTGCGCAGCTTTCGGACATCCTGCGGAAGAAGGCCTTTCAGCGTTGCCGGAGCCGCCAATTTGTCCAAATACTCGACTGCGCCCTCCCTATGAAGCTCATAGTACATAACACCAGCACGGCGGATAGCAGCAGGGCTGGGGCGCTTTGCCGCTTTTTGGTAAAAAGCGAACGCCAGAGGAAGCATCTGACCGGATTCCTTGGTACTGGAAAATGTGACTCTCTTATCTATCGCGTATTGGGTGTAGAAATAGAGTTTGACCTGAAGATCGCCGTAGAAGATGTCGGACATGCTTTCTTCCGTCTGTTGAGTGCTCGAAGCATCTTCACCTCCGCGCTGAGACCATAGAAATATGAAAAGAATCAATACCAAAGCTGCTATGGCGTATCTAAGCCAGACATTTTCCCGGTTTTCGGTGTTAAATTCCATGTCACTCCATTGAGATTAAATGATTCACTGTATGATGCGCAGAAGTATGGAGATCGTAACAATAGCCAGGATCGGCGAAAGATCGACGTAGGCATCGCCCATCCTCTGCGGCGGCAGTATTTTTCTGAAGATATTAAGTACCGGCCTCGTAATTCGCCGGATGAAGACGACAATCGGGTGATAGCTCGGGATCGAGGGTATCCAGGACAGTATCGCGTCGATGAATATCAGCCACAGCAGAATCTGCAGTGCCAGTGCTACCAACCGGATCACAAGAGACATCAGGTAACTCCTTCACGCTACGACGAACGTGAGCGGTCCACAGAGGCTTCCACTGCATCATATACCGCAGCACGAAACGCAGTCTTCTCCAATGCGGCGATCCCTGCTATAGTGGTTCCTCCAGGGCTCGCTACCGCGTCCCGCAGCTGCGCAGGATGCTTACCTGTATCTATAACCATTTTCGCCGCGCCGAAAACCGTCTGGGCGGCAAGCGCGGTGGCTTGCTGGCGCGTAAGCCCAGCTCGGACACCTGCATCCGCAAGCGTTTCGATAAAAACATATACATACGCAGGCCCGCTGCCGGAGAGTCCCGTCACAGCATCCATAAGACGCTCAGGTACCTCTATCACTTTACCGACTGCTCTGAATATACTTTCGGCCCGCTCGATGTTCGCGTCGCTTGCATTTTTGCCCCGGCTTATGGCGACAGCTCCGGCCATTACCGCGCATGGGGTATTCGGCATTGCCCTTACGACCGGCACGCCAGCCCTCAGCTTCGACTCGACCTGCGCAGTGCCGACTCCGGCGGCTATGGAAATTACAACCTGCTCGGTCGTAACATAGCCGGAAATCTCTTCGAGGACCTTTGGCAATATAGCCGGTTTCACAGCGAGTATGATTATGCCGCACTTCGACGCAGCTTCGACGCTTCCGGCGGACTCGACTCCGGTCGCTTCCGAAAATATTCTGAGCCGTTCTTTGTCTATATCCGCTGCGACAATATCCTGCGGTGCGTATACATGAGCCATGAGCAGGCCGCGGGCGAGCGCCTGTCCCATCGCGCCCGCCCCGATTATTGCAAGCCTTCGCGTTATTTCAGGCATTGTCTTATCCTACGCACCCATAAAGGGGTTTCTCACTGTGGAATCGTTGTTGTTTTCCACATCTATCTGATAATTGGCCGGAGTGAACAGGTACACCCGATCGCCGATCTTCTCCACATAACCATCAAGGGCATATGTGACGCCGTTTAAAAAGTCTATGACTCTTCCGCAGATCTCGGGGCTTGCTTTTTCGAGGTTTACGATCTGCTGATGACCGGCTTTCAGCCCATCCGCTGCTTCCTGAGCGTTATCAAGTGATTGAATGGACTTCCAGACAGAGATGTGATGCATCCTGGATGGATGGAGCCTAAGCGTTACAGGACGCCGGGTTCCACCGGGATCGTCCAGCATTTCATCGAACTCATCGTACTCTCCAAGCCCGACGCGCTCTTTTAACTTGGTCCAAAAACCTCTAGGCTGTTCTTCGTAATCGTCCAAAGGTGCGGTTGTCATGTATGTACCCTCCCATTTCTGGTAATGTGCCGGTCATGGTTGGGTGTTGGGCGGCCACTCCTTGCCTGACATCAGACACTTGCGCTTGTTCCCCAAAGGGATTGCTCAGGCTCTCGGGCCGAATATAGCGGAACCGATACGAACCATATTCGAACCTTCTTCTATGGCTATTTCGAAATCGTGACTCATACCCATAGAAAGCCATTGCCGCTGCTCATCCGTCAGCTTGTCCCAAAGTCCTTTAAGACGGGCAAAATAGGGTCTTGTTTCCTCAGGATCGGCTACGAACGGAGCCATTCCCATTAACCCCTGCAACCTGATGCCAGAAACCTCCGCGATCTCTCCGGCAAAATCCAACGCGTCCTCCGGAGACACGCCGTACTTTGTTTCTCCCCCGGATATATTGACCTCGACCAGTATATCTTGAACTATTCCGCGAGCTTCGGCTCGCTTGCCTATCTCCACTGCAAGGGGCAGGTTATCCACACTTTGGATGGTCGAAAATACTCCGACCGCCTGCCTTGCCTTGTTCTTCTGGAGATGACCGATAAAGTGCCAACGAACATCCGAAGGCTCTATGGCCTCCCATTTTTCGATGGCCTCCTGGACATAGTTCTCGCCAAGGTCTTTTGCGCCTGCGGATAGGGCTTCACGAATCCTCGGAACGTCGATAGTCTTTGTCACCGTTACAAGAGTGACATCCTCCGGCTTGCGGCCCGATTTTCGGGCTGCTTCCGCGATCCGTCCGCGCACTACCGCCAGGTTTTCTGCTACTGTTGCCACAATATGTCTACCCGCCACAGGCCAGGTAACGCATGATTGCACGTAAAACCATTACGTGTCAAGGGTTTTGTCAAAAATTTATGCATGCGCCCTGCCTGCCATCTGATGTTTTACCCTTGAATATTTATCTTTTACAAGGCGCTTACGATGTGATATTGTTCTATTAATTCAATCCAACCGAGGAGGCAAAAGATCCGTAAATGAACAGCGAGATAATAATCGCCGGAGGAGGAGCACGAGGACTGTACTTCGCCCAAATGCTGCATCAGGTGCACGGTAGAAAAGTTGCCGCGATAGCCGATACATACCTGGAAGGGCACAAGATAATCACTCACCGGCTGGCTGAGTTTAAGACGCCTGATACCAAAGTGTTTCAGACCATCGATGAAGCTCTTTCATCCATTCCACGCACTCAAGCGAATATCGTCTTTGTGATGACACCGGAGTGGACTCATCTGGATATCTTCAGAAAAACAGTCGGATCCGATTGCCATGTGTTCCTCGAAAAGCCACTTGCGACCACTCGCGAGGATGTCCTCGAAATACTGAAAATAGCACGCAGTACAGACAAGACCATCCAGGTAGGTTTCGTGCTGAGGTATTCGCTGTTTTATAAAAAGATAAAATCCATCATCGACTCAGGGGTTCTCGGAAGACTGGTCATGATACAGATGAACGAGCGCCTCGGTCTGCAGCATGGGACGGCATTCAAGCGGCTCTGGCATCGTAAGCAAGAGTATACCGGGGGCTTCATGAACGAAAAGTGCTGCCATGACCTCGATCTTATGTGCTGGTTCAAAGAAAGCCAATCTTTGCCTGAGCGGGTGTGGTCCTACGGCGGGCAGCACTTCTGCAAGGGTCGCAGCACTCCTCCTGCGTGTATGGATTGCGATCTTGCAGCCTGCCCATGGAGGTATCAGGGAACTGAAACATTGAAGTGCATAGATGGGAATTACTTGATGGATAAAACATCCGCGAAAGCAGGCAGGTGCGTCTTCCATTCAGATTCGGATGTTATGGACCATCAGACGGTCAATATCGTATTCGGCGATGGGACTCAGAGCATTTTATGTGTATCTACCATGAGTTCTGATCCCGGCAGGGACATTACGATCCACGGGACAGACGGCTACCTTCATGGTGAGCTGGAAAAAGGTGTTTTGAGTTTGCGGAACTACTGGAAAGAAGATACGGAAGAGATAAATCTGAACCAGACAGACGCGCATGGCGGAGGGGATGAGACCATAGTAAAATCATTCCTTGATAGCGTGGACTCAAAGATCAAGCCTTTGGCGACGGTAGAAGCGGGAGTGCGCGCGAGCTTGATAGCGTTCGCCGCAGACGACAGCGTCAGAACAAATGCCCCTGTCCAGCTTGATTTCAACATAGGAGCAAATTTAGCATAAGATGAATAGCGACACATTATGGCTGGCGGAACCGGCAAAAAGATGGATCGATGCTTTCCCGATAGGGAACGGCAGCATCGGCGCGATGGTGTTCGGGGGAACGGACACCGAACGGCTCGCACTAAACCATGAAAACCTCTGGAGGGGTGTTACGAAAGACCGCGCGGTCGAACCTAAACACCAGTATCTCCCCGAAATCCGGGAAAAACTCCTTGCAGGTAAATGGATCGAAGGCGCAGAGCTTGCTACAAAGCATTTGAGCGGGCATGAACGGCAGGTGCAGCCTTATCAGCCCGCCGGAGACCTCCGCCTGCACTTTGCGGACCACACAAACGTGGAAAACTACGGCAGAACGCTCGATCTCTCCACTGCGACAGCCGAAGTAAGCTACCGCGCGGGCGATGTGACCTACAAGCGCGAAACATTCGTGTCTGCAGTCGATGGAGTCATAGTCACAAGGATTGCAGCCGACAAACCCGGTGCAATTGATACAAATATCGAACTTGGGCGAGTAGATGACCCCGAATGTGAACTCAAGCCCTGGGTAAAACCGGACAGCTTCGGCTTCGCAGGCAAGTTCATCGAAGGTATAGAGTTCGCGGTCGAGACCAGGGTCTATTCATCAGGCGGGAAAGCTACCCCAGGCAGCAGCGCAGGTATCCATGTGTCCGGCGCGGATGAACTGATCCTTGTGACTGCCATAGCCGTCGATTACAACCAACCTGAACCTGCAAAATGGTGTTCGGAACATCTGAACGAAGTTTCCGCGGATTTCAATACTCTGAAAGAACGGCATATTGCCGAGTACAAGCCGCTCTACGACAGGGTGAGCTTTAACCTTGCCGCAAATGAAGAAGCGGAGAAGCTGCCTCTCGATGAGCGGCTGGACAGCCTCAGGAAAGGCGGAAACGATCCGGGGCTATTCCCGCTTTATTTCAACTATGGACGATATCTGCTCCTCTCCAGCTCGCGGAAGTGCGACCAGCCCGCCAACCTGCAGGGCATCTGGAACGACGACATCCGGCCGCCGTGGGACTGTGACATCCACAACGACATAAATGTCGAGATGAACTACTGGCCTGCCGAGGTGTGTAATATTCCCGAATGTACCGAGCCGCTTTTCAAATACATGGAGCGGTGCGTCTCCGAAGGGACCAAGATCACGAAGAACCTCTACGGCTGCCGGGGTGTATGTTTTTGCATCCAGACGGATATTTGGGGTCGACCTACCCCGGAAGCGCCCGGTTGGGATGTCTGGACCGGCGCGGCGGCGTGGCTTTCGGAGCATCTCTGGTGGCGGTACGAGTACTCGCTCGATGAAAAGCTCCTGAAAGACAGGGTTTACCCGTTCCTCAAGCTGTGCGCTGAGTTCTACGAGGACTATCTGGTCAAGGATTCACTCGGAAGGCTCGTTACCGTCCCATCGCAGTCGCCTGAGAACTACTTCGTCGGCGGCGCGACGCCGGTCAGCCTGTGCGTCGGCGCAACGATGGACTTTCTTCTCATCCGCGAGGTGATGGAGCGCTGCATCAAGGCGAGCGAGATACTCGGCATCGACGAAGGCCTGCGTTTGAAGTGGCATGAGATACTAAACGGCATCCCGCTGTTTCAGGCCGGCAAATTCGGGCAGCTTCAGGAGTGGCTGGACGACCATGAGGAAGCCGAGCCGGGCCACAGGCATGTGTCGCATCTCATAGGCGTTTATCCCGGAGAGCAGATGACCCCGGAAGCACTGCTGGAGATGTATAAAGCGGCCAGAGTGTCGCTCGAACGGAGGCTTGCGGCCGGAGGCGGCCACACCGGGTGGAGCAGGTCGTGGGTCTGCGCGCTCTGGGCGAGATTTTTCGAAGGTGAGCTTGCCTACGAGCACCTTGTCTGCCTGATTACGGATTTTGCGACGAAGAGCCTGCTGGACACCCATCCGATGAACAACGAATGGGGCTATGTCTTCCAGATAGACGGGAACTTCGGCGGGACGGCGGCCATCGCGGAGCTTTTGATGCAGAGTTATGGCGGGACTATCCGCCTGCTGCCCGCACTTCCTTCCAAATGGAGAACCGGTTCAGTGAAAGGACTGCGAGCAAAAGGCGGGTTCACAGTGGATCTGGATTGGAAAGACGGAGCACTCACCGAAGCCCGGATCACAAGCGATTTCGGAAAACCATGCAGGATAATCTACCACGGCAGCGCGCTCTCCGTGACCAGCGATGGGACGGAGTTGACTGTAGAACGCGACGCCAATGGCGGATTCACCTTCCCCACCCTCCCTGGCCAGACGGTAGTGATGAAGGCAGGGAAGTAGTATACAGGAACGGGAGCGGATTTCCCGTTCTTTCAAGGTTGACATATAAAACATATACGAATAGGAGCATTTCAATGAAAGTAATCGGTATTCTCTGCAGCCCGAGAAGAGGCGCGAACTCTGATACGATGGTAGCTGCCGCGCTCGACGGTGCAGCAGAAAAGGGAGCGGAGACAAAGACTTTTGCTATAAACGATATGAGCATCAAAGGCTGCCAGGCGTGCATGTACTGCCGCACGCATGACGGCTGCGCGGTGCAGGATGATATGCAGCAGATACACGCGGAACTTGCCACAGCCGATGCTGTCGTAATAGGCGCGCCTGTGTATATGTGGCAGTTCTCGGCCCAGGCAAAGATCTTCCTGGACAGGCTTTATGCGTATCTGAACCCGGATTTCACTTTCAAAATGCAGAAACCGGCGCTCGTGCTCGTAAGCCAGGGGAACGATAACCCGGAAATGTTCATGGACTCGCTGAAGAAGACGGGCTTTATCGGCCTTTCCGTCAAAGATATGATAGTCGCCGCCAACGCGAAGGAAAAAGACTTCGTAAGCAAACAGCCCGAGCTGCTGGAGCGGATTAAGCAGGCCGGAGCGCGGCTGGTGGGGTAGATAACGTTGATAGACCGAGGGATCCATGCCTCGGTCTGAATTCTCCCGGGCATCCATGCCCTGCACATAATTGAAAGTGGAGTCTTTCGCTAGTTCCTCCACAGGAAACAATGACGTTGGCAAATCGATTCCGTGTCCAAGAGAATAATTTTCCTTATTTCATTACGAGTGCAGTTACATATTAGCTGCCATGCATGTGGAAATACTCCTGTGCAGGATTTTATTATAAAGAAGAGGAGCCGGTTATTCCGGTCAGTCCTCTGATGTGGTAGATTGGTTAAGGGCATGGATGCCCAGGAGAATAAGGCTCGGGGCATGGATCCCCCGAGCCATCAGCAACGCGAAAGAAAAAGACTTTGTAAGCAAGCAGGCTGGAGCGCGGCTGGTGGGTTGATGTTTTACTATAAGTATGAATTAAGGGGGGATAACTGTGAGATATGTTTTAAGGCTATTTCTGTCTGTAATTCTTTTATCCGGCTTCCTCTTGCCATCAGAGGCTGTTATTCTTCAGCCGGGAACGTATAAGCTGGCCTGGACTACATCCGAAGACATCAGCAAAACCACTTGCCAGTTTTTAGAACTTGATTTAGCTCCGCAGGATAATGGTGTACCTGCCATAAATGGACTGAAGTCTGCCAAATATCTTCGATGTGGACCCGATGAAGATTGCTACTTAAGGATGGTTCTGGATGAGTCCAAGGGAACAGGCAAAGGCTACGATGTTGCATACATATCACTAGCTGCATCAGGTAAATTGACTGATGTAGCTCAGGCCATCAAGCTGCCGCTAAGGAAAAGCAACAACGCTCCACTGATGTGGAAAGATGTCAAAGTGCTGGAATCCGACAAATTCACACTGGACATACCTTACACATCGTCAAATATCATACGCAAAACTACTATTTCGCTGGAGATCGATATATTCGACGATGGCAATATAACCGGCACTGCAGCAATAAAGCTCTGGTCGGGCTGGAGCGGGGTTATCAAGACAGATGGCGAAGACCTGAAAGTCATCCTTGATGATCAGAATGCAGATGGGCTATTCGAGAAAAATTCATCCAATCAAGCAATAGACGGTACAACTCCGTGTTTGAACGATTATATATGGATAGGCAGGCATAATGGGCAGTGCGAATGCGGCGAATGCAAGTCCTTTATGCTGGGAGGCGTTTCATCCTACGATAACAAGCTCTATATAATCAATGTTAAGCCGTCAGGTGAAGAAATTGAGATTAAGCCCTATACGGGACCAAGCGGAACGGTAATACTCAATGCTATCGACGGCTACAATAAACCAGCAAAGTGCGGCGCCACCATTCATGGTAAAGAAGGGTTTTTCAAACTGCTGGATAACGGCAAAGAAACGCAGATCCCTGCCGGTGTTTACAAGACATCACCGCTTTTCATTATCGAACCTGAGCAAAACAAGGCATCGGATAAAAGAATCTCCATTTTTCAGAGAGCCAACCTTGAAATAACAGTCCAGCCTGAAAAAGCAGTCACAATAGATGCTGGCGGACCTGTCACTTTATCTATTAATTCGGAAAAAGACGCTGTCACGGCAAAAGCCGGCCAGGAAATAAAAATTTCCCTTGATATAAAGATAAAAGATGAGAAGGCAGTTATTCTCAGCGAAAAGAATCCTGTTATAAGCATCTATAACTCTGCCGGTAAGCTGCTAAAGAGCGGCAAAGGGGAGTTTGGGTGAGGCGGAGTCTGTGAGTATTCCGTGCGAATACCTTCGAATTGGAAACCAGGCACCTATAAGATCAGTGCAAGCATCGATTTGAGGCCCTACCAGGATCAAATCGATGCAAAGAAGACTCTGAAGATCGTAAAGTGAGCTCAGAACGAAAGGTAGCCGAATTTAATGTCGTCAGAATATATCGTTATTGATACACAAGAAGCAATGGATAGATTCTTGTGGCTCGTAGATGGCTTCCATGATGCCTTACTTAGGGAAGTTGGTATAGTCTCACAAGGCTACGTCGATACTGGAGATATGTATGGTGATGTTGCCCCAAGTGATATGAGATTGATAATCCATTCGCAATTTGAGGAAACACCATATATCGAGATAATATTCAGAGAGCTTAAGGAATTCAAATGGATCGATGGCTATGATCTGGAACCAGCAAAAGGCTCTGTTGCAAATGATCTCGTGACACTTTTCTTTAGTTCAAATTCTAAGAATTTTTTAGTTTCAGGGAAACAGATGGAATACAGGATATTAGGCCGTGATTGCTTGGGCAAGCAACCTCGCACAGTTGAACAGATTCAATCAGAATGAAAAAAAGGTTGATAAACCGAGGTATCTTGCCTTAGTCTAGGGATTGGTTAAGGGCATGGATGCCCAGGAGAATAAGGCCTGGGGCATGGATCCCCCAGGCCATCAGTGTATAAATATGCGAGGTATTATGGAAGATAAAGAAATCCCTCTCCTTATAGCCCATATTGAGCGTTCCCTGGGAAAAATGGATGATTATCGCAAAGATACGGACGATAAGAATCCATTTATCCTAGTCACAGCCTACAAAAACCAGCCTTGCGAGGATTGCACTACGTTAGTGACATTAGGGTTAAGTAATCATCTGTTAAATCGAGATGGTCGGGATTACCGAATGGAATTGATTCTGGCGTTTCAGAACTCAGTACTTTATTATGACGCCGTTTCTCTCCTGATGTCATTTGGACAATATGTAATAACTAAGCATAAAGCGTTACTTCGGGGCGATGTAATTGGTCCGGCTACACCGATTATGCCAGATATAAAGATGACCGCTCTCTATGCTTCATGTCCCACCATATTCGATGATGATCTGGCTGTTTTTGAAGAAAGTGATCCTCCTACGATTTTCGTCTGGTTACTTCCGATATATACCAAAGAAGCTGAGTTTATATACGAGAATGGGTGGAGTATATTTGAGGATATTCTTATAGAAAAAGACCCTAATTTGCTGGATTTTCATAGGGAAAGCATTGTGTAGGACAAGTCCTATCCATCATGTGCAAAAAGCCCGGAAGGTGTTCCCTCCGGGCTCTTATTTTAGCTCAAACTACATTCCGTAGTCTTCATATCCACCACCAGCCGGTGCGGCGGGGGTTTTCTTTTCAGGTTTCTCGACTACAAGGCTCTCAGTCGTCAGGATGAGCGCGGCGATACTTGCTGCGTTCTCCAGGGCGCTGCGGTTTACCTTTACAGGGTCGATGATTCCGGCTTTGACCATGTCCACATACTCTTCGGTCATGGCGTTTAAGCCGAAGCCCTTCTTCTCGCCCTTTACGCGCTGCACAACAACGCTGCCTTCGAGTCCGGCGTTCTCTGCGATCTGCCTAAGCGGCTCTTCGAGCGCTCGGCGGACGATTGCGGCTCCAACCTTCTCATCCGCTGTCTCGCCGATATTTTCGAGCGTCGGCAGGATGCTGATATAGGTTACGCCGCCGCCGGGGACGACTCCCTCTTCAACGGCTGCGCGGGTAGCGGAAAGCGCGTCTTCGTAGCGATGCTTCTTCTCTTTGAGCTCGGTCTCGGTCGCGGCTCCGACTTTAATGACTGCAACGCCGCCGGCGAGCTTCGCCAGCCGCTCCTGCAGCTTCTCGCGGTCATAGTTGGAGTCCGTCTCTTCGATCTGCCTCTTGATCATGGCAACGCGGCCCTGAACGGCATTGGAAGTGCCTTCGCCCTCGATGATCGTTGTCTTCTCTTTGGTGACGACGATCTTCTTGGCGCTGCCGAGCATATCCAAAGTAACGTTTTCGAGCTTCACGCCCAGATCCTCGCTGAGGAACTGGCCGCCAGTCAGGATGGCGATGTCTTCCATCATAGCCTTGCGGCGGTCGCCGAACCCGGGAGCCTTAACTGCGATTGACTGCAGCGTGCCTCGGAGCTTGTTTAAGACCAGAGTTGCAAGCGCTTCACCGTCGACATCCTCGGCGATGATTACGAGCGGCCTGCGTGACCCTGCGATCTTCTCAAGAAGCGGGATCATGTCGGCGGCGGAGCTGATCTTCTTCTCATGGATGAAGATCAGCGGGTCCTCGAGGACTGCTTCCATTCTCTCCGGGTCAGTGACCATATAAGGAGAGATGTAGCCCTTGTCGAACTGCATTCCTTCGACCACTTCGAGGCTGGTATCGGTGCCCTTGGACTCCTCCACCGTGATGACTCCGTCTTTTCCGACTTTGTCCATAGCGTCGGCCACAAGCTCACCAATCTCGGTGTCGTTTCCGGAAATGGAAGCGACCTGAGCGATCTCTGAGCGCTCTTTGACCGGCTTGGCTATCTTTCTGATCTCTTCGACGGCCTTATCGACAGTCAGCTCGATACCGCGCTTGACGGCAATCGGGTTACCACCGGCTGCTACGTAGCGGAGACCTTCGTGGACCATTGCTTCGGCAAGGACTGTGGCTGTGGTAGTTCCGTCACCGGCAACATCGTTTGTCTTCGACGCTACTTCGCGGACGAGCTGCGCGCCCATGTTCTCATACGGGTCTTCGAGCTCGATCTCTTTGGCGACCGTGACGCCGTCTTTTGTGATTGTCGGGCTGCCCCACTTCTTATCGAGAACGACGTTCCGCCCCTTGGGGCCGAGTGTTACTTTAACTGCTGCTGCGACCATCTCGGCGCCGCGCTCAAGTGCGCGCCGAGCTTCTTCGTCGAACTTTAGCATCTTTGCAGGCATAAGATTAAATCACTCCTTTGCTTATTTTCGGATTTCGGGACTATTCGCGGACAGCGAAGATAGAGTCCTGATCGAGGATGATGTAGTCCTCATTGTCAACGGTGACTTCGGTCCCGCCATACTTGGCGAAAATGACCTTCTGACCCTCTTTGACGTTCATCGGAGCCCTGTTACCGTCTTCAAGCACGCGGCCTGGTCCGACTGCGACGACCACACCTTCCTGCGGCTTTTTCTTAGCGGTATCGGGAAGGAAGATCCCTCCTGGGCTCTTCTCCTCACCTTCAGTCGCCTTAACGACTACCTTGTCCCCAAGCGGTCTAATGGCCAATTTTACTCCACCTCCTGTTTAGTAGATTATTATAGGCTTTTACAAGCCCAACTGAAACATGTTGAGCGTTAATCACTCTTTCCGTGAATAACGCAGATTAGCACTCTAACTCTCAGAGTGCTAAAGCATTTTAGATTACAGATGATAGGGTTGTCAATAGGTAGATGAGGATTTTGGGGATGTGGGGTGGATGGTCCCAGTTTTTCAGGTCCGGGACCACATTTAGAAGCTATTAATTACTGTTGGCGAGCCTTCATTTTCTCAGCAATATGAGCGTTTGATGCCATCTGCGCTTCGGCGCAAAAAAACGCGCCGAAGTATTATAAAGCTCGCGACTAAGCGTTTTTATGTGGTAAAAAGCATTAGGACATTTTTCAATGTCCTAATGCAGAATAGCTGCAATGATTACGGTGATGGCTGCTATTCGGGAGGGTACATGTAATCCCATAGCAACACAACGACAACAACAAGAACAATCAAAACAATCACCAATCTATATTTTCGAAACCATACCACAGGTTTTGACTGACGCCATTGTAGTCCAAATACAGTATCGAGCACCTTCAATAGCAGATGCTCCACTATGATAATCACAATTGAGCCTAGTATAAATTTTATAAAGCCTAGTATAAATGTTATGAAGTTCATTTTTCCCAATAAATCACCTCACTTATAGCCAAAGGCAAAGCAGAAAACACGATTACCTTGGACTACCAATATTTCCTCAGTACCTTAACAAAATCGCCTACTATCTCGCCTGTCTCTTTGAATAGCTCTTTTAAAAGCCCCTGTAGTTTTCCTTGTATACACGCAGCGCACATTACTCTAATTCCAGCGCTTACACATTTCTGTGCTATCCCGCGAGCTGCGCCACCCCAAATAAAATCAGTTGTGTACGACAAAGATTGTTTCACACAAGGGACTAACCCTCCTCCATTTCTTCTGCATTGAATAAGTTTTGCTGCCGTCATACCAAGAATTGGAATGCTTCGGTGCGATTTTTGCGCCGAAGCCCCCGTTCTCGACGTCCACGGCCTGAATGTGCCGTGGCTACCATCCGTCTACGCGGTCATCGCCAATGGACCAGTCCCACAACTATACAAGGCATGAACTCTACTACCGAACTGGTCCAGAAGCAGGCTACGCCATCATATACACGTTATGATGTCTCTTTGATGTCAATGCTGCATATCCGATAGATTGGCTTCGGCGCAAAAGGCACGCGCCGAATCATACCAAAGGGGAGAAGGGGTTTTTACTTCGGACTGCTTGCTCTCGCCAATGAATGGTGTCGCAGCCTGTCCATTTTTCAGCTATTTCCCCTTCAACCTCTTAATTTCGGCATCCGTCAGATGACGCCAGGCGCCAGACGGTAGGTTGCCGATTTTTATGTCCGCGATCTTCGTCCGAGCGAGGTGTTCTACCCTATGTCCCACAGCATTCAGCATCCTGCGGACCTGCCGCTTCTTGCCTTCATGAATTGTAATCTCGACGACACTTCTTCTGCCGTCAGGGCTGGTGTTCAGCAGTTTTACCTCAGCCGGGGCGGTCATTCCGTCCTCAAGCTGCACGCCTTCTCTAAGCTGCTGCAGTTCATTTTCTTCAACGGCGCCTCGAACAGTTGCGACGTAGGTCTTGCGGACTTCATGGCTCGGATGAGTGAGTTTGAAGGTCAGATCACCGTCATTTGTAAGGATAATCAACCCTTCCGTGTCCACATCCAGCCGTCCGACGGTGTGAAGGTTCGCGCTTACATCGGCCACCAGTTCCATAACAGTCTTTTTCGCATAGGGGTCGAACCTGGTGCTGGTGTAACCGACAGGCTTATTGAGGAGAATATAGTACATACGGTCCGGCAGCGTGATTAGCTTGCTGTTGACCCGTATTTCGTCTTTCTCTGGATCAGCCCGTGAACCGAGTCGGTCGACGAGTTTCCCGTTAATAGTGACTTTGCCGGCGGTTATCAGCTCTTCGCATTTTCTACGAGAGCCGACTCCTGCCATTGCCATGACTTTTTGCAGACGTTCTTCCACACACAACTCCAAGTGTTAACATAGTGAGCAAACTTACAGTTTTTACCCATGGCCAGGCGGCGAATGCAATGCTTTCATTTACATCCTGCGCCGCCTTCAGGTCTACCGATGCTATAGGCTTGCTTCCGATGTAGGCGGTCATCGTGCCGACCATGTCGCCTTTTCTTACCGGCGCATGGATTTCATTCAGATCGATTTTTGTCGTGGCCTGGTCCGCTTCATTCAGCCTTACGGCCACCTGTAATCTCTCGGCTGGGACGACCTCCAGCTCATCTTTTCCGCCCTTTACCGGTACTCTTCTCACCGGCTGGCCCTTATCCGCCAGCACGAGCATTTGGTAGTTTTTGAATCCGTAATCCATAAGCGCGGCCGTTTCAGCCTGGCTGTCGCTGCTCTTAAGGACTACAGAGACAAGCCTCCAGCCGTTTCTTGTGGCCGATCCGACATAGCAGTAGCCTGCCTGCTTGATATAGCCGGACTTAACTCCGTCTGCACCCGGATAATGCAGTAAAAACTTTGATTTAGTATAAACCAGAACATCCTGTTTATTGATCGAGCGATCTATTCGAGTGCGCCTGGTCGCTATTATTTTGTTGAACTCAGGGTTTCTCAACGCATAGCGGGTTATAAGCGCAAGATCGTACGCGGACGAATAGTGACCAGGTGCGTGCAGTCCGTTAGGCGTTACGAAATGCGTATCAGTTGTACCGATAATCTTAGCTTTGTCGTTCATCATCTGGACGAACCCCGATACGGTCCCTCCGACGTGTTCGGCAAGCGCAACTGCTGTATCATTTGCGGACCTGATCATGAGCGCATGAAGGAGATCATCAACACTGGCCTGCTCTCCGGGCTGCAGATGCAGCGATGTAAACGGTGTCTCAGAAGCAGTCTTGCTTGCAGTGACGGTTTCATGCAGGTCACAGTTTTCGAGCACCAGGATTGCCGTCATAATTTTGGTCGTGCTTGCTATTGGCTTTTTGGCATGTATGTTTTTTGCGTATAGTATCTGCCCGGTTACGGCATCCGTCAGAATTGCGCTTGCTGCCTGTATCTTGGGCTGCGCGGCGGCGCCATCATTCGCATAAGCAGGCCCGACCCCGAGCGCGACCACTATAATAAGCCATAAAATGTGTTTGTAATCCCTTACTGCCTTCACTTTTCCACTTCCATGTGCAAGTCTCCACCATTCCTTCTGTTCCCTGTCACCTGTTTCTCAAACTTGTACCACTGATTCCGGCGATATTGTAATCTCTCCATCCGTGAAGAGGTTCCTCTGCGCTTCCAACTCCTGTACTTTTTCGACAGCGAGCGAATCTATATCGGGCAGATCAGCCAGATCGTCCAGTCCCATATGCTCCAGAAACTTCGGTGTCGTGCCGTAGAGTATCGGACGCCCCGGCGTCTGCTTCCTGCCGGTTTCTTTTACAAGTCCCCGTTCGAGCAACTTTTTCATAACGCCGTTGCTGTCCACTCCACGAATAGCTTCGACCTCAGGCTGCGTGACCGGCTGCCTGTAAGCGACTACGGCGAGTGTCTCAAGCTGTGCCCGGGACAGCTTCTGGTTTTGCGGAATCAGGATGCGCTGGCAAATATCTGAGTATTCCGGCTTGGTGCACATCTGGAAACCGCCGGCCACTCTAGCTATCTGCAGACCGCTCTGTCCATGGTCCAGCTTAAGGTCATATATCGCCTGCTCGACCGCCTGCTCATCGACTTCCAGCACCGAAGCCATCTGCGCCGTGGTTACCGGTTCCGTCGACACGAACAACATACACTCTATCGCTGATTTCAAGTTACCGTTCTCGATCTCACTATCCATTAGTACTTTCCCCGTCCGGGACTGCGTTATTTGGGAATATCTCGATATTATCGAATGTTTGATTTTGCCTTACGATTATCTTCTGAAGTCTCAACAACTCCAGTATAGCAAGAAATGTTACAACAATCTCTGCTTTTTGCCGTGGTTCCTCGAAAAGTTCGTCGAAAACCACGCCGTCGGCGCTGGCGCTGATCCGCCGCCAGACTTCACTCATTCTCATCCTGATCGATATCTTCTGGCGGGCGATAGTCGTGACTTCTTCCTCGCCTTCGCCGACATCGGCCAGAATCCTGCGGAGCGCCTCGATCAGGTGCTCTGGCTTGACGTCCTTCAGCATAAACGGCGCGTAATCGATCTCTATCTCGCGCGCAGCACCGGAGAAAACCTTCTGTCTTTCGGCTTCGAAGTCGTGGAATATCTCCGCAGCCTCTTTAAACCGCTGATACTGTATCAGCCGCTCGACGAGCACCATCCTCGGGTCTTCGACTTCCTCATCCTCGGCAGTCGTTGGGTCCGGCGGCAGAAGCATCTTCGATTTGATCTCAAGAAGCGTTGCAGCCATAACCATGAACTCTCCGGCGATGTCGAGGTCGAGCGACTCCATAACGTTTAGGTAAGCGATATACTGGTCCGTGATATTCTCGATAGGAATATCGTAGATATCCAGCTTGTTCTCTCGAATCAGGTGCAGGAGCAGGTCCAGCGGCCCCTCGAAAATCGGAAGAACGACCTGATATGGATTTGTCCGAGTCTTTTGAAGTCTCATTTTTAGCTATCAGCCGTCAGCGGGCAGCTTTCAGCTCGTTGTTTTGGAGTGCGGCGGCTTGACGCCGCTTTTCTATCGACATTTGCTAATAAGTGTAGTGGCCGGTCTCTGCCCGGCCATCGGCCTCGCAGAGACCGGAATACCCTCTCTCTTTGACGGGAGAGGGACAGGGTGAGGGTGATTCTGCCGACCTGCAGCATACCCCTCATCCCAACCTTCTTCCGCAAGGGGAGAAGGAGTAGATTACCCCATGCTTCGGGATCGTTTTTCATCCCGAAGCACAAATCCCCACGAATCTTTTCTTGCTGATAACTGAAAGCTGATTGCTGACAGCTATAAGAGAAGCTACCCGATCTTCATTGCGGCGCGAACATCAGCCATCGTTGCGGAAGTAACCTTCCTGGCCTTCTCTGCGCCTGCGGCAAGGATATCGCAAAGCTCCTTTGGGTTCTCCTCAAGCTGTGTTCTTCGCTCTCGGACAGGTGCGAGCGCTGCGTTCATATTGGCTATAAGCCGTTTCTTGCAGTCTACGCATCCAAGCTCACCCTTCTTGCAGACCTCGCAAATCTCCGCAGTCTCGCTCTTGCTGTATACGTTATGCAGCGCAAAGACAGGGCAGGTATCAGGATGTCCCGGGTCTTTCTTATAGAGCTTCAGCGGGTCCGTGAACATCGTTTTGATCTTCTGCTGAGTCTCTTCGGCGGTGTCTTTGATGTAGATCGCGTTGCCGTAGGATTTGCTCATCTTTCGGTTATCGGTCCCCGGCATGATGGGGTATTCCGTCATTTTAGCTTCCGGTTCCGGGAAAACATCGCCGTAGATATGGTTGAACCTGCGGCAGATCTCGCGCGTCAACTCAAGATGAGGAAGCTGGTCCTTCCCGACCGGGACGACGGTTGCTTTATAGACAAGAATGTCGGAAGCCATCAGTACGGGATAGCCGAGCAGACCGTAGCTGGCCGACTCGATCTGCAAATTGTCCAATTTATCCTTATAGGTCGGTACGCGCTCCAGCCACGGAACAGGAGTTATCATCGAAAGCAGCAGATGAAGCTCCGCATGCTCCTTTACATCCGATTGGATAAATATCGCGCATCTATTGGGGTCGAGCCCGGCGGCAAGAAAGTCCAGAGCTACCTGGCGCGTGTTTTCCTTGATTGCGTCCGGCGTCTCATAGAGCGTCGTGAGGGAATGCCAGTCGGCTATCATAAAGAACGAATCGTATTCGTCCTGCAATTTGACCCAGTTCCGAAGCGCTCCCTCGTAATTGCCGAGATGGAGCTGTCCGGTGGACTGCATTCCGCTAAGTATTCTAGGTTTGCTCATTGTAGCTCTAAAATCCGCCTTTCTTCTATATGCTAAAACCCTAAACCGGTGAACAACCTGAATATTATGATCGCCGGCTTTACAAGTATCATACTTAATATATCGATATGCATTGCTGGGGCGATTATGACAAGTCCCAGTAGAATCATAAACCCATACCGCATCATAAACATATCGTATCTCCGGGCTTTTTCCACCGGAAGGAGCGACGACATAATGTGTGAACCATCCAGCGGTGAAATCGGAATCAGGTTAAAGAGCGCCAGCATAATGTTAATAATCACGAAGTAACCGATTATGGACCTGTCGATTCCGGAGAGGCTTGCATTAAAGAACCTGAATGCCTGGGCGAATATAAACGCCAGAATCAGGTTGGAAAGCGGTCCCCATAGGGATACCTTAAGGTTGTCCCATCGGGGATGCCGGAATTTGGCGGGGTTCACAGGCACAGGCTTTGCCCAGCCTATCCCGAAGCCGGAAAGTGATGACATTATCATCATCACGGTTCCTATTGGGTCCAGATGGTCCAGAGGGTTGATCGATATCCGTCCGGCCAGCCGCGCGGTGTCGTCTCCGGCGGACTCTGCGGCTTTGGCGTGCGCCATCTCATGCACTGTCAGTGAGACGATCAGCACAAGCATACTTATAAGAAATAACTGGAGATTGAAATCCCCCAACTAACTCCTCATTTCTACGCCCGCCGCAAGCCTGTCTGGGATCTCGTCATGACTTACGAGGTCTTCGTGGGTCTCCCGGCGGATTATGACATCGGCCTTACCGCCTGAAACCAGTACTGCGGCAGGCCGGGGCAGTCTATTATAGTTCGATGCCATCGAATAATTATAAGCCCCTGTCGAATATACGGCTACAATGTCCCCGGTTGCAGGATTTGCGATTTTGGCGTCCTTTATAAGCGTATCGGTCTCGCAGTGCTTGCCTGCAAGTGTTACGACAGCGTCAGCCGGAGCTTCAGCGCGGTTTACAATGATCGCTTCATACTTCGCGTCATAAAGCGACGGCCTGGGGTTGTCCGAAAGCCCTCCGTCTACCGACACATAAGCCCTTGATCCCGGCGCTTCTTTGGTTTGGACATTTTTGATCGTCCCAATCTTGTAAAGAGTCGTTCCGGCCTCACCGATTATCGAGCGACCCGGTTCCACCATCAATCTTGGCGCGTCCAGCTTGTATCTGGCAAGCTCGCGCTTCACGACAGTGATCAACGCGTCTGCGAAATCCTCTATGGAAGGCGGATTGTGCTCCGATATGTAACGGATTCCAAGCCCGCCGCCGAGGTTTAAAATTTCTGTCTTATAACCGATCTCCTCAGCCTCCGCCATAAACCGCACCATAATCCTTGCGGCCTGTGTATGGGCCGTGTTATCGAGCAGTTGTGAACCGACGTGGCAGTGGAGGCCTATCAGGTCGATATTCGTGCATTCGAGAGCTTTTTTGACGGCCAGCATCGCCGATCCGTCCTTGATGTTGAACCCGAACTTGGTATCGGATTGTCCCGTTCGGATCAGCTTGTGAGTGTGCGGGTCGATGCTTGGCGTGAGCCTGAGCATAATCCCGGCGCGTTTTTTGGACGCTCTTGCCAGCTCATCCAGCTTGGCAAGCTCGAGGAAGTTATCGACTACGACGCACCCGACTCCAAGATCGATGGACATCTGCAGCTCATCGATTGATTTGTTGTTTCCGTGGAACAGTATTTTCTTAAGGGGGTATCCGGCCGTTTGGGCAGTATAAATCTCTCCGCCGGATGCTACATCCAGATACAGCCCTTCCTGGTCGACGATCTTGCACATAGCCGCGGTCATGAACGACTTTCCGGCAAAGGCTATATCAGCATTACCGTAGCCGTTTTTGAACGCATTGACATAACGCCGGCTGTTTTTGCGGATAAGATCCTCATCCATCACGTAAAGCGGAGTGCCGAATGTTTCGGCCAGCTCGACAGTATCGCACCCGCCAATATCCAGGTGCCCTGCACTGTTGATTTTTTGTGTTCCAAGGAGCATCATTTGCTCGAAATATCCCTCCCAAAAAGTCCCTGATAACAAACGAACCAGCCATAAAATAATCTAGCCGGTTCGTAAAAAGTTTATCATACTGAGCTTGGGAAGTCAAATATGAGAAAAAGTTTCAGAGTGCATCCATTATTCGAGGTAAACAAGCTCTATGCGGCGGGAACGACTGCTTTCATGAAGTTGACAACTTTGTACAGCCAAGAGTTCCCACAGTATCATGATTATCACAACGTCATGCTGAGCTTGACTCAGCATCCAGGAAGAAAATGGACCCTGAATCAAGTTCAGGGTGACGTGCTGGTTATTCAGGTTGATGTACAATCTCTCATTAAGAGTGAACTCTTACTCAAATTGCCACTAGCAGCTCAGGCGTTTTGTCATTTATACGCGAACAATCGGGCTTCAAGTTCCAACTTAGTTTAATTTATACCATGCAGTTATAGGGTATATGAAATTGCAGTCAGAATGATTATGTTAGGATTATTACGAATAGGAGATGTATAGAAATCCAAACACTGGTTTTGTGCGATGTAGATGGGGTGATGATAAAATGAGCAGCATTACACTAACCGAACTGCTAGATGTGGTAGGAAAGCTAGATGATTCGCCCGGAGAGAATTCTGCTCGAGAACGCTTCAGAAGACGTATAAAAAGTAAACTCATTGATACTGGGCAGGTGCGCGATTATGTTGAGGAATGCTTAAGAGTGTCTGGAGAGCAATATAGTAGGGCGCTGCAGGATCTAGTTAATCACATTGGATGCTTTTTAGGATTTGATGTGATCTTTGGTCGCTATCAAGGAGTGAAAGGCGAGATAGGGTTTGATGGTTATTGGAGCTCGCCAACAGGGTTTCATATCGTTATCGAGGTGAAAACGACAGAGGTTTATAGCATAAGATCAACAACATTGATCGGATACATTGATCAACTCATTTCTGACGAGAAAATATCTGGCTGGGATAATGCCCTTGGATTATATGTGATAGGTAAACCGTATCCTGATATTCGACAACTTGAGCACATGATAGTAGCGGAGAAGAGAATTAATCAGCTTCGTATCATATCAGTAGAGTCATTGCTGACTCTGGCTGAAATGGTGAATCAGTATGATGTGACTCACGAAAGTATACTAGCTATCCTGAAGCCATCTAGCCCTATGATTGATCACATTGTGAGCTTGATGGCAAGACTTACTGCTCAGAGCAAGGCGGTTGTTGTGATTGAAGAACCGATTATCCCTGGGCAACAGGGAGAACCTGACATTGTAAAAACGAACACAGAAACATCTGAATCTTATTGGCTGACCTCAGTTACATCTGATGAAAATGAAACTGCTGAGGATTGCATAC
Organism: Armatimonadota bacterium; assembly: GCA_039680575.1. Taxonomy (GTDB): domain Bacteria; phylum Armatimonadota; class UBA5829; order UBA5829; family DTLH01; genus JBDKSP01. The sequence continues at coordinate 23,015 of JBDKSP010000047.1, forward strand.
AAACGATAGTCGGACAAGATGGTATCTACGCTATCGGTGAAAGGACCCCCGGAAGGAAGCGGATAAAGTCGGGTGACTATATTTGTTTCTATGCTACTGGAAAGGGTGTTGTAGCGCATGCCAGGGTAAAATCGCCACCTGAACGTAGAACGCACCCTCATGTCGATCTTCCTTGGGTATTCAACCTTGAGCAAGCAAAGTTATATTTGCAGGAACCGGTAGTATTGGATTCAGAAAAAAGGTCCAGTCTTGATGCGTTTCAAGGTAAAGATCCACGGAAACCATGGGCGTGGTTTGTGCAGGCGACGAGGCAAATAACTAAACATGACTTTGAATCATTGATTCGGACATGAATAGCAAATCTTCTCTCAAGTGGTTACTTCTTTATCCAGCATCTTGTATAATAATAGACCAGTTGAATGAAATATATACAGGTGCAGGAGCAAAATGGCAGTACCGCGAAGAGACGAAATAAGGCCGGGGCTTTCGGTTTGTATAGTCGAGAAGCAGAACCAACCCACAGGTAAGCTGACGGAAGGCACGGTCTCGCGTATCCTTACCAAAAGTCCGTCGCATCCTCATGGGATCAAGGTGATGCTGACGGACGGCAAGGTCGGGCGCGTCCAGTCGATAATCTCATGAGTCTTTCATCAATTGTCCTGGCCGAGTACCTCGCTCGTATCGCTCCGGTGGGCGGTTTCACCTTTGATGAAGTTCTTTGCAGCGGGTGATGTTATCGCTGATGACTTCTCAAGCGTCTGGATCCGCTCGGTCTGTGTCTGAGAGTTCGCCGGTGAGGCCGTCTGCGTATGGTTGAGCTTCACAATCGCCAACCCGAGGAATACCCCGACAGTAAGCAGCAGCACCAGATAAATGGCATATTTCATATTCATTGTTCGGTCATCCCTTTCCAGCATTGCCCACAAAGGTCTTATTCCATATTCTGTTAATTGCTCGAAATTGCGAGTGTATATTGAATATGCTGGTTCCTGACAATGAAGCAGAAGGAAGATTCGTGGCAAATGTAGAACAACTTTATATAGATTTTCAGCGTTGTATCCCTAATACTGAGTGCCGCAGGCACACCAATTACATCTTTGGAGGTGTACCAAAATGATATGTCCGCAGTGTGGTAAGGAGTTTGCCGATGACACACTTCGCTGCCCCCATTGTGGGGCGGGCGCCAAGCCAGTCGATGCAGGTGAACCGGAAAAGGCTCTTTCCGAGTGCAGTACCGATGCTGCAGGCTCAAGTGAGCCATGCTGCTGTTCCGCCGCCGGCGAAAAGGCAGTATGTAAGAAACGCCGTCCCGGAAATCGACTGAAGATAGCCATTGCGCTGCTCCTGATCCTCGCCGGTGTCGTCGCAGTCGGTTATTTCAAGTTTAGCCGCAGTCCGGAACTGGAGGAGATGATACCGGGAAGCTGTCCGATGTTCGTATCGAGTGACGCATCCTGGTGGTGGGAAGCGGCTGAAGATGTCAGAGTGCTCCCGGAAGTACAGAACGGTCTAAAGGAGATTGAGAAGGAATTCGGGCTGACATTCGAGAAAGACTTGACCCCATGGATGGGACAGATGGCTTTTGCCGTTATCGAAGCAAAGCAGACTAATCCCAGGTTCGCTGTAATCGCTGAAATCCGGGATAATGAAGCTTTCAAAAGATGCCTCGATAAACTGAGTGCCCGCGCGGAACGCGACACAGGCATGAAGTGGAAGAAAGTAGAATACGAAGGCGTCAAAATGCGCCAGCTGGACATTTCGGGCCGGGTCTCACCTGTGACTGTTGCAATAATAAGAGGATATGCCGTATGTGGAATCGGACCCGATTCCGTGCAGGCAGTAGTCGATGCGTGGAAGGGACGCAAGCCCTCGATCAAGAACGATCCTGTTTGGGCGCGCGCGTTTAATGCACTGCCGGAAGATGCTGTCGTCCGTGTTGCATACAATACCGAGGCTGTTATGAAAAATGTCTCCGAAGCTGACCCCACGGGGTCGATTCGGATTCCGGAGTCTGCCAAGAGTCTGATAGTCTGTGCGTTTACCGAAGGTGACGGGTCGCTCAGGATGGATACTGTTTCCGTTGCGAAGAGCGAGGAAGCGAAAAAGGCGCTCCGCGAGGCTAAAGACAAGATGGGCGGTATCGACGGCCGGTCTGTAAAACAATTGCCAGACGGCACTTTTGCCGTAATGGTGACATCCAACCCTGGATATATGGTGGATAATCTGCGAAAAGGCCTGCTTGATATGGTCAATAACCCGCAAGTACGGATGATGATAGAGAAGAACCTTGCGCAGGTGCAGCCGGTCTTCGATGCTCTCCATCGCTGCACCGGCGAATGCGCCGCGGCTTTCACTTATCGCAACGGCGACGGTTTCGGCGCGGTCGTAGTAAGCGAGACGAAGGATAAAGTAAGCTCCAAAGCATCAGTCAAAGACCTGACATCATTTATCGCTGGTAATGGTGTGAAAATATCGCAGAACGCGGGGCTGGCGACATTTACGGATGCAAAAGTCGATAAGACAAACGTCCATGTGCTGCCTTGCCTGGGAGTCAGAGACAAGTGGCTGGTGTTCGGCACTCATCCAACCTGGATTACGAGCACTGTCAAGACCGACCTCAAGCTGCCTTCTAATATTAAGGATGTTCAGTTCGCCGGTGCGGGTAATTTCAAGTTCATCCCATCCGTTATCAAGTGGGCGGAGCAAGAAGCAAAGGGTGATATTTCCAGTAATAAGGTTATAGGTTTCATTCGTCAGCTAAAGCTGGAAAATGCAACCTGGACAGCCTGGGCGAAAATCGATCCAGAGCAGGGCATAGGCCAGAGCGTGATGGTTCTGCAAGGATGGGACTGGCGGCAGGGGCTCAAGTCCGCGATGAGCTTCATCCAGAAAGATCAGAAAAAGGGAATCGGAGGCAGTGTTATTAATTAATCTCTGAATTGAAAAGGGCCGGGGAACACTCTTCCGGCCCTTGCGTTTGCGCTTCTCCACCAATCCCCTTTTACGTATTTCGTGCTTCTTCGCGTCCTTTGCGATTCACTGGACTGATAGCTAAGAAACACCCAAACCTACGTCCCCTGGTGGCTCTTGGCTATCTGCTGGAACTCGCCGGTTTCCATGTAGACTATTCTTTCGGCTACATTCGTTACATGATCGGCAATCCGCTCCAGGTAGCGGCTGATAAGCACAAAGTGGACAGCTTGTCTGATCAGAGAGGGGTCTTTTCTCATGAAATCCATCAGTTCATCGAGCAGCCTGCGGTTTATGTGATCGACGGCATCATCATCCTCACAGACCTTCAGCGCTTTGTCGATGCTGCGCTCCACAAATGCCTGCAGCGCGTCTCTCACCATCTTCTTGGTCAGTTCCGCCATCTTCGGAAGATCGACCAGCGGCTTGAAGTAGGTCTCGTCAGCAAGCAACTTTGCGGCGCGAGCTATATCGACTGAGTAATCACCGATTCTCTCGAGGTCTGTTATGATCTTGAGAGCGGTGCTTATTATCCTCAGGTCCTTCGACATCGGCTGCTGCAGCGCGAGAAGCCGTATGCAGGCAACTTCAATATCAAAGTCCATCTGGTCGGCGACGTCGTCCCGGTGGATGACGTCATCCGCGAGGTTTTTATCCTGTTTGACGAGCGCCTGCATCGCGGAATCGAGCATTCCCTCAACAAAGCTTCCCATCTTGAGGACCTGCTGTTCCAGATCATTCAGTTGCGCATCGAATGTTTTTCTGATCGTTGTATGGTCCATATATGTAGAACTCGCCTTTCATAATCAGCCGAAGCGGCCTCTTATATAATCATCAGTGCGTTTATCATAGGGTTTTTCGAATATCTGCGCGGTGTCGTCGATCTCGACAAGCTCGCCTGAGAGGAAGAACCCTGTCCGCTGCGATACGCGCGATGCCTGGTACATATTGTGTGTGACCAGGACGACCGTGTAACGCTGCTTCAATTCTACCATCAGTTCTTCGATCTTGAACGTGGATATCGGGTCAAGCGCCGAAGCGGGTTCGTCCATTAATACGACATCAGGCTCGACTGCGAGCACCCGCGCGATGCAAAGCCGCTGCTGCTGTCCGCCGGACAGGTCGAATGCCGATTTTTTCAGCTTGTCCTTTACTTCGTCCCACAGCGCGGCGGATTTCAACGTGTTTTCTACGATTTCTTCGAGTTTTGACCTGTCTCGCTGCCCATGCATCCTGGGGCCATAGGCGACGTTGTCAAAAATCGACATTGGGAACGGGTTCGGACGTTGAAATACCATCCCGACCTGCTTCCTAAGCATCACCACGTCTATATCCGGCTCGTAAATGTCCGTATCGTCGATGAATACCGATCCGACGGTCCTTGCGGAGGGTATCAGGTCGTTCATCCGGTTAAGTGAACGGAGGAATGTCGATTTTCCACAGCCCGACGGGCCGATAAGCGCGGTTATCTCATTTTCATAGATGTCCACGTTGATGTTTTTAAGCGCTTTGAGATCGCCGTAGAAGAGACTCAAATTCCGCGCCTTGATCTTAACACGCTTATTGTCTGGATCGTGCATATTTCTTTCATCAACGGAAGGCATCGACTTTTCCTCCACATTGGCAAGTGGCATACGTATCTCCTTTTTTAGAGCCGTCAGCAGAAATGGATGCCGGACATACTCTCTCCCTTGACGGGAGAGGGCAGGGTAAGGGTGAAATATCTCAATGCTGCGGGAATTAAATCTGTGTAAATCAGTAGATTATACAGACCTGCCATTCCCGCAGCATAAATACCCCTCATCCCAACCTTCTCCCGCAAGGGGAGAAGGGGCTAATCACCTTGATTGCGAGATCAAGCAGTCCGAAGCAAGGTTTAACGCCACCAATCCCTACATCCTACATCCTCTTCCCCCTGATCTTTGCTCTCAGCATAATTGCAAGCGCGCTCATTCCGAGAACCAGCGCGAGCAGCACGAGTGCAGTTCCCCACTGCAGCTCCGGCCTCACATCCGCCTGCGTCGCCAGAGTATAAAGATGATAAGGCAGCGCCATCACCGGGTCATACACATTTCTCGGCAGGTATACCTGGTAGTAGACCGCCGCGGTAAAAAGTATCGGGGCAGTCTCGCCGGCGGCTCTTCCTATCGCAAGGATAATACCTGTTAATATACCCGGCCACGAGTTCGGCAGAACTACGTTTCTGACCGTCTGCCATTTCGTCGCACCGAGCGCGAGACTCCCTTCTCTCAGGTTCTGCGGAACCCTTCGCAGAGACTCCTCGGCTGCGGTTATGACAAGCGGCAGCACCAGAAGCGCCAGTGTGAGCGACCCTGCAATGATCGATGTGCCGAAATCGAGCAGCAGCACAAAGACCCCAAGCCCAAAAAGGCCGTAAACTACAGATGGAACGCCCGCGAGGTTCGTGAGCGACAGCCTGATTATCCTGACAAACCAGCCGCTTCCGGCATACTCGGACAGGTAGACCGCTGCCATCACTCCAAGCGGGACAGCGACGACTATAGTCCCGATTACAAGGTAAAACGTCCCGACTATGGCGGGCATGATCCCGCCCTCGGTCATACCGTTTCTCGGCACAGCTGTCAAGAACTCCCAGCTTATCGCGCTTGCGCCCAGGCTTATCAGAAAATAGAGTATCGCAAGCACCGGGAGGACTATCGCCAGTGTCGAAAGCCCCAGGAGCCAGTAGATTACCTTCTCTTTTGTGTCTCTTACCTCGGTTTTTCGGACAAGGCTTCTTTCGATAGTAACGCTCATGCCCTCACCCCTCTCCTGAGCGAGATATCGGCGATGAGATTAATCACGAAACTTATCAAAAAGAGGAGCGCACCGACCGCAAAAAGCGCAAAATAGTGCTCGCTTCCCTGCGGAGTCTCGCCCATTTCGGCAGCGATAGTCGCAGTCATTGTCCTGACCGGCTGCAAGAGTGAAAAAGTGGTCTGCGCCGCGTTTCCTGTGACCATCAAAACAGTCATTGTCTCCCCGATTGCTCTTCCTATGCCCAGCATGACGGCCGCCACTATCCCCGACCTTGCCGCCGGGAGGATTACGCTTACTACTGTCTGCAGGTGTGTCGTCCCCAGTGCAAGCGAGCCTTCACGGTAGTCTCTTGGGACCGAACGGATTGCGTCATCAGCTATCGAGACGATTGTCGGCATAGACATCCACGCGAGCATTACCGCGCCGGTAAGGGCTGTAAGCCCGGTCGGAAGGTTGAATATAGTTTTTATCCACGGCGAGACGATCATAAGCCCGATGAACCCGATTACGACTGATGGTATCGCCGCAATAAGCTCCACTGTGACTTTGAGCCATTCTCTCACGCGGGTGGGCGCAATTTCAGCGATGTAGACCGCCGCCGCAAGCCCTATCGGAACGGCGAGCACAATTGCCCCGCCGGTGACAAGAAGCGAGCCTACCAGAAGCGGGACAACCCCGAACTGCGGCGGTTCGGCGGTCGGATACCAGTCGCGCCCATTGAGAAAGCCTGTTATGCTCGTCGTCCTGAAAAGCGGAAGCGAGTCCCGAAGCAGGAACACGAGAATGAGTATGACGAAGAGCACCGATGCTCCGCCGCAGACCGAGATCAATAGCTCAATCAATGTTTCCTTGGGGCGCTCTCTCAAGCGGCTCAAAAGTGACATAAACCTGCACGTAAAGCCGGATATGCCCGATTTTGCAGGCCCACAGCTTCGCATCAGCGTGCCTCCACCTTGCGGATCGGGACAAAGTCTATTTTTTCGACTATCTGCTGACCTTTATCGCTAAGCACGAAGTCTACGAAGGCTTTCACTTTGCCCGTGGGCTGGCCGTTAGTGTAGAAATAGAGCGCTCTTGAGATCGGATAAGAGCGGTTCATGACCGTCTCGATTGTCGGTTTGATGTAGGGTCTCTCGTTCGATTTTGCTATGGCTACATCCGCCACTTTGGGGGTGACATAACCGAGTCCCACATAGGCTATAGCTCCCTTGTCCTGCTCGACAGTCTGAACTGCAGTCTGAGACGAGGTTATGGTAAGCGCAGACCTGGGGAATTCTTCCTTGCCTTTTGAGTTGCCTCTTCGCAGGACCTTTTCTTTGAAGTATTGATGAGTCCCTGAACTCGTATCCCGTGTGGTGACAACGATTTCTTCGTTCGGTCCGCCGACTTCGCGCCAGTTTTTGACTTCACCTAAGAATATGCTGCGAAGTTGCTCAATCGTGAGCTTTCTCACAGGATTGCTTGGGTTTACGATTATCGCCAGCCCGTCCCAGGCAACGGTCGTCCGAATAGGGTCGATCCCTTTTGCTTTGGCATCTTTGATCTCAGCAGGTTCCATCTCACGGGATGCTTCGGCTATGTCCGTAGTCCCGTTTATGAGCGCGGATATTCCGACTCCCGAGCCTTCACCGGAGACCGAGACTTTTGTTGACGATATGGCGTTATACGCTTCAGCCCACGCCTGACCGAGCTGGAGCATTGTGTTCGAGCCTTTGACCTGTATACTGTTGCCGGCCTTACTGGACCTGCGCCCGCATCCTGCCACTATAAGAGCAGTTACAACGATCATCACAAACAGCAGAAAATTCTTTGTACGCATTTAGCTCCTCCGTCTACCTTTGTTCTACCCTCCAGTGTAATGAATGCAGCTTACAGGAAGCTTACATCCACATTTTTTTGCGCTTAACCGCTAGAATGGGATGGGGATGGTAGGAATGAGGTATGAGTTTGATGGCTCAGGGGATCCATGCCCTGAGCCCAATTTTCCGGGGCATCCATGCCCCTTCATTTCTATCTATATCCACCATATTATCGTCCTGAACCGCGGGGTCACGGAAGAGACTGAGACGCGGAAGGTGGAAATCTATAGATTTGCCTTTCGTGTCTCCACAGATTGGTGGAAACTTGTGCTTCTCCCCGTGGTCCAGTAGGTCCATGGGGTATACGGGGCGAGTTGCGATTCCTAAGCATAAGAAAGAGGACATAAAAAGAGGCCGGGATAGATGCCCGGCTGGTTATCGATATTAATGGTTATTTCCTTCAAAAGATGGAAACAATCTCTGCTCGAAAGATGTCATTGTCCGGTTTCGCGCCATTTTGCGTGTTGAGCTCATAGAAAAACTTGAGCTTAGTCTTTTCGTCCAGATACCGGATAACTCCCAGATGCCAGCGGGTCAGTCTGTCGCTGCCGGCGTCGGTATTGGGGTCGAATGTGTCGTATTTAACAACACCGGTGTATTTGGGGCCGAAGTTCTGTGCCAGTTGGAGATAGCCGCCCTGGCTGTCTGTCTCGCCGTCTTTGCCAAAAATCCACTCGCCCTTAACGGTCGCTGTGCTGAGGTAATATTGGAAATCAGCGCCGTACCGGTCTTTATCGACGTTGGTACCGAGCCCCGGGGGAGTCGGTGGTGGAACAAATGTCCTGCCGAAGTAGCTCGAAACTCCGGCATTCAAGCGGCTGTTCACCTTATAGCGGAACCTGCTGACAAAGTCTTTTGCGCTGTTATCGTCATCTGTATTCGCGCCGGTCCCGTTGAAGAGGCCTGCCTCCCACCTGAACCGGTTTTTAATAGGGCTGGAGAACATTGCTCCTTTGTCGCGCTCTCCGGGAAAGAGTTTTTGAATGACTATCGCACGCTCTGGTGTCTCGCGCACTGTCGATGACTCGATTATCTCCCATCCGAACGGCCATTTCATCTGTCCCATCAGAAATGTGGCCGCAACGTCTTGGTTGTCGCCCATTATGTAGCCGAGGTAAGCGTCCTTTGTGGTGACATCATTCGTCAAATCGGCCTGATATACGAGTTGAGTACGCACGGTCGGGTTGGCAGTAAGCTTGACCCTGGCGCGGCGGACATAAAAACTGTCCTTGTTGGTGCTGTTGCCGTTTGCATCTACTCCGTCTGTCGAATCTTCATCCGATTCATACCGGGCCTGAATGTAACCCGAAAACTTGATCTGGTTGAGCTTTGCCATATCTGCAATCGCTGATGTTGCGAGCGCCACGGCAAGTATTACGAACATAAAGAGCCTCACAATAGTTTCTCCCTTCTATATGGCTTCTTGTTCGTCAACATTATAACGTTTGTAGCTTTCAACCGTATTTCCGGTTCCTTACAGCATGCTTAATATTGTAGAGTATAACCGCGCGTTTTCCACCATGCAAACAGGGGTAATCCATATAATAGACACGTCCTGACCTTACAGGTGGCAGTTATGAGAGGATACAGACTCGGCGAAATAGCCGGTTTCGAGATAAACATCGACTGGAGTTGGTTGATCATCCTTTTTCTGGTTACGTACAGCCTCGCGGCTTATTACTTCCCGGATGTCAATCCGGGGATGTCGGTTCCTGTCAACTGGGTGATGGGGTTCATCGCGGCGCTTCTCCTGTTCGCTTCGGTGCTTGCTCATGAGTTGATGCACAGTGTCGTCGCGCGGCGTTATGGGATCGAGATAAAGGGCATTACGCTCTTCATATTTGGAGGAGTGTCGCAGACCGGCGCTGAACCAGAGACACCAAAGGTGGAGTTTTACATGGCAATCGCCGGTCCACTTACAAGCCTTATCCTGGGAGGGGCATTTTACCTTCTCGCAGCCGTTGGAGCCAGCGGTAAGTGGCCTATGCCGGTAGTTGCAATAACCGGTTATCTCGGACTGATAAACATTATTCTGGCGATATTCAATATGGTCCCAGGGTTTCCTCTGGACGGTGGGAGAGTGCTGCGCTCCGGGCTCTGGGCCTGGACAAAGAGCCTGGAGAGGTCTACCAGATACGCGTCTTACTCAGGCCAGGGGTTCGGCTATCTTTTGATGGGATTCGGGCTCTTCAACATCCTGGGTGGAGCGTTTATCGGTGGGATCTGGATGATCTTCATCGGGTGGTTCCTTGCCGGAGCTGCAAAATCGAGCTATGAGCAGGTTGTTTTTAGAGAAGCGCTTTCAGGAGTCGATGTCGAGCGCGTGATGACTGCGGAAGTGCCCACGGTCTCGCCTGATGTCTCTGTAGAGGACTTTGTAACCGATTATCTGATGCGTCAGGAGTTCACATGCTACCCTGTAGTTGAGGATGACCGTATTCTTGGTGTAGTCAGCATAGATGAAGTGCGTGCACTGCCCAGAGACCGATGGATGTATACTCCCGTGCGCGAGATAACGGAGCCTGTCGAAAGCGAGATGAAGGTCAGCAAGGAGGATGGCGCCTGGGATGCGCTTATGAAACTTGCAGCCGAGGACCGGCGAAGGCTTCTGGTTATGCATAACGGCACGCTGGACGGTACCGTAACCCAGGAAAACATCCTGCGGCTGGTACGGACGAAGATGCAGCTTGGGGTCTAGGACAGTCCTGGCTGCCGAATGTGAACCACTCCTGTTTGACCTGCGGAGGCGGTTTTGGGGTATCGGTTGGCCATGCCTATAGATTTTCGGCTATTTTCTTGGCAACCGATCGTATACCAGCTATCGCCGAAAATCTTCCGGGAGAGTTTCAGGTGTTACCTGAAACCCATTAAGAGAAGACCGGCAAGTAATACCAGGATTATTGCAATGAATGCAGTGAAGATGGCCGCGAAAAGGTCGCGGCTTCGGCGCGTTCCTTCCGTCGGCGTCGCTGCCTCCGCCGATTGAAGAATAAAGTATGTTGCGAGTGATATAAGGAGCGCGAATGCTATTGTGTCAATAAGTGTATAGTTCACACTACTTTTTACCGGCCTTTTCCGGTTGCCAAACGGTAAATTGAGCAGTCGTCGCCTATGTTTCATTTTCTACTAATTCGCTTATATGAGTTGTGTAACTTGTCCGGCTGTAAGCTCGTCTAATTATCAGTTTTTAGCTGTAGCGCAGCCGAATTCTTCAGCAGACAGAAATGTAGGGGGAGTCAAATGCGAGTTGCAGGTCTTGTTTTGCTTTTAGTCACGGTTCTCGGCTGTTCATCGCTTGCCGGGACGCCTAAGGTGACGATAGACGCCAAGGATATGGCTCTCGATATGGTCGTTTCGAAGCTGTCCGATCAGGCGGGTGTCCAGATCATCCTGGACACGGGGGTTCTGGGCTCGTTCAGCGGGGAATTGTCCGATATGGACCTCGAAAAGGTCCTCGGTCTGGTAACAGCCGCTAACAATCTCAAATGGCAGAAACTCTACGCCAAGCCGGATGAAAAAGGCAAGATTCCAATGCCGGATATCAAAGCGCAGATAGATGCGCTTTCGATATTAAAGGATACTCCGCTTGTAGTCTTCGATCCGGCTACCGGTAAGAAGACCGTATTTGCACGCATCGAGCAAAAGACTGCCGATTCCGCTGTCGATCCTGAAAAACTGGGGATGAAAGAGTTCTACTTTATATTCAAGCTGAAAGACCCGGTCAAGGCAGATGAGAAACCCGAGGAAAGTGCAGCCGCAAAGTTCGGGCAACTGAGACAGCAGCAGATGGATCTGTTTATGCAGATGTCCCCGGAGGAGCAGAAAGCAGCTGTCGAGCAGGAATTCACCAGCATAATGAACATGCCGGCTGAAGACCAGGTGAATATGATGAGGAGTTTCTTCGGAGCAGCAAGAAATATGGACCCTCAGCTTAGAGACCAGTTCAGGCGGACTATGATGGAAGCGATTCGAAGCTCTCACGGACAGTGAGAGCCAGGCCTGTAGTTGATTTTGCAGAATGATCCGGGACTATACTGATCCCGGATCATTGTTTTATAGGAGCAGGCAGTGCTAATATTAAGGTGTTATGGAAGAAAAGAGTCGAATCAAGACATTTAGCAGACTGCTGGACTTTTTACGCCCTCATTGGCGCAAGGTGCTGACAGGTGTAGTTTCGTTGACAGTTGTTGCACTGCTCGACCTTATACCGGCAAGAGTATATGGGTTTATTGTAGATAAGCTGCTCATCAATAAAGCCAATACGCCTTTGAATGACAGGTTGCGCCTGCTCGGCCTGATTGCGATAGGGTTAGTGTTACTTAAGATAATAAGTGCGACATTCGATCGCATCCGTGCATGTGTGATGCATATTCTGGGAGAGAGATTCATAATGGACCTGTCCCGGAAGATATATGAACACGTCCAGACCTTATCGCTGACATTCTTCGAGTCCCAGCAGACGGGCGAGGTCATGTCCCGCGTCACCAATGACTGCCAGGTTGTCGAAGAGTTCGTGACGCATGTGGCTGATACCGTCATCGCCGATGTCCTCAAGGTGATCTTGATTGTCATCATTCTTTTCTGTCTGAATCCCACGCTTGCATTCGTTACGTTGATACCTGTGCCGTTGCTCGGATATGTATCATTCAGATACAGCCGAAGAGTCCGCAAGATGTACAGAGCGTGCCGGGAACGATATGCGGCTATAAATGCAAAGCTTCAGGATAATCTCTCGGGAATAAGAGTAATCAAGTCGTTTGCCAGGGAGGACTATGAATACGGGCGTTACTCCCAGGAAACCCTTGATTACTTCAATATGCGGGTAAATGTCATCAATATATGGACAATTTTCATGCCGCTTACTCAGCTTATCGTCGGGTTCGACGCAATACTTTTGTGGTGGTACGGCGGCGGTATGATAGTCCGGCAGGAGATGACGCTAGGGATATTCATGTCCTTTATCTTCTATATGGGCATGTTCCATCCACCTGTACTGAACATCGCAAGAATAAACGACACGATACAGCGTGCTTTAGCCGCAGCAGACCGCATTTTCGAGCTTCTGGATACCAAGCCCGATCTAGAGGATGCTCCTGACGCAAAACCGATACCGCCGATTACCGGCTCTGTGACATTCGATAATGTCCATTTCAGCTACGCAACCGGTGAGGAAGTCCTCTCGGGGATAAATATCCACGCAAAACCGGGGCAGATAGTCGCTCTCGTTGGCCGAAGCGGCGCCGGCAAGACAAGTATCGTCAACCTGATCCCCAGGTTCTATGACCCATCCAAGGGACGGATACTTATCGACGGGATAGACGTCCGCACCGTAACGCAGCAGTCTCTCAGAAGCCAGATAGGGATCGTTTTGCAGGAGACATTCCTCTTCAACGGGACGATTCGAGAAAATATACTCTACGGCAGGCTGGATGCCACCGAAGAAGAGATGATCAAAGCTGCAAAAGCCGCCCACGCGGATGAATATATCGTGAAAATGCCTCAGGGATACGATACAGAGATCGGTGAGCGGGGGATCAAACTCTCCGGCGGACAGAAACAGAGACTTGCCATCGCTCGGGCGATCCTTGCTAACCCACGGATACTGATTCTCGATGAAGCTACATCATCGGTCGATTCCGAGTCCGAATATCTGATACACAAGGCTATGGACCGGCTCATGCAGGACAGAACTACGTTTGTTATAGCGCACCGTCTGTCCACAATAAAGCATGCTGATATCATAATAACCCTTGAGCATGGTCAAATAGTCGAGGTCGGAGACCACAAAACCCTCCTGGACCTTGACGGGACCTACAGCCAGATGTATGAAGCCCAGTACAAGCTCGAAAGCGAGCTGTCCTGAGTTCTGTGATTACAGAGTATCTGCTCTTAATAGCGGGCCAGCTTGGTGTTAGTGGCCGGACTCTACCCATGGTTGCTACCAGAAACGGAGACTACTTAGAGAGTTTCAGGAGATAAAGTAACAGCCTTACAGTTATATAAACAGTTCTCTGATATAGCTTTATCTGTTGATTTTACACTTACACCTGAAACTCTTCCGAAAGATTTTCGGCAACAGCCAATATATGATTGGCCGTTAATTAATCAGCCGAAAATCTATAGTCACGGAATCCACTTTTCCTCAGCTCAGCACATATTGCGGCAAGATATTTACAAACTGGATGCCTACTGGTTTGAGTGTTTACACCACCGGGTAACGCATAATCGAGCAAGCGAAGCGGGATTAAGAGCTGATGGAGGCCCAAAATGTCCCGCTGGAAACTATCTATTATAATCCCGGTGATCCTCATCGCCGCAGCCGTGCCATCGTTTCCGAAAGAGTCGAAAGAAGAAAAGATGGGGCGGGAGATCGCCGAGCGGTATGAAGAGGACCTGGAATTTATCACTGATGAGCAGGCAGTCGAGCGCGTAAACCGCATCGGACAGGCACTGGCGAAAGTTGCGAAAGCACAGGAAGTTCCCGCGACTTACGGAGAGTCGCGCCTGGCAGATTATTCCTACCAGTTCAGGTTGGTCGAGAACAAAGACATAAACGCCTTTTCCCTTCCGGGAGGCCGCATTTATGTTTACAGCGGACTGCTCGACTTCGCTGAAAGTGACGACGAACTGGCGGGGGTGCTGGCTCATGAAGTCGCTCATGCGGCGCATCATCACGTAATGGCTTTGACGCACAAACAGTCGAAGATGAGCGTAGTGGTAGCGCTCATCGCTATCGCGGGCGGACTCGGCGGAGTGGACAGCAGAGACCTTGCCAACGTCATATACGGCCTGCAGTCGGTACAGACGGCACGGCTAAGCGGCTATGGACAGGAAGCTGAGTATGATGCCGACAGGGCTGCAGCCATTTATATGGAGACTGCCGGTTATGACCCACGCGGTATGATCCGGTTTTTTGACAGGTTGAGCAGATACCAGCAGGAAACCGGTACGGTAAGGAACCTTGGGATATTCCAGACCCATCCGGGGACTGATGACAGGTTAATGAGGATCGCACATCAGTGCAGCGAGATGGGAATACCGGTCGATATGCGAGAAGTCCGAGGATTGGTAAAAGCCGAAACGCAGCTGGTAACTAAAAACGGCGTTGAGATGTGGGCAGTCAATCTGGCAGGCAAAAACCTGTGTATGCTTGCAAATACGGATGGCTCTACATCATGTGAGCGAGCCGGTAAGGTGTGCGAAGCAGTCAATGCACTGCTCAAAGAGGAACCCGGTCGGCTGGATATATCGGTAATCCCGGAGGCAGGAGAACTGAGAGTTCATGGGAAGCCTGTCATGTCAATTACCCAGGCGGATTGCAGCGCGACAGGCCTGAAAACGGCTCAAATGCTCGATCACGCCGCAAAGGTGATAGAATACGCGGTATGGTGCGACAGGGTGAAGACGGAATACTAATGAGTTTCTGTTGTATCACAACCATAAATCAATAATTGAGCCGGGTATCGACTTCGACACCCGGCTCAATGTTACCTACTGAGTTTCAGGCGATAATACAACAGCCTTACAGGTATATAACAAGTTCCCGATGCTGTTGATTCTGCACTTATACCTGAAACTCTATATATATTTATGCGCTGCCGACCGGCACGCGCCTGATTCTGATATTATCTATAACTTGCCTGACACCGGGCAACCCCTTAACCAATTTCTCTGCCGTAATACGTTGCAGTTCGGAGTCAACGATACCAATAAGCTGTATGTCACCGTCGGCCACATATACGTCTATGGTCTGCCCGCTGGTGCGCGTGTCTTCAGCAAGTTTAGTCCTGATTATGATTGCGATGGCATGTTCTCTAAGGTTCACTGCGCACCCTCCTTTCTATGGAAGATTTGAGACGCCGCCGACAGTCTGCAATCTCATAACGGACCCCGACAATATTAGTTTAGCCGAATTTAGGCATGGCTAAACGTAGTGTTTGGTTGAGTTGGATCTTTCTTTAATGAATAGAATGTCATCCTGACATATTCTACTTAACAAAGCAGTAGTAGGTGTGGATCGAGGTTGCCGGGCGCACACAAAAAAGCAGGCGGCATGGTCAGGATGCCGCCTGCTCGGGGCAATAGAGGACGGCTGTCATTGAGTGTACACCGTCCCATAGGCAATACATTTTATCCGCTCGCCTGCCAAGCTAAACATGCTGAACATTAAATTTTTATTCGCTGTAAGATTCATTCATCGGAGCCAGATAGTCATCCGAATTCTCAATGAATTCCTGCGCGCATTCTCTGCTGCAGAAATAATACGTTCCATCTTCCGTTTCTACTTTGTAAGGGGTGTCAGAACTGACTTGCATACCACATACAGGATCTTCTGGCATTTCGACCTCCTTGTAATACGCGATTTTACCGATAAGTAATTATGTGTTTACCTTCCATGGGTAAAGTATAAACAAACCGGGAGTTGACAGTAAAATAGGTTGCGTTTATAATGCTGCAGCGGCTTGGTAAAGAAGCATTAATGTGTTTCATGTGATGATCAACAGCCTTACGGGCATATAACCAGTCCTTGATGCTGCTGTATCCGATGACTTTACACTTACCACTGAAAACTCGCTCGGAAGATTTTCGGCAATAGCCCGTATACAATTGGTTGCTGAAAGAACAGCCGGAAATCTATAGATTAGGAGTGACGTGATGTTCGCGCTCAATTTTTATTCTGAGATATACGCTGATATGCTGAAAAAGGGTAGAAAGACTGCCACAATCCGCCTTGGAGACAAGACCGATAAGTATCAGCCGGGTATGCTTGTGTGGATTACGGTCGGACGCAGGTTCGGGCCAAGACAGCGGTTGTTTACGGCTGTAATCGACGAAGTGGTGGTCAAGCAGATCGGGGAACTCACTGCTCGAGAAGTCGAGAAGGAGAACCCTGAGTTCAGATTGCCCGAAGAGATTATGACGCTGCTTTCGAGGATATACGATAACGTCGTCACACCGCTCGACACAGTGACGATTATCTCGTTTTCGCCGGTACGCGAAGAGCCTAAGGCAGAAATGGAAGATTTGTTCGAACGCTGGCTCGTATGATAGTCCTCACAAAAAAATAGCCCGCCGGAAAGTGGGGGAACCGACGGGCTGCAATTGTCGGCCAAGCCGATTTGGCTTTGGCCGCTTCAGAAAGGAGAAAAGAGTCGCAAGCGTTTAACTCTATCTAAAATACGCGGTATATTGGACTTTAGTTCCCTGCATAAAAATAGATTTTCGATGCAATATTTGTTGACAGGGGCAGCGGGCTATGATATACTTCGTGTGGTGTTTTCTTGCAGGGCGAAAGTCCTGAGGGTTTAGGAAACGGGTGCAAAAAAGCACCTGTTTTTTATGCAGAAGCTTTGTTAGTTAAGCTGATAAAGCTTGCCCAACGACATTGACTGGAAGCGGAGTATTTGATAGAATAATCTCCGTCTGGGGCGAATAGCTCAGTTGGGAGAGCGCTTCCCTTACAAGGAAGATGTCGGGGGTTCGAGTCCCTCTTCGCCCACCAAAGAACGCGGGGGTGTAGCTCAGTTGGTTAGAGCGCCTGCCTGTCACGTAGGAGGCCGCGGGTTCGAGTCCCGTCATCCCCGCCATTTTGTTTTTTGTGCCTGCCGAGATAGCTCAGATGGTAGAGCAGTGGACTGAAAATCCACGTGTCCGCAGTTCGATTCTGCGTCTCGGCACCATGCCTGCCGATGTAGCTCAGTTGGTAGAGCAGCGCATTCGTAATGCGCGGGTCAGAGGTTCGAGTCCTCCCATCGGCTCCAGATTTGAGCTCAAACTAAGCCCCCGATAAGGGGGTTTTTTATTGTCTCCCCACAGCTCACAAACACCGCGTCAATCCTTTGAAATGCCTCGGCGCGATTTTTGCGCCGAAGCCCCCACTTTCGACGTCCACGGTCTGAATGTGCTGTGACTACCATCCGTCTACACTGTCTATCACTAAAGGGCCTGCCCCATTGCTATACACTGTTAATTATTGCACAGTTTTGATCTTCATCCTCTCAGCTGTTACCTCTTTGATCAGTTCTTTCTCCCTGTCAGGAGAATATATAGGAAAAGCTACATTGAATGAAAACTTTACCGGCTCCTTACCGCCATGAATCTCAACTGTGTATGTGTGCCTCTCAAGTCCATCATAATCCTGTTTCGTATCCTCGACCAGCTTCATATACAGCTTGGATATATCCACTTCAGGTCTGGATTCGGCGGGGAGTGAATTGAAGAGCTCCTTGAGCTGTTCGGTGTCGAGGTTTGCTATGTTCGCTAAATATATACCAGAACCATAAGCAGTGTTCAGATCGTCCACACTCATTGCAGCCAGTATATTCAACAGAGCCGCATGAGTCATATATTTTGCCGACACAAACCTATGTAAATCTTTAACAAAACAAATCCAATCAAGCTCCTGCCCGTCCGTCAATCTCCACATTGCCAGGAAATCATAAAGCTCAAGTCCTGAGCTTCTTGCACTGCTCAACCAGTCCGCAAACGATGCCTTCGGAACCAGATTATTATACCTGTCAGCCCAACTCCAGGCTTTAAGATCGATCAGCTTGTTTTCTTCGCTGATATACCATTTGAATACACGCTTGATGCCCAGCGACCACTTTACATCTACCAGAGACTTCTTTCCGTTGAATATATCCTTGTAAGCATCAGGAAGTGTGTCTTTATGGTCCATATAATCGTCAGCAAGAATACTGCGGCCGGTCGTCTTCGATATCTCCGTTAACACATCAGCAAGCAGAATTGTTTTATTATCCATTTTATTGAACTGATACTTTTTATCCGGCTCTAATTTATCATTAGTTGCAGCTTTCAGAAATCTCATCTCAAATGTCGGTTGTTCGGGATGCTTAGGAAAGACTGGTCGGTTCGAATCTGCAGCAGTCAATGGTTGTTTTGTATTATTGGGAGCAGATTGTTGCTTTGTGCTTTTTGAAATTGACAAACGGTCCAAAGCCGAACTAAAGCTTAATACATCACCGAGAAATCCCATAGAATGAAATGGACCTGCAGACACTGAAGAATTAAGTGATAATCCATTGCTTGCATCTAGCTTAAAAGCTATCTGTGCATTCTCCAAGTCAGGTGTAACAGGTTCATATATAGTTCGAACCTTGCGTCGAACACCATTGCTGTCAATTGTTTCTACCTCACGATTTGCATCATAGTTGCCCGTAACATCGAATATTTCCTTTTTCTGAAGGACAAAGTCCTGCACCATCTTCCCGATATCGCCGCCCTGCTTAACGCTTAGTATAATTTCTTCACCATTTAAAAGCCTGGACATTCCTTCATCGCCTATAGCTTTAATCAGTCTGCTATAAGAAACTATTTCGTCGTATCCAAGCCTTGATGTGCCCGGTCCATATGCTCTAGTACAATCGGGAGATACTGCGTTAGCTTCATTATAGACCTTTTCAACCTCTTCATCTGATAGAGAAGCCATCCAATTGAAAAGCTTCCATCTGTATAACTCTCGTTGCATTTCAAGGTTTGCAATATTATCGTTATATTTGCTTAATAGATCCTGATATACTTTTGGCCTGTAGAACCTGTATAGTGTCTCACCATCTACATCAGTCTTTTTCAATGCAAGGTAATACGCATCAGTCATCAGGTTAAGGAGCTTTCCGACTTCTATATCGTTGGCACACACCACAACCGGCATATCCCGCACCTGCCAGTCATTACGGGATATACCTGCGGCTATCTTGATGCCGGATAGCTTGCTGATCTCAGCCACAGCATCGCTTAAGCGGACATATCCGCTGTAGTAGGTGATTTTCTTGCTTAGTCTTGTGTCACTTTTCTCGGCTGCATAGCTTCCGGTTAACATGCAAGCCATCAGCAGCATTACGAGCGATATTCTTCTGTTCATAGTTCTCCTCCTGAGGAAAATCCGGCATCTATACATAAAAAAAGCCCGAAAGCACTACCTTACTCTGCAAAACATAAGTTGCAGCCCATGGTGCTGCTTGTATGTGCATATCCATAAGATTAGCTTCGGCGCCAAAGGCTCGCGCCGAAGCATTTCAACGATTTATACTTTTATCGGTTTTGTTTTATTACTTGATCTTCATCCCCTCAGCCGTTGCCTCTTTGATCACTTCCTTCTCCCTATCAAAAGAGTAGATGGGAAAAGCTAAATCCAAAATAAACTCCAATGGCTCCTTGCCGCCATTAATCACAATTGTGTAGGTGCGTTTCTCGACATTAAAGTCCAGTATCTTATGCTCAACTAGCTTCATGTATAACTGAGATATATCTCCGGCAGGTCTGGATTCGGCAGGGAGCGTATTGAAGAGCTTCTTGAGCTGTTCAGTGTTGAGGTTTGCTATGTTCGCCAGATATATACCGGAACCATAGGCTGTATTCAGCTCGTCCACGCTCATTGCTGCAAGTATGTTCAACAGAGACTCATGCGCCATAGATTTATCTACTATAAACCTCCGTAGGTCTTTAACATCCTGAATCCAATCAAGCTCCTGCCCGTCCGTCAATCTCCACATCGCCAGGAAATCATAAAGCTCAAGTCCCGAACTATTTGCTTTGTCCAACCAATCCGCAAACGATGTCTTCGGAACCAGATTATTGTAATTGTCAGGCCAGCTCACGGGTTTCAGGTCTATGAGTTTGTTTTCCTCATTGATATACCATTTGAACCTATACTTGATGTCTGACGACCACATCACATTCACTAGAGACTTCTTTCCGGTAAAGACATCTTTGTAAGTACCAGGCTTAATATCACGATGGTCCAGATAATCATCGGCAAGGATGCTATAACCGGTAGTCTTCGATACCTCAGTCAAGACATCAGCGAGTGTAACAGTCTCTTTGGCAGGTTTCTTGAACTCGTATTTTGTTTCAGGCTTCAGTAAGTTGTTGGATGCATCCGTCAGGTATTTCATCTCGTACATGGGCTGCTTTGAATATTTTGGAAATACCGGCTTTTCAGACGATTTTGATGTTGATTGGGGGTCTAAATCCTTAGGAGTCGAGGACTGCTCCAGCGCTAAAGTAAAAGAAGTTAAATCCCCAAGAAACCCTTCTGCGTAAAATGGCCCAGCGGATACTGAAGATTTAAGTGATATCCCATTTGTTGAGTCCAACGTAAACTTGATTTGCGCTTGCTCGAGATCTGGCGTTTCTGGCTCAGGTATAATTTCAGTGTAGGATGGTAAGGGATTGCCATGCTTATCCATTAATACAGATTTGCTGATCTCGGCAACGAGTGCATCGACTATCTCCTTCTTCTGAAGAATGTAGTCTTGTACCATCTTCCCGACATCGCCGCCTTGCCCGACACTTAACGTAACATCTTCACCGTTCATGAGCTTGGCCATTCCCTCTTCCCCGAGGGATTTGATCAACTTGCTGTATGAAACTACCTCGTCATATCCCAACCTTTGTGAATCCGGTCCATAGAAACTGAGGCAGTTTGGATTTTTCTGGTTAATCTGCTGGTAGAGTTTCTCAACATCCTCGTCCGAGAGAGAGCCCATCCAGTCATATAGCTTCCATTTGTATAGTTCACGCTGATATTTGTAGCTCTCTTCCTTGTCGTTAGCTTTGCTCAATATATCCTGGTATATCTTCGGACGGTAGAACCTGTAGAGCACCTCACCGTCTACATCGGTCTTCTTCAGCGCCAAGAAGTATGCATCAGTCATCATATTAAGAAGCTTGCCGACTTCTATATCGTTAATGCACATCACGACAGGCATGTCCCGCACCTGCCAGTCATTACGGGATATACCTGCGGCTATCTTGATGCCGGATAGCTTGCTGATCTCAGCCACGGCATCGCTTAAGCGGACATATCCGCTGTAGCAGGTGATCTTCTTGCTTAGTCTTGCGTCACTTTTCTCGGCTGCATAGCTTCCTGTTAGCATGCAAGCCAGCAGCAGCAGCATTACGAGCGATATTCTTCTGTTCATAGTTCTCCTCCTGAGGAAAATCCGGCATCGACATAAAAGAAAGCCCGAAGGCACTACCTTACTCTGCAAAACACAAGTTGCAGCCCATGGTACTGCTTCCGGGCTCGACTTTAATATATACTCCCTACTGCTCGGCTGTCAATGTCACTGGAGCTTAAATATATGGTAAACTACGATGCAGTCGCTTATGGTTATCGAGGAGGATATGCCTGTTGAAAAAAGTATACATCGCCGCAACACGGCAGAATGACGGCAAGACCATCACATGCCTCGGACTTATCTCCGCGTTCAAAAAACGCTTTGCGAATGTCGGTTACATCAAGCCGGTAGGCCAGCGGTTCATCGAAATCGAGGGACACAAGATAGATGAAGACGCGCTTTTGGTCAATGAAGTCTTCGGTATCAATGGCGACATTAGTGACATGTCGCCGGTTGCCGTACCCCACGGGTTTACCGAGTCATATATCGAAAATCCTAACCGGGAAGCCCTCGTCACGGCCATCATGGACGCTTTCGGGCGGATCTCCGCGGGTATGGACGCGGTCCTGGTCGAAGGAACAGGCCATGCGGGAGTGGGATCGGTCTTCGATATGTCGAACGGCGATGTCACGAAGATGCTCGGCACGAAGGTAGTGCTTGTTTCGGCAGGCGGCATCGGAAGGCCGATAGATGAAATAGTGCTGAACAAGGCCATGTTCGACCAGTTCGGGGTGGAAATCATCGGCGCAATCATAAACAAGGTCCAGCCGGATAAATACGAGAAAGTGAACCGGGTCGTGCGCAATGGACTGGCGCGTAAAGGGATCGAAACGTTCGGCGTTATGCCGTACAGGCCGGTGCTCTCGAACCCAACCATCGGCCAGCTATTGAATGACATCGACGGCGAACTGCTGTCCGGTAAATACGGGCTTGAGAACTCCGTCTCCCGTATGATTATCGGCGCTATGCCGACACACGAAGCGCTGGACTATTTCAGCCCGGACACACTGCTGATAACACCGGGCACGAGAGAAGACCTCATACTCGCCGCTATGAGCTCGTATGTCGTCGGGTTGAGCGCGAACCACTGTGTTTCGGGGATTGTCCTGACAGGAGGGACTGCGCCGCATCACAACATTATGGAGCTCATTAAACGGACCAGAATACCGGTAATCCTGGTCGAAGAAGATACATTTACCGTGGCAACAAAGATCGACAAGCTGATCGTTAAAATCCGGTCTGGCGATACGGAGAAAATACAGGTCTCGGAGCAGTTGATCGAGGAATTCGTGGATGTGAATCGGCTGCTCGATATGCTGGACGAAGGATAAGCTGCGCTCCTGCCACTTTTGTTCGTCAGCTTGACACAGCATTAGCGCTGCGATAAGATTTATCGTTGGGAATCTTTGAGGAGTGCTTTATGAAACTATCGGTTATAACAGACGAAATCTCTATGGATTTCGCGCATGCGCTGGATGTCATGCGCAAGTACAATGCAAACGGCGCCGAACTGAGGTCGCTGTGGGGTAAAAGTGTCGTCGACCTGGATGACGATGATATCGACAAAGCTCTCGGTATCCTGCGCGATAAAGGCGCGGTAGTATCGTGCATCGCGTCTCCGCTTTATAAATGCGATCTGCATACGGATGCAACGGTTGAGAGCGGAAATACCCATCAGGCTCGGGCGCGCGTCCACGCAGAGCAGTTGGCTCTTCTGGACCACTGCATAAAGCTCGCAGACAAGTTCGATACCAGGCTGGTCAGAGTCTTTTCTTTCTGGAAAAAAGGCAAGTTAACCCCGGAAATCGAAGACCAGATAGCTGAAGAGCTTTCGCAAGCAGCCGAGATAGCCAAACGCGAAGGCATTACGCTGGTGCTTGAAAACGAACACGCCTGCTACCTCGGCTCGGGAGAAAACACTGGCAGGATGCTGAAAAGGATCGATTCTCCTAATCTGCGGGCTATATGGGACCCTGGAAATGCTTACTGCACCGGCGAAATCCCATTCCCGAACGGCTATAATGCAATAAAAGAATTTATCGCCCATGTCCACCTGAAAGATGCAACCGGGTCGGACGAAAATACGTATAAGTTCATAGCTATCGGCGACGGCGAGATCGATTTTCCCGGTCAGTTAGCCGCGCTGAAGAATGACGGATATACTGGTTGGTTGTCTCTCGAGACCCACTTCTCGCTGAACGGCGACAGTGAGACCGGATCCACCCACTGTCTTGCTACATTGAACTCAATGCTTGAGAATATTTAGGCAGGCAGCATATTTGAAGGTTTGCTACTGGAGGAACTACTAAATGTCCATCACAAAATTGCGGAACAACTCCGCCCGGTATATGAAGGTCGGGCTGTGGCTATTCGTTATCATCTTTGTCGCCAGTATCCCTTTCTGGAACGCCGGGACCGGTTCTCGCTCAGATGATAAGCTGGAGCAGAGCAATGAAGCTATAGCCACAGTCAACGGCAATGATATCAAAAACGCGGATTTCCTTGAGAGATATGATGCCCAGAAAGAGATGTACAAGAAAATCGGCGGGATGAATGCAATTCAGGATGCTCAGTTGCGAGGTGAAATCCTGAGCCAGCTTATAAACGAACAGGTAATAGTCTCCGCTGCTGAAAACAAGGGAATCTCCGTCGGGCGGGGCGAGCTCAGGCGCGAGCGCAACAAGCTGATCGATGATCGAATCGACCAGGAAAAACAAATGGCCGCCGGCAAGGGCAAGAAGTTGACTGACCAGGAGTTCGACAGGCTCCTTCGCCAGTCCAGCCCATCCAAAACACTCGGCCAGTTCCGCAAAGAGATTGCAAATGAACTGACCAAGGCTAAGGTCCGCAATTATATGATGCTGACCAAGCTGGAAGCTCAGCTTAAGTCAAGCGTCGGCAAAGTAGACGATCAGAAGCTGACCGATAATTTCCGGCAACTGAAGATCCGCCATATCCTGTTCCTGTCCAATAATTCGCCTGAAAAGGCACAGAGAAAAGCTGAAGAGGTTCAGAAGAAATTAAAGACCGGTGAGGACTTTGCCAAACTGGCTGCACAGTTCTCCGATGATCCTACATCGAAGAGCAAAGGCGGCGACATAGGGTTTATGCCCGTTGCCGGCGATAAGGACCTGCAGGGGCTGAAGGTAGGCCAGACCAGCGGGATAATCAAACTGCCTTACGGCTACCGGATAGTCAAAGTTGAAGACAGTAAGCTGGAACTCCCCAAAGATTTCGATAAAGAGAAGAACAAGTATCGGGACCAGTTAGTATCACAGCTTCAGTCCGAGGCAATGAGGAATTTCTTCGAGGCTGCTCAGAAATCAGTCAAAATCGAGGTCCGCAATCCTGAGTTCAACGGCTACTGGCTTGCAAAGAAGGCAATGAACTCCATGGATATGAATGAGCGGACAAAGCTGTTCAAGCAGGCTCTTCAGTCGCTCGACAAAGCAACCAAAGACGACAACAGCAATCTTCCCGCATACGCCGAGAAGGTTGTAGTCTACCAGATGATCGGTGAAGGCAAAAAAGCTATCGATGTACTTGTAGACATTATGGATAATAAACAACTTACCGATACGCCTGAATTGAGAATGATGCTCGGCGAGCTTTACATACAAAACGGTGAGAAAGAAAAATCAGTGCCTCATCTCAAGATAGCATCAGAGGAGGCTTACGATGCGCAGACTCACGTGAAGCTAAAATCGATGTATGAGTCGATAGGGCATCCAGAGCTTGTGGCAGTGGAAACAAAATGGATGAAAGCTAATCCTGAGTTAATGGCCAAGCTGAACGCATCGAAGAAGGAAAATGCACCGGTCAAGCTCCAAAAGTAGGTAAGTGTTCAGAGTTGATGAGTATAACATCATGCTGAATTATCACAACGTCATGCTGAGCTTGACTCAGCATCCAGGAAGAAAATGGACCCTGAATCAAGTTCAGGGTGACGTCTCTATTGTTCAGGGTGACGTGCTTCCATCTATGGTGATGTGTTTGGTTGTGCAATTTGATGTAAGATCTCTCATTACGAGTGAACTGTTACAAAAGTAGAGCTGACCGATAATAATACATAATCGATAATGAGCCCGGGCTTAACCACCCGGGCTCATTTATGTCTGCTGCGAGAATATCTCTGTTGATTCAACCACTATGCTGTTTCTCTCTCATCGCCCAAAACTCTTTAATACGCAAACGGGTCGTCCGGGTCCGGCTGAGAGAGAACATCGAGAGATGGACGGGTGGGAACCTGGTCAACTTTTGCTTTTCTTCTTATGCAATTTCGGAAAAAGGACGTCGGATCGTCCGGCTGGCGCTGTATCGTCAGATTCATCGCACGGACAACTTCTTCGGGATCGCCATCTGCAAGAGCTATGACATCCCGAACGACGTTGCGCTGCATAGTGTTATCAAGCCTTGAGAGTTGGTTAAAAACCGCTTCGTCGAGCGGAACTTCTTCGCTTGGGGGGAACATCTTGATGCCATCCGGGCCGCGCAGGACATTCGGCCTCGGGAACTTAACGAATATCGGCTGAGAGAAGTGCGGATGCCGGAGCATTAACTGACCTTTCGATAGAGTCGCAAGCTTTTCTTTGGTAGCTGCGGTCAAAACCTGATACCCAGGAGTCGCAAGCTCGTCCATGTCCATCCGCCCATAGATACACGTCGCACTGTTACCGACTATCCGCTTGTGGACTTGGCTCCTGAACTGCTGCGCGGAGAAAAGGACTAGCCCAAGATACCGGCCGCGCTCCGATATATCGAGAAGCGTCTGCTTTAGGTATGTATCCGGTCCATCGGAAGGTGCGTACTTGTTCAACTCGTCAACTACTACGACGACATGCTCGACTCCAAGCGTCTTTTTCTCAAGGTGCTCTCTTAACTGGCTGACAACGCGTGTAAAGACAAGGTCCTGCGCCTGCGGGTCGACATTTGCGACGTCTATTACATAAATCGTCCTGTCTGCAAACTCTCCCCAGGGAAGGTCGCAGGTCGCCTCATCCGGGCTTATCAGACCTTTGTAGCGCGTAACCAGGTTCGAGAGCCTGTTGTAGACTTTCCTGATTGTAGCGTAGTGGTGCGTCTGATACTCGGACTTGTCGCTCGATTCCATAAACCTCAGAACCATATCGAACCACTCGGTAAGCCCCTTGAAATCACGTACAGTCAGCTTATTTCCGCCGACATCCGTCGTCTGGTCCACTACACGCTGGTTGATGTATTGGATGAGCGCATCGGCCTTGGCATCCACATCATCGCGGTTCAACACGACTTCCGTGAACTTCATGATCTCTTTCAAGCCCCAGGAGAGCGGGTGGACATTCGAAACCAGCTCAGGATTTGTGCGCAGAGTGTTAAGGTTTACCCTGTCAGACTTATACGGCGCATAGTAAACAACATTTTTGAACGGCTCAACGGGGATTCCGAGCAGGTTATACATTTCCCGGTCTCTGTCTGAAAGTGTTGGCACATTATTGGCGGTATATCTCTCCGCCAAGCTGTTATCAGGGGCAACTTCAGCTCCGTGATCCAGAAAAAGCATATCCGGTCCCTTAACATTGAAGCAGACAACGGCCACATCTTCTTTATAATGCGCGAATATGCTCGACAGAACGAACTCTATGGAACTCGTCTTTGTGGCAAGCCCCGAAACGCCCGTTAAGTTCAAGTGAGCCGCCTCCGGGCCAAGCAGAAACTCGGCATCCAGATAAACAGGAGAAAGAAACTCGCCGTTTTGATATAGTCCTATAGGAATGCCGGATGTTTCCTGGTATGAGTCCATCCTGAGGGCGCGGCTTACTGCTGAGTCATCGGCAAGGAATACCGGCCCGACAGGAACCGGCTGCAGCGGCTCTTCAGGTTCGACCCTGAGCACCGCTGCGGCATAGCACCTGACCTCAGGCCTGAGCGTTGCAGGCTCCGCCTCAGGATTGCCTTCCGCAGCGATAAAATCATGCAGCGCCGAAGCAAGGTCAGTAAACCCGAAGCCTTCTACTACGACCCCGTATATATTTTTATCTTCAATCTGAACGTGTACAAGAGTGCCTATTCCGACGGGCGAATCCATCGGCGTCCAGAAGTTGAAGCTGTACGCGGTGTTTGGCTTGTTCTCCGTAGCTATGACTCTGCCGATTTGCTGCACTTCTCGTTTCTCCTTTATTATTGATGCTTGTTGACAAACACATCACCTTGGATAACCAGCATGTCACCCTGAAACTCTCTCGGAAGATTTTCGGCTATAGCCGATAATCCATAGATTCAGGGTCCATTCGTATGCTTCGGGATCGCTTTTCATCCCGAAGCACAAGTCTCCAATAATTTGATAAGCTTTCCTGGATGCTGAGTCAAGCTCAGCATGACGTTGTGATCACAGGCTGGCAAGGAGACCGGCCACAACAAAATTCATATCATCCCTGCCAGGGCGCTATCGATCATTGTTTTGCTGGGCGCTATGCTCTTGATGTACTGCTCGCAGTCGCGTATGGGATAGATCATCCTGTCCCACCGGCTGTCAGGCAGAGCAAGGGGCGACCGCTCCCGCATAAGCCACCCCGAAATCTCATCTGCTATGGCGATTGTATTCTTACTCGCGGCGGCTTCCACCCTTACCAGGCCGAAGTATACATCCCTTCCCACATTGGAATGCAGCCTCAGATACCAACTGTAAACAGGAACCCAGTCTCGCCCGCGCGGTTTAAAGACGCTCGATCGTTCCCCTACCCCGAGTGAAAGTATCTTTCTCTGGTCTTCAGCATTGAAATACTGCGTTTGATGGCTTTTTATGACTCCGACCACTCTCGGATGCTTCGCAGCGTCCATTCGCCCGGTAATCGAGCCGTCCCAGAGCAGCCATTCATCGTCCGCTGAATTTTTCATCCACTCATCGGCAAGTTTCCGCTCCAATTCAGCACGGTCATTGCTCGCAGAACGTCTTGCGAGCTCCAAAAGCCTCAAAGGATGCGTGTCACCATCGCCATCAATCTTGACATTTTTCGCTTCTATGCCGCTTTTCAGCATCTCCGCCGGGTCCAGATGGTCAAATGAAAAGTATAAGTTTTCAGAAAATGCTTGATAAGACGTAGACATCCGCCTGTCGGCGTTTCTTCGCCTTATTACGGCTCCCAAGTGAGCGTAAAGCAGTGGTACGGTGTGGTTATGGAACCCGATACGCCGTGTGGCTTGAGCGCCGTCAAGAAAATGTGTAAAACGGGTGTTTTTCGTCTGCTGGATGGGATGAGCCAACATCCCGGTCCCTTCGGCTATCTCAGCCTGTTCGGCAACGACAGGTTCAGCGGATGGAAGCGCCCTATCCTCATCCACATCACTCTGGACAACCACCTGGAATGAGTTATCGGGCTGAGATTTAAGGTATTCGGCGAATTTATTAAGAAGCACGTGGGACTCCAGCCTGCAAGCTTAGGTTGACTCAAATCTACCACGGCGGTCAGTCGATGTCAAGAAATTGGTGGAACTCAGGATGGCAGGCTGGTATAATTCTGTTAATATGAATAAATAATCCCCGGAGCATATGTATGCTTTGGATGGTGAATGGAGAGATTTTGACAATGCAAAAGGCCAAGATCGGGATCATCGGCTGCGGCAACATCAGCGGCATATATTTCCAAAACGGCAAGATCTTTGACATCCTTGACGTAGTGGGGTGCGCGGACCTCGACGTAGAGCGCGCTAAGGCAAAGGCCTGTGAGCACGGCTGCAAGGCGTACAGCGTGGACGAAATCCTCGCTGACCCAAGCATAGATATTATCCTGAACATAACAATACCAAAGGCACATGCCCAGGTTGCTTTCGCGGCGCTCGAGGCGGGTAAATCGGTCTATAATGAAAAGCCTCTTGCGATTACGCGCGAAGACGGACGGAAGATGCTCGATTTGGCCAAATCCAAGGGTCTCAGAGTGGGCTGCGCTCCTGATACATTCCTTGGCGGAGGCATTCAGACCTGCATCAAGCTCATAGAAGACGGCTGGATCGGCGACCCCATAGCCGCGACAGCTTTTGTGACCGGTCATGGTCCTGAAAGCTGGCATCCTGATCCTGAGTTCTTTTATAAGGCCGGCGGCGGCCCGATGTTCGATATGGGACCATATTACCTCACAGCTCTTATTACAATGATGGGACCTGTGCGAAGGGTCACCGGCTCAGCCAGGATCACTTTCTCCGAAAGGACAATCACCAGCCAGCCCAAGTTCGGTACGAAGGTAAAAGTCGATGTGCCGACTCATATCGCCGGCGTTTTGGACTTTGCAAACGGCGCTGTCGGAACGATCATCACAAGCTTCGACGTGTGGGGAGCTAATCTGCCATGCATCGAAGTTTACGGGACTCAGGGATCTCTCAGTGTACCTGACCCTAACGGTTTCGGCGGACCTGTAAAGGTAAAGCGTGCGGACGCATCCGAATGGACCGAAGTGCCGCTGTCTCACTCCTACTCCGAAAACAGCCGCGGCATCGGGCTCGCTGATATGGCGTATGCTATCCGCTCAGGCAGGGCACACCGGGCAAACGGCGAACTGGCGTTTCATGTCCTCGATATAATGCATTCCTTCCATGATGCGTCGAAGCAGGGAAAACATATCGAGCTTGAAGGCACATGCCAGCGTCCGCAGCCGCTGCCTATGGGTCCATTGACGGCTGATAGCTGACGGCTGACAGAGGGAACAGATTTATGCTGCGGGAATGGCAGATTTAGGATAATTGTGCAATATGCACGAAATCAATTCCCGCAGCAACGGAAAATTGGCGGATGTCGTGCTTCTCCCCGTGGTCCAGTGGGTCCACGGGGTGGATGTCATCCCGAAGCATCAAAAATCAATCATTATTGAAATAAGTATTGGTCACTTTATCATTATCATCAAAGCGAATTTGTAGCCCTCCTTGTTCTACTATCCAATTATATGAGTAATACCATTCCTTGATATAACCAATCCGTTTTCCACTTCTCTTGCTTAAGCGGCGTTTTATATCTGCCATTGACATGCCTTTGCTTATACCTAATCTTGTTACTAGCAAATCATCGACTAGTAAGACAACACTGTCACCATTGGAATTACCATACCAAAACGACACCCGTTTTGAAGAAGGACTCCCTTCATAAAGCCATACCTCATAATGATGAACACTACTTGGTGATCCTAGTAAACGTCCGACTTGCTGCGTCGTCATTCCAGGATTGATATTATGGAATTTGGCATTACGGCTAATCATCATGCTAAACAAGATAAATATCCCTAGTAAACAGGCAGCACTAATAACAAAGCTAGTTATATTGAGTTTTGCATATTAACTTGACGAGCATTCTTGTTTATCAAAGAGTCCAGAAGCTCTTAGAAACCCTTGTATTATGGTTTGTTTGCCTGCCAATCTATCGACTGCTAATTCTATCTTGTGGG
>JBDKSP010000048.1:0-15189 GCA_039680575.1 Armatimonadota bacterium
AAAGAGTGCCGCTTCTGTCTGTCTAGTCTCGGATCATCGAGTTCATCAAAATATTCGTCGAAGATGTTCGGTTCCATAGGTATACCTCAAGTATGCAATATACCTACTACTTCGACAACCCTTTCAATAGTACCTAATTGTAATATATGTCACAAACTGTACTCGCAATTAATCCTTCGCATGCACTCTTAACGGAAATTATACTTGTGCGTTTGCCCTGGGCTGATAGCTGACGGCTGATTACTGAAAACCTTTTCTGTTCCCTGTTCCCTGTTCCCTATTCACTGTTTTTACGCTGAAAGCCCATCTGATCGTGTTTACGCTCTCTTTATCGAAAAGCAGCACTGCCAGAACATACAAAATCAGTGTAATTGCTGTCGATGTGATGACCGCAAAGATGCCCGGCGCAAAGAGTCTGGATATTCCGAATGCTGCTGAAACGATGATACCGGATGCCAAGACCGGGAAACCCAACAGCTCCACCATCTTCGAGGGCGGAAATTCGAGCAAATGGGAGACTTTGATGAGCGCAATAATGCCGCCAATCGAATAAGCCAGTGTAAAGAGCACCGCAACACCGACAGCGCCGTAGTTAATGGCTGCAGGATAAGCCAGCGGCAGCGCAATAGCAGTCTGTATGCAGCTTACCCTGTATGACCACTTAGGCTCGCCTACCGCCATGAAGACGCTGGCTGCTGTCGTAGCAATCGAGCGGAACATCCCGTAAAATGCCAGAATACGGACCAGAGGAACAGCCAGCAGCCATTTTTCTCCAAGGAACCCGAGGACGATGTCTTCCGCCAGAAAGCACATCCAGAAAGCCAGAGGTACCGAAATGAGGGATATACCTCGGACTGCCTGCATATATGCCTTCCGCAGTGATACAATATTTTCGCTCAGCCTGGTGTATGCAGGATACATCACTCTGTTTACTGTGAATGTGATATCGGTCGCGGGCAGGTGGCAGAAGCTGAATGACATGCTGTAGTATCCTACCGCCGCCACACTGATCCACCGTCCGATAGCCGCCTGGTCCGCGTAAAAGAAGACAAGGATCAGAAGTGATGAAGCCATCAGAGGCTTCCCGAATACGACAATCCTGCGGGCGTCGTCCGAGCTGAAGGAAAAAGAAGGTTTCCATCCGGCAAGCTGCCAGGTCCAGGCAGCAGAGACAGCCGTGGAGACAACATGTCCGACTACGAGGCTCCAGACACCGCAACCGAGCGCTGCGAGAACGATAGATATTACCGTATTAGAAACACCCATCGCCATCTCAGGCATAGTCCGTTTCCGAAACTCAAGCTCGCGCTCTAGAACAGCTGCAGGGACTACTGCGAAAGATGAGACTATAACCGATATGGACATCACCCTGAGCGGCCAGACAAGGTTCGCGGTACCGAATATCCTGACTGCAAGCGGCGCGGCAGCGTATGTAATGCCCCATGCCGCTATCCCGAAAGCCATGCTCATGATAAAAACGGTATCGGCGTGGCTTTTCAGGTCTTTTTTCAAGTAGAGCAGATATTCACCGAAACCGTAGTCGCGAAACAGTGTTATTGCAGTCACTACCATGCTCGACAAGGCGAAAAGCCCGAAGTGAGCGGGCAGCAACATCCGCGCGAGCACGATCATCGATATGAACTGCGCCAGCCTTATGCCTATGGAACTGCCGAAAGCCCACCCAAGCCCACTGATAACTTTTCCGCCCAGTGTTTTACGCATTCCCGTCCGACCTCACGCATTTTTGCCTGTCCAGCAGGAAATGCGGGTTTTCTTCAAGGAACCTCATGGCCTGCGGAGTGCTGTTCGGCGTTGCAACGGCAAATACGTTTGCAACATCATCAAACAGCGCTACATCCATATGCCACTGCAGCTTATATTGAAGCGTTCCATCCGACAAAAACGGACGGCTGAGTCCGAAATTCACATATACCCCACCCCATTCATGAGATTTCTCCGCCAGGTAATAATGTAAAGCAAACATGGCGCCTTCTTTTACAAGCTCCAGGTCACCGTTCAGTATGCCCATAAAGGGTGTGTGCAGTGTGTCTCCTTCCCGATATACAATTTCCCCGGCGACCGGCTCGCCGTTCTTCTTCGCGATTATCATGAAGCCTTTATCGAAGAACTTCTTTAGCGTATCAGGCTCATAAACAACCGCATTGTCATTGAACCGCTGAACGACATAAGGCTTATACATTTCTTGGTAAAACCGATAGAACCAGGATTTTTCCTTAACCACTTCACACTCAAACTGAGCATCCTTGATCTTGTGGATCTTGCGGTTAAAGTAACTCCTGGTAGGCCTGCCGAACGCACTGAGCCGCGCATAGGGGTCTTCGACAACCGGTAAAGACAACTGGACCCATTTTGGAATAATACGGAATCCGCGAAGCGTGTATCTTTCCGTGAGAAGGCGGTTTGCGCCTGCCACTACCAGATCGACTTCACGGTTCGCCAGATTTGGTCCATCGAGCGCGCTTATCCGACCCTTTCTGGAAATAGAAGCACCCGATGGGAACATCAACTGAGCTATGTAGTCCAGGGTAGTCCCATCGTCGGCGACAAGCGCTCTCATTTCTCTGCCGTCGAACCCGCCTTCTATGCTGTAAACATTCAACATAAAGTGCCGGATGAGCGATCCATAAAGCATATACATATTCATTTTATTTTGCCTGGGAGAAAGCGATAACTGGTTCGACAATTACCCATTGTTCATTACTGCCTAAACAATGGTGAACCGGAGATGGATTATTTTAATGAATGATAACTTGAAATATATGGGTAAATGAAAGCAGGCAAGCTGCAAATTTCAACCGGAGTCATATTATGAGTAGATCCGAATTCTCTAAACTAATATGCAAACGCGCTTTGTTCCTGGTAAAACACCTGATGCTGCCGGTCTATGCAATGGAAGGTTCCTGCCGGGAGCATACACTCAGGATGCTTATAGCCGATGACGGCTCAACACTGCCTTACATAAGCCACCTGGTATTTCCCAATGGAGCCTCGGTCAAGAAAATCGGCAGGATAAACGCTCTGAGTGCCGCAAATTTGGTCGAAAACAACGCTGATGTCGTGGTAGTAGGAGCCAATCATCTACTGCTTGGGGAATATGCCAGCCGGGGTTTCCACTTGGTGCCCAAGTGGGTTTGCCCGCTGTTTTCTATGCCTGAAGGTCTCGATACCGCCATAGAGAACATCAGCTATAGCGCGCGGAAGGATATAAGGAGGAATATCCGCATTGCTCTGGACAAGGGGTTCACCTATGAAGTAACCTCCGACCCGGCATGGTTCGAAATGTTCTATCACGATGTCTATATGCGATATGGGATGGGAAAATATGGCGATCTGGCGCAGATAGACAGCTATAGCAGGGTGAAGGACTCATACAGCAAAGGAATTGGGCTTATTATTACGCTGGATGGCAAACCTGTGATCGGAACAGTAGTCCTTCGCGAGGGAACGACACTTCGAGCCAGATATATGGGTGTTTACCCTGACCAGGATAATGCTTCGACAACGGGCAGTCCCACCGCGATGTACTACTTCACAATGAAACTCGCCCATTCTCTAGGCTGTACTGCCGTGAACTTAGGCTCTACCCGGCCATTTCTGTCCGATGGTGTGCTCAAGTTCAAAATGAAATGGGAACCCAAAATGCTCCATGATGAGCTTTCCACTGCAGTCTTCGCGATAGCTGCACCGGGTCTTACAGAACCGGCAACTGCTTTCCTCGCCGCGAACCCGTTTTTCGAAATGATCGGCGATGATATCGTGCTGCACAAACCTCAATCACGGTAAGGAGAAGAATCATATTTGATTGGATGATGACGCTAAGTTTGTATAATAATATAGATTATACTCATACTTTTGGCGATGGCTCGGGGAATCCATGCCCCGAGCCTAATTTTCCAGGGCATCCATGCCCTTACCCAACCTGCCGCATCAAAGGGCTGACCGGAGTAACTGATTTCTCTTCTTTATGATAAAATCCTGCACTGGAGTATTTCCACATGCTGGGATCCCTCGGCCTATCAGCAAGTCCGCCTGCGGCGGACTCTTCGGCAGCAAGCAATCCGAAGCAAATGAAGAACAGAAGGAATTGGTGGAGACTCCTGCTTCTCCCCTGGTCCGGTAGGTCCACGGAGAGAAGCATAGGAATCTCCTTCACTGATCTACTCTATCTCTACCAATTATCCGTACGGAACGGAGATGCCGGAAGCCCCTCTTTGTTGTAAAGATTGGCGCCCAGCGGGTTCATGCAGAAAGCGTACCTGACGGCAACCGGATTGGGAACATCCTGACTTGAGACAACGACCGTATCGCCGTCGATCTTCGCGTCAGCCCAGGACCACTTCTTGTCCGCACCGGCTATGGCGAACCATTTAAGTGTCCCTCCGGCTACTTCCTTGGTCGTACTGATACCATCTTTCTCTCCGACCATAAGCCCGGTACCGACACAATCGAAGCTGAGGCGGATTTTGCTGCCTTCGATCTTCATGCTCTTGTAGAGCGGGCCGCTTTCCACTATGTTGGTGAACCCATAATCGTTCTTGAGCGCCCACAGAGCCAGCCTTTTTCCTACATCCTGCTTATCTTTTGGATGTATATCTTCTGAATTGCCGATATCGATTGCCGATGCCATGCCTGTATGTGGAACTGCATAGATGGTCTTTCTCTGTGCATCACGTATCTTCGCCCATCCGTCACCGCCTTCGGGTGCGTCGTTGGGCTTGACCCAGTTGGCAAGCTGGACGAAATAGAACGGGAACTCTCCCCGCCCCCACAACTTTCTCCAACTGCTGACCATTGCATCCGTCTTGGTGATGTAGCTATCGTCTTCTCCGCCATTAGCTTCACCCTGATACCATATAACACCCTTGATCCCAAAAGAAATCAGCGGATGAATCATGCCATTGTAGAGTTTGGAAAAGTTACGGAATGAGTTAATATCTTTGTTTATCGATTTCATCGCTTCAGGACCTTTAGCGACAGCCTCTTCATAGGCGGCTTTGTCGTTATCTATCCACTTTCCGTAGTCAGCAAGTGCCGGAGCCGAGTAGAACACATTGAGCGGTGTCCACATCTCTATGCGAGTACCTCCAAGAGCACTCGAGACAAGACCCACCGGCTTTCCTGTCTGGAGATGGATTTCACGGCCAAAGAAATAAAGTACTGCGGAAAATGCAGGAACCGTCTGGGGAGAACACACTACCCACTGGCCTTTTGGAGTGTTTGGATCAGAGACTCTCTGCTTACCATTGAAGACAGTCCCATTATCTTCCCAGCTTACGTCATCCGACGGCTTGTCACTCAAAATGCCAGGTATTCTAAAGAGCCTGATCTTTGGATAATTCGCCGAACTGACCTCTTTTTTACCCGCAGTAGACCTGGCGACTACCCATTCCATATTCGACTGGCCAGAGCCGAGCCATACATCGCCAATCAGAACATTCTTGTAGCTGATCGTGGAATCTTTGCCTTTGATCGTCAGAACCTGAGGCTCGGATGTCTCTTTGAGCCCCTTCAGCGTGACCATCCATTTACCGTCTTCTCCGGCCTTTCCCTTAGCCTTCTTATCGCCGATTTTTACGGTAATCGACTCGCCGGGAGAGGCCCAACCCCATACTTTTGTTGCCTTGCCGCTCTGAAGGACCATGTTGTCGCCGAAAATCATCGGCATCCACAGTTTCGACTCATTCGCTGCACCGGCAAACTGGCTTGCGCTAAAAACAGCAATCACCACCAATAAGGTTATGGGCAATCTGAACTTCATTGCTTCACCCCACATATAGATTTCTAGAGAGTTTCAGATAATATCTGAAACTCTCTCGGAAGATTTTCACAACCAAACATATACTAGCACATTCTTGCTATGCTGTGTTGCGGTTTCACATAAGTGTTCAGAGTTGATGAGTATAACATCATGCGGAATGTCCACAGCGTCATTTCGGGCTGCCACAACGTCATGCTGAGCTTGACTCAGCATCCAGGAAAAGAATGGACCCTGAATCAAGTTCAGGGTGACGTGTTGGTTGTTCAGGGTGACGTGCTTCCATCTATGATAATGTGTTGGTTGTGCAATTTGATGTAATATCTCTCATTAAGATTGAACTGTTGCGGTTTCACTTGTTGCCCTGCGGTCAATCTTTATCCGATAGCAGGAACCGCATATTGTATGCTAACATACTAAAGAGTTTCGGCTGAAATGATATTTATTATTTGTTACTCAACTGCCAAAACTCTGTAATGAGTTTCAGACACGGAAGGTTTTCGGCAATAGCCGTTATGCGATTATTAACCGAGCCGCCGGAAACCTGCAGGAGGATTCAATGACAGACACAACCAGCGCATGTAATAAGCATACTGTGTCACTTTTGGACATATTAACTGACTTAAGATTCGATTGCCTGGTCGATTCCGTTGAAACAAGCTGCAACTTGCCGCATAATGAACTTGCTGAGATACTGGCTGGAGACACATCAAAAGTCCGTTCTGCCGATAACATAGAGTTCGAGATCAAGACCGTGTGTGATTCGGACAATTGCATAAGGCATGGGCAGTTGAATATTGCGAATCTCGGTATAAGAGAAGTCGAACTCAAGAATATCGCACAGACATTTTCCATTTCTACGAAATGCGCAGCCGTACAGGCTTTGACGAACATCTGGTGCAGAGAATCGCAGGCTGTGAGTATCGATGTCGATAACGCTCCGGCTGTTATCCAGGCCAGAGGGCGTTCATGCCAAGGATATGTGCCGTATTTACGCGTCGACCTAAGCGAAAGCGACTGCTTGACACTCAACCTCATCCCCTGCGGCGACTGGCGTATATCCGCCGGGAAAAACGAGACCAAAGACACGCTGGAAATAACTCTGGACAGACCAGACGAGTGCATAATTCAGCTTAAGCCGGGAGAGGTCTGCAGCGTCGGGCTTGATTGGCTTGTTCAGATATGCAATAAGGATGATATATCCATTGCCGGATGCCATGTTCAGCGATATGCGCTGGAGCATCTCGATCGCCGGAATGCGGATGCAGTGCTGCCTGTGGTATACAACTCCTGGTTTGACAGGTTTCACAAAATCTCACCTGAAAGCCTTGAAATCCAGCTCGACACTGCCGCTCAGGTAGGCTGCGAAGTCTTTGTAGTGGATGCCGGTTGGTATGGTGACCCAAAGCTCGGCGATTGGGCTTCTGTAGGTGACTGGAGTGAAAGA
Source organism: Armatimonadota bacterium (assembly GCA_039680575.1). Lineage (GTDB taxonomy): Bacteria > Armatimonadota > UBA5829 > UBA5829 > DTLH01 > JBDKSP01. The sequence continues at coordinate 7,224 of JBDKSP010000048.1, forward strand.
CCGACTGTGTTCGCAAAAAGCACCCTCTCTGACTTTGCCGACCTGGTGCGTTCGAAGGGCATGGATTTCGGTATATGGATGGAACCTGAAAGGGTAAACGCGAATGCGCCTGTAAGGATCAGCCACCCGGATTGGTTTTTTGATGCGGATTCCAAAGGGTTCTGCTATCCTGACTTTATGAACCCCGAAGCCCGCAACTGGGTCTTTTCCGAAATTTGCAGGGTCGTCGAGACCTATGGAGTTAAGTGGCTGAAGGTCGACTGCAACTTCGACTTTTCTCATGACCCTCACAAGCTCGGCCACCAGTCCCGGTTGCAGGTATGGCATGGCATACTGGATGAAATCAGCAATAATTACCCGAGCCTGGTAGTGGAAGGATGCTCAAGCGGGGGACTGAGAAACGACCTTTTGGCTACTTCCTATTTTTACACTAATTTCTTGTCCGACACGGTCGATCCGGTCGACACAATAAGAATTGGAATGTCCGGTTTGTCCCGTTTGGCTCCACGGAAGACATCCAAATGGGTGGTGCTGTATCCAACAGGCAACGGGTGGACGCCTTACGGCAACGATGGTCTCGATACCGGAGACCTTGTCTTGTGTCCGGCGACAGCTACCGCGGACAAAGTATCATCGTATCATATCGACTTCGCATTACGGGCTGGCATGACAGGAGTAATGGGGATCGCCGGAAATATTGCAGGGCTCGACAGTAAGATGCGTGGCTTATTGGCTGAGTATGTGGCGTTTTACAAGGACAATCGAGAGTTCATCCAGAACTCGATTGCAATTCCGCTGACACCCATAGAACCTTTGGACAATCGCAGAGGCATATCGGTCATTCAACTGTCGGACCGCAACTTCAAACGCAGCATGCTGTTTGTATACAATATAGATTCAGAGTCGAGTAAGGTGGTTGTCAAACCGCAGTGTATAGACGCATCGGTCCCACATAAAGTCGAATGTACTGATGGCTGCAAGATTGAATGTCCCGAGAACCTGCAGAGCGGCTTTGAGGTCGAATGCCCGCATGGACACGCAAAGATCATAATCATCGAGCCAGCCTCCTGAGGCTGCTTGCCTGTTTGCTGGTCGATGCCTTAAAATAAAAATCATGCTGAACCCGGCACGGCCGGAGGCTGGCGAATGGGAATTGGAGGGTTGCTCACATGAAGCTCTTGATTACAATTATCCACGAACGGGACCACGCCAAAGTCTCGGAATCGCTTCTCACCGCGGGATACAAGTTTACTAAAATCTCCACGACAGGAGGATTCCTGCGTGATGGGAACGCTACGCTGCTTATCGGCGTAGATGATGAGGAGATCGATACCGTTATCGGCCTCGTTCAGGACTCCTGCAAAACGCGCGAGCAGTACGTCAGCCTGCCGCCGCCTGATGTAATGCCTGCAGGTACGTTCATACCGAATCCGGTAAAGGTCTCAGTGGGCGGCGCTGTTATATTCGTTGTTAATGTAGAACGTTTCGAAAGACTTTGATTTGACTCGATTTGAAGAACTCATAGGCCAGGAAATGGCATCTGCAGTCCTCAGGAAATCGGTCCTGGAGGACCGGATTATGCACGCTTACCTGTTTACTGGACCACAGGGAACGGGGAAGCTGACAGCGGCGCTGGCGTTCGCCGCAGCGCTGAACTGCGAAGACCGGCAGGAAGATGGTGATTCGTGCGGCAACTGCCTTCAGTGCAGGATGATGCATGGCGACGGCCACCCGGATGTCGAAATAATCTATCCTGATGGGGCAGAAACAAAGATCAGGCAGATGCGCGAGATGCGAAGAGCCGCGCAATATGCCCCGGTAAGAGGAAAGTGGAAAGTCGTCATCGTGGAGCAGTCCGATACAATGAACGAAGAGTCTTCCAACTGCATCCTAAAGACTCTGGAAGAGCCTCCGCATTATCTGACTATCATACTCCTTTCGCGTAATCCAGCGCTTGTGCTCCCTACTATAAAATCGCGTTGCATGCAGGTCAGGTTCTCTGGAGTCCCGGCGGAAAGCCTTGCTTCTTTGCTCATCGAACGGTTCGATATAGACCAATCCCGTGCGGATTTCCTGGCCGCATATTCCGAAGGCAGGCCGGGACTTGCCATATCCATTCTCAAGAACGAAAACTTCGACGAGTGGAGGGAAAAGGTCATTGAATTTGCCGTCGATATCTCATCATCCGACCTGCGGCATGCCCTGAGACTGTCCGAAGAGCTTCAAACCCTGGCTGACGGCAGCAAAGAAGAGGGCAAAACGCAGAGAATAGCGATGAAATCTGTGCTGGATGTTATTATCCTCTGGTACCGCGACCTTTTGAGCCTTTCCGTCCGAGGTGAGGATGCCCAACTGGTAAATACGGATATATGCCACCGGCTTTCTGCATTTTCTATGACACCGGAGCGTGCATCATCAGCCATTGAGACACTCCTCTGGGCGCGGCGTGCTATTGAAGGGAATGCAAACATCCAGCTCATCTCAGACGTGACTATGATGAAGCTTACAGCGGGTGTTTGAATCACAACCGGCGCGGAAAAGGGCCTAACGGCCCGCTTCGGCAGCAAGCAGTCCGAAGCAACGGAACTAAAAAATACTTACGAACCTATGAATAAGCATACGGACAAAACAAAAGTGCTCTGGTGCGATGCCGAGGCAAACCTTTGGGCGCTTGACTCCCACGAGAAGGTCGCGGAGCTTGCCGGTCAGTGCAAAGAGGCCGGCATCGATGTAATTGCAGTCGATGTAAAACCGCTCACGGGCGTCGTCTTGTATAACAGCCGGATTGCACCGAGGATCAAAGCCTGGAGCGGACGGGAATATCCCGAAAACTATGATCTGCTGCAGGTGATGGTAGAGGAAGGTCACAGAGCTGGAATAGCGGTCCATGCATCCATAAACGTCTTTGCTGAAGCATCTACCGAACAGCCGGAAGGCGGAGCGGCTATCGCGCATCCTGAATGGCAATGCATCAAGTATGAGCTCGATAAAAATGGCAAAGCAAGACTAGTTCCGACCAGTAAAGCTGCCGATCAGCACTTTGCGATCTTCGTAAATCCAGCTAACCAAGATGTGCAGGCTTATGAGCTTTCGATCATCTCCGAGATCATCAGCAATTACGATGTAGACGGCATCGTGCTGGACCGGATGCGCTATCCCGGCATCCACGCAGACTTCAGCGAGCTGTCGAAAGAGATGTTCGAGAAGTGGATTGGGGCTAAAGTCGAGCGTTTTCCTGAGGATATTTTCGAAATTGATCCTCTGCCCGGCTGTGGTGTGATCCGTGGAAAACACTTCGGCAGTTGGATGGAGTGGCGTGCGAAAGTAATACATGACTTCGCAGCGGATGTCCGCCGCACGGTAAAGTCGATCAGAGCTGAAGCACAGGTCGGAGTTTATGTCGGTTCATGGTATAATTTCTACTACGATGTCGGCGTAAACTGGGCAAACCCGAAGCATGAGCCGCCTTACGACTTTGCATCTTCGACTTATAAAGACACCGGCTACGGAGATCTTGTCGACTGGATATGTACAGGCTGCTACTACCCCCACCCCACACGCGAGGAAGCCCGCGCCGCAGGTATAGCAGAGTGGAAAAGCGTGGAAGCTGGTTGCGAAGAGTCCATGGATGTCGTGGAAAACGAGATTCCCGTTTACGCGAGCCTTTATCTCAGGGATTATAAAGGTAAACCCGACGTTTTCGAGCGTGCGATTGATATGGCGTTGACCAAAACCCAGGGTGTTATGCTCTTCGACCTCGTTTATCTTCGAGATTACGGCTGGTGGGATTTGCTGAAACGTAAATTTAGTGGAAAGCGGTAGGCCTTTTTATTACGAAAGGGATTAGTGGAAAGTGTGCTTCGGGACGTAAAGCGGTCCCGAAGCATAGGGTATGTCATGTTGGACTACCACAACGTCATGCTGAGCTTGACTCAGCATCCAGGAAAACAATGGCCCCTGAAACGCGTTAGTTCATTGTGGTGTCTTTACTGACGGCTGATTGCTGATAGCTATTTCTGTTCCCTATTTCGTGTTTTCTTGGTTTCGTGCTTTCGTGATTAAAAACAATAAAATGAAACTTCGATTCTTTATCATCATAGCCACTATTCTTTGCATCCCGGCGGCTGTCAGCGCGTTCGAGACGCAGGAGATTTCTCGGATTCGTGTCGAGAACTCCGCCGGAGGTAGTGTTAAGGTCTCTCTCGATAAAGGGGCAACCTATACATGCATCGGGCGAGTCTCTCGCCCCGCCACTATGGCAATCAAGGGATTTCCTGCATCGGCTTACTTGCCGGATGGTGTTGTAGCAGCGACCGCAATCCACGGTATTCGGCTGAAGACCGGCACGGATAAATACGGACAGCCAATGATGGTCAGCCTCGTCCCTGCGGAGTTTTCAAACACGCCGAAAGGCTATGGCGGCCACATCCCGCGAAAATCCGGGGTCTACACCAATATCCCGGCAGGCTGCGGTATCTTCCGTAACCTCGCGCCGTTCGTCGGCAACCCGATCAGGCTGGAGCGTAACCGACAACTCGTATCTCTGCCGAAGAGATGGCAGCCAAAAGGCGGTGAGGTCATAGTAATAATCGTCCGAATCCCAAAACCTTACCTGCGCGAGCTGGAAATCGAGAATAAAGTGGGCGGGCAGGTAGTTACGCGGTATGATGACGGGCGTGAGGCGCGTATCGCAACCGTTACCCAGCCCGTAAAGGGGATAGGTCGGTTCGACGGCACAAGTTATACAGGAGTCGGGCTCATCAACACCAACCACGCCGGTGTCGTAACGATTTCGTCCGCTCCAATCTCCACACTGTCCCTCTTCGAAGGCGAAGGACCTGAGCGGCGCGGCGGGTTCGAAATTCAGCCGTCAGCGCACGCGAAAACCCAGCCTCCGATGACCCAGGCTCTCATAATTGCACCTGCTCCCGGTGTAAAGCCACTCGAAGGCTCTGCTCCAATATTTTTTGGCTATATCGGGCTGGCATACGACCCGCTGAACCCGAATGATTCCCTCCGCGTCGAAGTTTCCATATCCGATGGCGAATGGCAACCTATGCCGGAGATGATGGGAAGAGACGATCAGGCGGTTACCCGTCAGAACATAACCAAATTCAGGCTGATTTTCCCCAAATATGACCAGGAATTCTTGAAACGCGCTCTTGCGAATGCTGTCAATTAACAGCAAGGACGCTCACATCATCCGCGAGCCGGGTTCTTAGAACCCGGCCATAGCCTGTCCCGGTCTTCTCAATGCTGGAGACTCCTGTGACTTTAACGCAGCAGCCGTCTGTAGCCATACCTGTAGGTCCGATCACCTTGACAGGAGTGCCTGACCCGTCATCCACTGTCATCGATGAGCCTGAAATGAGGCTGCTTACCCTGCCCCAGGTCGTCTGGAGCACGCCCACGAGATTGATGCCGCTTCCACCGTCGGGACCGATTGCACTGCCGACCGCCCCTCCACCAACCTGTTTGTTTATGACGCCGTACGGCCCGGAAATAGCAGTATAAGCAGTCGCACCGTCTTCTACAACAGTCACTGTTCCCGCGTCGATGACTAACTCGCCGTTGTTGTCTCTGCTCAATACACCTTCCACATTCACTATCGAGCCAAGCGAGGGAACAGTCGTGCTGATGACCTTTATGCCGCAGGCTGTGTGGCCTGCTTCCGGGCACTGGATGTTGAAAAAGCCCTGAAACGCACCCGTTACCACCTTATCGAATAAAGACACACTGCTTCCGAGTCCCAGTTTCTTAATGGAACTTATACAGTTGTCGTTAGTCACGACGACACTGCCGTCCGTACGAGGATAATCAGGATAATACACGCCCATCGTTTCGGAATACGCGGTTGCTGAAGACCCTTCTTCGAGTTGAAGCCCGCTGTAGAGCATGTATGCGTCTGTGCTGCTCGTCCAGTTGACCAACTGGACCTTGCACCGCACTGTTCCGGACGGCGCTGTTTTTGTGAGTTTCACCTGCTCCCAATTGCCGGACCCGCTGTAGACAGCCTGTCCTGTAGCGAGTGAGTTACCGGAGGCATCCTGAAAATCCAGCCGGACATCTGATTTGATCCCTGACGCAGAGCCTTTATACCAGCCGCTGAACGTATATGTTTTCCCGGCAGTGAGCCCCGTCGCATATTGCTGAATCCACTTCCAGTTGGCTGGAGTCATGAACCTGAGCGCGGGCAAGCCTGTCTTAGTGTTTATATCGCCTTTCATCTGCATGAGCGGCACATTGACGCTGTTTACATAGATCGACCCCGGATCGGCATGCCAGTAGGTCGTATTCGTAATCCCCTCGACTGTTCCATAGCGGAATGTCCCGTTTGTCAGTTTGTTTTTATCTGACTTTGCAGCGATGCTTATATAGTTGAGGCTGCCGACCTTCGCCGGAGCCGTATAGGTCGTTCCGTTTTTCCCGAACGTGATAATCAGCCTCGGGCGATACTTGTCGTAGTAGTCGGCTCTCCCGAAAGAGACGTTCCATATCTTTCCGTTATGAATATCCCCGGATGATCCTGCCAGAGCGAAGCTGACTTTAGATTGGCCCAATTGAAACGCTTTCGATACGGCGCTGGTAACATCGAAATCGATCCAGTTCCCTTTTTCAGCCGTAGTAACCAGCCTGCAGGCACCGTTCTCGACCGGCAGCGGCGAGGTAAGCATATTGACCGTCGCTGGGTCATACGAGTCTGCCAGCCGCACGACATGGAGGTATAAGTCCGTCGGGTCCGACTCGAAATGCCCTCTGAAGTTGTTCTGCAGCGTGGCCGAGATAATCTTTCTGTCTTTCGGGACCATCGACAGGTCGAATTGGAGGTACTCTTTTATCGTATAGTCTATCGGGTCATAATCGTTCCAGTTGGACTGGGTTATAGCCTCATCGGTCCACTCATTCGTCAGATCGGCAGCGTTCCCCGCGCGAAGAGTGACCTCACCTCCAAAGCCTGTCGCGGGACGAAGAGTGAGCACGGCCTCCGGTGATATGTTGGGGGATGTGAATACCGCTTCATCGAAAGCCAGACACCCCCACTGGTCCGGCTGCGTCTCGGTTCCGGGAGCCCATGACTGCTTCTTGACCGTCGATGCGGTCAGCGAGGACGATGTCTGGTTGTAGTTGATAAAGTTCACGCGCCATTTTGCGCCTGACACAGGAGCAGATACACCGAGAGTGGACCATGGTATTCGGATCGTCTGCTGTATGGTTTTATCGCCCGCGTACCATCCGCTGTTCGTCCACCCGGTGAGCTTATTTGTCTTGGGGTCGAAACTTGGGAACTCTCCGGAGGCCTGTCTTGAAGCGGGCGGATAGTTGTTATCGACTGTCGCTAAAAAATAGAACGTTCGCCCTGCCGGAGTTTCTATCCATACAGCGTTGCTGTCGACGACATTCAGCGCGGTAGTAGTACCTTTAGGATAGATGACCGTGGAACGGTCTATATTCATGAATGCGATGTAGAGAGCTGTGCTGTCGTATGTCGCCAGGACTTCGGTGTGGTTTCTATCACCTGTCTTGCCGCCGAGCCCAAACCAGATAGGGCTGGCTGAATACCAGGCTGATGCAGTTGCGGGGTCCTGCAATTTGGAAACGACCGGCGGAGGAGTAGAAGCCTTTCTAAGATGAAGAGTAGGAAGTTCCGCCGTCGATGCTTTTACCGGACCGAACGCCAACGCCATAACAATCAGCAGTCGAGTGATAATACCTTTACGAAAAACCAGAGTATCCATCTCAGTATCTTAGATGAGTCAACTGCCATAATCGTTCCGTAACCTGCAGATACAGCATTATCAATGACTGGTTATGTGTCCGTAGGATTGTTACATCATTGCTCGAAACTCTCTATTGATCTTTGCTCTACGTTGAGACGTTAAGCCAACGAAAGACGTATACATGCATGTTATGAGACATGCATCATTTTCAGACAGACAAAGAGTTCGTTACCTTGCTGCTGATTTGT
>JBDKSP010000049.1:0-14295 GCA_039680575.1 Armatimonadota bacterium
TGCAATATACCTACTACTTCGACAACCCTTTCAAAAGTACCTAATTGTAATATATGTCACAAACTGTACTCGCAATTAATCCTTCGCATGCACTCTTAACGGAAATTATACTTGTGCGTTTGCCCTGGCTGCTTCGCTTCGTCAAAGTCCGGGTCATCCCTGCTTAAAAGCACGAATGCCTCGTAGTACACCGGGAAAGTGCCGATATCGCGCCTGGTCTCTTCGCCTAAGAGGGGTACGCCCCAGACCGGCCTGCCGTTGTCGATCATAAGGCGTATGGAATCGGTTATTTGCAGCTCCCCTCCTGCGCCGGGCAGGGTTTTTCTGATGCAATCGAAAATGGACGGGTCGAAAGCATATCTTCCCGCGATAGAGTATTCCCCGGGGCATTCTTCAGGAGAAGGTTTTTCGATAAGAAGATCGATTTCGAAGTACTGTCCGTCCCACCTGGCAGGCCGGACCATTCCGTAGCGGAAAGACTCCTCTTTGGGTGTGCTCTGCACAATAACCACGCACTCAGCGTCCGTCCGGGAATAACAATCGAGGACTCTCGTAGTAGCATGAGGCGGGTCGAGCGGAGTAATCAGGGCATCTCCCAGTGCGACCAGAAACGGTTCGTCTTTGACATAGTCTTCGCTGCAGAGAATCGCGGCCGCAAGCCCGGTCTGCTCTTTCTGGACGGTCCAGTCGATTGACAGGCCGGGGTAGTCCTTGAAATAAGCGGGAATGGAAGCCTTATCCTCCGATATGACGAACAGAATATCCGTTATACCTGTGCTTTTCAGCTCATCGACGATGATCTCAAGCACAGGCTTGCGCCCCAGAGGGAGCATCTCTTTGGCGATTGCTTTCGTCAGCGGCATGAGCCTTGTGCCTTTGCCTGCTGCCGGTATAACCGCCTTATGTATCTTTCGCGCTTCGGACATGTTGTAGGTCTCTACTCGCTGAACCTGTAGCCGACGTTGCGGACGGTCTCGATCAACGACTGGTGTGGTCCCAACTTCGAGCGCAGCCGGCGGATGTGAACATCGACAGTCCGCGCGCCCCCGTAGTAATCGTAACCCCATACCCTGTTCAGGAGCGCCTCTCTCGTGAATACTCGCCCCTTGTGGGTGACCAGAAACCTGAGGAGTTCGAACTCCGTGTAGGTCAAATCCAGCGTATCGTTTCCGATCCGGGCTTTATAGTTATCGACATCCACCTCCAGCTTACCCGCTTTTACCACATTTCCATCGTCGGATGTCCCGTTTTTGATGAGCCGGGTCAGGATGCGCGCTGTAAGCTCCGGCAGGGATACAGGCTCAAGCACGAAATCATCCAGCGGAGGAAGCGGCAGAGATGAGAGTGCGGATTCCGGCAGTATACCGATGATCGGAGCATCCTCGATCCCCGGCTGCTCTCTCACGGTCTCTATGAGCCGGTCGGATGACTCGACAAGGCGCAGATCGACGACCACAATATCCGGGCCGCCTTTCGAAAGCGCTATATCGAGCGCATCCAGGCTTGTCCCGGTGTTTGCGGTTATGACATTCGACCCGGCCAGCGAACTTGCGAGCGTATCCGCCAGCCTCCAGTCATCGGTTATAATCAGTGCGCGATACATTAATTACAAAACCGGCAGGTACTGCTCCAGCTCGAAGCTGGTTATCTGTGCCTTGAACCTGGCCCACTCCACCTTCTTGTTCTCTATCAGCTTCTCGAATACATGATCGCCGAGTGTACGGCGGAGAAGCTCGCTCTTCTCGGCTGTCTTTATGGCTTCATACAGGTCTTCGGGAAGAATCCCGATACCAAGTTCCTCCCTTTTATCCTCAGAAAGCTCATAGATATTCCCTTCATAAGGGTCTTGAAGCTCGTAATTGTTCTCGATCCCCTCCAGACCGGCTGCGAGCATTGCCGCGAATGCCAGGTACGGGTTGCAGGCCGGGTCGGGAGACCTGAGCTCGATCCGCATTGCGTCTTCCTTGCTGGGGCGGTATCCTGGAATCCTGATGAGGTCGGACCTGTTACGCATCGCCCAGGATATGTAGACCGGCGCTTCGTAGCCTGGTATCAACCTCTTGTAAGAGTTCACCCACTGGTTCAGGACGAGCGTTATCTCCGGGATATGCTTCAAAAGCCCTGCGATATACTTCCTGCCGAGTGCTGAGAGATGGAATTTGTCGTTTTCATCGTAAAACGCGTTGTGATCGCCCTTAAAAAGCGACTGATGGGTATGCATTCCGCTGCCGTTCTGTCCGAATACCGGCTTCGGCATAAATGTCGCGTAGACACCATGGCTGATCGCAACTTCTTTCACTACCAGCCTGTAGGTCATGGTGCTGTCGGCCATAGTCAGGGCATCTGTGTAGCGTAAATCTATCTCATGCTGGCTCGGAGCTGCCTCATGGTGGCTGTACTCGACTGGAATACCCATAGCTTCAAGGGTAAGTATGGTGTCTTTCCGTAAATCCGTGGCGACATCGAGCGGAGTGAGATCGAAATAGCCTCCCGAGTCCAGCCCAACAGGCGTACCCTGCGCGTTTTTGAAGTAGAAGTACTCAAGCTCCGGTCCTACGTAGAATGTATAACCAAGTTTCGCCGCACGCTTCAGCTGCTGCTTGAGCACCCACCTCGGGTCACCCTCGTAAGGCCGCCCGTCCGGGTAGTGTATGTCGCAGAACATCCGAGCGACCTTGCCTTCCTCTCGAACACGCCACGGAAGGAGAGTAAACGTGCTCGGGTCCGGCTTTGCGATCATATCGCTCTCGTCGATTCGCGCGAAACCCTCAATAGCTGAACCGTCGAACCCCATTCCGTCTTCGAGCGCGCCCTCAAGCTCCGCCACTGTGATCGAGAAGCTCTTCAAAAACCCTAAAATATCCGTAAACCAGAGGCGGATGAACTTTACATTCTGGTCTTTCGCCGCCTTGATAACATATTCTCTATCTTTCAATTTCCATCTCCCCCAGGTAAAGGTTTAGACGGTTTATTATACGTAGTTGTGTCCAGTCATTACAAATGATTATTCCGCATTCCACATTCCTGCCGTGTAAATCTCGAATCCGCCTCCCCTGGCCTGCGGTTCTCCCATTCCAATGGGGTAAGTACAGCATGAGTGTAGATTGCAGATAGACAGGTGTGTGATATGGCAAAAGGAAAGGAATGGCCCATTGTAACGGGACTTGCGATAAGCGGAATACTGGACTCGCTTTACCTTCTTCTCTTCCAGACAAAGAAGATAGAACATCTGGTATGTCCGGTGTTCGATGGAGGCTGCGAGCAGGTAGCCGCTTCTGATGCCGCGTTTCCCGGCGGAGTCCCCGACGCCATATACGGCGTAGCGGGTTATAGCGCAGCGGCAGGCACTGCCATCGCGATCCCCCGGACATCCGGCAGGGTTCAAAAGTGGCTTGCCGGAGCTATGATAGGAGGTTCGCTTCTCGCAGTGGGATTGAGCGCATATCTGACCTACGCGCAGCCGAAAAAGACCGGAGCATGGTGCTTCTGGTGCCTTACGTCGGCTGTCGTATCTTCTCTAATGGCGCCCATTGCCATATCCGGAGCTAGTCGAGTGCTGCGCGAGTCTCGGCAGCAACATCTATAGAGTTTCAGGAGATAAAGTAACAGCCTTACAGCTATATAAACAGTTCTCTGATATAGCTTTATCTGTTGATTTTACACTTACACCTGAAACTCTTCCGGAGGATTTTCGGCAACAGCCAATATATGATTGGCCGTTAATTAATCAGCCGAAAATCTATAGACAAAAAGGAGTGATCTTTATGCCGCGATTTCCCGATCCCGAGGTGCCTTCTGCCGCTGTGGCTGATAATAACATAATAGGCGAGGTCAGGCAGGCGCTGGGTGAAAGCCCGGATGTAGATGTACGAGACCTCCTGGTCGATTCCAGCGGCGGTATCGTGCAACTTACCGGTGCTGTGCGGACGCTCCACGAAAAACAGACCGCCGGTAAGCTGGCGTTAAGCGCCGAGGGAGCGAAAGGCGTCGAGAACAACCTTGTGGTTGTGGCTGACAAGCAACCGAGCGACAGCGAGATAGAGTGCGCGATCGAGAAGGTGCTCGGCAATTATCCCGAAGGCAGACCTGCACGGATCGGCGTGCGTATTGTGGAAAATGGTGTGGCTTACCTCGCCGGTAAGGCATCGAGCGGGCTTGAGTCATGGAATGCCGTTGCGCTGGTGGCCAAAGTTCCCGGTGTAAAGAAAATCGTAAATGAGATAGATGTAGCGCCGGGCGAGCCGGTCAATGAGGTAGAGCTGAAAAACCTCGTCAATGATTCGCTGTCCCGAGACCTTCGGGTACACCCCTTTGATATAAACGTTCAAGTCGAAAATGAGGATGTATACCTCGAAGGTGATGTCGAAGATGAGGAAACAAGGTGCGCGGCGGAAGAAATTGCAAGCGGCACCGCCGGTGTCAAGCGGGTGTACAATAATATCAAAGTCATGTAGATAAGGACATGTAAGTAAAGGGCAGCGGACTTAGAATCCGCTGCCCTTCTTATTTTTATCTGTATCGAGCGTCACATTGTTGTGACACGGCGGCCTGTGAACAGGTTATACAGCAGCAGAATCACTGCAACAACGAACAGGATCCACAGCCAGCTACCCCAGTTTACACCAAGGCCTACGAGCCACAGCACGAACAGCGCGATAATGACGAACCACAGTAACGTATACATCTTTTCCACTCCTATTCAGCGGAGTCATCCGTACCATTACTTACGGTTATCGTGTGTCGCCCCCCTGTCCAATCCTTGACCGGTCAAGTGAGCCACTCCAACGATACGCATGGCTCCCGGCGATATATCTACAGACTTCAGTTCAGGTGATAACCCCGTAGTACCCAGATCCACCACCGGGTTGATCCAGTCTTCCAGCATCTTCGCTCCGATGGACGGAGCTTTGATTCCGGCCACTTCAAAGCGGTCTATTCTTAGATAAAGCTTCTCGCCTTTCGGCTCCAGGGAACCAGTCAAGTCTACATTGGCTGAAACAACCCATGCTTTCGGTCTCCCATGAATCTTTATTTTCCCCTGAATCAGCTTTACCTCAGGATCATCAGTCCTTATTTTATCAATGTATTCATTCAACGATTTCTCTGAGATCGTTGCCTCAAAGATCGTTTCGCCTACACTTTTAAGCACCGACTTTTTACGGTCGGCTGCGACATCCGTCATTTTGACCGTCAGATGGTCGATGCACAGGTCAGGCATCAACCACACTTGTTCGCCGTGAACGATTAACTTCTCTATTTGCCCCTTTATCATCTTCCTGTGCGACCCGTGGACCTCCACATCATACGACTTGGCCGGGCCGACCAGGTTGGGCAGGCTTTTCTCTATTTTGCTTTCAACTTTGCTGTCGATGATGTCCCCGGCGCATCCTGTCAGGACAAATGCCAGTATAATCATCGAGGTGAGAGCAATGTAACGCAGCATGCTCTCACGGCAACTTATTTTACTTACCATAAATCGTATACCCTTCACAAATTACCTCAAAACTTAACGCAAACCGCACCAGGATCCGGCTCGTCCTTATTATAACGCCATAAACCGGTCAGGAGCGAGGAATATAAAAGCTCAGAGTTGATGAGTACAACGTCATTCCGAGCTTGACTCGGAATCCAGGAAAAGAATGGACCCTGAATCAAGTTCAGGGTGACGTGCTGGTTGTTCAAGTTGATGTACAATTCTCATCTAGAGTGAACCCTTACCTAGGAATACTTAACGGTATCGGAGGCTGCTGCGGAAGTTCCTGCTGCGTGAAGAGTTCGACTGCCGGCGCAACGGTCATCTTTCCTTCCACACCGAACGGCACTCCCTTTGCCCGCACTCCATACCTGAACGATTTAAACCTTTCTGCATCGAGGACGACCAGCAATTCGTACCTTCCTGATGGAACCACCATTACTTTGTAGTATCCCCAGTCGTCTGTAACTCCCACGCGGCCACCCAAGCCTTCGGATATGAGCGAGCTTGTGATCGAATCATTAATTTCATCGCATCCAGGAAGGAGACATATTGTTACATTACGGGCTGGTTTGCCATCGACCAGTATCCGGCCGGATACATCGGTCCGCGGCACAGTCCCTTCGTCTTTAGCTTTCTTCGCTTCAGCCTCTTTTAGACACTTCTCATATCTGGCGATTATCTCTTTTTTGTGCTTATTATCATCCGGAAAGTCTTTTTGGAGATATAAGATCTTGTCATGGCAGAGCGAGATGACATCGTCCCATTTTCCCAGGACTTCCGCAGCGTAAATCGCACCACGGTCGGGTTCAGCATTCGGTTTTCTGGCTTTATCCGCCTTAAACGCAGCTTCGTAGTTGCCGATCAGAACGTTGTTTCTTATGGTTCCAGAATTAGTAAATCTCCGGTCGAAAGCCTGCTTCGGAAACTCATGCACCAGCCGGGCCTCGGCGTCGAGAGACTCTTTTGGCTGCCAGTTTTGAGCTGTAAGGTAAGATTTCAGATAAAGTGCAGCAGACCTGTAAGCGCTTTTCGGATGATTTTCGATGAGCTTGTTACAGGCTCCAATTGTTTTGGAGTAAGTATATCTTTGGCGTCCCTGCACCGGCTCGCCTTCAGCGATACGTATTACCAAGTTGCTTCTTTGAGGCACTTGGGGAGAGTAGTCCTTGCTCAAATCACCTATAGGCTCGAGAGTACCCATTCCAGCTATAGAACCATTGTCTTCGGTTTTGTTGGCCTCTACGAAATACTCCCTGCCCAGGTCTTTTTCCTTAACGTACCCAACTGCCCAGTTGGCAGCTATTATGATTGGGATAAGCGACCAGGCAAATCCTGCCACAAGCCGCCGCGGCCTTTCGGATTTTTCTCCGGTCAAGCCATGAAGGAACGCCGCCAGAAGGAGTCCGGCAAGCGCTCCGCAGACACCCCATATATAAAGCGCTTCCGTTAGTATTTTTTCCTTGTTAAAGGCCATATCGTAGAAACAAATCAACTGCAATACCTGGGCTCCGTAGATCATTCCTGCTACCAATGACCCAATCACAAGCCCTGCCACCATACCCGTATATAGCCGGCTTGCATTAGCTTCGTTTCTACCATCCAGCGTAGAGGTTGCGGTAAATCCTGTCCACAGCCCGGTAATCGCACCGGTATAAATAGCGATCCAAAGGGATGTCGCAAACTGAAGCGACGCTATACTTCCTCCAAACCAGGCCAGGCTGACTCCAAAATAGCCGCCCAAATAACCATTGAAAATCTCTTTCGGATTGTCGGTTTTGATGAGACTGACGGCAGCCACACTTAAGGCTAATGTAATCAACAGCACTGTGCCTGAAACAATTGCAAACTGCCTCGGAAATTTCTGTTTTTTCTCTTTATGATGAAGTCGGCGATATTTCACAATCTCAATGATCGGAAATGCCACTGAGATCAGAAAAAAGAAAGAGATGCCGCATAAAACACCTTTTCCCTCGTGTGTGAGGGCCGCAAAGACTGATGCGATAATAATGTACGGCGATACGAAAATATGAAATGTATGCAGGTTAATCAGAGCATCCCACAGTTTTTTTTATCACTGATAATTCGGCAAGCCATATCGTAAAGAAGATAATCGCAAAAACAATGGGTACAACCCAGCCTGCGTTTGATGGATGGCTGAATGGCAGAGACAGGAACCTTGTGTCCCAAAAAACGTTTACACTGAAATATCCCCACAGCGCTCCGGCTGCTCCAAGCAGGCTCGGAAAAACTACCAACTTCCAGGCTAAACGGTTCATCTGGCCTAATGCTCCTTTGCTTTTTGCACCATTTCGCGGTCCACTTCGCCTATCGTGTAGAACGACCCTGTGACGAGCACGAGGTCGTCTTCTGATGCCAGGTCCAGAGCGGCCTGCACGGCGGCGGGGACCGGCTCCACTATCCGTACATTTGGGGTTGTCTTGAGCGCGGCGGAGGCTACTTCAGCGGCAGGACGGGCTTTATCCCACTGCGATTTAGTAGCGATGACCTCATCGGCAATCGGCGCGAGTATCCCCAGGACATCTTCCGCGGAGTGAGTCGAGAGCATCCCGATCACAAGTATCAGCTTTCGATACTTAAAATACTTCGGGACGGACTCCGCGAGCTTCTTTGCTCCGTCCGGGTTGTGCGCGGCGTCTATCACTACTGTCGGCTTCCTGCGGAGCACCTCCAGCCTCCCCGGAAGATACGCTTCGGCAAGCCCTTTTTCGATTGCTGCGTGAGACACGGGTTTCGGAAGCGCTGATACCGCTGCTGCAGCCGTAGCAGCATTCACAGCCTGAAAATCCCCGGCAAGCCTGAGCATGACAGGGCCGATCTGCCCGTCGGGAAGATCGATGATGACTTCTCCGTCCTGGCTATCGAAATAAACGGTTTTATCAGGCCGGGGCAAATCCGGCGGCGGCATAGTGCCTTTCCGCGTCACCCGCCATATCTGCTCGACCCCCTGTTCTCTTGCCGTAGCGTAAATCGTCCGCCAGGCTTCGTCACTGGCGGCTGTCACCAGAGGCGCGCCTGGTTTGGCTATACCGGACTTGTCCCAGGCTATCTGCTGGACTGTGTTTCCGAGCCGCTCGGTATGGTCCAGCGTAACGTTCGTGATAACTGACACGAGCGGGGTCACAAGGTTGGTCGCGTCATACCTTCCGCCCATACCGACCTCTATTACCGAGTAATCCAGCTTTTTTTTCACGAAGAAGAGGAACGCCATGAGCGTTTTGGCTTCGAACTCGGTGCCGTTTCCGAGTTCCGTTTGGGCTACCGCCTCGATGTGCGGCCTTATCTCGGACATGAGCTCCGCAAAATCGTCTTTCGGGATCATTTCGCCGTTCATCTGTATCCGTTCCCTCACATCATAGACATAAGGGGACAGGTATGTGCCGGTACTGAACCCCGCAGCATGCAGGATAGATGTGATGAACGTGCATGTCGAGCCTTTGCCGTTCGTCCCGCCGACGTGTATGATCCTGAGCGAGTCCTGCGGGCTGCCGGTCCGCCTGCAAAGCTCCGCGAAGCGTTCCAGCCCGAGCTTTATGCCGAATGCGCGAAGCCCGGACAGGTATTCTATTGCCTGATCGTAGTTCATGTTTTGACTCAATTATTCCGGACCGTGGAAACGCGGAAGGGAAGGATTTACCACAGTGGAGAATACCATTTCAAATATCCTGCTGTAAAGGCCAGAAACTTCATGTGCGTGGAATTATAGATTTTCGGCTGAAATGATATTTATTACTCGTTACATCGACTACCAAAACTCTGTAGGTTGCAGATTGGAGAGATGTGCGGAATTTCGGTTAGCCCCATTTTTGAGGGCTGTCAGCTACCGCATGTGGGCAGTGAGCCGGATTTGGCGGTCCGTGAAAGCCCTTCTACTGTTTTTACCAGTCTGGAGAGCCTTTTACGCTGCCAGCTGTCGGGTGCAAGCAGGTAGGCACGCTTCAAGTGGAACAGCGAACCCTTATAGTCCTTCATATGCCTTGCCAGGAACGTTCCATACTCGTCATGCAGCATTATCGAGTTCGGGTTGTTGGTCGTCCCTTCTTCCAGGTAAGCATTCGCTTCTTTCAGCTTGTTCTGTCCGATCAGCATCATAGCGCCTGCAGCATAGGCTTCTTCGAAATGGGGGTCGAGCTTCGTGATGATCTGGTCCAACCCGAGGAGGTCGTTGTTTTTCGTCCAATCACCGTTGTGAGCTATGTATTCGTGGTGATAATTCTCTGCTTTGATCCATAGCAGGTTGGCAAAGACTGTACGAAACTCGCCCGCAAGTATAGTTACGGCGGAATTTCCACCCGCAGGCGCGGGGCGGCTCTTCTCCACGGTCGTATCGAGGACCGCCAGCCCGGAAAACAGAACCAGTATAAGAGCAATCGTCGTCATTACCCGCATCGGCGTGTCCTCTTGAACCACAAAACAAGCTGGTACGCTATATAAATCGACATTACTCCGGCTATAAAGACAAGCTGCATCTGGATTTCGGATAGATATTCCGGTTTCATCCAATGATGCTCAAGGCAATGTTCTTCATGAGCCATGGCCGGAGATGAGAGAATAGCAAGCAGCACTACTAACATCCGCCGCATACTAAAGCTCCTTCCTGCTGAACGCGTACTTGGCGACAGTCAGGGCAAGCGCCGCATAAAGCACGCCGTACACAGCCACCTGGATCAGATAGCTTTCCGGGACATGCAGCCGGTGGACGAGCGCATCCTTGAAGTTGAATGATTCCAGGTTGGGCAGAAGGTGATAGACCCCCTTAACCATAGCTTTTGCCACCGGGTTATCCACGTTCTCTACGAGCGGCCTGAAATAGCCGATCTTCGCTGATCCGGCGATGAATACCAGAAACGACACCATTGCGGCTACGGCCGGAGTAGTGAACGTGGACAGGCACATGGAAATGGCGGCTATTATCGCAACTTCAAGCAGCGCATAGCCGAGCGCGAGGACTAGCAGCCAGTCGAGCGCGTGTCTTCCCACCAGGAGCGCTGCAAATGCAAGCCCGATGACCGCCAGCCCGATATAGACCGTGAAAAGCGTACCGAAATACTTGCCGAGCACGAGCTGGCATCTGGTGACCGGACGGGCAAGGGTGGGATAGCACGTGCGAGACTCTACTTCGCCAGGAATGGCTGTAGCTGCCAATGCGATAGCAAGCACTCCGCCGCAGAAAAGTATGCTCGTCATGCACAGATCTTTCAGGATCTTCACCTGGACACCAAGCGTGAAGAACGACAGCAGCACGGAAGCACATATTATGGTCAGCGTGAGGAGCGTGACCACATGGAAGACCTGCTTCCTCGCGTTTTCCAGCATGGTTAACCTGGCTAATATCAGGATATGCGACATAAAACAGTCCTCCTCTTACGCTGCAAAACGCAGGAATGCATCTTCAAGGCTTTCCCTCTCGGGCATAACGGAAGTCAGCGGGAGGTCCGCATCCCGGAGTATGTCTATCAGATCGTAGAGCTTGCTCGATTCTACCGTGATAATGTTATCCCCTTCGGAGTAGTAAGCCGTAGCTCCCAGTTCATCGACTTTCGCCAGGGACTCCGCCTTCAAACCCTGTGTGGTGACAGTCGTCTTGTTGCTGTCCTCTTTGATCTCGCCGGGGGTCCCCATGGCGGTGAGCTTCCCATGCGAAAGCACTGCTACCCTGTCACACACCGTCTCTATCTCCGAAAGCAGATGCGAGCTCAGGAATATCGTCCTTCCCATCTCGCGCTGGCGAAGCAGCAGGTCGCGCACCTGGCGGCGGCCGAGCGGGTCGAGTCCCGACGCCGGCTCATCCAGTATAAGTATCTTTGGGTCTCCCACCAGCGCCTGCGCAAGGCCGATCCGCTGGACCTGCCCTTTGGAGAGCTTCGACACGGGGATCTTCGCAATCTCCGAGAGCCCGACCATGTGTATAACTTCCTGCACACGGTCCTTCCTCTCCCGCCTCGGAACACTGGAGAGCCCGGCATGCATAGAGATAATTTCGACCGGGGTCATAAACTTATGAAAATACGGCTGCTCGGGAAGGTAACCCACAGGTATCCGGGCTTCGGGCCTGTCTACGGGTATTCCCAGGATCTCCGCCCTGCCCGAAGTCGGATGGATGAACCCGAGCAAAGTCTTGATCGTGGTAGTCTTCCCCGCACCGTTTGGTCCCAGGAACCCGAATATTTCACCCTGGCAGACATCAAGATCGAGGGAACTGACGGCGACCTTTGTTTTCCCATGCCGCAACTTGTAGACTTTCGTGAAATCAAACGTAGAAATTGCCGATTGCATAGTGTAATTCACTGCATTCCATAGTATTTTTTTACAGAGTTTTGGCAGTCGATGCAACAAGCAAGCAATATCATTTCAGCCAAAACTCTTCTGGTCCTGAAACTCTTTGGTAAGTACCATGTGAGATTATTGGCGGGGAAGGCTGTTTGCTGTAGGGGGAGGATTTGGGGAGTTCTATCAGCTTGCCTGCATTCGCTTGAACCTTGGCTACAGCCTTTATATCACTTTACTCAACCGGTTTTACCAGTTCCAATTGCATTGCCTCCACAATACGATTACCTATATACTCCAGGTTCTGCAATACCTATATACTCCAGGTTCTGCGATAATTATATACTCCAGGTTCTGCCAAATGTATACCCACTATGGCCGGAAATCTTTGGAAGAGTTCCGGTATCACCTGACACTCAAAAAAACAATATCATCAATTTCGACCGTAATGACCGGATTGGCACGAATGTTGCCGAAGTTTTTAGTAATAGAAACAGGCATTCGGACATATAGAGAAGCACAGCATCCCTGACTGTTGGGGTGCAGCGCCGTTTGTTATGTGACAACTATCAGAAGGGTGGTGAAAGAATGAACCGAGCATTTATTCTGGTTATCGTATTAGCTGTAGCTGTAGCCGTTTTCGCAACGGAAGCCAGTGCCTCGCGCGCTGCGCCGGGGGCGTTTATCCTTGATAAAGCGGACACAGTGCAAGCATTGGTAGATCAGATATCCTCGAATAAGACTGTTTCGGCACTCTACGTGAAGCATTACGGGATGTCGGAAGCCAAGATAATCAATTACTTCGAGCAAAACCTGAGACTGATTACGCTGAAGAAGCCTTTAACGGTCACGACTTACTTCGTGTCCAAGAACAACAGGATTCTTTCAAAGCAGCGCCTGCTCCCTGCGGGAACCAAAGTCTTCGCTACGCCAAGCGGAGAACCGGTGCTTGAGTGGAGATGCGGCAATCCGATTTCCAAACAATTGCCGTTTGTTGAGATTGCTGAGAAGCCTAAATCACCAACAACATTGGTCGCGTCTAACCCGCCAATCGAAATCGGGACTCTTCCGGATGCACTTATCACTTCAGTGGAAACTACGCCGGTGTTGATCCCGGCCGCTTCGACAATAGCGCCTGCGCTACAGGCTGCTATCGAGCCGCCGGTTATCGCCTCTCCTAGCTTGAGCGCGATGAAAGTGTTAGTTCCGGCACTGTTGGGCGCAGTCGCAGTACGGGCCAGCAATGACACTCCTTCGAGTGTACCTGAGCCGATGAGTATTCTGACGCTTATGGCTGGAACCGGGGGCGTTTTGCTCCAGTATCGAAGAAAGAACCGCCGGTAACGCTACGGCGGTTCTTTCCGCACCTTCATTCTATGGACTCTGAATCTATGGATTTTCGGCTATAGCCGAAAATCTTCCGGGAGAGTTTCAGGTATTAACTGAAACCCCTTAGTTTAGAGTGTTCAAAGTGATATGGTTTGTTCAGAGTGACGGTGTTTATTGCTCAAAGCGACATGTGGTCGTCCAAGGTGACGTGGCATTTGTTCAAAGTGGCGTTGGGTGACATATTCTGCTTTATCCATGGGAGACATCATTTGTCAAGGTGATGTCTCCCGTTCAGCATGACAGGTGTTTCCTAAATAGAATTAGGCTACTAGAGCTTGATGTCGAACAGCCGCATGCCCGTAGACAGCGATATTCCGTCGAAATCCGTGCCCGCGAACTTGCTGAAGTAATCGTATCTGACTTCAACGTAGAATTTCTTCTTGATTGTAACGCCGAGCGATGCGTTTGCATTCAGCCCGATGTGGTCCTCGTCCAGTCCTGTAGCATCCTCTGTAACCTTGCCGTAATAGGGACCGGCTCTGAACGTCAAATACGGCTGCAGATTGCGGCTTTCCGTAAGCCCCTTCTCAATACCGAAGGTCAGCGGGTAGAGTTTTGCGCTGGATGGCCCGCTCAGACTAAAAGAGCCGCCCTCCGCAATAAACCGCCACTCTTTCGGTTTCTCTGCTTCGAAAGTCTTTAGACTAACGCGTGTCCAGCAGTCGTCATACTTATCTCTGGTGGTGGAACTCACCGGAAAGAAAGCTCCGGCGCTAAGCGCGATAGAGATCTTATTGGCATTGGCCGGAGACTTGTCTGCTGAGACCTTATCAGCGGAAGTCTTGTCGGCAGAGACAGTGTCGGCAGCGAATGCTGTTCCGCACAAAACGAGCAGTGCAAATAACGTACACACGGCTGATTTCATCATGCTCACAACCTTTCCTCATTTTTATATATCTACTGAGTTTCAGACCCGGAAGATTTTCGGCAATAGCCGGTATACCATTGATTGTTAACCAATCAGCCGAAAATCTATAACTGGTCCATTATATCATGTTCGCAGGACTTGAAGAAAAATAGTAAGAGTTCAGAGTTGATGAGTATAATATCATGCTGAACTACCACAACGTCATTCCGAGCTTGACTCGGAATCCAGGAAAAACTGGACCCTGAATCTATGGATTTTCGGCTATAGCCGAAAATCT
>JBDKSP010000050.1:0-74534 GCA_039680575.1 Armatimonadota bacterium
TGATTAATTAACGGCCAATCATATATTGTCTGTTGCCGAAAATCTTCCGGAAGAGTTTCAGGTATAAGTGTAAAATCAACAGATAAAGCTACATCAGAGAACTTTTATATAGCTGTAAGGCTGTTACTTTATCTCCTGAAACTCTGTAGATACTTATAGATCCACACATATATATCCCACATAAAAGCTACAAGGAAACTCCAAGTGAGTAACACATCTGAATCTGCCGGGTGGTCTGTCGTAATGACGGCATGGGAAGGTGGCCGTTTCGATTGGGAGAAATCTTAGGTTTTAGCTGAGCGTCTACTTGGGCGCAGGGGCTTGGACACTTTTTATGTCTCCTATAAAGAAATACATCATCGACCCACCGGAAGGTGCGCCTTGGAAGTTAGGTGAGAAGGTGAGTTGCATATTATTGTCACCCCAGCGGGCGGGTATGAGATCATATCGGCCGTCTTTTCTAAGTGCAGCCATCTGAGTGACGTCCCCACCGTCTAGATTCACTGCACACCAGGCTCCAAACTGCTGCCAGAAACGCTGCAGATCGGCAGTTGTCCAGCCTCCCATCAGCGGCAGGTGATTCTTGAATGCTATGATGCTCGGAGCCTCTGCGTCGGGTTCTTTTACGATCAACAGATAGAAATGCCGGTTATCCTTCGACCAGGCCATGGATGTTCTGGACGTGCGGATATGATCGACTTTCCGTACGAATCCCGATTCATCCGGGGCAGGGGGCTTTGATTGCGGAAATGGGGCTTCATTCGGTTTAGGAAACGGCTGCAACTTCAGCGGGCGGCTGTTTAGTATCAGACATGACGCACCTTCAGCCGCGAAATCGTACTTGCTCGCAAGGGATTTGATATCCGGCATGCGGATCACCCTAAAGACTGGCTTGTTGTGCTTATATTTTACGCCAACTGCCCAGCGGACAACTCCGACGTTGTACCTTGCTTTGCCATCCAGCACTACCGGTGCGACATGGCTTGCGATATCGCCGTTATATTGAAAAAACAGTCCATTCCACGCTGCAACAACTTTGCCTCTTCCGCTTTCATTCAGGTGATGGCTTATCTGCGCAACTCCCCGGCTCTTGAACTCTGCATGATCATCGAAAGGTACCTGATCATCTTCATCCTGATCATACAGCTCCAACCGGAGATTCGGATTCTTCTGGAAATCAAAGTCAAACAAATACAACACAGTTCCATCTGATGAGGAATGGTCGATCCAGCGAGTTACGCCAGGATGCGGATTGTCTGCCTTTGCATGTGGCCATGGCCAGCAAGCCATGTGAGCCGGATCGTCAGGATGTGCTCCTGCACGAAAGTGAAAAATGCCGAGGTACCGAATTATGCCTGTTCCTATACCCAGGATAAGGAATAATAAAATGAGTCCTTTCCAGATGATTCGTTTTGTCCTTCGATTCGGCATTTCCTGGTCCTTGATATTCAATGGTTGTATGCTTCGTGTATGAGCTTTTTGCGTCGAAGCTCCCATAATAGACATCCACGGCTTTAGAAAAATGGACTGTCATCCTTGTTTTAAGAATATAGCTGGAGAATACAAAGAAGTCAAGTATTGGTAATGAAAGTGCGAAATGTGGCGTCAATCATGGCGATGAGCCCTAAGCTCAAACCGCGTATTACCCCGTACAGCAAACCAGCCGGCTTTTTGGAGCCGACTGGTCAGAATTCCATCTTGGAAATATTAACTACTTGCGTTTCTTAAGACCGAATCCAATCAGTCCTATCAAGGCGCTTCCAAGTCCCAACATGCTCGATGGTTCCGGGACGGACGGCAGCATCACGAAGTTGCTGGTGCCGCTGGCCGAATCGTATTTCTTCAGAGTGAATCTATATTCGGCTTCCATCTGGGTAACCGTGCCGGATACCTGCCTGTAGCTGACGCCGTCAACCGGATCATTATTCGATGATGTCAGGCTGCCGCCGGTTATACTGAATCCATCGACCAGGTTTGTAAATACCGTTCCGTTGTTGTACCTTGCCTGGTAACAACTTCCGTCGAATGCGCCGGTGGCATAAGATCCGTTTGTAGGAACAGAGTTGTCGGTCAAGGTCAAGGATGCGGAGGCTCTGGCGATCGGGTTCGTGATTGTTGGCACTACATCAGTAGTATTTTTGAAAGAGAATGTCGTATCAGCCGAACCCGCTTTGCAGGAAAAGTTGACTATGACCTGAGGATCTTCCTCACCTTCAAAATTCAACGAATATATAGTGCCGAGGACGGTATTACCGTCTGTAGATAGAACATCATACCCATTCGCACTCGTAAAGCTATAGGTAGTGCGCGGATTTCCGTTCTCTCCTATAACATTCTCCCATGTTCCGATAGTTGCAGTGTTGAATGTACCTAATTGGCCATTCGTGTTCATAATGTCTATTACAAAGGTGCTTGCGGTATCCTTTGGTTCATCTGCGCTTGCGCTTAATGCTGGCAATGCAAATAATGTGAGAACAAGCACTACGACTGCAAAATATTTCATCCTTTCTCCTCCCTTCTCTAGTGTTGTTATCCGACTGGCTCCATCCGAATACCAGTCAAGCTCAATTTAACATGGAATACGGCTGATGTCAACGCAAAATGAAGAGAAAATTGATATTAATATGAAAACCTGGTAATTATACCAGTGGATTGAATACATACAAAAGCTGCGCCTGATGAATATTTACTGACACTTGAAGCTTGTTGCACCGGAACTTAATGCCAGTATGCTTCGTATACTACCTAACGGATGAGTTATCCGTTAATCCTGGAGGTGCAGGCATTCAATGAAGGTAAAAATGATCTTACCGGCTTTGACGGAAGCAAGAAGCATATACTGGCGATCGATAAAGTATTCACTTTTTCCTCCATTGGGGCTTGCAACACTGGCCGGTTACCTCAGTGAAGAAGATGATGTAACCATTCAAGACGAGCATGTGGAAACACTGGACCTGTCCGATGAGCCTGACCTTGTGGTAATTCAGGTCTATATTACATCCGCCTATCGTGCCTACGCTATCGCTGATCATTACCGCAGCATCGGCGCACATGTCGCCCTGGGCGGTATACATGTCACCAGCCTACCGGAAGAAGCGGCGCAGTATGCTGATACGATATTTTTGGGGCCAGGAGAAGACACATGGCCCGCTTTCCTCAGGGACTTCCGCGCCGGTAAGGCGGGTAAAGTCTACTGTTCACAGGTGAGGACTCTGGCCGGTCAACCTAGGGTCAGAAGAGACCTGATTAAGAGACATCTCTACCTGGTGCCCAATTCTATTGTCGTCTCCCGAGGCTGCCCATACACCTGCGATTTCTGTTATAAGGAATCCTTTTACCAGGGAGGGAAGTCGTTTTACACGCAGACAGTAGATCAGGCAATCGCCGAGATAGACCGGCTTCCGGGTCGGCACCTGTACTTTCTGGACGATAATCTTTTCGCCGATCCGCATTTCGCAGAAGCGTTGATGGACGGGATGAAGGGTATGGGGCGATTATGGCAGGCGGCGGGAACGGTAAAGTCGGTATTTATGCCCAGATTAATGGAAAAAGCCGCGGAAAGCGGTCTCAGGAGTCTTTTTATCGGCTTTGAGACCTTGAGCCCGGCAAGCCTGAAGGAACAACGTAAGCATCAGAACATCGGACAGGATTATAATGCAGCAATCCGCCGGCTGAGAGACCTCGGTATTATGGTCAACGGCAGTTTTGTCTTTGGGATGGACGGCGACGATGATATGTCACCGCGCCGCACTGTCGAATGGGCTGTAGAGCAGGGGATCGAAACGGCGACGTTCCACATTATGACGCCCTATCCTGGAACGGCGCTCTACCAGCGGTTGGTGCAGGAAAACCGCATCACGAGCGCCGATTGGGACCTTTATGACACCAGGCATGTGGTCTACAAACCCTTTAATATATCAGCGGAGCGCCTGCAGGAGGAATATGCCCGTGCTTATATAGACTTTTATCGTTGGAACAGCATACTGAAGGGCGCATGGACAAAGACCGAGTGGGTGAACAGGCTGCGGCACGTCGCCTACGCGGGCGGATGGAAGAAAATGGAATGGTTCTGGGACATAGTTGTCCGCGCTAAACAGGTTTCGCATTTCAAACTGCTCCTTGAGAAGACTTTGACCGGATCTCATACTGTTAAGACCGCACAAAACGCGCATAAGCCTCAGGTGTCTGGCGAAACAGCAGGGTTATGATGATTTTTAAGTTCTAAGCCGGCAGTTGGCGTAACCAACCGCAATAACAGTAGTGTGATTGTTAATTTCTGGAATGTTTGA
Organism: Armatimonadota bacterium; assembly: GCA_039680575.1. Lineage (GTDB taxonomy): Bacteria > Armatimonadota > UBA5829 > UBA5829 > DTLH01 > JBDKSP01. The sequence continues at coordinate 4,290 of JBDKSP010000050.1, forward strand.
AACTTACTTCAACCAAAAACTGCTAAGATATTATGCACATAGCAGTGACCATTTTCGGTGGCATTGTACATCTATATAATGAAGAGTGTTAAACGGATAACCGGAGGGTGCGATGGGAGAAACTGACGCGGTACTGTTAAGCCGCGCCGTGTGCGGAGACAAGGGATCATTTGTAGACATAATTGAAAGATACCGCAAAGCGATAGTGGGCACGGCATTTAGCTACTTTCACGATCATAATGATGTAGAAGACGTCGTACAAGACGTGGTGATAAGTGCATATACACATCTGAGCAGCCTTCGAGACCCCGACAAGTTTGGGGCTTGGGTTGTTAGCATTACCCGCAGAGCATGTCTTGAGCGTATAAGGCGTACGCCTACGTTAATGAGTCTTGAGCAGGTTGCAGATGATTTTGTCTCCTTTGATACAGGTGTTTTCCTAGAGGAACGGCTGCAGGTTCAAGAGGCTCTTTCAACTTTGGGAGAGGACAAACAACTTACCGTGGTGTTGGCATATGTGTACGGCTATTCCCATATTGAAATCGCACAGCTTCTTGATATTCCGCTCAACACTGTACGCAGCCGCCTTAGGGATGCTAAAATGAAGCTTGCTGGATGCTTGGCTGATATTATCGAGGTTACTCAGCGAGTAGAGCCGGAAGCTGTTCTTGAGAGAGATAAGATTATGAAAATCATAAAGTATAAACATGAAGATATCTTTTGGTCGTCAATCAGGTCCGACGGCGTGAGTTCGCTCACAAATGGCGCTGATGCCCGGCATGTAGAATTAGGCGGTAATACATTCGTTATTGCATGCCATATGTGGAATGATGTGTTTATGCGGGAAATCGGGATGGGTGATCCGTATACCATCGGATGGTTTGTAGAGGCAGCTGCGCTCTCGAAAGTAGCCGCCGCTGGTGGAAGACCGGTCAGCTCCTATGTCTCTCTTGGCCTGAACCCCTGGGACCAGGAGAGCGACACTGTCAGCCGGTTGTGCGCCGGAATGCAGGAAGTTGCTAAACAATATCAGCATGATGCTCCAAGTTTTAATCTGGGGTGGGGAACGAGGGAGCAGGATATCATCATTGCAGTGACTCAGTTGGGAGTTGTTGATACAGGCCGGACTGCACAGCTTCCCGGTGCGCAACCCGGCGATTTGATCTTGGTCACAAACACGCTCGGAGACTCAATAGCAACAGTCGAAATTCTCAAGCACAAGCTTTACCGGTCCGATGAGGAGAAACGTCGCCTCATCAAGCAGAATATAGAGATCATACCAAGGGTGAACGAAGCGCTTGCAACCTGGAGAAGCGGTCTTGCGACTTCGGTGCAACTTGCTTACAGAGGGCTGAGCACAGATCTGCAGTATTTGTCCAGAGCCAGCGGAGTTGGGGCGAGAATAAGCATGCAATCCCTGCCAGTGACCGATGAGGTGAAGCAGTGGGCTCCGCTCCTGGATGACTTATCCAATGATCCTCTGTTTACCGCTGGAACCGGAAATGAAGACTATGAATTGCTGATTACTTGTGCTAAGCAACACGTGGATGCGCTGATTGAAATCGTAAATGGTGAAGGATCCAGCGTGACTGTTGTGGGCGAGATAATATCTGAGCCGGGAGTGTGCGTAGAATATCCCGATGGGACTGTCCTCCCTGAGCCAAAGTGGTGGCGTCATTTTTGACTTGTGCCTGATCATTCGGCGGCAACCAGCACTCAATGCAATTGCTTACAACCTCAACCTCCTTAAGAGTTGTGAGTTCAGTGCCACAATCACTGTGCTTGCGGACATAAGTATCGCGCCTACCGCCGGAGGGAGGATGATTCCGTAGCTTGCAGCTACTCCGGCGGCGAGGGGGATCGCGATCACGTTGTATCCGGTCGCCCAGACGAGGTTTTCGACCATCTTTTTGTAGCTCGATTTGCTTAATCGGATAATCCGAACGATGTCTCTTGGGTCGTTTCTAACGAGCACGATGCTTCCGGCTTCGACGGCTACATCCGTACCCGCGCCTATCGCTATCCCGACATCAGCCGTCACGAGCGCAGGAGCATCATTCACCCCATCACCGACCATTGCAACCATCATTCCACGCGCTTTTAGCTGTCGGATCAGCTTGGCCTTGTTTTCGGGGAGGATTTCAGCATAATATTCATCAATCCCGAGCTCTTTAGCCACTCCCCGCGCGACATCTTTGCTGTCCCCGGTCAGCATGACGATGTCTATCCCTTCAGCCTTCAATCCTCTTACAGCTTCGTAGGATTCGGGGCGGATTACATCTGCGAGTGTGACTGCCGCGATTGCTCGATTATCCTCTACCAGGTAAATCACCGTCTGACCGGCTTCTTTTGCGCGAACAAGCGCCTTATCCAGTTCCGGAGGTACGTCTACCGAGAGTGATTCGATGAGCCTCGGGCCGCCGACCTTGAGCATCCGTTCATCGACATGGGCTTCCACACCTCTCCCAGGCAGCGCTTTGAAACCGCTGGCTTCAGGGATCTCAAGCCCGCGCTCTTTTGCCGAATTTACGACCGCCCGGGCAAGCGCGTGCTCCGAATTCGATTCGACAGCCGCTGCGAACATCAGCATTTCGGACTCGTCATATCCCTCGGCTGTGTAGATTCCCGTTACACCGTGCTCGCCCAGGGTCAGAGTCCCGGTTTTATCGAAAACAACCGTGTTCAGCCTTCTGGCCTGCTCAAGGGCAGTTCTTTCCCTCACAAGGAGTCCGTTTCTTGCGGCAAGGGTTGTAGAGATCGCTATTACGAGCGGAATTGCCAGCCCCAGCGCGTGCGGGCAAGCTATTACAAGCACAGTCACTGTCCGTTCGAGCGCGAAACCCAATGTAGGGGCTATAAATGCCCAGACTATAAATGTAGCTGTGCCCGATGCGAGCGCTATCAGCGTAAGCCAATAAGCCGCGCGGTCGGCCAGGTCCTGAGCATGCGACCGGGAATGCTGGGCGGCTTCTACCAAGCTCATAATCCTGGAAAGTGCCGTGTCCGCGCCTGTCCGGGTTATTTTTACACGGAGCGCACCCTCTTCGTTAACAGTCCCGGCGATTATCTCGCCGCCAGGGGCTTTAGATACAGGCCGGGACTCGCCTGTTATCATCGCTTCGTTCATGTGGCTTTCGCCCTGAATAACCTCACCGTCCGCCGGAGCCTTTCCACCGGGCCTGATGAGGACCACATCGTCGACTTTCAGTTCGCTTATGGGCACGACTTCCGCGCCTGTGTCCATAATCCGCTCGGCGTCGTCCGGCATCAGCTTTACAAGCTCCGAAAGCGCACCTCGCGCGCTGCCGACAGCCCGCATCTCGATCCAGTGACCGAGGAGCATCACCGTGACAAGCGTGGCAAGCTCCCAGTAAAGAGGCATTCCACTAAAGCCGAACGTCACCGCAAGACTATACAAAAAAGCGACGGTGATTGCTATGGAGACGAGCGCCATCATCCCAAGCTGGCGGCCTTTCAGCTCATTGACGGCTCCGCGAAGAAAGACCGAGCCGCCATAGAAGTAGATTATCGTCCCTAAAATGAACGGGATATATCCCGATCCTGGGAATGCCGGAGGAGTAAACCCAAACCACTTCTGAATGTCGTGAGTATATATGAGGACCGGGACTGTGAGTACAAGACATACCCAGAACCTGACGCGGAAGACTTCCATAGAGTGAGCTTCGTGCTCTCCGCTGGTCTCAGGCGCGTGCTCGACCACTCCAGCCTCCGCATCCCTATTCATTTTATGCCCATGATGCTCAGTGTGGCGCACTTTTTCTGTTCCCTATTCCCTGTCATCTGTTTCCTACCTGATAGAATACCCATCTTCAGGGGGTATGCCGCGATGATGAATCATGGGAACGCAGACGCCATGAAAAGAGATGCGGGGAAATGTGCCTCATCTACCTGATGCTTTTTGCTGGTGTGGTATAATGGCGCCGTGTTGTAGCAATCTTTCACTCTTGGAGAAAATGCATGCATTTGGCCTCTTTACTGATGCTATGGGGTTATTACTATAGGTATATGGATCCCGTTACATTCGGCTATCATATGATCGGCATTTTCATCTTCGCTGTTGTTGTTGCGGCGGCAATTGTAATTTACGTGATTTTTTGGCTTATACGAAACAAACTGTCCTCCATAAAGCGCGTGGAAGCAAAGGTAATCTTGAAGCGTAATAGAGGCGGGAATGTTGTGATAACAGGTTCCAATTACGTGGTAGTATTCGATGTCAACGGCTGTAAATACGAATTTGCTGTATCCGAGGCCGACTATATTAAATGTGATGAAGGGACAGAAGGCCTGCTTGTATTCAGGGGCGAAGAGTTCAAATACTTCATACCAAATGTAAGGTGACAGCATCTCCCGAATACGAATCCAATATGGCCTTACGCAGCTTTGTCCAAATCCAGAGCGGAAATGGTGGAATTGAGGCTATTGATCTGGCGTACTAATGTTTTGTAGAGTTCACCTGCCTGGCTGAGATCGCCGTTCCTGCCGGTTATCTCCAAGCCAAGCGCAGTCTGACAAGCAGGTCCGCTGGTAAATGTGCTGACGGAGCCTTTCAGCGCGTGAGCAGCGTGCTCAAGCCCCTGACTGTCACCATTCTCTATAGCATGGTGGATCTCGGCAAGTAAATCCGGGCAGCTTTCTATAAAGAGATCGATAACATCCCTAAGCAAGTACTTGTCTCCATCCACATGAGCCATTATAGCGTCGATATCGACAGCGCTATCCTCAATATCCGGTGGATGGACACCTTCTGACCGGTCACAAAGGCGCTCGATCATATCGATCAGCTCTCGCGCATGTATGGGTTTGGCGATATAAGCATCCATACCGGCAGCCAGACACCGTTCGGAATCTCCCTTCATTGCATGAGCTGTCATAGCAACTATGGGAATATGCTCTCCGCTCAGTTGTTCATGCTCCCTAATGGCTTGAGTGGCTTTCAGCCCGTCTATTTCAGGCATCTGGACATCCATGAGAACAATATCGAATTCAGCCTTCTCCAGTTCCTCCAAAGCCAGCTTTCCATCACCTGCGACCACAACTGTATGACCATGTTTTTGAAGAATAGCCGCAGCGAGCTTCTGGTTTACAGGGTTATCCTCTGCGACCAGTACTTTGAGGGAACTGCAGGCAAGTGATGGATTAGGCAGACCAGCCGGAAGCGGTTTTTGTGCTTCCTGGGACTTAACGGCCTGTCTTCCGAATTTTGCCGTAAAGTGAAAAGTGCTTCCCTTGCCGAGTTCGCTTTCTACCCAAATTTCGCCGTCCATCATCTTTACGAGTTGAGAAGATATGGTCAATCCCAGGCCGGAACCGCCATATTTACGCGTAGTTGAGCCATCCGCCTGAGAAAACGCATCGAAAATGAGGTCCAGTTTGTCCCTGGAAATACCGATACCGGTATCGGAGACGGAGAAATGCAGCATTGCATCCTCTTTACCCACTGATTCAGCCTGGACCCGAAGCACGATTTTACCTTTACTGGTGAATTTGAGGGCATTTCCTACCAGGTTGACGATGATCTGCCTGAGCCTGTCCGGGTCTCCAACCAGAGCATCAGGTACCCCATTACCCAGGTCACATATCAGTGCCAGCCCCTTCTCATGAGCTCGCATAGAAAGACCGGCGATAGCAGTAGTCAGGGTATGCGGCAGGCTGAAGTCGATCGACTCCAGATCGAGTTTTCTCGCCTCTATCTTCGAGAAATCCAGAATATCGTTAATAACCGCGAGTAAAGAATCAGCGGAGTCTTTGACCACTGATAAATAATCCTTCTGTTCTATGGTGAGATGAGTGTCCAGAAGTAATTCCGTCATACCAAGCACACCGTTCATCGGTGTGCGGATCTCATGGCTCATGTTAGCGAGAAACTCGCTTTTTGCCCGGTTAGCCGATTCGGCTGCTTCCCGTGCTTTGATGTTGAGAATCGCGTGGGAAACCAGCGGCGCAAACCGCTGCACCAGATTGAGGTAGCGTTTGCCGAAGAATGCACGATGTGAATGGACACAAACCAGGACTATTGCCTGCTCACCCTGCTGCAGAGCTATATGCAGGGAGGAAACCACCCCTTCACGGACCTGCTCCGGTTGGGCTTTCCATTCCTGTATCTGGCTGCTATCGAATGCAGCCACCGGATCGCCTGACAGCACGCGGGCAAACACAGTCCCAGGCTGCCAGGTGGTCTCCAGGAATCGTGGAGATGTAGATGCGATAGGGACGAGCAATCCGTTCGGACGCAGCGCCAGCACAAAGGCGTCTTCAAAGAACAGAATATTGCGCAATATCGATAAAAGTTTGGAGAACATATCCCTGATATCGAGCGGTTTGGTAAGGACCAGGAGCGCCTCCAGTATGCAATCGCATTCCCTGCGCCGCTGCATCTCGGCGTCTCTGGCTCTTTCCAAATTTATCAGGGCTTCACGCAGATCCTCTTCCCTTTTCATCTCATTTCACCTACTGATTTTTATCTACCGAATACCAGCGTCGAGACCATCAGGTTTCCATGGCAGTTTTCACCACCACGGAAACAGCCCTGCTCGCCATAAGTAAATGCACCGAGGAGTGGTTTTCCTCCAGTGTTGTTGTTTATTGCATCTACTACAGAGGGTATTTCATCCTTTATAGCGAGCATATAACCAGCGCAGTATGTCAGAAATACTCCACTGACTTCTGAAGCTGACAATGATTTGCTATCCATAGCTGTCTGTACAGCTCTACCAGCTCTTGGGATCAGGCTCTCTTTAGTGCCGAACATCATGAACAACCTGTCGCCTTTATTGACTTCCGCAAGCATGGTCATCGAGTTATCTTCTTTGATGATCTCCGGATTTATAGAATATACCAGGCGGTAATACGGCATATCACCGACATCGCCGACTATTTTTCCAAAAGGATAAAGGTCCGTTGCCTCCAGGACATTACCGCCGGATGATACGAAGTCCTGAATGGCTTTATCGACCCATTCGTGGTAGACAGTCGCGGCAGGGCGGTTATCTATTTCGTAGAGGATTCTGCCTTCACATCGTGTTACTATTCCGCTGATATCTGTAGGGGTATAACCGCTGTAGAAGGCATAACCGACCGGCGCGGAGGGGAACATCACTGCCACAGACAGCGCGTTATCATAGACCCGACCGTTGGCAAACTGCTGGTTCGGTTTGGAGAAATCATCATCCGCTGAACTGCCTCCTATTATAGGGACATCAGGGCCGACAACATCTTGTATTCCCTGGATTTGAATCTCTTCATAACCCGGTTCAGCAATCATAATGACCAGTTCCGGTATCTCTCCAGGCCTGCCGGACTCCCTAAGCGCTTCGGTTACGGCAGCAGCGGCTGATGCAAAGGAGTCTTCTCCTCTTGGTGCAGCGCCTACTCCATAGCTTCCTGCTTTATCACAGATCCCCCACAGTCCAAGGGCTCTGCCGCCGTCGCAACGGGGTCCTTCCTCGGTTATTATACCGGCGCAGGAGGTCCCGCCGTGGGTCTGTGCATCAGGAGCAAGTTTTTTCAGTGTCGCCATTAGCTTTTGGCTGTCATAAGCAACCGATGTGAACACCATAATATAATCAGGCAAAGACTCCAGCCGGTCTACCAGCGTGTTGAATGCTTCAGTGACTGCGCACTCTGCATCAGGCGCAGTTGACCAGGAACTTGCTATCTTCATTACCTAACTCCAAATTTACTTGCTGTTGTTTTTACTTAACTGCCGAATACCAGTGTTGAGATCATCAGGTTTCCGTGGCAGCTTTCACCGCCAAGGAAACATCCTTGTTCGCCGTATGTAAACGCGCCGAGGAACGGTTTTCCTCCAAGAACGCCATTAATCCCATCTACTACTTGCTGCAGCTCATCTTTCATTGTAAGCATACTGCCGGCGCAGCATGCCATAAATACTCCACTGACTTCTGAAGATGACAGCGCTCTACTCTTCATAGCTGCTTGTGCAACTCTACCTGCCCTGGAAAGAAGACTCTCTTTGGTGCCGGACAGCAATGACAACTTCTCACCTTCGTTAACATTGGCGAACAGGGTCAATGACCCATCCTGTTGAACAGTTCTCAGGCTCACCAAACTATAATATGGTACATTGCCGACGCTACCGAGCAGTCTTCCGATTGGAGCCATGCTCGCTGCCGCCAGGGCATTACCACCAGTCGGCAGGAAATCGTGGATGACTCCGTTAGTCCATTCATTGTAAACAAGCGCAGCAGGTCGGTTATCTATTTCGTAAAGGATTCTGCCATCGCATCGTGTTACCGTTCCGCTGATATCTGTCGGGCTGTAGCCACCGATGAAGGAATAACCGACCGGTACGGAGGGGAACATCACTGCCACAGACAGTGCATCATCATAGACTCGGCCGTTGGCAAACTGGTGCCAGTGTCCGTCGATGTTGTCATCCGCTGAGCTGCCCCCGATTATGGGAACATCAGGGCCGACAACATCCTGTATTCCCTGGATTTGAATCTCTTCATAACCCGGTTCAGCAATCATAATGACCAGTTCCGGTATCTCTCCAGGCCTGCCGGACTCCCTAATCGCTTCGGTTACGGCAGCAGCGGCTGATGCAAAGGGGTCTTCTCCTCTTGGTGCAGCGCCTACTCCATAGCTTCCTGCTTTATCACAGATCCCCCACAGTCCAAGGGCTCTACCGCCGTCGCAACGGGGTCCTTCCTCGGTTGTTATACCGACACAGGAGGTCCCGCCGTGGGTCTGTGCATCAGGAGCAAGTTTTTTCAGTGTCGCCATGAGCTTTTGGCTGTCATAGGCAACCGATGTGAACACCATAATATAGTCAGGCAAAGACTCCAGCCGGTCTACCAGCGTGTTGAATGCTTCAGTGACTGCGCACTCTTCATCAGGCGCAGTTGACCAGGAACTTGCTATCTTCATTACCTAACTCCAAATTTACTTACTGTTGTTTCAGAGGTCTCCAAAACAGCTAAAGATCCTCAAAGATGAAGGATACTAAGGGGACTAGCTTGTATTATTATTGGATTATCTTCTTGAATGTATTAGGGCAAAGCCTGTTCTTCTCTGATACAATACCTGCCTAGGGCGGGTATGCTGAAGTAATGAAGCATGGGGGCACAAACGATGGAGTATGGTCACTATTCGGAAGATGGGCGCGAGTTTATTATCACCAGGCCGGATACGCCGAAACCCTGGGTCAATTGTCTGACTAACGGGAGCTACTGCGCGCTTGTTTCTCAGACCGGAGGCGGGTATTCATTCATCGGCGGGCCTGGATATGACCGAATTACCCGCGCTGGTCCCGACATCATAGCATCGGACAGGCCTGGGCGGTATGTTTTTGTAAGAGACAACTCGACCGGCGAGTTTTTCAGCATTGGTTGGCAGCCGGTAATGCGCGAGCCGGACAAATTCGAGTGCCACCATACTCAAGGTGTGACAACAATCGCTTCGTCATATCTTGGAATAGCCGGGCAGATGGTAATTTTTGTACCGATGGACGATAACATGGAGGTCTGGCGCGTAACACTCGAAAATGAGCGCGATGATCCCGCCGACCTGTCTATTTTTACTTATGTCGAGTGGGTTTTAGGCAATTATTCCGACGATCTGGCACAGAGGCAATCATCCGTCCGATTTAACCAGGTAACTTTTGAGGATAACTGCATACTGGCGACGAAGCGGATGTGGAGGCGGCCTCAGTCGGTAAGCTCTGCAGTGGTAGATGTCCGGCGAGGCAGCCGCAGGCATTCGCCAGAGGTAATAAGCGCCAACCAGTCCTGGGGCAAGTATGCATTTATCGCTGCGACTGTGCCGGTCGATGGTTTCGACTGCGACCGCGAGGCGTTTGTCGGCCGTTACGGGGAACTCTCATGCCCCAGGGCAGTGAAAGAAGGCAAGTGTTCGAACTCAGACAGCAATGGACGGGACTCGGTCGGGGTAATCGAAACCCGGTTCATCATCCCGGCGCGGGAAAAGGTGAATTTCGGTGTGCTTGTGGGGATTGCGCTTCACGCAGCCGATCCGTCCGGTGTGGTCGCCAGGTACAGCGAGCCGGGCGAGGTAGAATCGAAGCTCGACGAAGTCAAAAATTACTGGGACGATTACCTTGCCAGACTTATCGTAAGCACTCCTGACCCGCATTTCAACCGATCGGTCAATATCTGGGATAAGCTGCAGTCGTGGGTGTTCGTCGAGTCGCCCGCAATGCCATCTTTATACCGCGGAGGCGTTTCGGTCGTGAACTTCAAAGAAAACTGCTTTGAAGTTCTTGGCGTGCTTCCGATGGACCCTGAGTTTTCCAAGTCCTGCCTGGCTCAGATACTCAGACATCAATACCGCGACGGGAATGTTGCACACCGTTGGGAGGTAAGAAGCAATGCGGGAGTCCGCTCAGGCTATCCTGATGACCCCCTCTGGCTCGTTTTCGCTCTCACGAGCTATCTGAGAGAGACAGGCGATACTGAATTTCTCAATCAGGCAATTTCGCACTACTATGCACGTGGTGGTGATACGGTATACGGCCACATGGTCCGCGCCATAGAGTTCTGCCTCTCACGGTTGAGTCCTCGCGGGCTCTTTCTCCTCGGACCGGGTGATTGGAACGAGTCGCTCGATCAGGTAGGCCATGAAGACGGGGGCGAAAGTGTGCTGACAACGATGATGCTCGCAGGTGCGCTTACCGAAGCTGCGGAAGTAGCCCGGATAATGGGAGAGCGATCGAGAGCTACAGCCTGGGTCACCCACGCGCGCAACTTGAGAGGCAGGATCAACAGGTTTGCCTGGGACGGCTCCTGGTACATCCGTGCCATAACCAGCCAGGGCAGCCTGATAGGAAGCTCGTTGAACAGGTGTGGTTCGATTTTTCTGGAACCTCAAGCATGGTCTGTAATTTCAAAGACCGCTTCGAATGAACAGGGGATAACCGCTATGAACAGCGTAAAGGAACGGCTGGACACGCCGTGCGGTCCTGCTCTCATTCAGCCGGCTTACGAAATACCCGATAGAACGATCGGCACAATCACCAGATTCTCGCCAGGGCTCGCGCAAAATGGCGGGGTATTCACTATCTCCGCATGTTGGGCGGTGATGGCGGAATGCATGCTTGGGCGCGGCAACAGGGCATACGAAATCTATCGAAAAGCGCTCGGCGCGGCAAGGACAGCCGACCAGGAGCATTATGAAGCCGAACCTTACCTTTATCCTGAATACATGGAGGGCGCAGATTCCGGAAAACCGGGCTGCGGGCGTTTTACATGGACTCAAGGGGCGGCGTCATGGGCCTGGAGAACGTGCATCGATTGGATCTGCGGCGTAAAGCCGGACTACCGCGGGCTGCGGATAGACCCATGCGTTCCTTCAGGCTGGCAGGAATTTACGGTAATTCGCCCGTTTCGGGATGCCGTCTACAGGATTGCCTTCGAGAATCCCGACGGCGTGGAGAAAAGAGTGCGGGAGATCACTGTTGACGGTAGGAGAGTAAATCCACACAGTCCCATCCACGACTTCCGTGACCGTAAAGTCCACGAAGTCCGGGTCATTATGGGAAATGCACCTGCTGCGGGAACTAAACCATAAGCAATAACATAGATACTCGCATGTTTTCCGTTCCAGCATATAAAAGATTCCCTTATACTGTCGCAAGAGTTCAGAGTTGATGAGTATAATATCATGTTGAACGAACACTACGTCATGCTGAGCTTGACTCAGCATCCAGGAAGAAAATGGACCCTGAATCCATGATGACGTGTTGATTATTCAGGTTGATGTAAGCTCTCTCATTATGAGTGAATTCTTACATACCGTCTGTAATAATCACCGCGAACAGCCTATAATACCAGCAGAGCTTGAATTTTAAACAAATAAGCATACAAGCTTTTGAGGTGATGTATTATGGGCAGGATGCCACGTCTCTTTCTACTTATTACTTTAACTTTCACTTTGCTGTATACGGCTACATACGCTCAACGGCTGCAGCCAGTTCAAAACAATGACCGGATCCGTCAGCGGATAGAGCGGTTTCAGGGTTTGTCTCATGCCATGCAGGCTGCTGGCCCCTGGCTTGGGATCAATTTGAAATACCCATCCAAAGATGCGGGTATTACCGGCGCTCTTGTGGGCGATGTAGCCGTGAACTCACCAGCCGATGCTGCCGGAATCAAGATCGGTGACGTAATCACCAATTTGAACGGGAAGGACGTTAAATCGGCAGACGATCTCACCAGTGCAGCCTCAACCCTTGAGAAAGGTAAGCCATACAAGATCACTTTCCGACGTGGAAGCGAAAGCCTGACAGTGGATATTACACCCCAGGAAAAAGCTGCCACGATTTCGGTAAAGCGGAAACTGGCGGACATCAATGTCCTCAAATATGCCGTAATAGACCCCACAAGTCACGTGATCACCCTGATCGGCAAATACGATCCAGTCTATAAAACAGGTTCCATACCTTACTATGACCTTTTGAATGATGCCATGGAGAGTCCTTATCCCTGGTTTTCTCTTGAACCGACCGATGAGACCAAAAATGGGGTAAAAAAGGTCCATTCCGCCATAAGCGAAGACGTAGCGCGGATGTATTCCGATTCCAGCTACTGCAGCACATGGACTATGAATCTGCTGAATATGATTCTAAATGATCCGACCCTTTCGAGTGACCGCGCGGAGTTTATCAAAAAAGGCGCTGAGGCGTTCAATATCAGCGAGCCTGAAATGCTGATGATACTCCAGAACTCAGCAGCCGGCACGACCAGTGACGAACTGATACCGGTACTCGGCAAGGTCCTGTTGGGTATGGGTTATACTCAAGTCGGCCAGTCCCTCCTGACACATAACAATGACTCACAGCAAGCCTTTCAGTTACTTGGAATAAGCACGGAATCTTCAGATATCATCTCGAAATTCCAGTCGGGTGAAATGTCTAGGGAAGAAGCAAGCCTGAAGTTAGCGGTACTCTTGGAGTCTGCTATTCTCCGCGGCCTGAATATACCGGAGTCGGAATACGAACCCAAGGCAAACGCAGTGCTTAATGGCCGTATGGACGTAAGTGAGTACTTGAAGTACACGGAGCAGAAAGTGACGGATATAGTTGTAGACGGGGTAGGACTCAAGATGTTCAACGGCCTCACACTGTCTCACAAGCTCCTCACTCGGCTCTACAATGTCCCGACTCCGCAGATGGATCTCGTCTTCAATGGTGTTCCTGCCGGTTCTTTACTTGGAGATGTTCTCTTTAGGGCTGATTATGCTCTGAAGTCGGTCTGTACGAATCCGGAAGTGAAAAACAGTATACCGGGGTTCCAAACGGAAATGGATTATATGTATGACTCTTCCACGAAGACCGGAATTCGCATACCGGGGGATGCCGGGGCGGAGGTAGGCCATCGTCTGATACCGGGAGAGGTCAAGATGCGAGTATCGCCATCCGGGGATGTAGTCACGTTCGATGAGGCTAACGTCAAAATCATCGGATGGCTGATCGGGACGACCGGTAAGAAATGCACCACGGAAGTCGCGGGCTTTATGAAGAGTTCCGCGGAGGGCTACAGCGATTATCTGACCCAAAACTACGATCAGCTTGCGAAAGTTTTCCCTGAGCTTCATCGCATCCGAGAAGCTGAGAAGCTGATAGCTTTCGCGCGGTGGGCAAAGAAGAATGGCTACAGTATAGTTGTGGACAGAGCGACAGGCATCAAGATGGCGCAGTCCCCGACTGCTGTCGGGTTCTGGCAGGCTGTATTTACAGCGGATCAGAAAGAGTTCAGCCTGACCATCATAACCGAGGGCGGCGCATCATTCGGTCAGAGCGAGGGCGAAGAATGGGTCAAGCCGAATGTCGACAGAGAAGTTACTTCCGATGTATCGAAGCAGCTCGTGATGAGCGCGGTAATGGCCAAACAGGCTGCATTGGATGCCATTGACGGCAATATCGAGGCTGCGCGCGATATGGCGGATAAGAGCGCCCTTGCAATGACCGGCGACATTGATTTCACCAAGCTTCCAACGCTGGAAGACTTGCCGCTTCCTTCCGATCAACCGGCACAGTCGGTTGTCTTGTCCAATGAAGCCGTATCGGCAGTAGATGAGAACCTGAGGAAGATCGAAGACGCGAAGATCACTATGGCAAAAGCCGATGAGCTGCAAAATGTCTCTCCTAAAGAGGCGGCAGTGTTCCGCGAGGAGGCTGAAGCCCAGACCCGTCAGGCGAATGCAAACCTGCAGGGTATCCGCGATGCGATGGATTCCATAAAAAATGATCCCATACACGTCGGCGATGTAGCCATAGCAATCCATAATCTAGGCGGTAAGGTCACACCTGCATCTATTGTTGCGTCTAATCCGTCAAATACGAGCGGTACAGCAGCGCAGACAACCGTAAACGGCCAGGATATTGCTGTAAAACCGGCCGGGGATGGTGGAATCACTCCTGAACTCAGAAAGAAGTATCTAGCGCAGCTCGAATCACTCCAAAGTCAGCTGGAAGCGACGAAAGCGCAGCTCCAGAAGCTCAACAAGTCTATTCAACAGGACCAGAAGCAGTTCGATGACTGGGAGAAGGTCGCGCAGGACGGAATGGACAAGTGCAGCAATTTCCTCTACGGCCTGCTGATGGATGCAACTGCTGGTCAGCTCTCGGACCGATATGAAGAAATGCATAAACTCGCGGAAAAGCTGCCGAACCATCCAGAGGACCTGATTACCAGGTTGAACCATATTAAGAACTGGTTCAAAGCCATGAAGTACACTCAAACGCTCAAGGATGTTTCGGACGTAGCCGCAAGAGACGGCGAAACCCTCCAGGAACTTCTGGAGGAAGTCCGGGACGATCTGAATATCATCGTCGGCATCACGCCTCTTGATAAGACGCTTCCTGGCGCGCTCTGGAAATACGGCAGCAACGTCGCCGATATGGCCTACAGCTACACAGAGTTCTCAGCCGCTTATGACCGCATCAACCAGCTGGATAAGAACAGCGACGACTATCTGAAGGCTGTGAAAGCGCTTTCCGAAAGAATGAAGAAAGTTGTGGACCAGATCAAAGACCTCAAGTCGAAGCTGGGCATCCAGTAAGCGCAGTAAGTGGTCATTTGAGGCATTGAGTCTGCTTGTTTGGCGTCTTTCGATAACTCATGTATAATGGAGTCGGTAGTATAAACGACTTCAAAAGGGCTTCATTCGTTTTACGAATAAAGCCCTTTTGACATAAGGAGCCTTTGGTGACACAACTTGCAAGAGAGCTTATCGTTTCGGGCTCGATATTATTCATAACGATCTTCATCGCAGCGTTAGCCGCCAAGATGCTTGCGCGGGCTTCGCGCGGGTTCCTCAAGAACGATAACGAGCTTATGTGCAGCTTCACGAGAGACTTGAGAGTTCCCGTCGGAGGTTTGATACTGATAGCGGGCATGTATACAGCGCTCCTCAGGTCAACCGCATGCTGGTCATCGGTGGTTAGGAACGAAAAATGGTTTGTCGCAGCGGCAACGCTTCTAGTGGTGTATGCTATCTCCAAGGGTGCGAGCCTTGCGATCAGGTGGTACATCAAATCATACGGTGACCCCACTCCTTCAAGCCATTCATCCGTGTATTGCAAGGTCGTTGTATTGGCGATCTGGGTATTTGCAATTGTCCTGGTACTGGACCAACTCGGATACAAGATAACGACGATCATTGCCGGACTGGGAATCGCCGGTCTTGCTGTCGGTCTCGGACTTCAGGATACCATCGCGAACTTATTTTCCGGTTTTTACCTGATGGTGGACCGCAGCGTGCGCTCCGGCGACTATATCAAGTTGGATTCCGGGGTAGAAGGGTTCGTGGACGCCGTCGGCTGGCGAAACACCAGGATACATGTCTGGTCAAACAATCTCGTCCTTGTCCCGAACTCCAAGCTGATCCAGAGCGTTATCACCAACTGCACCTTGCCGTCACCGAGCGTCTCCGTCTCCGTCCAGTGCAGAGTGAGCTACCAGAGCGATCTGGAGCAGGTCGAGCGGCTGGCAGTGCAGACCGCGAAGGAAGTCATAGAGCGAGTCCCCGGAGCCGATACCGGTTTTGAGCCGCTGGTCAGGTTCAAAGAGTTCGGTGAGTCCAACATCAACTTTGCTGTGACCATGCGCTCAGAGGATGTCAATACACAGTATTTACTGCAGCATGAGTTCATGAAGGCGCTTCACAAGCGGTTCATCGACGAAGGTATCGAAATATCACTTCCGCGTTATAGCTGTCAGTAATCAGCCGTCAGCTGTCAGTTTTTGAACCGCGGAGACGCGGAATAATGGGAATCGCGGAAGGTGGAGGTTTACAGCATTTACTCTTATGCTACAAGTCTCCACCAATCTCTTTTCAGTATGCTTCGGGACTGCAGTTCATCCTACCCCGTGGACCCACTGGACCACGGGGAGAAGCACGACATTCGCCGATTTTCCTGATGGTGCGCGGTTTGTAACCGTGCACCCAAAAGAATCCCGCCATTTGCAATGGCTTTTCTGGATTTGCAATCCAGAAGTTCTTTTTCGGACGCGATTGCAAATCGCATCCGATCATGAAATCCTACGCACACCGAACCGTAAAAACAAAAAGATGCAGGATGGATGGTGTAGACTTTCACCATCCTCCCTGCATTCTAGATTCAGAATAGATACTAGATTCTAATTACGCAACTGCTTTGAGCAGTACTTTGGCTACATCAACCGCGCTCGCCGCATCCGGTGCATAGCCGTCTGCGCCGATCTCGTCGGCATAGTTCTGGGTGACGGGAGCTCCGCCTATCAGAACCTTTACTTTATCTCGGAGACCGGCAGTCTCCAGCGCGCCGATGGTTGTCTTCATAGCGGGCATGGTTGTGGTGAGGAGCGCTGACAATGCTACAATCTGAGCACCTTTCTCCTTGACCATCTCAGCAAACTTCTCGGCTTTAACATCGACTCCAAGGTCGACTATCTCGAACCCGGCGCCTTCGAGCATCATTCCGACAAGGTTTTTGCCGATGTCGTGAAGGTCGTCCTTAACTGTGCCGAGGATGATTATTCCCACGGGCTTCGCGCCGGTCTCTACAAGAGCCGGTTTGAGATGCTTCATCGCTGCATCCATTGCTCTTGCCGCGATCAATACTTCCGGTACGTAGAACTCGTTAGCTTTGAACTTCTGTCCGACTACGTTCATCCCGGCAACAAGGCCGTTGTTCAAAATCTGGTCTGGCGGCACACCCTCTTTGATTGCGTTTATCGTGAGTGATTCCGCCATATCTTTCTTTCCGCTTATTATGGCTTGCGCCAAGCTTTCAAAATCCGCCACTAAAATCCTCCTGGTCTGTCTCCTTGGTTAGCTGTCGCCTTTGTAGAGGGCGATGTAAACAACATTCTTTCGACAAATTCATTCCGGTAATCCGGATGGCTTGCAAGCTCTATATGTTCGATTGATGCAGAGAGGCGGCTTGCACGCTCTCGCTCCTTTGTTGAAATAAGCGCCAGTTTCGATCCTGCTCCGGCGGCGTTACCCACCGGCGTAATCCGGTCGATCTCGACCGGCGGAAGGAGTCCGATCCTAAGCGCACTCTCAATTCTTATATAATTACCGAATGATCCGGCAAGAAGTATATCGTCTAGGTCTTCAAGCGTCGCTCCGGCAATCTTCAACAGTGTCTCTATGGCAGCCCGTATCGATCCTTTTGCCAGTTGGAGCTGTCTCACATCCTTTTGTTTCAGCGTGAGAGGTTCTCCGTCAACCGATTCCTGCTCCGTGGCAAGGATGAACTCAGGACCTGTATCCGATCCTATCAGCCGCGCGCGAATGTCCGGCGGAAGATGTCCGGCTTCGCCAGGTGTCAGCATTCTGCCTGAATCGTCTATAATCCCGGCGGACAGCATCTCGGAAACCGCGTCTACCAGTCCCGATCCGCAGATTCCTACTGCAGGACAGTCATCTATGGTCGTAATCTCGACCTGCCTGCCGATGCGTACGCTGTCGATTGCTCCCGGAGCACCGCGCATCCCGCGGCTTATCCTCGCTCCCTCGAAAGCAGGACCCGCTGCCGCTGAACATGCGTAAATCTGCCCGTTATGTAAAAGTGCCATTTCGCCGTTCGTCCCGACATCCACAGCAAGCCTGGTGCGGTATTCGTCTTCCCGCAATGTGGAAAGCACGACTCCGATCAAGTCCGAACCGACGAACCCTGCGACGTTCGGCATCACATGCACCAGCGCGCCGGGGTTTATGTTCAACCCAGCCGCGTCTCCTCGAAGGGTCATCCTCCGGCACAGAGTCGGCACATAGGGCGAAAGCCCCAGAGTCGAAACATCCAACCCCATAAAAAGGTGAGTCATGCATGTGTTGCCTACGAGGGTTACCTCGTAAATATTCTTCGGATCGATCCCCTGTGTCTTCGCCAAACGGTCCGCAATTTCGTTGAGTGCATCTATGGCGGCTTCACGCAGGATCTTGAGCCCATCGGGCTCTGTTCCGGCAAAGTTTATTCTCGATACCAGGTCATCCCCGTAGCTTATCTGCGGGTTGATCGCTGATGCCACTGAGACCTCGTATCCGGTGTTCAAATCCATAAGATAACCGGCTATGGTCGTGCTTCCGAGATCGAACGCTATGCCGTAATTTTGCCTGACGGTATCGCCTGGTTCGACCGCAATCAGTTCGCTGCCGTCCACAACGGCCGTGACCTTATAACCGGCTTCTCTCAGTACCGAAGGCAGTTCACGCGCCACCGGCAAGCCTATACCGGCCTCGATATCATAGACCATAAGCGCCGCCGCAAGCCGCTCGAAGTCTCCTCGCTCGTCAGTAAGCGACGGTTTGGGGAGGTCGAGATATACTTTCAACACTGCAGGCGCTACGTGAACATCATGAATGATGCTGTGGCTCAGCACTTTTTGTACAAGCGAACGGCTGGCAATCGGTACCGTTACTACGGCATCGCCCGTCACCCGCGCCCGACACGCCAGCCTCATTCCCCGCGCCAATTCTTCTGTTGTCAAACACCGTTCTTCGCTGGAGTCAGGTTTATCGGCTTTACCGGCAACTTTCACGCGGCATTTGCCGCATGTGCCCGTGCCGCCGCAGTTCATCTCCACTGCGCAGCCTGCCATAAGAGCTGCCTTCGCTATAATCGTGCCCACCGGTGCCTGGACTTCTATTCCATCCGGCTCGAACCTGATTTTGGCTAACTCGACTCCGGCTGATGTTTCCCGGCCGTCCAAAATACTGCCTCACATTTAAACAGGTGCTGTTTTGCAGCACCTGTGATCTATAGATTTTCGGCTACTGCCTAAAATCTTCCGGATGAGTTTCAGGTGATACCTGAAACTCACTAGAAATAAATGATATTGCGCTTGGCAATATCATTGTTCGGGTCGACCCCGAGAACCATTTCGAACTCAGCTTTAGCTTCGTCGGCCATACCCAGCATAGCATAGGTCAGTGCCAGATCGTTTCTAATGGCTATATTTGATGGATCGAGTTCAAGAGATGCGAGCAATTCCTGTATAGACTCGTCAAACAACCCGATAAACCCATAGACAAGCCCGATCTGCCTGTGCGCCTCAGCGTAGTTCGAATCTTCTTCCAGGATCGACTTGAATTCGGCAAGAGCCTCGTCGTACATACCGTCGACTTTATAGGCTATGCCCTGTTCGCATCTGTCCTCAAGACTCCCCATACTGCACCTCTCTAAACATCCCGAATACTCTCACCAGCCAAGAAATAAAGTATAAATGCTATTTTTTGAGAGAACCGGACTGCCGGTCATATATTCATAGAGAGCCATAGTATCAAAAACGACCTACGCTTGTTTGCAGTATATCAACATAATCCCTGTAAATCAAGAGCTTGCGAAAAGTGTTCCCAAATTCAGCCGCGATCCGCGCGCGAATGCACCCGCGCTCATTTTCTGACGGTTTTCAGGCTGGACTTCGATCAGTTTTACCCCGCCTTCACCCGCTGCGACGACAATTTCGTCTTTTGTAATATCTACTACTTCGCCAGGGGCTTTTCCTTCCGTTATTTTATCGATTACTTCTGTTTTATGGACCTTTATCTGCGCGCTGTTCAGGATTGTAAATGCACCAGGGCGCGGTGTAAATGCTCTTACAAGGTTTTGAATGTTTTTTGCCGGTCTATTCCAGTCGATCCGCCCCTCTTCACGCTTGATCGATCTTGCAACCGTCGCCTGCGAAGGGTCCTGGGGCTGTGGAGCTATTTCCCCGCGTTCCAGTTTATCAAGAGTCAGGATAAGGAGCTCGGCGCCGATTTTTGCAAGTCTCGGTTCCAAATCTCCGGCTGTCTCATCTCTGCCGATTTCGGTTTCACGCATAAGCAGGATATCGCCGGTGTCCAACCCGGCATCCATCAGCATTGTCGTTACACCGGTCTTTGTCTCACCGCACATTATTGCATACTGTATCGGCGCGGCTCCGCGGTACCGGGGCAGGAGCGACGCATGAACGTTTATGCTGCCATATTCAGGTATATTCAGTATTGCCTGAGGTATGATCTGTCCAAACGCGGCGACGACTATCGCATCGAGCGGCTCGAAACTTTTGATGTGATCGATCGAGTTTTGTTCCCTTATTCTTTCGGGTTGGAAGACCTGCAGCCCAAGAGTCAATGCAATCTGCTTGACAGGAGACATGCGCATACTCCGGCCTCTACCGCCCGGCCTGTCCGGCTGAGTGACGACAGCGGCTATCTCATGACCCGCGTTTACCAGCGCCTCAAGCGATGGAACTGCAAATGGACTTGTCCCCATGAAAACAATACGCATGCAAATACCTGTAGATTTCCGCAGCAATGAATAATCTTCGCATATCTGCGGGAATTGATCCTGTAGATGTTTACAGGATTGCTCTAGCCTGCCATTCCCGCAGTATATAGATTCCGATATTCTCTATTCTTCCTCATCTTCCTGCCCCGGCATTACCCAGTGCAGCGAAGTGGCGTCGGCAAGGTCTATGAACAGCTTGCCGTCGAGATGGTCCGTCTCATGCTGGAATATCCGCGCGAGATATCCGGTACCGGTGAGTTTCACTTTTTTACCGTTTTCGTCCATCCCTGTTACTACGGCAACATTCGCCCGTTCGACATCGCCGAAAAGCCCCGGAATGCTCAGGCACCCTTCGGACCCGAGCTGACTTCCGGATTTTTTAATGATTTTCGGGTTGATCAATGCGTGCGGACCGGACCCGTCATCATAGACGAACAATCTGAGCGACAACCCGATCTGATTGGCAGCTAATCCCGCGCCTTTAGCCTCGGCCAACAACTCATACATGTGTTCCAGGAGCTGCTTGATCTCGTCATTGAACTCGGGAACCTCTTTGGTAGGCTCCGAAAGCACTTTGGCTCCATATCTAACTATCTCTTCTGTGCCCATAGTATCCCCTTACATTAAAGCATTGACGCCGGGTCGATATCCACCGTGACCCCGCGCCTGATCGACGGAAGCGCATCGAGTGATTCCCGAACGACTTTCGCCAAAGCATCCCTGTCCGGCGAGCGGAGCAGAACATGCCAGCGGTAGCGGCCTCTAAGCCTCGCGACAGGCGCGGGAACCGGCCCCAGCACCTCAACCGATGCTTTTGTGGTTGTTTTTGACCGCTCCGCAAGGTCTCGAACGAGTTCATCAAGCCTCTGCCGCGCATCGGCCTCGCTTTCATCGGATGAGACTATGTTCAGCATCGACGAAAACGGTGGATAACCGGTCTCGCGCCTCAGTTCGATTTCCTGCTCGTAAAATGACTCATAATCGTGCGCTGCCGCAGCAACTACCGCATAATGCTCTGGATTGAATGTCTGTATTATTACTTCGCCGGGTTCGGTCCCTCGTCCTGCTCTTCCTGCAACCTGCGACAGTAATTGGAATGTCCGTTCTCCGGCTCGAAAATCAGGCAGGTTGAGCGATGTGTCCGCGCTGATGACCCCAACGAGTGTCACTCCCGGGAAATCCAGTCCTTTGGCTATCATCTGTGTCCCGACGAGAATATCCGCGTCGTGCTTTCGAAACGCATCGAGAATTTGTGCATGAGACCCCTTGCGTGCCGTCGTGTCCCTGTCCATCCTGAGGACTCTCGCATCCGGGAACGCGGATCTGGTCTCCTCTTCTATCCGCTCCGTCCCTATCCCGAATTTTCCGACTTTCCGGCTTCCGCAGTTCGGACAGAGTGTCGGCGCTTCCTCTTCGTAGTCGCAGTGGTGGCAGCGCATTATATGTTCTGCCGCGTGCAGTTTGAGCGCAACCGCGCAGTTCGGGCATCCGGCTGTATAACCGCATTCCCTGCAGAGCAGGAAAGTGGCATACGCCCGCCGGTTCTGAAACAGGATCACCTGCTGGCCTTTGCCGAGCTTGCCGCCTATTGCTTCAGCGAGTTTTTCGGAAAATATTGTCACATGGCCTTTTTGATACTCTTCCCTCAGGTCCGCGATGGAGATTGAAGGCAGCGGGCGGTTTGCGATGCGCTCGCGCATGACTACCAGGCGGTATTTACCCGTTTTTGCCCTGTAGTAGCTTTCTATCGACGGAGTCGCACTCCCGAGGACTGCGAGCGCTCCGTTCTGCTCCGCGCGTCTGAGTGCTGTATCCCTGCAGTGGTAGCGTGGATCGGAGTCCTGCTTATAGCTCGGCTCATGCTCTTCATCGATTATGACCAGCCCCAGGTTTTTTATAGGGGCGAAGACCGCTGAGCGAGCGCCGAGGACCACATCCACTTCGTTGTTTTCTGTTCGAACCCACTCGTCGAACCGTTCTCCCGCCGAAAGCATGCTGTGCAGGACTGCTACACGGCTTCCGAACCTGCCTCGGAATATATTGAGCACCTGCGTAGTCAGCGAGATTTCAGGGAGCAGCACAAGCGACCTTCTGCCCTGTTTCGCCGCATGCTCGATTGCTCTTAAGTATACTTCCGTCTTTCCGCTTGCCGTGACGCCGTGGAGCAGCATAACGCTGTGCTCGCGCCGGTCTATTCCTTCGATTGACGCGGTAAGCGCAGCCTGCTGTTCTTCGGTCAGTCTGTAGTGCGCAGTTGACGGGACGGACGTATGCGCCGGTGTCCGTCTCTCCAAAAGAGACATGCGTTTGAGAAGACCCTTCGAGACAAGCCCTGAGATAACGCTTTCGCTCACCGACAGTTCGGAAACCAGCCTGGCGCAGGGCGTGGTCCCGTAAAGAGCGATATGCTTCAATACTTCAGCCTGCCGGGGCGCGCGGGACTGCAGCTTGCCTGCTTCTTCTTCGACCTGTTCCGCCGGGATCGAAAGCGCTGCAGCAGCAATCCGGCGTTCCTTTCCCTGGGGCGGTATCAGCTCGTATCGACGGACTGCGCCTCCGGCTATCTCGAATTTTTTCAACTCTCTGAAGAGTTCAGGCCGCTTTGACCGAAGCGTATCGAGCGGGATCGACCCACCGGCGTTCACTAGCGCCGCCGTAAGCGGGGAAGAGGGTAGAGCAGCATCATCGGCAAGCTCCACCAGTCCCTTTACCTTGCATTGGATGACGCCGGGAAGGATGGAATGAGTGCAGCGCGACAACCCGCAGATGAACCGCTCGGAGAGCCACCCAGCCAGATCGACCAGTTCTTCCGACAGGGTGATCGGTGAATCGAGGACTGCCAGGATCGCTTTCGTCCTTGCCACGGACGGAGTATCTTCAAGAGCTACTATGCATCCGATGGTCTGGGTGGAGCCGAACGGCACAAGCACGCAGGCTCCGATTTTTACGCGAGATTGGAGAGCTTCCGGGACTTCGTAAGTGAACGAGTCCAGATAAGCGGCACCCTCCGTATCGACAGCGACCCTGACATACAACTATAGTCCCGATTCTTTCCGCAGAGTGTCAGCCATATCGACGTATTCCCACGGAACATCCAGGTCCGTGCGTCCGAAGTGCCCATAAGCGGCAGTCTGCTTGTAGATCGGTCTTCTCAGGTTCAGTTTCTTGATGATCCCTCCAGGAGTCAGGTCGAAGTACTTTTGGACCAGTTCGACTATCTTCTCATCGGGTATGCAGCCCGTGTCGAATGTGTTGACGGTAATATTCATCGGCTCTTTCTGTCCAATGGCATAAGCTACCTGAAGCTCGCACTTGTCCGCGAGCCCCGCTGCGACGATGTTTTTAGCGATATACCGCATCATATACGCCGCGGATCTGTCTACCTTGGTCGGGTCCTTACCGGAGAAGCAGCCGCCGCCATGTCTCGCCATTCCGCCGTAAGTGTCTACTATGATCTTTCTTCCCGTGAGCCCTGTGTCGCCCTGAGGTCCTCCGACCGCGAAGTGCCCTGTGGGATTAACGAATATCTGAGCATTTCCGTCGAGCAGTCCGGCTGAAAGCACCGGTTTTACCACCTGTTCGACAATATCATCATAAATAGTGGACTGCGGGATATTCGGCTGATGCTGCGCCGAGACTACTATCTTGTCTATGCGGACAGGTTTCCCGTTTTCGTATGCCACTGTTACCTGGGACTTGCCGTCCGGTCTCAAATAGCGCAGGTCGCCGTTTTTTCGGACTATCGCAAGCTGTTTTGCGAGCTTGTGGGCAAGCATGATCGGCATAGGCATAAGCTCAGGAGTCTCGTTGCAGGCGTAGCCGAACATCATACCCTGGTCACCGGCTCCGCCTGTATCTACTCCTTGCGCTATATCGGGAGACTGTGCCTGGATGGCAGTCAGCACGCCGCATGTCTGGTAATCGAAGCCGTATTTGGCTCTTGTATAACCCACGGCCTCCAGAGTCCTTCGGACTATATCTGGAATTTCAACGTAGGCTTTCGTGGTGATCTCCCCGGCGACTATGACCAGTCCCGTGGTAAGAAGTGCCTCACAGGCGACTCTGCCAAGCGGGTCCTGCTCCAAAATAGCATCCAGGACGGCATCAGATATCTGGTCCGCCAGCTTATCGGGATGCCCTTCAGTCACGGATTCCGACGTGAAGCTAAAGCACTTATTCTTCAAAGTTGTCCCTCCCAAAGGTTTGACATAATATAGTCCAGAATTCCCTGAGATATCTCCCGCTTGGACATCCTGGGCCAACTGACCGCCTCGCCTTTGCGGGGGATCAGTGTAACAACATTTGTATCGCTGCCGAATACGCCTCCCGGATCGGAGACATCGTTCGCAATTATCAGGTCAAGGTTCTTCTCTTCGAGCTTATGACGGGCATTCTCCTCGACATCGTTTGTTTCCGCCGCAAAACCTACGAGGGTCCTTCCGCCTTTCATCTCTCCGATCCGTCTCAGTATATCTTCCGTCTTCTCAAGTTCCAGTCTCAACCACTCATCTTCCTTTTTCAGCTTGTGGGGTGCAACTTTAGCCGGGCGGTAGTCCGCCACAGCCGCCGCTGCGATGACGAGATTGTTAGACGGAAGGTTTTTCATTACGGCCAGGAGCATCTCCTGGGCTGTCTGCACCCTGATGGCATTGACGCCGGGAGGGTTATCCAGCTCAGTAGGTCCGCTTACCAGAGTGACTATGCCTCCGCGTTCGGCCGCGGCTTCGGCGAGAGCGTAACCCATCTTGCCGGACGAGTAGTTCGAGACATATCTGACCGGATCGACCGGTTCTCGGGTAGGTCCGGCTGTGATAAGCACCCGCACCCCGGCAAAGTCCTTCTTCCCTCCGAGGATCGCTGCCATGACAGCCGCAACGATAGTGTCCGGATTGGCAAGCCTGCCTACTCCCTCGTCGCCGCATGCTACACGTCCTTCCTCAGGTTCGATGAACTTCCAGCCGAGGTTTTTCAGCCGGTCCATGTTGCCGATGACCACCGGGTTTGTGTACATCTTTGGGTTCATTGCAGGAGCGATCAATACCGGTCCTCGGACCACGAGCGCGGCGGTTGTCAGCATATCGTCAGCTATACCGTTCGCAAGTTTGCCGATGATGTTGGCGGTAGCCGGGGCGATGAGCGTCAGATCGGCACGCTCAGGCAGCTTCACATGGACTATCTCGTTTGCTTTTGGCTCGTCCCACAGGTTCACAAGGACAGGATTGTGGGTAAGCGCGCGGAAAGTTGCGGGACCGACAAGTTCGCAGGCTGACTTGGTCATAATGACGTGGACGCTGGCGCCCATCTGAGTAAGCCTGCTCGCTATCTCAGCGGATTTATAGGCCGCGATACTGCCCGTAACCCCGAGTATGATTGTTTTTCCCGTCAGCTCAGTGCGGGGACACGATTCTTCTATGTTCTGCAACGACTATAGCCCTCAGCTCTGCAACCGCATTCTCGACAAGATCGTTTTCCACCAGATATTCGTAGTGTGGAATCTGTTCCAGTTCGTACCGGGCATTTTGGAGACGCTTTATTATCGCCTCTTCTGAGTCGGTCGATCTCGCTCGCAGCCGTCTTTCGAGTTCTTCCATGCTCGGCGGCACAAGAAACACCATCACAGCCTCGGGAATCTGCTGCTTGACCGCGATCCCGCCCTGTACATCGATCTTGAGCAGGCAGTCCTGTCCGGCTGAGATTCTTTCAACGACCCAGGGCTTCGGTGTGCCGTAGAGGTTACCATGCACCTCCGCGTACTCCAGAAACTCGCCCAGATCGATCATCCGGCGGAACTCCTGCTCGGTAACGAAACTATAGTCCAGACCGTGCTGCTCACTCACTCTTGGCTGACGTGTAGTAATGGTTACGCAGCGCGTCACCTCGGGGCATGTTTTAGCGAACTCATCCAGCACGGTATCTTTGCCAACGCCGGATGGTCCTGATACAACTATGGCAAGACCGGCCCTTCGCCGGTAATTATCCCAAATCTGCATTATCTGCTTCGGGGGTCGGAACAAGCGACGCCATTCGTTTTGCCAGCGTTTCCTGTCCCAGCGCGGATATTATAACCTGTCCATTGTCCATGAACAAAACGCTTTTCGTCCTGCGTCCCTGGGTTGCGTCGATTAACTGGCCTTGTTTCCGGGCTTCCTGGATCACACGCTTCACCGGTGCCGATACGCTCGAGAGGATAGCGATGATCCTTTCTCTAACGACGAAGTTTCCGAACCCTATACTCATGGCGGTTGTTGTCAATAGTAATCCTCCGCGCCTGCGGCGGTTTGTTCACCGCCTTGGTCACACTAACAGGTTTCATGCGTGACTCACGCCTGAAACTCTCTGAGAGATTTTTGGTTTGTAATACAACCCGAAATTCAGTAAATTATAGCACCGCTGGCTGTCCCGGTCAAACTTTTGGACTCGTTTCTCGACTTGGGGCATAATGTGTGTTAAAATTTATTTGTACGAAAAATCACAATCTACCATAAAGATTCAGTTTCTAGCAGAAGCGGCCTGTGGGAAACTATATGTAGAGCTTGTTACCGTGTTACATACGGTTTAGATTAAGGAACAAACGGATGGTTAGCCGGAGAATAGTCAAGGACACGGGGTTCATAGACGAAGAAGAGATTCTGGATTCACTGGAGCAAGCAAAAACCGCCCACAAAGAGCATGCGCTCGATATCGTCGAAAAGTCGAAGTCCTTTGCGGGACTATCGCTCGATGAGCTTGCAGTGCTGCTTACGAATAACGACTCGGAGGTGCGGGATGCTGTCTTTGAGGCCGCCAATTCGGTCAAAGAACGCGTTTTTGGGTCGAGAATAGTTTTCTTCGCACCGCTTTACGTTTCCAATGCCTGCGCAAACAACTGTCTTTACTGCAGCTTCAGAAAAGACAACAAAGACCTCGTACGCAAAGTTTTGACCGAAGAGGAGATCGAGAATGAGACGAAAACCATTCTCGGTCAGGGGCACAAACGAATCCTGCTCGTCGTCGGAGAGAATCCAAGGTTAACCGGCATAGAATACATCGAAAAGGCTGTCGCAGCCATTTACCGGACTCGTTCCGGTAAATCTTCCATACGAAGAGTCAGCGTCAACTGCGCCCCGTTATCAGATGATGAGTTCAGAAGGCTAAAAGCCGCCAAAATCGGCACTTACCAGATTTCCCAGGAGACATATCACAGAGAAACCTATAAGCGGATGCATCCGTCCGGTCCCAAGAGGTTCTATAACTGGCGTATCGAAGCGCCGGACAGGGCGATGGATGCTGGACTCGACAATGTAGGCATCGGCCCGCTCTTCGGGCTTTTCGACTGGAAGTTCGAGGTGATGGCTACGCTCATGCACGCGCAGCATCTGGACTCCAAGTTCGGAATCGGTCCGCACAGTATTTCGATTTCGAGACTGGCGCTTGAATCGAACGCTCCCGCTGCCGAAAACCCGCCGTTTACCCTTACGTGCGAAGACATGAAGCGTATAGCGGCGCTCCTCAGGCTGGCTGTGCCGTATACTGAGATTATTCTTTCGACTCGTGAGCAGCCGGAACTTAGAAACCGGTTGTATGAACTCGGAGTCTCACAGACAAACGCCAGTGGCGGATACGCGGAAGCCTATCATCCAGAAACGGAGCAGTTTTCAATCAACGACATGAGAAATTTGGCCGAAATGTCCCGACAGATGTGCCATGAAGGTCATATTCCGAGCTTCTGTACAGCCTGCTGCCGTACCCGCAGGACCAGCGGGAGGTTCATGAAGCTCGCAAAGCGCGGCGATATCCACAAGGTATGCGAGCCTGACGCGCTGATTTCGTTCAAAGAGTATCTTATCGACTACGCCGACCCGGCCACACGCGCCGAAGGTGAAAAGACCATTGCAGAACGGCTCGAAAAGCTGGAGCCTGCTATCAAGGAGAGGACCAGGACACTCCTTGCCGAGGTTGAATCCGGCAAGCGGGATGTGTATGTGTGAGAGGATTGAGGATTTAGGGATGGGGTTGGTGGAGAGTCGACAGGCAGGTTTCGGGACAAAGGTGTCTGCTCGCCTACGGCGGACACTTCGGCAGCAATCAGTCCGAAGCAAACTGGTGGATAACATTGCTTCTCCCAGTGGTCCAGTAGATCCACGGGGTTGGACGAACTGCGAAGCATAGGAAAATTAAGATAAAACGATAGTTTGTAATGCCTCGCACGAGTAGTTTATGCCGAGGCATTTATCGCAATAGACTGCTTGTTGGGCGATGATTCCAGCTGACTCTACTCTTCAATCATATCTTTGCCGTCTGTCAACCACTCGACGTTGAAGCGTGCAAGAGTCAACCGCTCACAAGGGTAGATTTCGCCGTTTTCATATATACAGCAAATGGTCATGTCGGGAGCGATAGCTATGTCGGAATAAGAGGACGGCCCGGAGTAAAGAGTCTTTGCGACAGGCCATGTCCTGCACTCATCATAGCTCATCCTGACCGTCATATTCACCCTTACACCGTTTGCAGGGTTGGAAAACAGAACCCGGTTCCGGCCGTGCCTTGTTCTGCTCGTAAATCTGGCAAGGCCGGCCTGGCATACCGGTTCTATCAGCGTTTCATCTCTGGCAACCTCACAGAAGGTCTCTCCGCCGTCATGGCTCCATGCATAAGCCCGTTTCTGCGGCGGTTCTCCAGAGTTTCTGCAGTTGATGTATACTGCTCCGTCTTCCGTTTCGACTACAGCCGATTCGTTGGTGCCTTCATCCACTATACCGCCGATCCTCCAGTTTTTGCCATGGTCGTCGCTCAGCATTACGTGTGAATGGTAGCGAGGAGTGCTTCCAACAACATGATCACACGGGATAACCAACCGACCGTCTCTCAGTTGGATGCCGTGGCATGGTCCGGTAGCATACCATGTCCAGTCAGGTAGTTTGGTTTGCCCGGTTATCTCTATTGGTCGGCTCCAGGTAAGGCCGTCATCTGTGGATTTGGTAATCCAGACGGTACGCGGCGCCTCGCCCCGGAGTATCATCTCTTCCGGCCCGTCTGCGAGGTTTTTACAGAATGGAAGCCAGACTGTGCCGTTGCTTGCATCCACTACAGGGCACGGGTTGCCGCAAGTCATATCTTTTTCTGATGCAACAGTCTGGAATTTGCTCCAGGTTTTGCCTCCATCAGTGCTGCGTCTGAGCAGAATGTCTATTTTTCCGAAATCATCGGCGCCATGCTTCCTGCCTTCACAAAAAGCAAGCGTCGTCCCATTGGCGGTTATGATAATGACTGGAATTCTGTATGTGTTGTAGCCTCCCTCGCTGTTTACGAACAAGTCGAACTGCTCGATTTTGATGTTTGAACCGGTCATCTGTTTCTCCTGTTCAGCGTAATCTGGCGGCAGTCAATTCGTTTATTTGGGCCTTCTGCCGGTCATCAAGAGGCTGCAGCGGTGAGACGGGTTTCCCCGAACCTATGCCCAGGCTTGCGACGGCGTACTTCACGCCCGCGATCCAGCAAGCTCCTGCAAGGGGAAGTCTTTGCCGGAGATAGTCTATTCTCTGCTGTAGTTGCCTGATCTCATCCCGGTTTCCCTGTATACCGGCCTTGTAAGCTTTGATAAATGTCTCGGGCTCGTAGTTGGCGCACACAGGCACAACCCCGCAAGCTCCCATAAGCAGCCCTTCCGAGATGCCTGCCTCATCGCCCATGAATGCTTTCAGTCCGGCCTCTTTTCCCTGTTCGAGCAGCCGCCGGAAGTAATCGAGATTGCCGGAACTCTCTTTGCAATACCGTATCCAGCCCCGCTTTGCCATCTCACACATCGTAGCTACAGCTATTTCTGATCCTGTGCATGATGGAATGTTATAAGCAATAAGCTCGGAATCTCCGCATGCTTCTTTAGCTGCTCCGAAAAGCCGTAAATGTTCATCCGGCGCTTTGATGGATGTATAAAAAGTAGGAGCGACCACTATGTTGTGGTAACCCGCTCCCTTCAGTTGCCGTATTTTGCCCAAGACTCTTTCTGTTGAAGTATCAATAGCCCCTCCAAGAAGGTAAGTATCCTCTCCCGCTTCATCGATAGCTGTTTCTATCATTCTGTCCCACTGGTCTGCGGTGAGAAGAGGTCCCTCTCCGGCTGAACCTCCTACGAACATACCGTCTACACCTGCATCAAGCACGTAGCGTATTACCTGTCTGAATGCCGGTTCATCCACCCGGTCTCTGTCATCTACAGGCGTTATTACCGGAACAATTACACCTTTGAGCTTAATCTGCATCATCTCTGCTCTCCTGCCATTGATGCTGCATTCTATCATTTTATGGCATGCAAAGGAATAGCCTGAGAATTCCTTGCTACCTCCACAAATCCTATTCTCGACGTTGAAGCACGTTGTATGGTAGAATTTGATCGCACAAAAATCCACAATCTGCCGTGAGGACTTGGTTTTCATCGGAAGCAGCCTGAATATGTGCGATATGAATTTGGATAATCTGCTCAAAAAATGCATAGAGTCCGGCGATCTTAGCCGTGAAGAGATCGTTTTTTTGTTGTCGCTTAAGGATGAGGCTGATGTTGCGCGGCTGATTGCAGCCGCCGACGAGGTCAGAAAGCGGTACTGCGGCGATGAAGTCCACATTCGTGGGCTGATCGAGTTCTCAAATATATGTAAAAACGACTGCCTCTACTGCGGGCTAAGGAGATCGAACAAGTCGGTCAACCGCTACAGGATGACCCCGGACGAAATAGTCGAAATGGCTGTAAAGCTCGCGGACAAGAAGATTCAAACCATCGTCCTTCAGTCCGGCGAAGACTTAAAATTTACGAGGGAAGTCGTGGCAGACATTGTCCGCCGGATAAAGTTCGTCACGGATATAGCAGTGACTTTATGCCTCGGTGAGCGGCCGTTCGAGGACTACGCGCTCTGGAAAGAGGCTGGTGCAGACCGCTATCTGCTCCGCCACGAGACATCCAACCCGGAGCTTTTCAGAAAAATGCACCCGGATTCAACACTGGAGGCGCGGCTCGGCTGCCTTCGTGAGCTAAAGCGGCTTGGGTACCAGATCGGAGCGGGCTGCATGGTCGGGCTTCCCGGGCAGACAGTCGAAGATATGGCGAATGATATTCTGCTTTTCAAAGAACTGGATGTCGATATGGCCGGAATCGGGCCGTTTATCCCTCATCCCGATACACCGCTTGGCGATGCCGCTCAGGGTTCCCTTGAGATGACGCTCAAGATGGTTGCGCTCGCCAGAATCGTAACCAGAAATGCGCTCCTACCTGCAACTACGGCTGCCGGGTCGGTAGATGAGTTCGGCAGGGAAAAGGCGCTCCAAGCCGGGGCAAATGTAGTGATGCCGAACCACACTCCGCTTGTCTACCGCGTGGACTACGAAATCTATCCGAACAAGCGATGCATCACGGAAGACCCGGAAAAATGCGGCGCATGCCTGACTGCAAGAATCCTCTCCGTAGGCCGGACCGTAGCGACCGGCAAAGGACATTCGCTTAAGAGAAGAATCTAGAGATGATTGGTGGACAATTCACTTACTCGGGCTGTATTTGCAATGCAGCTCGGACTGGCCGGATAGGGATCTCTAAGTAGTCTCCGTTTCTAGTAGCAGCTATGGTAGAGTCCGGCTCTTGCAGAGCCGATGGCCGGCACGGAGACCGGCCACTACGTCAAGCTGGCCTGCTATTAAGACAGGATGTTACTTAGATCCCGGTCAATCAACCATAATCAATCTCCCGGCATCACAGATGCCTGACTTGCCACTTCGGGAGAGATTGCAAATCCCTCCCGAGCATGGTTCTTTTTTACTGATAGCTGACGGCTGAAAGCTGATTGTTAAAAACTATTCCGCACTTCTTTCTCCTGCCGCCCAGCCGGTAATTCGGGCGTTCTGCTGCCCCTCTATCATCGTCCAGCGGACCGCCGAGATACCGACCATCGTGCGTGCATACAGACTGAGGAATGTCTCGAACAGTTGCCGGGCACGTTGTTGATCGGGATAGCTAACCTCTACAGGATTCGGAAGCTCCTGAGCCAACTCCAGGGCAGCCTGCGAGATGCCTTGTGCCTCATTGAGCAGAGTTGTAGACCGCATTCCGGGTTTCAGCATGCTCCATATCCGGCGCAGGAACGACGGCCACTCGGCCAGCGCTTGAAAATCATCCGGGATGACCGGTATTCCCATCACATCCGAAATATCGTAATAATCCTCTTTTACACCGTTCGAAGCCTGCTCGAACATGACCTGTGGTATTTTATTCGGATACTCCGGCTCTTCCTTCGTGATCCGCGTTGCCCTGTATCGATTAATACCGGATGTCTTGATTCCCGTCACCGAGACCGTGAGCGCTGCTGTTGCCAGCAGCAGCTTGGGGTTTAGATAGTGCAGCACTTCGAGGACGTAAAGAATGCGTCTGATATCTTCCCTGGTGAATCTGTGGTCATGAAGCCATGTATATAGATCGTCGAGATCGAATGTCAGTCCGGCGAGCGTGTCTGCCCGCTGTCTTATGCGGCTTGCAAGATCGACGAATGCTTGTGTTGTTACATCAGGTTGAAGCTGCGGCCAGACTGCCTCCAGTAATCCTGGCTGTTTTGCCAATGCCCTGAATATGGAGCCGACAAAGGGTGAACCGAAATCACGTTGGATTTCTCCATATAGGGTCTTTAACTGCCCATGCGCCTGTCCTTCCTCTAGTGTTTCTATGCGCCGCATCTCGAACCCCTCCAAATCCAGCGCAACCCACTTTCTTTTCCCCTGCCGGACCGGCGTTCAAACGGAGAATTACCATGTATCGGGCAGTGTTTCGATTAGCGATACCGGAGGTCTGGGATTAATGTCCATTTCTATCACTACCTTAGTCCCCAAAGGTCCGGTGTTCAGAAAAACATGGTCAGCTATGCTGAGGATAATCGCATAACCCATACCGAGCGACTTGGTGGTGGAATAACCCCGCTCCAGGGTCACGAGCGGAAGGACCAGTGCATCCATCCCGTGGCCGTGGTCACTGACCCGTGCCAGGATTCTATCGTCCCGGTGAATCAGCGCTACCTCTCCGCCACCGGCATGTTTCAGTGCGTTGGTTGCTGCCTCTCCTACGCAGAGAGCGAAATTTCCCGCTCTCGATTCAGGCATGCCGTAAGCTATTGCTTTGTTCCTCGCTTCTATGCGTATGGTTTCCAGATCTGCGGGTACTCGGAGCGGATAAGTTTTGGTAACGTACCGGTCAAGCTCCGAGATCTCATAGGGCTCGGATATGATGAGTTTTCCGCCCGTGGCTGACAGGATGGTCTGCCGGTAGAATTGCCTTTGCTGGTTTTCGAGTTCCAGATGTCTTTCCTCAGCTCTTATCCGTTCGGTGATGTCGATGAACAGCCCAATGATCGCCGGCTTTCCTCTGTATGCTGCAAGAGTACCGATTACCTCTCCGTCTACAGTCGTACCGTCCTTCCGTAGCCATTTTAGTGTGTAGTGGACGCTTTCTATCTCTCCTGCCATACGGCGGCGTATGTTCTCAGCGGCTGTGGCCCGGTCTTCTGGCGCGACAATATCCACCGGAGATACTTTATCGACAAGTTCCTCTCGTGTGTAGCCAAGCATTTCGGCAAAGCGAGGGTTTAAATAGACGAATTTTCCGTCCTGGATGATGTATACTCCGACCAGTGATTCCTCCGCCAGTATCCGGTATTTAGCTTCGGCTTCTTTCAGCTCCTCTTCGGCATGTTTACGGTCGGTCATATCCACTACATAGCCATGATAGTGAGTAATATTCCCGCTGGAATCTCTAACTACCATTGTAAAGTCGTGTATCCACCGGTATTCGCCATCTGAGCGAAGGATCCGGTATTCCTGCTCGAAGTAGGGTACGCCGGATCTACTGTGGGACATCACTTCCATTGCTACTCGAAACAGGTCATCGGGGTGAATCAGCGATGAATAACTGATTATACCGCTGGTTAGGTCTTCCGGGGTGTAGCCGAACTGGCTCTTGACGTTCGGCGAGATGTATTCCACCGGCCAACCTTCCTCATTTCTCCACTTGAAAACCACAGTCGGTCCGGCGACAAAGAGATTCCGTTCTTCCTCGAGCGCTTCTTCAGCGCGTTTACGCTCTGTAATGTCGAGAACAGAACCGAGGATTGCAGGTTTTTCCATATATACGGCACGTGATCCTATGACCTCCATGTCGAATGTGGAGCCATCTTTACGAACTGATTTAAGAATATAGTGGATACTTTTCACTTCTCCTGTCAAGCGCCGGCGTAGATTTTCCTCGACCATGTTTCGGCTTTCAGGAGCGGTAATATCCAGTGGAGACATCTTACCGATGAGTTCTTCGCGTGTGTAGCCGGTCATTTCAGCAAAGCGGGGGTTCACATAGACGAATTTCCTGTCCTGTATGATGTATACTCCAAGCAGTGACTCTTCTGCCAGTATCTGGTATTTGGCTTCCGTTTCTTCGCGCTCTTTTTCGGCATGTTTGCGGTCGGTTATGTCTGTGAGCATCGCAAGCGATCCCGCAAATTTACCCGAATCGTCGAATATTGGTGTTGTAGAGATCAGTGTCCACAGTTCAGAGCCGTCTTTGCGGCGGAAACGGAAATCGAATATCTCTGCGATACCCTGTTTGCGCCGTTCATAGTGGATATTTGCGTTTTCCAGGTCGTCTTCATACATGAAATCAAAAACAGGGCGGCCCATCAATTCCTGTATCGTGCAGCCAAGCATTTCAGCCACACGTTTGTTTAGGAAGGTGGTATTCCATTCCGAATCCAGCAGCCACACGCCTTCAAGTGCAGTCTCGATTAGCTGTCTGTGTAAACGCTCGCTTTGCCTGAGTTCGTTGTCCGCCTGCAAGTGCTCTTTTCGGCGTATTGCCTCCCTTACCACTCGTTGAACGGCAGGGACCAATTGCGCCAAGTTATCTCTGTTTACATAGTCATCCGCGCCTGATTTCAACGCTTCCGCGACGGCATTTTCCCCGATTTTGCCGGATATCAGGATGAACGGCTGAAGGGAACCTTTCTCTCTCAGGAGTCTCAGCGCTTCCAGTCCATTGAAGCGCGGCATCGAGTAACCGGTAATGATTACATCCCAGATTTTACTGGTAAGCGCAACGGTCATTGCCTCAGGCGTATCCACGCGCTCGAATACCACGTCATAACCTCCGCGTTCCAGTTCGCGCACTATCCGCAGGGTTTCTTCTTCCGAGTCTTCAATAATCAGGAGGCGCAGTGTAGTATTCATAATGTTTTACCGGCAGCGCATCCGATTGCAGCGCAGCATAATTGCAGGCATATAATTTAGTAAGCTAAAATCAGTTCGATTCATCACGAATATTTACCCCTTTGAGCTTTCAGCTAAGCTAAAGAGTTTTAGCTATAGCCGAAAATCCATAGATTCAGGGTCCATTTTCTTCCTGGATGCTGAGACAAGCTCAGCATGACGTTGTGATAATTCAGCATGATGTTGTACTCATCAACTCTGAACTTTACGTTTGTCTCACCCGCTGCCTTTCTGTATAATAATGATGTTTGGGCGGTTGAGATTTAGCGTGTCATGGACGAAGAAGAGCAAGTAGATATATCCCCTGCGAGGTTCGGGAAAGCTATAAGAAAAGGTTTTTCCGAGGTATACGACCGGTTTGGCCTGGTGATTGCGGCAAGCCTTATCTGGGCGGTCATCATCGCTGTGCCTTTGGGTCTCGGATGGGAGCTTTGGCGGAGAAATCCATCTAAACCGTGGATCGTCCTTATTGGGATGATAGTTGCGGTGTTTATTGGATCTCCGGTGCTTGCCGGCGTCTTCAGAATGGCCTACAAGGTCGTTTACCATGACGATCCCGGACTTGGCGACATCCTGACCGGCGCGCGCGAACTTTTTTTGGCGAGTCTCAGCCTTGCGCTGATTGACATTGTGGTCATCTCGATGCTCGTGATCGACGCGATGTTTTTCATGGGGATGTTCGGCCCGCTCAAAGGGAAAGAAAACCTGGTTTTTTTTCTTGCAGGGATCTTATTCATATATCTGCTCGTTGCATGGCTGATGACGGTGCTTTACCAACTGCCTGTCCTTGCGTCGCAGAAACCGATGTGCCAGCGTGAAGGCGCGGCAGCGGCAATCAGGAAAAGCCTGATCCTCGCGGCGCATAACCCAGGGTTTACAATCGGCTTCTTTGTTGTTATACTCGGCTTTGGCATCCTTTGCGCGGTGAGCGTGTTTGGGATGCTGATTTTGTTTGCCGGGACGGTTTCCATGCTTTTGACTCACGCCTTGAGGGAGCTTTACATCCGCTACAAAGTGGTAGAAGAAGCCCCTGAGACAGTCGAAGACAAAGGCTGGAAGCTGAAAGAATAGTTTACGCGCTTAAAGTGCTGCGCGATTCGCGATATTGGTTGTGTAATTATAGATTTTACCTCGGAGATGGTGAAATGGACTATTATCAATACATCGAGCGAAATGCAAAAATCTGCGGTGGGGAGCCGGTTTTTAAGGGCACGCGTGTTACTTTACGCACTGTGCTTGCCAGTCTGGCAGAAGGCACTGGCGTAAAAGAGATTTTAGAAAGCTTTCCAACACTTACAGAGGAGCATGTGAAGGCTGCTGTAGCCTTCGCAGCTGCTTCAGCACAGGAAGATCTGCCTGTAGCTGAACTTCCTGATGTGGCATGAGAATTAATTATCGGAGAAACCGGGTCTGCCATGACCCATAACCTAAAAACATGACAAGTAGTGAACTTAGAACAGCATATCTGAAGTTTTTCGAGGGTAAAAAACATCTTATCTATCCTAGTGACTCGCTCGTGCCGAACGATCCATCTCTTCTTTATACCGCAGCCGGGATGGTGCAGTTCAAGCCCTATTTCATAGGGGATAGAGTGCCGCCTGCGTCGAGAGTAGTCACGTCTCAGAAGTGTATGAGGACGGATGATGTCGAGGAAGTCGGCGATGCGGTGCATCACACTTTCTTCGAGATGCTCGGTAACTTCAGCTTCGGCGATTATTTCAAGCGCGAGGCAATCACCTGGGCATGGGAGTTCCTTATCGATGTCCTGAAGCTCAACCCGGACCATCTCTGGACGAGTGTATATCTCGATGACGATGAGGCTTATGATATCTGGGTGAATGAGGTCGGCTTCCCGAAGGAAAGGATCGTGCGGCTCGGCGAGGACAAGAACTACTGGCCTGCAAACGCACCTACCATGGGCCCGAACGGTCCATGCGGCCCCTGCAACGAGATATTCCTCGATGTGAACCCTGAAGCGGGCGCGCCTGCGGACCCTGCATGGTCGATAGCCCACGACGGAAACCGGTTCGTCGAGATATGGAATCTGGTCTTCCAGCAGTTCGACCGCCAGGAGGACGGAACGCTCGACCCGCTTCCCACGAAGAATATCGATACTGGCATGGGGCTCGAGAGGACTATCGCTATCCTGAACAACGCTCAGTCGAACTATGATACCGACCTGTTCCAGCCGATAGTGAAGGCAGTCGAGAAGATTACCGGCGCAAGTTACGGTAAAGATCAGGAAACCACGAGGGCTATCCGGGTTATAGTAGACCATATTCGGGGCGCGGTCTTTGCCATAGCCGACGGAGTTATGCCGTCGAACATCGGAAGAGGTTATGTGCTTCGCAGAATCATACGCCGGGCGGTGTTGAGGGGTAATTCTCTTGGCATGGACAAGCCGTTCCTGCACGAACTGGTTGGAGTCGTTGCAGACTTGATGAAGGATGTCTACACTGAGCCGAAAGACAGGCAGGACTACGTTACCAGCCTCATCAAAGCAGAGGAAGAGAAGTTCCTCCGCACGCTGGATTCCGGCATGTCCCGGCTTATGCAGCAGATTGAAGATGTCAAAAAGGGCGGCGGGAACCTCCTTCCCGGCGATGCGGCGTTTTCACTTCATGACACCTATGGATTTCCGCTGGAGCTTACGCAGGAGATTGCCCAGTCCGAGGGAATAGAGGTAGATGCTGCAGGGTTCGAGACCGCTATGGAAGACCAGCGCAAGCGCGCGAAGGAATCGAGCGACTTTGCGGCATCGCTCTTCGGCGGCGGCAACGGTGCGATCCTTGAACTCGAGCAGACCGTTCCTGCTACGGAGTTCGTAGGCTATCGCAGTCTTGAGTCGGATGCTAAAGTTCTTGCCATACTCGAACGCGGCGAGCAGATCAGTGTGGCAAAAGAGGGCAGTTTAGTCGATTTAGTGCTGGACAAGACGCCGTTTTATGCAGAGTCCGGCGGCCAGGTGGGCGATGAAGGCCAGATGATGTCCCGCGGCGCAATGCTGAGAGTTAAGAACACTTTGAAGGCCGCGCACGTATTCTTACATGCGGTAGAGGTCGTTTCCGGCGAGATAAAGGTCGGTGACGATGTCCACGCTGAGGTCGATACAGAGCGGCGGATGGCTATTGCGCGGAATCACACGGCAACTCACCTCCTGCATGCGGCGCTCAGACATATTTTGGGACCGCACGCGCTCCAGGCTGGTTCAGTTGTCGAACCCGGAAGGTTGAGGTTCGATTTTTCGCATTTCCAGGCGGTGTCCCCGGACGAGCTGAGGCAGATCGAGGATGAGGTAAACGATAAGATCCTTGACGACATCCCTGTCGATGTCAGAGAGACCAATATAGACGAAGCCCGGCAGATGGGCGCGATGGCTCTCTTCGGTGAAAAATACGGAGAGCATGTCCGGGTGATGAAGGTCGGCGATTACAGCACGGAACTCTGCGGCGGGACACACCTCAGCAGGACATCGCAGGTCGGCCTCTTTAAGCTGGTGAGCGAGTCGAGTGTCGGCGCGGGCTTGAGAAGGATCGAGGCTGTGACCGGAAACGGCGCAGTGCAGCATGTCCATGATATAGAAGACCTGCTCCGTGAGGTGTCGGAAAAACTAGGAGCCTCGCCGCTTGAAGCAGCTTCGGCTGTTGAACGGCTTCAGACAAACCTTAAGGAGACCCAGCGGAAGATCGAACAGATCCAGGCTAAATCGGCTGCGGAGCAGTCACAGGAACTTGCGGCGGCGGCTCATGACATATCCGGTGTAAGTCTGGTTGCGAGCAAGGTCCAGACGACGAACGCCCAGGTACTGAGCGCTCTCGCAGACGGTATTGCCGACAAGCTGAAGTCCGGTGTTGTGGTGCTCGGTGGAGTGGGCGACGGCAAGGTGCTCTTTATCAGCAAAGTGACACCTGATCTCGTTAAGCGAGGGTTCCATGCCGGAAACCTGATCCGTGAAGTTGCGAAAGTCGCTGGCGGCGGCGGCGGCGGAAGGCCGGAGTTCGCCCAGGCCGGCGGTAAAGATGCATCGAAAGTCGATGAAGCACTGCAGACGGCAGTCGATCTGGTCCGTAAGCAAGCAGGATAGGGAACAGAAAAAGTTAACAGCTACCAGCTTTTGAAACGCGGGTTATGCGATATAACGGATTTCGCGGATGGTGAAAATTTACAGCACCT
Source organism: Armatimonadota bacterium (assembly GCA_039680575.1). Classification (GTDB taxonomy): domain Bacteria; phylum Armatimonadota; class UBA5829; order UBA5829; family DTLH01; genus JBDKSP01. Next base: position 44,482 of record JBDKSP010000050.1, read on the forward strand.
AACCCTATGCTTCGGGATCGCAGTTCATCCCGAAGCACAAATCTTCGCCAATCCCCTCCCTGCTGAAAGCTGAAAACTAGTAAAAATGTCTGTAATACGTAATTACATTCTTCTCGTTTTGGCGCTCGCAGCGCTGGCATTACCTGTAGAGGGCGCTTCCCCGCGTCCGAAGGTCGTGCTCGTCATCGCCGACTACATAACCCTGTCGGACCTTCTGGACAGCAAGCTGCCCGGCATTCACAAGTTGACCTCTGAAGGCGCTATCGGGCTGATCTGTCCCGGAACGACCGGGGCAGGATCGGTTCAATCTTGTTATGCATCCGTTAGCGCCGGGTCCTATTGTTGGGCTGGAAATGATGTGGATCAGGCGTACTCCAGCTTCGAGCTGCTGGAGGATGAAGATGAGCAGGGACCAGCTGGAGTGGTATTTCAGCGCCGGACGGGTTTGCACAGCATGCCTGCCGTCGTACAGCTCGAAGTCCCGTTGCTTGATAGTGTAAATCTGGAAAAGAGGACTAACTCACTTCCAGGTGCCCTTGGAGATATACTCTACAAAGACGGTAAAAAGGCCGCTGTTTTTGGTAACTCTGATCTAGCCGATAAAAAACGCCGCAGAGCCGCTATCATAGCGGCGAACGGCGTCGGTTCAGTTGCCACAGGCGACATCAGCTTCCGTGTGCTCCGCCGCGACCCGCTCAGCCCGACGGGTTTTGTTACGGATTCAGCGAAACTCGCATCCGCCGTCGATGGCGCGCTCGAATCAGTCGATTTTGTCGTCGCAGATTTTGGAGATACAGCCCGGGTCGAACTGAATAAGACCAATCTTTCTGACTATGCCTATTCCAAGCAGCGCGCAAAGGCGCTTAGGAACCTGGACTCATTTCTGACAAGGATTTTGAAGGCTGAAACTGGACAGGAAACGATAATCCTGGCGTCGATGGCCGCCAAAGTACCGGAACGCGGAGAGAAGTCCCGGCTTGCCCCGATAGTTATCTTCCGACCCGGTAGTCCGGGCGGCAGCCTCATATCCGCTACTACGCGAACACCGGGACTCGTATCCGGTTTCGACATTGCGCCGACGGTGCTCGCATCGCTTGATCTGGCTAAGCCTTCGAGGATGGTCGGTACGCCCATAACTATGGTTTCTGGCAGAGAAAGCCGGATCAGATGGCTCGATAACCTGGTACTGCTTTGCAGAGAAGCAGTCTGGCCTGTGCTTGGAGTGCTTGCCGCAATAGGTATTGCCGCCATTACAGCCGCAGGTGCCGTTATAGCCCTTGGGAAAGCTGTATCGGAAAGAGTGGGGGCTGTACTGAAAGTGCTCCTGGTCGCGACGATGTCCAGTCCGCTTGCTATGTTTTTCGCTGTGCCTGGGAGCCCGTCCGTAGTTCCCTACGCATTGAGGCTCAGTGCCTGGGTGATCGCACTGACTGCAGCCGCGTTTGGTATGAGTGGTTTACTGAAACGCGCGCTGGGGGATAGGATCAACCGACTGCCAGGAGCGCTTCCGATAGTGACGCTGGCGCTTATTACGACTATCGTTTTGTTCATCGAAGCCTGTCGCGGCGGACAGTTGATAAGGTTTGCCCTTCCTAGTGTCGCGGACTTTCGCGGTTACAGGTTTTACGGGGTCGGCAACGAATACATGGGTGTCTGGCTGGGCTGCGCGCTTGTCGCGATAGTCTGGCTGAGAGAATGCTTCCCTGGATGGAGATCCAGCAGCCGAGGAAAGTCCATAACGATTGCGGCCTCCGTGGCCGTAGTGCTTGGACTGGGAATTCCGGCTTTCGGCGCTAACGCCGGAGGGGCGATTGCTGCCATTGTCGGGCTTGGCACGGTATATATATCCGGGTTGAAGGACAGGTTCGGAGCGCGCGATATAGTAATGCTTGTCGTCTTGGGCGGTCTGGTTGTCACATTCATAGGGCTGATGGACACGTTGTTGTCCCGCGGCGGTCAATCCCATATAGGCCTGGCTGCGTCCGTCGGGAGCAGGGGAGGGTATATGCTTCTTTGCTCCACTATCGTGAGGAAGCTGTCGATGAATGTCAGTCTGATAGGCACTCCGCAGTCACAAATGGCCATGATCGGTGCGATACCGTTTTTTTTCCTCTGGTTTTCTTCGATTGGAAAGAAGATCGATAAGTTGTACGCAGGCAGGCCGGCATTTCGATCAGGTATAGCCGCAACGATCGTTGGGGCTGGCGCGGCGTTTCTATTCAATGACTCAGGCATAGTCGCCGGAGGGCTCATATTCGGTTTTCTCGTACTGGCAGTCCTTTACTCGCTTCTGGACAGTCTGGAACCCGCGTGTCCATGAAACTGATGGGGCTGGATGTCGGTGAAAAGCGGATCGGCGTTGCCTTGAGCGATGATACGGGCTCGTTTGCATTCCCCTTTACGACAATCGTGCGTACGGTGAGCGAAAAAGCCGATCTCAGGTCGATTGTTTGTGTAATTGAAGAAGAGAATGTCTCAAAGGTAATAGTCGGAATCCCGATAATGCTGAGTGGACAGGAAGCAGTGCAGGCGGAAAAGATCCGCGCATTTGCCGGTAAACTTGCGAGAAGGCTCAGGATTCCGCTGGAGTATTGGGATGAGCGGTACTCGACTGCGGAAGCTGAACGGCTGCTTATTGATGCAGGTAAAAGCCGTGAAGCGAGGAAAAATATAATTGATAAGACTGCAGCGGCAGTCATTCTCCAGAGCTACATAGAAGCAAAAGGAAACGATAGTTGAGACTCATTCTGGAATACGTACGCGAAGGACGAAATTATCTGATAACACTCCTGGTGCTGATCGTTCTGGTGCTGGGTTCGCTTTTTTATCTCGGAGCGCCGGTCGGAGGCAGCACGGCTCCGGTTATGGTTATTGTGCCGAAAGGCGCGACTGCCGCAGAGGTCGGCAGCAGACTTAAGGAAACCGGCCTGGTGCGGTCCGCGCTTGGTTTCAGTGTAATTGCACGCGCCTGCGAGGAGGCCGGTAAGCTAAAACCGGGCGAATACCGGTTCAACAGGTCGATGTCGGTCCGGCGGATGCTGGATGCGATGGTCCGTGGCGATATCGCCGCTGTGTGGGTCACTGTCCCGGAAGGGTTTACGGCGCAGCAGTTGGCCAAGCGGCTGGCGGACAAGCGGTTGGTGAATGAAAGCGAGTTTCTGACGATTGTTACCGCCTGTGCAGGAGACTTTAAGGATATAGTCTTAGTGCCTTCTTCGGGGCTCGAAGGTTATCTGTTCCCGGACACTTATCTGGTCCCGCTGAATGCCGGCTCACGAGAGATCGTCACGCAGATGCTCAAGGCCTTCAAGTCGCGGGTGGCCGATCCCTTATCTCCTGAGATTGAGCAGATCGCCGCCGGCGCTGATGCTGAATCAAAAGGGCAGGCGCTGAACAGGATCATAATCGTGGCTTCCCTGATAGAGCGTGAAGCGCGGGTTCCCAAGGACCGCGCCCTTATCTCCGCAGTCATCTGGAACAGGCTGCGGATCGGCATGAAGCTCGATATAGACGCTACTGTGCAATATGCGCTGGGAGAGCATCGGGAACGCTTGTATAACAAAGACCTTGCCGTCGAATCTCCATATAATACTTATACTCACCCCGGCCTGCCTCCGGGACCGATTGCAAATCCCGGTATCGAGTCCATTAAAGCCGCGCTTCATCCTGAAAAGGTCGATTATCTCTACTATGTCGCCCGGTCGGATGGCTCTCATATCTTCTCAAAAACGCTTTCTGAACATGATGCCGCCAGACGGCGCGTAAGAAATGGAGGCTGACTCTGAAAAAGCTGATAGACATCCTCTGTCCGGGGATGTACGTCTCATCTCTCGCGGATGTAGACCTGGATGACCTGGTCTCACGCGGGATCAAGGCTATTATGCTTGATCTGGACAATACGATCCTGCCCTGGAAGGACCGTATTGCGCCCGTACAGTCAGCTGAATGGGTTCGAAATGCGCTGGACCTGGGAATCAAGCTCTGTATAGCCTCAAATACCCGCAATCCCGGAAGACTTCGCGCTGTAGCCGGGGAATTGGGGATACCCTGCAGGGATAAGCTCATCAAACCCAGGAGAAAAGGGCTGCGTGAGGTTATGGAATCGATGGGAGCGACTCCTGAGACGACCGCTATAATCGGAGACCAGATATTGACGGATATAATAGGGGGGAACAGGCTCTCTATTCTGACGATCCTTGTAAAACCGATGCATGATAAAGAGTTTATCGGGACCAAGTTCAGCAGACTGCTGGAACACCGGATAATGGCATGGCTTTCGAAGAAAGGCATGCTTGGAACAAAGGTGTCGAACAAAGCGTCTGAAATACAGGAATAAAAGGTGTTCGTATCAGGCAAGACTAAGGTTTTTGGAGTGTTCGGCCACCCGGTCGGACACAGTCTGTCTCCGGCGATGCATAACGCCGCTATCGAGTCTCTTGGCCTGAATTATGTTTATGTTCCGTTCGATGTGACGCCTGAGTATCTTCCGCAGGCTCTTTCAGGGGTCCGCGCACTTGGAGTATCAGGCGTTAATGTTACGATACCTCATAAAGAGGCTGTGATCGAGCTTCTTGACGAGGTTGTGGGCGATGCCCGCGAAGTCGGTTCGGTCAATACGATAATCAATATTGATGGAAGACTGACAGGAACCAGCACCGATGGAGCCGGTTTTTTAAGATCGCTCGAAGGATCGGGGTTTTCCCCCAAAGGAAAGACCGCGGTCGTTATTGGAGCCGGTGGGTCCGGCAGAGCGGTAACATTTGCATTGGCAAAAGCCGGAGCAAAAGTAACGGTATTTAGCCGATCATTGACAAAGGCTGAACGGCTGGCGGAGGATATCAGGTCTCTGGGCATGGAGTGCTGTGCAGGAGATATTTCCAGTCTCCAATCTTCCGGTTCGGGGCTTGAAACTGATTTACTGGTGAATTGCACGCCGGTCGGAATGTATCCCGACAGCGGGAAGACACCTGTTCCGGCGGAAGTGCTTAGGCGAGGTATTGTTGTATGCGATCTCGTATATAACCCGGTCAAGACCCCCCTCCTCGAAGCCGCGGAAGCCAGAGGGGCGCGAACCGTAAGCGGGCTCGATATGCTTGTTTACCAGGGAGCGTTGTCATTTAAGATATGGACGGGTATCGAACCTTCGATCCATACGATGAAAGCCGCTCTTATGAAGCGGCTGGGCAGCAGTAGGTAAGAGTTCACTCTTGCAAGAATTATATATCATCCTGAACAATCAGCACGTCACCCTGAACTTGATTCAGGGTCCATAATCTTCCTGGATTCCGAGTCAAGCTCGGAATGACGTTGTGATAATTCAGCATGATGTTGTAATCATCAACCTGAACTCTTATAGCAGTAGCCGGTAGAGACTGTTTAATGCTATAATCTATAATTAATGGCTCATATTTACCGCAGGCTACTGTGGATAACCATATCGAAGGTTCTGCCCCGGGATACGCATGGCGCAAAAGGGAGTTCCTTTTGTTCCGTTGATTTTTATCTTCGAGGGGTATGGAGAGGTGCTTAAGCAATGGTAATGGCGAGAAAAGATCTGGGCGAGGTGCTCGTCGCTAAGAAATTAATCACGGCGGAGGAGCTTGCTCAGGCGCGGGAAGCACAGCGCAGCGCGCCTGGTGATATCGGTCGGATCATAATCGACCTTGGCTTTGCCGGTGATAGAGACGTTATAAAGGCCAAGGCTGAAGTCTTGGGAATGCAGTTTGTCGATCTTTCTACGCAGAAAATCGATGAATCGACCGCCACCTCGATCCCCGAACGTATCTCCAAACAGCATAAACTTATCGCCATAGGCAAAGCTGGCGGGAAGTTGATTGTCGCCATGTCCGACCCCGGCAACCCGATGGCACTTCAGGATGTCAGACTCGTAGTGGGCGGCACCCAGTTAATGACCGTTCTTGCGACCGAAGACGATGTAGATGATGCGATTCGCCGTATCTACAAGGCAACATCGGACAACGGGGCTGTGGTTCCCGTGGCGAACGCTCCGACTAACGGCGGAGGGGGAATATCTTCGATCAGCGAAGCGATCGCTACTTACGGCGCGCGCGAAGAGATGGCGGACGACGATGAAAACCAGGTCCGCCAGGCCGCTGAGGAAGCGCCGATTATCCGTATTGCCCACACCATTATCCAGCAGGCGATCCGCGATGCATCGAGTGATATTCACGTAGAGCCGGACCGGCGAGGCGTGCGTGTCCGTTATAGAATTGACGGCGTCCTGCATGAAGTCATGCCGCTCCCTAAATATATCCAGGCTCCTCTCATCTCGCGCCTCAAGATTATGGCTGATATGAACATCGCCGAGCGGAGAGTCCCTCAGGACGGGCGTATTCCGATCCGCTGGGAGAACAAAGACTACGACCTTCGTGTCTCCTGCCTCCCCACCATTCACGGCGAAAAGATCGTTATGAGAGTCCTCGATAAATCGAGTGTTCTCCTTGGCTTGAACAAGCTCGGGTTTACACCGGAGACGCAGGCTCAGATAGATGAGATCACACAGCAGCCGAACGGTATGTTCCTTTCGACAGGACCGACAGGAAGCGGAAAGACAACCACGCAGTATTCCGTTCTGCACAAGATCAATACGGTCGATAAAAACATTATTACGGTTGAAGACCCTGTCGAGTACCAGTTAAGCGGGATATCCCAGGTGCATGTAAACAGAAAAGCAGGGCTTACGTTCTCCAGTGCGCTCAGATGTTTCCTGAGGCAGGACCCTGACATCATCATGGTCGGTGAAATCCGAGACCTTGAGACGGCTGAGGTCGCTGTCGAAGCAGCGCTTACAGGACACCTTCTTCTTTCGACGCTTCACACGAATGATGCTCCTTCGTGTGTTATCAGGCTTGTGGATATGGGTGTCGAACCATTCCTTATCTCGGCGACGATCATCGGAGTCCTTGCACAGAGACTTGCGAGAAGGGTTTGCCAGAACTGCAAGACCAGTTACACCATAGCTGCAAAGGAACTCAGGCGGTTCGGAATGAAGACCGAGGACCCCGAAGCGCCGATTACACTCTACCGGGGCACGGGATGCGAAATGTGCAGGCAGACAGGTTACAAAGGCCGGGTTGGTATTTACGAATTGATGAGAATGAACGACGAGATAGCCGAGCTTGTCGTAAGACGCGCTCCGCTCGCCGATGTCCGTGAAGCTGCCAAGGCAAACGGTATGCATGAGCTTCGCGAAGATGGACTCGTAAAGGTCCTTGAAGGTTTGACGACCCCGGATGAGATTATGAGAGTAGTCTTCACAGCGGGACATTAAAAGAGGTATTTGGTGCGGGTGCAGGAACTGTAAATACCGCACTTTGAACTCTGAACTTTTCTTAGTCGGAGGCAATAGGGATTGGAACAGCAGATAACAAACCAGGCGCAGCAGATTCCGCCGGAGCAGGCTGCGCAGATAGATCAGGCTCAAAGCGCGAACAAGCCGATTGAGTTAGGCGATACGCATGTCGATGAGCTTCTCAGGATTGTAGTAGAGAAAGGCGCGTCGGACCTGCATCTTTGCGTGGGGGTGCCGCCGATCATCCGCGTCGATGGTCAGCTTCTTCCGCTTAACTATACAAAGATCGAGTCCATCCAATGCCAGAGGATCATGTATGATATTCTCTCTGACGAGCAGATACAGCGGTTTGAAGAGAATCTTGAACTTGACCTTTCCTACGCATTTGGTAAGGTTGCGCGCTTCCGTGTCAATGTGTATCGCGACAAAGGTTCTGTTGCCGGAGCTTTCAGGTTGATCCCGACCAAAATTCCGACCCTAAAAGACCTGGGGCTTCCTTTGGTCCTGGAGGACCTTACCCGAAAACCCAGAGGTATGATTATTGTTACCGGACCGACTGGAAGCGGCAAGTCTACATCGCTTGCGGCTATGATCAACCAGATGAATAATGAGCGAAGCTGCCACATTATTACAATCGAAGACCCTGTCGAGTATCTGCATCAACATAAGTATTGTATCATCAACCAGCGCGAGGTCGGGCAGGACACGCATGAGTTCGCAAATGCTCTGAGGGCTGCCCTTCGAGAAGACCCTGACGTGATCCTGGTCGGTGAGATGCGAGACCTGGAGACAATGTCTAATGCGATCCGTGCTGCGGAAACCGGCCACCTTGTATTTGCCACTCTGCACACAAACAGCGCCGCATCGACAGTCGACAGGATCGTCGATTCATTCCCTGCAAACCAGCAGGATCAGATACGATTAATGCTTTCGAACAGCTTGGAAGCCGTCCTCTGCCAGCAGCTCATGCCGAGAGCTGGTATGCCCGGACGAGTCTGTGCGATGGAAATTATGATCGCTACTCCTGCTATTCGAAACCTTATTCGAGAGGCGAAGAGCCATCAGATTACGTCCATTATCCAGACCAGCGCCAACGTGGGTATGCAGACGATGGACCAGCACTTGAGAGAGCTTTATCATAAAGGCGCCATCACTTATGACGACGCCATGACACGTGCCATGAATCCTGAAGAGCTCAAGAAGATGATTGCCGCTCCAATGTCGACAGATGTGCCGAACGGCATGAACAGAAGATAGTACAAAAAGTTTCGTAGTCCGAGTCCGTGAAGGTTTGCAAGCTGTAAGGCCAGCCTTTGTCCGTAGTTTATACCTGTGAAACCACGGATTAGGAATACGAATCAGGATAGGGGTGAAGGCGTATGCCAAATTTTGCATACACAGTACGTGATGCAAACGGGAACCAGATTCCCGGGACGGTCGAGGCCGAAAGTGAAGGACTGTTAAGGCGGAGGCTGACCGAGCAGGGATTTACGGTCGTCGACATCAAAGAGACCAAAGGCGGTAAGAAAAAGAACGCCGGCGGAGGGTTCGGACGGATAAAACTGAACGACCTTTCGGTCTTTTGTCGCCAGTTTTCCACCATGATCGATGCCGGTGTGTCGATGGTCAGGTGCCTGTCCGTCCTTGCGGAGCAGACGGTAAACCCGAAGCTCAAAAGGATCATCAACGACCTGCAAATGGAAGTGGAAGCAGGCCAGCAGCTTTCGAACGCGATGAGTAAGTATCCGAACGTGTTCTCTAACCTGTTTATCGGTCTGATCCGGGCAGGCGAAGTCGGTGGTGTTCTTGAGGAAAGCTTACAGAGGCTTTCGCAGTTCCTTGAAGGCGACATGGAACTGCGGCGAAAGGTCAAGTCGGCGATGACTTATCCGGTTATCGTTATGATCGTGGCTATCGGTATCGTAATCGGTCTGGTTACGTTCATCCTGCCTAAGTTTATGTCTCTGTTCGATGACCTCGGTGTCAAAGAGTTTCCTGCGCCTACGAGAATGCTGATGTCATTCAGTAACTTCCTGACCAGCAAGTGGTATATCATGATTATATGCCTGACGGTATTTGTTATCGCTTTCAGGTTGTTTGTCAAGTCGAAGGCCGGCAGGCGCATTTATGACAGGTTTAAACTGAAAGCCCCGGTCTTTGGAAAGCTGAATCACAAAATAGTCCTTGCCAGGTTCTCGAGAACGCTTGGGACACTGCTTGCTTCGGGGGTCCCGATCCTGCAGGCTCTTGAAACGGTTGCGGGAACAGTCTCGAATGAGATCGTAAGCGATGCCATACTTGAAGCAAGGGCAAGGATTCGGGAAGGTGACCGGATCGGAGACCCACTGCAGAGAAGTAAGCTGTTCCCTCCGATGGTCGTCCAGATGATCTCCATTGGTGAGGAGTCCGGCGCGCTCGATCCGATGCTCCATAAAGTCGCTGAGTTCTATGAGGCTGAGGTCGATGCGGCGCTTGACAGTCTTACGGCGACTATCGAGCCTGTTATGATCGTATTCCTCGGAGGGGCGGTAGGGTTTATTGTTATATCGATCTTTCTGCCGCTTATCGCAGTAATTCAGAGTCTTGCTGGCGCAGGGTCGGAGTAAGCTTAGTGCATTTTTGGTTTTGGGCGCTCGTGGTATTTGTTTATGGCGCTGTGATCGGCAGCTTTTTGAATGTCTGTATCTACCGGATGCCGATAGAACAGTCGATCATCAATCCGCCGTCGCACTGTCCAATGTGCAATAAAAAGCTTAGATGGATCGATAATATTCCGCTTTTGAGCTTTTTAATGCTCGGGCGCAAATGCCGCTACTGCGGCGCGCCGATAAGCTGGCGGTATTTTATTGTAGAGCTGATTACAGGGCTTATATCCGTGGCGCTTTTCGCCGAATATGGTTTTACGGTCAATTTCTTTCTCTATGCGCTCTTTACGGCTGCGCTGATAGCTGTGTTTTTTATCGACCTGGAACACTGGGTCATTCCAGACCAGCTTTCGGTGTGGTTCGGAATGAGCATAGGAGTGGTTCGAGACATTTACGGACTAGTGATGCATGAGGAGGGGCATACCCTCCTCCATATTCCGATACCATTTACCGGTGTCGAGGTCCCTATGTTGTGGTCTGTCGCCGGATTGTTTATATGTGGCGGCATATTTTTAGCTATAGCGGAACTGGGCACGAGAGCTTTCAAAAAGGAGGCGATGGGCGGCGGTGATGTCAAACTTGCCGGTGCGATCGGTGCAGTCTTTTGCGGGGCTGTTACGAGCGGCTTAGGGCTGGGGTTGGCGTTATTGTCGTTTTTCATCGCCGTTTTTGCAGGCAGTATTATAGGGATCAGGTGGATGATAGCACATAAAGGGCAGGAAAACAGCAGCACGCTGCCGTTCGGCCCGATGATGGTCAGCGGCGTGCTTATCACGCTGTTCTTTGGAACGCAAATAATTGAGTGGTATCTGAGGTATCTTCAGCACAGGCTTTAGAATATTCAGGGAACAGATAGGGCTACGGACAAGTCTCACAATTACGGTATTCCACTGGTTTTGGGACGATGGTGTCCCAAAACTCAATAGGTAGTTATATTAATAGGATATCTTGATTCAGTCGTTACGGGCTTGGAGGGATGAAATATGAAAACGATGCGCGGTAAGCAGGGATTCAGCCTGGTGGAACTCCTCACGGTAATCGCGATCATTGCGATACTTTCGGCGATTATTTTCCCGGTAATGGGAGCCGTGAAAAACAGGGCTAAACAGGTCCAGTGCATGACTAACCTGCATGATCTGGCTATAGCGATCAAGATGTACCAGCAGGACAACAGGCGGTACCCGGATTCTCTCGCAGGTATCACCGAGTATAAAGATGGTGCGATTCTTCCGCTGGAACATGCCAGAAATGGCGGTGGGCTGTATCCAGAGTATATCAAGGCTGTCAAAGGTTTTCACTGCCCGCTGGCGGTAACTTCATCGACCACAGCGGCAGTTAGGGTGACTAAAGCTGACGGCCTAACATACGAGTACTACGCATACAGCAGCTATGATATATACACCCAGGGAGTAGTAAACGGCACTGCCGTGGCGAACTATCCTTTGGATATGCGGTATACCACCAGGTGGGCTAACACCGAGGCTGATGTAGACAATTACAAGGCAGCATCGAGCAATCCCGATCGTACTTATGATTACAAAAGGCAGCTAAGGTTCCGCAATCCGTCCGATGATACCATCGTGACCTGGTGCAGCTATCACGAACGCCAGGGTGACAAAAAGTCGATGGTCCCGGTGCTGTTCCTGGACGGACATGCAGATATGATTTCAGCGGCTATCGTAGAAGGGTCTGATACTACCGGCGATCCAGGATGCCGCTGGAGGACTGAGAGCAATAAATAGCCGGTGGCAGGCCATCAGTGGACCCTGAATCGAGTTCAATATGACGTCTTGGCCGGTTTAATAAGAAGTGGTTTGTCCAGAGTGATGCGCTGTTTATTTAGAGTGATGTGAGTGGCGTATAAGGGTGAATTGTTACTCATAGAGTATTACTGATAAAGCGAGTAATGCTCAACTGGGAGTTGATTATGGTGTGCTTGAGAGCTAAAGCTAATCGGGGTACTTCGTTAGTCGAAGTGCTGGTTGTACTGGTCGTGCTCGTGACGGGGATTCTGACTGTGGTCAATGTGTATCCGCCGGGGTTCAGGTCTGTTCGCCATGCCGAATGCGTGACTCTGGCCGGCCGTCTTGCTCAGTTCGAGATGGAGCGGTGGAAAAACAACTCCGAGAACCTGCCGGATGGCGTTCTGCCGATAGATGAATCGGGCGTTATCCTCAATGATCGTTTTCCAGGACCTCCGGTCGATGACGACAATGCTACCTGTTTTCGCAGGATCATAGGAGAGACCGTCCGCATACCTTTCGGCGGGTGGGCAAATGGTCCGTTGAGCGGGTCGGTTTATATCCTTTCCTTCAGCCCGATAGATACAACCCACGGCGAGGTCGTTATCAAGGGAAGCAACCTATCACGCCGTGTGCTGGATTCCGACGACAACACGGAGCCATGGAGGTTCCTGAGATCTTACCAGTACGCTATAGATTACGATAACCTGGCGATATGCTTCCGTGAATCGAGTCAGACACATCTCTATTATCTCAGTTGTTCCTGGTGGGAAACGCCAACAGGGAGCAAAAATCCCTGTCTTCGGACGGTCACGAATATAAAGATAGAAGTCCCGGGCGGGACAGAGGGGTGGATCAACTTCGGTCCGGTGATCCAGGATAAAATATCAGAAGGTGCTTCATATGCGGGCATCGACAGATACAGCGAAACAGTGGCGCGTGGGTTCACCGAGGTTACAAGCTGGTCTTCGGACCCATACGAATATATGATGGTCAACTCCCTGCTAGGCATTATATCGTTCAACCCCATAGGCTACAGCCAGAAGGAGTTTGGCCGTCCGCTCAAGGCAAGGATCGACTACGACATACTGGATCCTCAGATTATCCATGAAGATAAGCGTGTTCCAACGAATCAGCCCTACAGGGTGCATATGACGCTCAACCGTATAAAGGAGAGCGGTGTGTCCCTGGAGATCAATGGTGATACGTATAACGGGCTGAATCCGGCGTTTAGTACTACGGATGATGAGGGGAATACCTATGCCCCGGATATGATTGCTATAGACCTTGAGTCGGGGCGGCAGATTGCGTTTAATACCAAATGGATCGACTATAAGAGCGGTACAGTAGATCTACCCGAAGATATTGAGCTTTTTAGGCCTGATAATAGCGGGACTGACAATATCTCACCAGCTGGGCGGAATATCCGGTTCTATTACAAAGCCGAAAGCGACTGGTCGCTCCAGTTCCAAAAAGCCTATGTGCAATATGATAGAGATTACAGCTCCGGACAACTCGATTACAAGAGTTATGCCATCAATGAATCGAGCAAGCCTCAAAGATTGTGGTTCGCAACCTGTAATGCTGGTCATACTGTCTCTATCGATTACGAATACACCCTGAATGGGCAGACCAGAAGGGTCCTTGGCGAGTGCCACAAGACATCCGATTCGCTTCTTGATTACGGCGGTGTCGACAGCACTTATATCGATCTCAACAATGAGCCGACACGGATTTATTCGGTCAACGGCGTCTCCGTGAGGGCGAGAGTCATCTGGCGCGAGACTGAGAAGTGGCGGCATGTCGATCTGGATTCGATTATTGCGAAAAAGGCTACGGATTAGTCCCGAACCGCATTCGAGAGGAATTACAAGCAAGTCGGAAGCGTATAACCGGTTAGCAAAGAGGTAGTGGTTATGGTCAATAAGAGGACAAGAGCAGGTTTTACTTTAGTGGAGCTTCTCGTGGTCATTTCGATCACGATTATCCTGATGGGCCTGATCTTTGCGCCTATCGTACAGACGTTCAACATGACCCGCCAGGCTAATGCGATGGTTATGGCGCAGAATACCGCCCGAACGACCCTGGAGCAGGTGAGCCGAGAGGTCAGCCAGGCGATGTTCGTCTATGATAACGCGAACAGCCCGATTAACTTCCCGGTCCAGCAGCCGGACGGCACTACGGAGAAAATAAAGGCGCTGTACGGCAAGATCGACATAGTCCTGCCTAAGCTCGTTATGCACTGTAACAATCCCGACCACGATGAGAGTCAGCCTCGGGACTATGAGCGCGGAGACGATGCATGGCCGGAGTGCCCGGTGTGTAAGTCCACCGATATAGAAGCCCGTCCGAAAGAACCGCTTGTTGCCGACGGCAAGATCGTGCGCTACTTTGTGGGACTGCTCAATAACGATCCCAATGCCGATCTTACAGTTTTTCCCGCTGAGAACTATCGAGACTGGCCTGAGACCGGTTCGCCGCTGAACGGGTTCATACTCTATCGCGCCGAAGTCGATCCATACGATAAAAATCTTTTCAAATTTGACAACGACGGTAAACCTATTCTCGACGATCCGGATTTCTTCTACAGCACGGAGATTCCTGAGGATGGGAATGGTAAGCCGTTCTGGGAGAACTGGAAGGCTGTCTCGAAGCCTGTCGGCCCACAGACTGACACCGACCTTGTGCTTTTGCGGATGAACGATGCGAACGACAGGGTCGTGACTGTAGTCCCGAGCGTACGGTTCCAGCCGGCACAGATGACGGACGACTCTTTCAAGCCGGCGTATGTCACCGATGAGGGTACCGAGTCGCCGGCAAGCATTCCGTCTGTTTTCAGAGCCAGCTACGGCGCGTGGGCGAGTTCTGTCGGAAATTCCAACCTTGAGATGTACAGTGTATCGCTGAACCGATACAATTCGGAATCGGACGCCAACGACATCTGGTACCGGACTGCGCGTCAAGGGGATGATAATCACTTGGTTATCAACAGGTATGATTCCGCAGGTAATCCTACCTTTGTTTTCGACATTACCGATTATGAAACGAACGGCGTTTTCCCGACGGATAGTCCCGAAGTCGCGTTTGTGGTCGATCCGGTAAAAGGCGAGGTAAGGTTCGATTTCCCTGATTCGGATGTGATACACCAGGACGATATTATTGCCATGAACCAGCGTGTCGCGTTGAACAGTAACGCTTCCAACGGTTCTCCGGCCCGTATGTACCGCCTTACTATGTTCGATGAATTGTCTTCGACCTCCGAATTCAAGCCGAGGATAGTCCCGGGAAGCGAAGTGGTTATGGGACCGGATATGACTTCTGGACTGCAGCCTGAAGATATCAAGATGGTCCGTTATGAGCGCGTGCCTTTCAACCTCGGTGATCCGAGAAGGAACCAGTATAAGATAGACTACGGTATGAGCGACAGCTCGAATGCGGATAACAGCGTCGGTTGGATCGTTTTCAGCCCGGCTTACGATGATGTAATCCCGGAAACGATGTCCAGTGGAGAGTCCAGGTTCGAGATAAGTTACAAATTCCAGTGTAACCGTGACGGAGACGTGGTCATAGGCAATTATGCAACCAAAACTCTTATGCAGATAACCATGGGTATTCGATATTACGACCGGAACTCCGGTAAAGTGCATCCTGTGGAGCTTACAAACAAGGTTCGTATACGAAACCTGATGAGATAAGGATAAGACGAGCAATGATGAAATCGATGAATCAAAGCAGAGTGCAGCTTGGGAACGAGCAGGGACAGTCACTGGTGATTGCAATCATAGTGATGTTTTTGCTCGCGTTCATCAGCGTAGTGTTTGTCGTGCTCGTCGCCCGGAACCAGGGTCGCGCCGGACGGTCGAGGGACGTTATTACAGCGCAGTATCTGGCTGAAGCAGGCATACATTACGCGGATAATATGCTCATGACCAGCGATGACGGCGCTGACTGGCGTCCTGCACCGGAGAATATGCCGGTGACCAGTTCCGACGGAGTGGATAACAAACTTCATCCCGATTTCAAATGGCTCAGGCCGTATTCCGCTGTCGAGGCTTCCGATGGCAGCACCGGACCGACCGGAGGATTCACCACCTTCAGGATGGGAGAAGGCAGATACCTGCTCCGTGTAAGTTATAACCCGGACCCGAAAGACTCGATGTCCAAGTATATCAAGATCGAGTCCATCGGACGGATAGGCACCGTCGAAAGTGACGACCCCACAACCTGGGACAGCAACGTACGCCTCCGCAGGGAACTTACCGCCTATAAACCAATCGGTATTACGGACTATCTCAGGTTCGTGACTAACCTGGAGAAACGTTCGACGGATATTCCGCTTGGCGCTGCCGGGTTCAATGTAAAATACGGCAGCGAAACAACAGCGGGAGAGGGTGTCCGTGGAGCGCCAATCAGAGTAAACGGCAATCTTGAGTGGTATGGCAATCGGATAGACCTGGTGCTGAGAGGAACAAGTTATCAAAACGGCGCAAGCCCTGAGTACACGCCGCTCGATATGGTGGAAGTTGCTGGAACGATCAAACATGAAGAGATCGACATTAACGACAGCAGCCAGCCGGTCCCTATAACGCTTTTTGAAGTAATCAACGACGGCACAGCGAACAGTTATCCTGTTTACCCATCGGATTATACTCAGCCGTTTACTACGGTGTATGGTTTTTACCGAGACGGCTCCGACAGCCCGGATGTAGACAAACAGGCCAGAGGCATCAAGCGGCTGGAGCCTCCGCTCCTGGACGACGATGACACGCCTACCAAGGTTTCGAGGTATGTAGCGCTTACGCGCGACTCCGGTATATGGCTTCAGCAGGGCTGGGGGGATCAAAAATGGGTGAACAGCGGCCGTTACGGCTGGGGACAAGGCATCTATATCGATAACAGCGATGACATTCAGCAGGAAAGTGAGACCCTTTTCGGAGGTTATACTCCAAGGGCGGACTGGATGAAGCCGAACAACGATATGTCAGCCTATTGGCAGGGGCCGTATTACGTCCCGCCAGGCGTTGTCATTACCTTGAACCCCTATGATACGGATGGAGACGAACAGCCGGATATTACGATCACAAGGACTGACATCAAGAGTAAGAAGAGCGACAATCTTTACGGCAAGAAATCGGTCTGGTACAACTCTTTCGGAGTGCCGATGAACGATAAGGGTTCGACCATAACCATCCCTTATCCGCAAGGGACGCAGACGTTCACTCATTACAATATAGACAATAACGGAAACAAGACAGATCAGGAAATAACCATCGACCGAAACGGCGTTATCTATGCCGAGGGTAATGTACGTATCAAAGGCATGCTGCCCAAAGACAAGCAGCTTACGGTGGTCTCCGGCGGGATCATCTATGTGGAAGGCAATATACTGAAGTATCGCGACGAAGAAGGTAATGTCGATCCCACTTCCGCAATATCGCTTCTCGCCAAGCAGTACGTCTGTGTAAATACTACTCAGTTCGTATCGCTCCTGTCATCGCTCGGTCCGACTTCCATCGCATCGGATTCGGGAACAGGGCAGCCGCCGTACCACCTGATAGTGACGCCGGAACCATCGACTACGTTCTTCTCGTCGTTCTCGTTCGGTCCGTCGAGCGGAAGCTGGCAGACAGGTGACGATGCGATGCTTTTCGTAAGGCACGCCGGACAATATGGTCCGTCATATATCAATATGTGGCTCAATCGAGGAAGCGGCACAGATGGGCTTCTTTCGATCGGGCAGAATAACCAGTATCTGCCGCCGGAGTGGGTCTATGGCTGCGGCGACCCGCGCTATTGCCCGGAGGGCACAGGGCTTTCGAGCCTGTTCGAGCATAAAATATTCGATACTTCGAATGGGTTCGATAAGTCAAGGCTGGATTACTCTATCGGAAGGCCGAACTATTTCGAGATTGCGCTCGATCAGTCATCGTACGCCAGGAATAACTATCTATTGTCGGCTTTTACCATACAGCCGATGGATGTTCGCATCGAAGCGGTCATGTATGCTCAGAACAGGTCGTTTTTCATCATCCCAGGCAACTGGTTCAACATGAACGCTGCAGATACCGGCAAGGACGGGTACCGGCCTCGTGGTGTAGATCCCAAGTGGCCGCTTTACGGGCAGCCGCTCGATACCAAGATCACCATAGATGGAGCGATTACCGAAAACCTGCCTGCATCCGTTGGAGATGTAAGCGAGTGGTATTCGAAGTGGAGCAACATACCCGCTAAGTATGGTACGAGTGACATTTCAACGGCGCATCCAGGTGATGGCCTTACGTTCCTTTACGATCCGATGGTCGGCTGGCCTGTATATGAAAACAGCGGGGTAATGACGCCGGTCCGCAAGGACGATTATGACCGACCGCTTCCCATTACGCCGCGTCTGCCTGTTTGCAGGTCGCTTTACTATTATGGAGAGCCTACATAACTGCCGGCGGAGCTGTTTCTGCCGGATTGGAGTTTTATAAAAAGGTGTGCAGCCAAATGATACGCAAAATTTCATATTCAGCGATAGCCGCAGTGATTTTAACCATACTGCTCGCGCAGATTGCATTCGCAGGCGCGCAGACATATGTCGATAAACAGCATGTCATCAATGCTGGGGTGCTGCTTCCGAGGTTGTCCACAAATCTGAAACTGGATGTCGGGGCGAAAGCTCCGTACATTTTTTATATAATGGGGCTGAGGGACGACATCAAGCCGCATGGCTGGACATTCGTTAACCCGTTGGCAGGCGGCAAAGATTCCTATTACAAGAACTATAGGAAGTATTGGGAAGTCTCGTTGGCACAAACTACTTACGAGAACCTCGCTAAGTTCGACATACTCTATATGAATGCGGACGAAGCTGTGAGGTTTCCGATGGCCGATAGAGACAAACTCCGCAGATATGTGGATGGCGGAGGGTGCCTCTGGGTGGATAACGGCGGGAA
This sequence comes from Armatimonadota bacterium, assembly GCA_039680575.1. Classification (GTDB taxonomy): domain Bacteria; phylum Armatimonadota; class UBA5829; order UBA5829; family DTLH01; genus JBDKSP01. The sequence continues at coordinate 63,116 of JBDKSP010000050.1, forward strand.
TATGACATTCCCCAGCGGTACGAACGCCGTGGACGAGTTCTTCCTTCCCGGCCTGAATTTCACATCGGGCGGCGGCGGGACTCCGATGCTTCTGCAGACGCTTCACCCGCTGGTCACGACGCCTTTTAAATTGAGTTCGTATGAGCTTGCTTCACTCAGCTCGACTTCCAAGGCCATAAACCCAGGGTACGACTCAAGCTTCGGATCGATTCCCAGCCCTACCACGCTTTCGTCGATCCTGGTCTCCACCAGCGGCAGCGGGCTCAGCAATGATCCGCCTACCATTGCTGCAATAGAATATGGCAGTGGCAGGGTGGTATTTACATCCGGTTTCATAGGCGGAAATATCCAGAGTCCGGTGATCAACTGGTCGAGCGTTCCCGATTACATGAATGTCAATTCGACTGACGTTAACGTGATGGCCGCTATTCCGGCTAACGTAAGGTTTGCCTATAATGTCGTCGGATACGCGACGTCCTACACAACTTTCAGAAAAGAATACCGCCGTACGGGTTATTCCGTAGAGACTCTTGGCGCGCCGCTTCTGAAGCAATGGAACTGCAGCAAAGCGATCAGCAGGGGAGACATAGAGAACAGCCCTGTTATCTGGAAAGGTATCATATTCTACTCATCAGGTAATACACTCTATGCGATGGATTCCAAGCCGGATAACGACATAGATATGAACGGTGTTACGGATGACGGCGTGACCGATGCGGCAAATGCTGACTGCGATGTGATCTGGAGTTATGATTGCCCGGACGAGATTTCCAGCCCGACAGTGGTGACAATGATCGATCCGCGCGCCGATCCGATCGAGCCGAGGGATTTCGTGCTTGTTACCTGCAAGGATGGGCATGTATATGTGTTCGATGCCCTATCATCCGACCTGTCTTCCGCCACTCTTCGAGATGAACTCTGGGATGGTACGATTGGTGATGGTGACGGAGCGCTGCTGCCTCCGGTCGTGCAGAACGGGTGGATTTATGCCATCGGACAAGACGGGAAAATTTATGCTCACAGCCCGGTGCTTAAGGAGGCAAGCTCCAAAAGCATGTTCGATCAGTCACCAACATGGTCGCTTGCCCTTGATCAGGACATAACCAAACCCGTCAAGGTCAAGTCCGGTCCGACGCTTGCGTTTGTGAAGAACCAGACAAATGGGGCAATAGTGCAGATGCTCTCGGTCATCGGCCGGCCGAAAAGGTCAATATCTCCGCTTCCTAATGATTATATCTATTCGCTGCCGGTCTTCGTGTCGAGTGACAAGTTGACTCCTATCAGCCCGGGTTCGCTGAAATACAATCCGTCATCGGCCAAGTTCAGGACGTCTTACGGCCTTCTGCCGATATCGTCCTATCCGGAACCAGAGGCGTGGGCTGTTGATGCGGAAGGCAATTCTATCCCTTTGGATAAACCTGATATTTCGACAAATCCGGGACAGGTGACGATAAGAACAACAAGCGGCGTTCTCAGCACCGGCATCAAGGTCTATATGTCCTATGCGATAGACTATAGCAATGTCACGAACTTTACGCCGCTGAGCTATGAACTTCCTCCTAACATGGGAACCATCTTGACAGATCAACTCGAAGCCGCGTCGACTCCTGCGATAGGCCCCAATGATAATTTTTACTTGGGGGTTGATTGGGGGGATGATACCAAAGGTTCGGGGCGCTCGTCCATCTACTCTCTGTGGTTCGATGGTACGTCGCGTTCCGCGAAGCTCGGTTTCAATTACTTCCTGCACGGCGGAGGGAATTTCCTGGACCCTTCCGCGGCAAGTGGTACGGTCGGTGACAAGGTGTCGCTCTATGATGCGACAAAGAACCCGATGACGGGTGTGCCGGATAAATTGTGGGGCGTTCAGGCAAGTCTGCCGGATCCGAGTAATCCTCAGGAGAAGATAATTTACCCGGTTGCCAATCTTGTGGTTAATTGCACTCCCGCGGTAACGAACGACAGATTATTTGTCACTGCGTCTACTCGTGACCCAGGCGCTCCGGGGCTATCCAAAGGTTATCTGCTCTGCCTCAAGGCCGGGCAGGAGTTCTCGATCAGGCTGAACAGATCGCTCAAGGACCCATCAGTGACGGACAGAAAATACGAAGTATCTGTCTGGCAGCCGGATTTTCTATTTGGCGATGATTCATCGTCCATGTCGCCCCTCAATGCGGCAAAGAAAGTGCCCAGCGATATGATAGACTACGATTCGGGAACGATTACGATTAATAATTTCTCCCGGATCAGGCTGAGCGTGACGGTGGGCGGCACACTGATACCGACAAACACGCTGACGACATCGCTTCCGGTATGGGTATTCGTCGATCGCAAGCTTATCCCACTGGACCAGGTAGATTACTCAAGCTGGGACAACCTGCTCTGGTCTATGGCTGTGCCTGACCATGACGGCACCCCATGTTCCGGTGTTTCGAGTTCTCCGATAGTCCTTGGTGATTATGTCTACTTTACCTGTGATGACGGTTACTTATTTGCTGTGCCGGTAGACGCGACGCCGGAGGACGCCAAGTCAAAGATAGTCAATGCCAGTAATGTCGCAGAGATGAAACAGCGCATTGACCCGGACAATACGATGACCGGGAATTACAGGTCGTCGCTTGCAGGTGGAAATGGGATGCTGGTCGTGCCGTCGCCATGCGGGATTTATCTTTTCAAAAATGAGATGAGCCTGCTGACGGACAATCATCGCATACTCGAAGTCGGCACGGACGGCAATGTCTCATGGTCTTGCGATTCCGTTACCGAATATACACCGCTCAGCGGGTCCGGTACCGGCACCATTTATGGGAACAGCTCGCAGCCGTTGAGCAAGCCGCTCGTCGCTCAAAAGTATAATGGATCCGATTATCTCGTCGTCGATTCAGGCAATGACCGTATCCTCAGGATCGATAGGGGCGGCCAGGCATCCTGGGTATGTACTGTGTTCGATGATTCGTATAAGAGTCTCCTTCGTTCCGGCGAACCGAAAAAGCTCAAATCTCCGAGCGACGCTATCATGTGGAGCGAATTCGAGAACGACGGAAGCAATTGGTATTATGTTAACCACTGCCTCGTGGCCGACAGCGGCAATTTCAGGCTTCTCGATATAGTGGACAGGTATCATGCAAACTCGAACAGACAGATACTCAGTCCGGTGGAGACAGACACCAACGGCAGGCCGCTCCACCAGTTGAACTGGATATCCAGGACGACGAACAAAGACAAACGGTTCACGTATAACAGCGTGAAGCTGATCTTCGGGACCGAGGAATCGGAGTCAGGTGCGAGTTTATATGTCAACCAGGTCTGGGCTTCGATCTCGAACTATGGTCTTGGGACCGGATATGACCCGGCCAAGACAGAGAGTACGGGCGGCGGGCAGTTGGGCGGCGCAATAGTCGGCATGAAGTATCGAGAAAGCACTGGAAACTTCCAGTGGAGTTATGACGACGATTCAAGTATTGTCGGCCAGCTCACGACTTTGACCGCCAATAATGGGTCCAGGGTCGCGCTTTCCGGCCCGACATATTTCGATGTTCTGGACTCCTCAATTCCGAGGCTGCTCATTTGCGATTCGTCAGCGGTCTATGTTGTGGAAAATTCGGCTGGTAATATTGTCTGGGACCTGACGGCAAGTGAATATGCCGCGCTGTCCAGGAAGATTTCCAAGGTAAATGCGATCAACGGAGAAGTGTCCACCCTTGATAATGTTGTGGTCCCGATACCGTTTATGCCATACAGGGCGCAGATACTGCCTAACAACCGGATACTTATCGTGAACAGCTACGCCGGCCAGATCAGCGATCTGTTCAGAAGTAAATTCAGTGGTGAGGTATTCGAAGTGGACTGCATTGCGAATTTCTCACCGGACTATATCGAGTGGTATACTCCAGAGCTCTGGAGAAACGATCCCAGTGCGGATAATTCAGATCTGGGACCGTATACTCAGAAGATGAAGAATTCGTCCAATCTGGAGCAGCCGACCTGTGTGCAGAGGCTGTTCTGAGCAATGAATGTCGGACGATGAGCGATAATCGTACTCATAATGATGGGCCGGAGCATTCGTGTTCCGGCCCTGTTCGTGCCGCTTACACGCACATCCCGTTTTGCCGGGCTAAGTGCTTCTACTGCGATTTCAACTCGTACCCGCATATGGAAGACCGGTTTGACGCTTATGTCGACGCGCTGGTCAGTGAGATATATTCAACAAAACTGTCGGGTTTCAGGCTGGACTCGGCTTATTTCGGCGGTGGGACCCCCACGGTCCTTTCGCCCGGCCTGCTTTCGAAGGTCCTGGACGCGCTTCGAACGCATTTCGGCTTTTCCGATGATATAGAAGCGACTATAGAGGCCAATCCAGGGACTATCAACAGCCAGTCCGTGGCGGAATTACGGAGCGCAGGGTTTAACAGGCTGAGTATCGGGATTCAGTCGTTTAATGACAGCATTCTTGCCAGGATAGGGCGCATCCATACGGCGGAACAAGCTAAGGATGCGTTTTATATGGGACGGAGCGGCGGGTTCGATAACATCAGCATAGACCTGATGTACGCACTGCCCGGCCAATCGGTATTGGAATGGCAGCGGACGCTCGATTCCGCCCTGACGCTGTCTCCCGAACACATTTCACTGTATGAACTGACGGTAGAAGAGGGGACGATTTTCGGAAATCTGAGAAAGAAGTGCATGCTCCAACTGCCGGACGAGGACCAGCAGATAGAGATGTACGCAGTTGCAATCGAGACCCTTGCATCGGCAGGTTACGAGCGTTATGAAATCTCGAATTTTGCCATTCCCGGCAGGCGGTCCCGCCACAATATGACCTATTGGCGCAATGAACCGTATTACGGGTTCGGCGCGGGTGCTTCCGGCTATGTCGAAGGCGTCCGTTACACTAATTTGAAGGACCCGGTCCGGTATATAGACGCGGTATTATCCGCCCGGAGTGCGGTGGAGACATCGGAAGCTCTAGCCGGGCGGCAGGCAATGGGCGAGACGATAATGCTTGGGCTCAGGATGATCGATGGAATGGACATGGATGCGTTTAAAGCCCGTTTCGGTGTAGGGTTTGAGGAATCATATCCTGAAGAATTTGCGAGACTGTCAGCACGAGGGCTGATCGAGATCGACGGCAGATTTCTCAGGCTGACAGCGGCCGGACTGCTTGTTGCCAATGAAGTGATGGCGGAATTATTGTAGAGGCGGAGGTAAAACAAACGGGAGCTGAAGAACTCTATATAAGTCTTAGGACGGCCATTGTGGCAGTGGCCGGTTTCATAATCGGAGCATTGACGGGCTTGACGGGGGTCGGGCTCGGTTCGCTTACTGTGCCTCTCATTGCTTATTTGTTCGGTCTTAGTGCCAACCGGGCACGCGGAACGGCATTGATTCTGATGCTTGCCGCCGCGTTGCCTTCCGCTATTATCTACACAAAAGCGGGATATATGGACTGGGCTCCGGCAGGGCTGGCGACACTCGGCATGGTCGCCGGTGCGATTGCCGGCACACGGTTGACCGTGAGGAGAAACCTGTCAATCTTCCGAAAGCTGGTCGCGCTTCTCCTGGCAGCCGCCGGTATATATATAGCTGTGGTCTCTTCCGGCCAGCCGGGTTCAGCGGGCTTGTCGCTTTTGCAGGGGCTCGCAATTGGCTTCGGCTCAGGACTTATCGGCGGTATGGCAGGTGTTGCCGGGGGATCACTCCTTATTTCCGCTCTCGTCATTTTTTTTGCGGTTCCTCAAAAGTTGGCGCAAGCTGTTGCTCTGGTTGTAATTATCCCGGCATCGCTGCCTCTCGTTATTGTTTACTACATCGGTAACAGGGCGGACAGGAAAATTATGCTTCAGCTTGCTGTAGGAGGGGCGCTCGGCGCATGTGTCGGTTCTGTCGCAGCCATAGAGATGCCTGAGCCGCTGTTGATGGTCGTATTCGGTGTCTTTTCCGCTGTAATAGCGGTAATCACCTTCACGAAGGGTCGATAGTACTGCTGATTGCAAAGCCTTCGGGTTTGAAGGAACATACCGGCCGTAGAAACAGTCAATGATGTGGTTGTGCTCGACATTGGATTGACTTAATCTATTGCTCCGTGGTAGCATTATGTTGAGCTTGAATATGCAGACCGGCCAATTGGCTTCAGAGAGGGTCCCTATGCGTTTTACCCACAAGGTTCATTCTATTACCATAGCAGTTGTGCTGCTTGGATCGGTACTGTTTACGGCCGCATCCGCCCTTGCGCTCACGATCGCTTCACCGACTGAGGGGCGTTTGGTGCGTGATAAGGTGCCGATTGTCATACCTCGCTATTCACTTCCGGCTGAGGTTGCCAGATCTGGTTTTATCACCATTAAGGTAGACGGCAGGTTTTTGGCAGCGGTCGACGCTACCATCCCACCCGTGACCGGCAAGGCTCCGCTGAATCCCAATATCGTGTACGTTTGGAATACCAAACGTCAGATAAATGATGCAACTCTTCCCTCAGATCAGCGGACATACCGCGATGGAAAACATGTCATCGTCGTCGAAGCATTCACTGTAAGCAGGTCCACTATATCAAAGGATGTGGCTGTCGAATCCGCCACAGTCAATGTGACGCTGCAAAACCAGGTGCAGAGGCCGAATCCTGCTCCGCCTGTAAGTATGAAATACCATTATTATATGGGCGCGGAGAACAGATACAAGGTTTCTACAACCTGCGAGATTCTCGATGCCACTGGCTACAGCCTGACGGGCGGCCAGTTCCCTGTGGTTGGGGAATATGATGTGGTTCAGATGGTCGAAGACATCGAACCGGGCGGTTCAGCGCTTCTTCGATATAAAGTCGATAAGAACAACGCTTTTACCCAGGTTTTCGGGCAGGTCAATCTGTTAGGGCTATCGCAGCGATACCAATCCATATATAAAATTATCGATGTTTTTGGAAGAGTCGTTGATGCGAGCGTTATGTCTGAAAGATCGAAGGTCGAAGTGACGGATTGCCTGCTGTCGTTACCTGGATACCCGATTCAGGTAGGCGACAAATGGCCGACCAATATACATATGAAACTCGAAGGCCTTTCCAGTTATGGGAAGTATAAGGGCACTAGTGTCCTGGAAAAACTCGAATGGGAAGGCGGATATGAGTGTGCGAAAATTGTCTCGAACATAAGTGGATCCACTACATTTTACTTCCTTGGCCTTGGAAAGATGGACGAGATCAAGGCAGTCAACACCGCGTATTTCGCCTACAAACCAGGTAAGCTCTTAAAAGATGTGACTTTGGTAGAGTTTGGTGCTGTTATGAGCAATGAGACACTTGCCGCTCTTCAACAGCAGATGCCTGCGCTGACATCCGGCAGTGATGCCGCTGCACAGTCTGCCGGAACGATGGGTGGCAGTTATATGCCCGGAGCAAATCCACACTCTTCGCAGGAGCTACCCGGCTTGAGTAATGTGCCTCGTTCATCAGGAGGCGGGTACGGTGGTAGTAGAGCACCCGGCACAGGACAGACTCAGATCAGGTTGAGATTAACAATAACGAAGGAACTCGTTAAGAATAAATAGCGAGGTCTCGTGGAAGACAGAGAGGTTGAACTCTCTGAGCATCCAGCGGAATTAAAAACCAGGCTCATCCGCGCCACCGTTTGATCGGTGTTGGCGTTGTGGTGGCCTGGTTTTTTATGAAAGGGTCCATGATCCGCTGCCAAATCCTGATTATCGGCTCGGCGGAGTTATACTTGCGCTTTCCCTTGAATATTGCGGATAGCATTGGTTTTATCGTGAGAATGGTGGAGCGAAAGCCGGTTATCCATAAGCGATTACGGGTAAAGATTTGGCAAATGCAAGCTGCGCGGAATGCCGTCGGAACTAAAGACTTTTGGCTGTAATGCAGCTAAAAACCCGATATTTGGGAGGCGGCCTGAGTTGAAAAGCAGTGTTAATATCGCAGATCATCCCATTCATCCCATGCTGGTGCTTTTACCGGCCGGTGCTTGGGTGACATCGTTCATATTGGACATAGTATTTCTCTCGACAGGCAATGTGTTCTGGTTTGCAGCGTCGCTCTGGACGATTATAATCGGGGTTGCAGGTGCGCTTATTGCCGCGATAGTTGGGATGCTGGACCTTTTTACCCTGCCGCTCGGCAGAGAGCCCAGGCGTATAGGTATTACACATATGACGCTCAACCTGGTCATCGTAGCGCTGTATATCGTCAATGCGATTATCAGGTTTTCCGTTCCGGTTGGTCCGGTAATGGGGCTGATGGTGCCGGTGTCGACTGCGGTGTGGACATTTGTACTTAATCTGGTCTCTATAGTCCTATTGATCTTCTCAGGGTGGTACGGCGGTGAAATGGTCTACCGTTACGCCGTCGCAGTGCCAGGGGAGACGATAGAACGCGCTCCTCAATACCAGACAAGGCCATATCCAGGCGAACCGGGCATATCCGGTGCCCTCGGCGGACAATCACCGCTTAATGACGACGATGAATAGGCAGTATATGAAGTGGAATAGCGGCTGAAATCCCGATTCATCCCATGATCCGGCTCATCTTTATAAGAATTCAACAAAAATACCGGCATTGACAACCGAACAGACATAATGTATATTGCAATTATGCCCGAAGCAGTACCGCGGGCTGCTGATTTAGCAGTTTGGGGTAATGTCTCCGGCTTTTTGCGTTTGGGGGCAAAAGATGCATCGTTCCAGAGCAGTTGTTGCGAGTATTATTGTCATAATGGTTATTTCGGTTAATGCGACAAGCAATATTGGGACAATAGGGGCATGTGGAAGCTGATTATGAAGAGACTTATGTTGTTGATATTAGTTGTTGTGATACTCTGCTGTTCCTCTGCACTGTGGGCGTATACCCTCACATTCGATGAATATTCCGCTGGGACTGAGCTTCAGTATTCATCATATGAGGCAGATTACGGTGCAACATTCCTTGAAGGATTCAAGGTGGCAGACCATACGGATTTCAGTTGGGGTAAACCATATTCGGGATCAAACGTGTTGGTATGGGATAGCAGCTATAACTTTGCACGCTTTTTATTCGGACACTACACACTATCTACTGCGAAACCGTATAGTGTGTGTTCCGTGGGTGCATATTTCAGCACTCAGCCCGGAACGATGGTTAAGATAACAGCATATAGAATGAACGTTAGTGAACCAGTGACAAGTGTTGTGATAGGTACCCCTGGGGCGTCATGGTCCAATCAATATATGGAAATAACTTCATCGAATGGTGTATTTGAAATGTTGGAGTTCGAAGGGGTAAACTCATCAAATGAACTTCGGGGTTTTTGTGCGGATAACATGACCGTCACACCAGTCCCCGAACCCTCCTCCCTCATCGCTCTTGGGCTTGGAGTCCTGCCGATTGCAGCAGGCTTGAGGTTGAGGCGGAGGAGAGCATAAGTATGCGTTCTTGAGACGTAAAATACATCAGACGGGGGATGGGGTTAGCGCCCGTCCCTCGTCGCAGCTTCGTAGATCGCTTTTCCGGCTTCCACCAGCGCATCACCGGCTGACGGGTCGGGAGTGTCGATTATCACCCGCCAGATTCCGGCTTCTGTCCTCGAACCACGCGCGAAGATGAAAGATTTGCCCGCTTTGGAATAAAATGCCACTCGCCAGCCGCCGCTCTCGTCGCCGGTTCGGAGCTTAACCCGGCTTGTGCCTTCATAGTCTTCGAACTCATAGCTGTCGAATTTGTTGGAGAGCTTCTGCCAGATACTGTGCTTGAAGTGCTCTTCCATCCGTGTCTTGATCTCGGAATGCGGAATATCCGGCCCCTCGAACCTGAATACGCGGTTGAAGTAGGTGGGGACAGCCGCTATGATGTCCGGCAGCCTGCGAAGCTCGCAGGTTCCCGCCGAGTTATTGTTCCGGCAGAGCACTTCCTGCCAATGATCGGCAAGCTCGGGGTTTTCGTCGGCGAGCGCGGCGCAAATAGCTGTCTGCAGCCCGTCCCGGCAGGTAGATGCCCCGAAGATCGACCCGCCGTTCGCGCCTTCGACGCCTATCGGCACATCGTAGCCTTCGGCTCTCAACTGGTGCATCCTGGTAACGACGTTGATCTCACCGGTCTCTACTATAAAGACTTCCGCGCCGAACATCCGGGCGACTTCCGCGCTTGCGCCTGATGTCGAGTCCGATATGACGACCGCGAGTTTACTGCGTTTTTCGCCGAGGACTTCCCGGTGAGTAAGAGCGAGCGCAATATTGGTGGTCGCCACTTTCTGCGGCGGGATTATAGCTGACTCGTCCAGTCCCGGAAGCACCATATTCCCACGGTCAGCGTCATAATCGAAAGCAATCCCGAACCTCGCGCCATTTCTTAATGCGGCTCTTGCAGTGCGGATGAGCATGTGCTTGCCGCTCGCGGGGTCGATATTGTCCGTATCTATCCCATGCTCAGGGTATCCGAGCTCCGCGTTTACCTCGATTGCTCTTACACCGAAGTGTTCCAGCACTCTTGCGCCTATTCCGCATGCTGCGCCTCCATTCGGGTCCAGCACTGCCGGTCCGAAGACCAGTGGCTTCAGACAGTGCGGCTTGATCCCCCAGTCTTCTCCTATAGCATCCAGGTAAGCCCTCTCGGCTTTGATCCGTCGCTCGTGGTCTTCACCATTGCCGAAAGCACGCGCGAAACTCTCGTCATCTATTCGCTCAATCGCTGAGACGAACTCTTCCGGCGATTCCGTGATCTTGCGAACATCCGAAACGATCTTGCCCATCCGGCTGGCGGAGAGAAGAGCGCCGGGAGGTGCATCATGTTTATCAAAATCACCCTGCTTCGGGTATCCGGTGATGAATTTGAACCCGTTGTCGGTAAGAGGATTGTGGCTTGCCGTGATCATGACGCCGCCTGCGGGCTGAAGAGTGCGGACGGCTGTCTCGATGAGAGGCGTAGTGATTATATCAAGATTGACTATCTTCAACCGGCAGTTTTGAACGGCTGCGCCTGCAAGGAATCCTCGGGCGAGCGCCTCCGCCAGAGCTTCGCCGGTCGGCCTGGGGTCTCTTCCGATAAGTATCTCGGTCTCCTGATGGCCTTGAAGCACGTTCTTCGCGTAGCAGAACCCATATGCGAGGGCAAGCGCTGCGAGATCATCGGGAATTTCGGGTCCTTGGCCGAATTTGGCTCTTACTCCTGAAAAAGACTGCACGAGCCCCGGGTTTTTGACCGCCTGTTTGATCGAGTCTCTGATATTCATTACCTTTCACTATCCTCCGCCGATAGTTTAGCGCAAAGATAGCAAGTAGTCCAGTAAAATACGGGATATGCCGTGGTCTTGGCCGGCAATCCGTATTGCCTCACTTAAAAACCGTACCATAGCGCAGGTCGTTGCCTCACGAAGAATCGTACCGTGTGAGGCACCGTTGCGTGTTACTGATGCAGTGTATCATAAAGCTCCTTTACGAGTTGATTGAT
>JBDKSP010000051.1:0-17156 GCA_039680575.1 Armatimonadota bacterium
TAGCGTAACGGCCCGAAATCCGGCCGATTCTCGACCACAAAGTCGTGCTATCGACCCTCTGTTCGTCGAAAAACGACTCTGATCCGGTCAACAGAGCACACCTATCGCACTTGGTGGAGGATTTGGGCTGTTTACGTACCCTTGACGATAATACAGACATCTGCTAAGATTGATACTGCTTTGATAAAATCATACTTATTACCGGATTATCGCTGCATCCGGCAGGTAGGAGATTTACTTAATGGAATCTTTAAAAACTATATTGATGATTGCGCAGATGGTTGTTGCTGTAGTTTTGCTTTTCTTCGTCATGTCTCAAGCTACGAAGAGCGAAGGCCTTTCTGGGACTATCGGAGGCAAGTCTGAGTCAGCATTCAGGGGCAAACCGGGTGCCGAAGACAGATGGCAAGAGTTTACGAAGTGGTCGGCAATCGCATTCATGGTCGTCAGTATAGTACTGGCTCTCGTAAGCAGCCGCGTAGCTTAAATAGAACACAATACTAAGTATTAAAGCCCTGGGCACAGTTGCCAAAGGGCTTTTTTATATTATGCTGCAAGTTTGTAATGTTCCTGATCGCTATCAAGTTTTGTGCAACCTGCGCAGCTTTCTTCGTGGCAGTCCACGCACTCAGCCCGTGGAGGTTCTTTTGCAGTTAGTATGAGATAGCAATACAGAGAGAAACTACCTAAAATCCATCCAGCAGCGAATGCAACTAACATCCTTTACACCTCGACAACATTATCGGGATCAATTATCGGTTTCTTTATACTAGAAAAATGCGGCAGAGTGTTTTCTGAAAGAGGATAATACCAGCATTCTGCCTAATAATGTATAAATTGAAGTTGATGGGGCTTTCAGGAGGCGTCAATCAGTATGGACTTAAGGAAAATCGCCACCAGGCTTGATAATGAAGAGAAAATGTGGCTGAAATATCGGGCCCCGATCGGATCAGGCGGTAAGAACGAGATACGCAAAGACCGCTTGCTGGATGTTGCGGAAGAGAGCGATGTTCTTTATGTAGATCGGGATGGGCAGCCGGTCTGGGTCCGCGTGGATGAGGTAATCGAAATCATAACCGGCGATTGCGCGAACGATTAGCGGTTTCGGGACTTTTTAGCTGCAGCGGATTACTCACTTCTTCAGTGAGTCCGCAATTCGCTGCAGTTCCTGCTTGGCTATATCCCCTATAATCGTAAATATTACCCGTCCGTGGTTGAAACGCACCATATTGGCTACATTACCAAGCCCGGAATTCCAGTTTCCCGAATTCTTTCCGCCTGCTTTTCGCTCGAATATGGAGATTGTATTGATGCCGTTCGTATACATCAGGTGCGCTGCATAGACATCGTTACCGACCGGTACGCTTGTTGTTTGGACAAATGAGTAGCCCTTAGGCATATATTTGGGCTTAACCACCGTAAAACCCAGATCAGGCACCGGATTATTCTGCGCTTTGATGTTCCTGGGCACCATGAACGCAGCAGCCGTAATGTTTCCCGGTTCGAATGTGATTTGACGGAATGCCGAAACGCTGATCGTAGTCCCCGAAGAGTTTTTGAGCTCGTTTTTCAACACCAGGTGATACACTGTGTCGATCCAGACCGTCTCGCTGGGGTTTCCTCGCTTCCTGGGCGTCAATCTGAGGACATAAGCCTGCCTTCCGGCTACCACGTCTTGTCCTGCTTTAGTAACTTTATAATTTTTAAGCGCCAGATTGATCCGCTGCGGCGCAAGCTCCCACTTGTTGTGCTGCCAATGCCCCTGAGAGGGAAGAAACCGCCAGTAATCCGCATTTTTCTCGACTACGATTATTCCTGCGAGTTCGGACGGCTGGAAATATTCAGTCCTTGTGCAGTTCGGTTTTTGGTGGACTATCTTGAAATGTGCCCGGATTGTGCGCCTGCCTACTGTTATATCAGCGAACTTCAGTCCTCTATAGCTGATATTTTGCTCAGCAGCTTCGCTCTTTTTGAGCAGGTCCAGGGGGTTATCCGCGGTGTAGGCGGGGCATATAGAGACGATCTCAAGCAGGGCGATTATTAAGATCGCAAGAACAATCGCTGCACGTTTCATCCAGTAGTCCTGTCCTAGTTCGATACTGTTTCACGGCGGTTTAACTGCGTTACGGCTCCAAGGGCTCCCCGGTCGGTGAGCGGCTGTGCGCTTCGGAATCTGGAGTAAGCCTGGATATACGCCTTGTACTCGGCTGAGGCCTGTTGCTGCTGGGAAACGGCAGGTTTAGCCTTTGCAGCAGGCGGTGGACCGGCGGGCCTGACTGTTATGAAAATGAGTCCTGCCGCGACTGCAGCCGCAGGTATGGCAAACATTTTCCATCTTCTAAACGACAATACCGGATACCGGAAAGCGCGCTTGCGCTTCTGCTCGGTTATGCGTTCGGCTACAGCAGGCCATAGATCGAACTCTACACGGTTGCCCGATAGACCGGACAACCGTGTTACAATCAGGCGTGTTTCTTCAACGGACTGCCTGCACTCATCGCAGACGGCGATATGATCTGCTACAAGTGTGCGGTCGCGAATTGTCAGGTTATCATCTACATAACCTGATATCAGACCCTTTACCTTCTCACACTCTTTACGCAATGCAGACACCCCCATAGTTTCAGCCAAAACTCTTTACTGCCGTTCCAAATACTCCGCAAGAATCGTCCTCAACTCATATCTCGCTCGTGAGACCCTGGATTTCACCGTTCCAACAGGGCAATCCAGTATTGCGGCTATTTCATCCTGCGAGAAACCTTCAATATCATGAAGTATAATCGCTGTACGTAACTTCTCCGAAAGCCGGCTTATTGCCTGCTTTAGAACACGTTTTTCTTCTTTAAGCGACAAGGCGTGTTGAGGGTCAGCCGACCGATCAGCCGCAGGCTCGAAGCCTACGTCCTGAAACCTGTCGTCCTCAAGCGAATCCACTCGCACTCCCGGACGCTTCCGCAGATGATCTATTGCGGTGTTTATCGCTATCCGGTATAGCCACGTGTAAAAAGCCGATGTACCCTGAAACCTGTGCATCGCTGAATACGCCTTAACAAACGTCTCCTGCGCAAGGTCGGAAGCATCTTCCGCGCTATTCACGTAGTTCAGTATTGTGCTATAGATCCTGTCCTGGTACTTCTGAACAAGTAACCCAAACGCTTCGCCATCGCCGCTTTTTACAAGCTCGACGATTGATTCATCAGAACAGCCCGTCATTCGTGTGCGGTCTCATTTACCTTTTATCTCAGCGGGTGATGCTGCAGCCAGGACAACCTTCCACTGCTGCGCTGAGCTATTACTAATACGAAACTCGAACGCACATGCTCCCCAATATCTCTGACGGTTATTGGATTTTTTCGTTCCGTGAGGGTTAGGATTACGGAATATTATGTGGCTGGACGGTTCATTCGAATGAAAAATGATGTGAAAGAGGCGGGACTCGCTCAAGCCCCGCCTGATCGGTTTTATTCATCGGTATGATGTAAAGCAGCCTGCTTCTCACGCTGCCCTGCCCAACGCTCTTTCACCTGCCACATAAAGTTTGCTACTTTTGCATCGCGGCTGGAATCTATGAACCCATCATAGTCCAGATTAAGGAACGGCATGTTGTTATGCCGCTTCCTGAGCGCCTGGGAAAGCGCCGTTACGATGTTTCCGGGCATGCAGTTGAACGGGATTACGGAGACTATTCCGGCAAGCCCGCGCTGAGCGAAGTCTTCGCTCTTGCCCATGCTGCAGATCGCTTCTCCGCCGAAGGTATAGTGAACGTAGTTCGTGCCATTATCTATGACTTCAGCCGGACCGATGTCTTCCAAGTCAGCAAGGAACGGCTGGCATGCATGGAACATGGCGTGTTCCTCCCGCATGGCGAGCTTATGATTGAATGAGCGCGTCCAGTTATATACCAGATGCGATTTGTCACCTGTGTCAAGCCATCTCTCTCTTGACAGGATCTTGTCGATGTAGTTGGCGTAGCCGAAGAACTCAGTCGCGGGAGCCAGCCAGGCTTCACCGCCGCATGCTTCGATCTTGCGGACGATGTTTTGATTGGCTCCATCGTGAATCCTGACGAAGAACTCGCCGACCACGCCGACCAGAGGCCGTTTTTCATCACTCTTTGGAATATTCGCAAAGTCCCGCTGTGCAAGATGAAGAACATCCAGGATCGGTCCAAGGTGCGACTTGCCGAAAAGGGATTTAAATCTACCCCAGCCGTCCTGAATGCGCCGCTTGTGCTCCGGCATCATTTTACATATCTGCTGGATGTACTTCTCGAACAGCGCATCGCTTTCGCCCTGGTTGACCTCGTATGGTCTCGCATGGTGAAGCATCTTCTGAAGCATGTCATGAGCCACGAGTGCATCCCACGCAACTATCGCAAAGTGGGTCCCAAGCCCTCCATGCTCGCTCTTGGAACCAAGCGTAACCAGGTCTACACTTTCCAAACCGAGTTTGTCGAGAATCCTGCGCTGGAGCATGTAATACATGCCGAACCGGCACGGTCCCTCGGCATTACCCTGGAAGAATGCTTCCTTGGTAGAGTCGAAACCCGGTTGGCTGACCCTGTAAAGAATATCTTCCGTCGTTACAAGCGCGGGAAGGCATACATCTTCCGATATCGCCTTTCTCGCAAGGTTCAAGCCCTTGTCAGGTGACCTGGGCAGAGCATCGGAATCTATCCCGTAGGCTCTCAAAACCGCTGCGAGCATCCTCGCGGAGTCCGATGCGTAGGGAATCCAGAGCTTTCTGCCTGCAAGACGTGTAATAGGCAGGTCTTCAGTCCTGATAGGCTTCTGGTCCTTAGCTTTATGGACGGCCATAGCCGTGTCGGCGAATGCTTCGATTCTGGTGATGACACCTGCATCGGCTGTGTGTTCGTCGAGCTGCATAACATAGCACGGTTCGTTTATTTCATCCTTAAAGAATGGATTTGCGAACGAGTCCGGTCCGCATCCGAAGTATGTGAGGACCACGGCACGCAGTCTTTTGTCCTGTCGGATGATCCTGCCTGCGCAAATCTTTTTCTGGATCTGCCGTGAGTAAGCATTCGGCCATGCGTCCGATATATCGACGCTGTCGAGTGGTATGAAGTCCTGTGGTATAGCGAGTATCCCCAGGTCCTGCACCTTTTTGCCGATATCCATATTGATTACATTGTCGTAAAGCGAATACGGGCGGCCAATGATGACGAATGCAGTGTCGTTCGGCCCAAGAGAGTCCAGTATCTCTTTGCCGCGTTCATCCTGCCAGGCGCGGAACCGCTGAAGCACGTCCAGTCCTACCTCTAGCGCCTTTAAGCCTTCTTCCTTTGTCTTTCCGAGCTGCACTGCGAGTTCTGAAAAGACACGATTGAGGTGCTTTCTTCCTCTCATGAAGTGAATTCGGGGAGTTATATACTTGATGCCCTTTTCGCTAATGCCGGTATTGGTAGCGATAACCTCCGGCGCGGCCTGCAGATACGGGCAGGTCTGAGCTTGGCCTAAATTCGGGTTTTTCTTTTCGGCCGAGAGGATTCCCGGCGAAAAGATCATATCGACGCCTTTCTCGATCAGGTCAACATAGTGACCATGCGTAACCTTGTAAGGGTAGCAAGGCTCGCCGATAGAAGCAGTAAGCCCAAGCTCGACAATGCGCCTATTTGTCCGGTCGGACGGCACTACTTCGAACCCGAGTTCGGTCAAAAACGCATTGTAGAGAGGGAAATAATCTGCGAACATGAGTCCACGAGGAACACCGATTCGAGGCGCTCCTGCGGGAGCCTTCTTGTCGTAGACTTTGAAGAGCATTTGCTCGCGTTCTTCGAAGAGATCAGGGAGATTTTCGCCGAGCTTCTTTTTATGGATTGCGCTGTACTTTTCGCATCTGTCGTTATAGTAATATTTGGGTCCGCCTTCTACCTGGAATGTGTTGACATCACAGGCGTTAGGGCAAGCTTTACACTCAAATGACCCCATAACGTAGTTGCCCTGCACGACCTTGTCGAACCCGACAAACCTTGACTGCTCGGGATGGTTCTTGAACGCCAGACGGGCTGCTCCAATAGCGCCGGTCAGATGAGGGTATGGAGGAACAACGATCTTTTGTCCGAGTACCGTCTCATACGCGGCAACCATTCCCTTATTGAACGCAACCGCTCCCTGGAAAACGATCTTTTTCCCGATATCGCGGCTGCCGATATTCTTGTTCATGTAGTTCTTGACGGACGCGATGCACACAGCGGCGCATAGGTCTTCAACCGGGACCCCGGCCTGCTGGAAGTAGACCATCGCGGACTCCGTAAATACGGTGCATGTCCAGTCGAGATCGGGCGGTCTCTTGCCCTTCAACGCATGGTCGCCGAACTCTGCGATAGGAATGTCAAGACGCGCAGCCTGCTTCTCCAAAAAAGCGCCGCATCCGGCGGCACACGCCTTGTTCATCTCAAAGTCGGTTATGACTTCGCCGTTCATCCTGATGAACTTGGAGTCCTGGCCGCCGATCTCCAAAATGCCTTCAACATCGTCTATAAATGTGATAGCGCCGTTCGCCTGAGCGGTAATTTCATTTTTGATAAGATCCGCGCCGATGTAATCACCCGTCAGATAGCGCCCGGACCCGGTAGTAGCGGCGTAAATCTTTCCGATGTTGTAGCTATTCTCTTTGATCTGGTCGTGAATCTTGCTCAATGTATCGCAGACTGCAGCCAGTGGGTCGCCGTCGGTTCTTCTATAGTGGCTGGCGAGCACATGGAACTTGCCGTCGATCTCCGTTACTAGAGCAGCTTTCGTGGAAACCGACCCTATGTCCACCCCAAGAGCGGCTACGGCTATGTCTGTCGGAATATCGTTGTCCGTCGGAGGAGGAAGAATCTCGGAAAGCTCGAATTTAAGCGGATTTGTGCTTACATATTCGATTGGCCGGTTCATTTTTTCGTCCAGGACAGCTACAGCATCCTGGAGGTCAATCGGCTTTACAGCCCGAAGCGCTGCACCGATAGCTCCAAGCGTTCTGTTATGTTCAGGGACGAAAAGTTCGCCATTGAGCTTCAATTCATCGGCTAAATACTTAACAGCAGCGGGGTTTTCGGAGACTCCGCCGATAAATGCGACCTTCGCCTTAAACTGCTTGCCACGTGCGAAGCATGACCGGTAGTTCCGGCAGATAGCCTGATGGATTCCGGCGGCAATTCTCTCTCTCGGTGTGCCCTTTTGGTAAAGGTGTACTATGTCGGACTCCGTAAAAACGCTGCAGCGGCCTGAAAGACTTGCGGGATTGACGGTCTCGAGTGCGACGCGGGCAAACTCATCAATGTGGCTAAAATTGAGGCGTTTGGTCATGTGGTCCAGGAAAGAGCCGCTTCCGGCAGCGCATTTGTTTCCGAGGTTGGAATCGGCCATAAGGAGTTTTCCTGAAACCTCATCGCGCTCGAACAAAATATACTTTTGACCTTCTCGCCCCATCTCTACGACCGTTCGAACGTCGGGGTAGAGCCGGTCTATGGATGCTGCGAGCGCAATCGGCTCATCGATGCGTTCTGCGCCTGTGAGTTCGGAAATTCCTGGAGCACCAGCGCCGGTTACGCCTAGAATCGCAGGTTCTCCATCAGCGGATGACTGATGTGCGACCTTCAGGGCTTCTTCCAGCGCTTCTTTCACACGTCTGAGCGGCTGCCCCTGGATAGACAATATCGGCAATTCTTGAACAGAATCGCCGTCTCGTATGATGACTGTTTTGACTGTGTCGGAACCAATGTCCATTCCGATGCGTAAAGCCACGTGAACTGCCTCCTATCGATGCGTTGTCCAGATAGTCTACCCATCGGCTCTGGGTGATAATGCAGAGCGGGTCGGATTATCACCACAGTATACTTCGCATATCTGTAGCAGTCAAGCATAAGAGCGAGTTCAGAGTTGATAAGTATAGCATCATGCTGAACTATCACAACGTCATTCAGAATGCCCACGACGTCATTCGGAACTTGACTGAGCATTCAGGAAGAAAATGGACCTTCTGGAAGAGTTTCAAGGGTAACGTCTTTACTGATAGCTGACGGCTGAATGCTGACTGCTCTCTGTTCAGGGTGATAGATAATTCCTGCAAGAGTGAACTATTACGCACAAGAGACCAGAACTGGCAGGGCAATTCGTAACCGGCGCTCTTTTATGTGAGCTCTTTGAGTTTAAATCCGTCACAATTCCGGTATAAAATCTGAAATACGAGGCCGCTGCATGGCCGCATGAGGGGGTGCAAGCATTGCTTATGAAAGTATTTCCGGTAGCTCTTGCACTGGCAGTCGCCATCGGCCTCATTACGGAACTGGCATTCACCAAAACTAAGATATATACCGTAAGGTCAGCACTCACCGAGGCAGATTCCAGCATCGTTAGCATTGACGGCACCGTGCGAAAAGTCGGGAACAACCGTTATGTGCTCATAGATGGCACAGGCCACGCGGAACTGCAAACATGCCCTCTCTGGTACCGCACTATTGAGCTGAAAATGGATGAAAATATCACAGTAACGGGTGAAATTCTGGATAACAGCAGACCCAGAAAAGGGTCCCTCTATGTAATGGACGTTTACAAGATAATAAGGAATGGAAAACCCGAAATAGTCCTTAGAACAAGGCCGGGCAAACCTCCCTGGGCCTCCGGTAATGTGCGCTGCGGTAACAGCTCCCCTGCCCCATAGACCATCGGTACTTCACAAGAGGAATCAAGCTCTATCGAGCCGTAGTAGACTGTGTAAAGCTATTTACTGGGTTTTAGGTAACATATGAAACTCTCTGGAAGATTTTCGGCAATAGCCGACATGCGATTGGTTGTTGACTGAACATCCGAAAACTTATAAATACGGAGGACTGATGGAGTTACACGAATTCATCACCGACACGGCGCGGGGAGCCGGTGAGATCATACTGAGCCATTACGGACAGATAAATACCCAGCGCGCAAAAGAAGGCCGTGGGGACATTGTCACAGAGGTAGATATCGAAAGCGAGAGTTACATCCTCAGCCGGATAAAAGAATATTTTCCGGACCACAGTATAGTCTCGGAAGAAGCCGGTAAGGCCGGTACGCCTGAAACGGGATACACCTGGTATATCGATCCGCTCGACGGCACGCGGAACTACGCGCTCGGAATCCCATTCTTCTGTGTATCGATTGCTCTTGCAAAAGATGGTATCGCAGAGTATGGAGTTATTTTTGACCCGCTTCATAATGAGCTGTTCTATGCAGCCAAAGGACAGGGCGCGATGATGAACAACAGGCCGGTCAGAGTCTCCGGAGAGACCGATCTGGAGGACTCGGTCATCTCGATAAGCTGGCTCAGGAGCAGGACCGCTTATTCCAAATTTGCAAGCTACATCGAAAGAATATCGAGCAACACCTCGTATTTCCGCAGACTGGGCTCAGCCGCGCTTATCTCCGCATATGTAGCTGCAGGAAGGATTGATGCATACATGCAGGGAGCGATCAACCCCTGGGACATCGCTGCAGGCACATTGCTCGTCAAAGAAGCCGGAGGCATAGTCACCGATTTCGCAGGACGCCCCATAGACCTTCGCAAATCCTATATCGACATCCTCGCCGCCACCCCAATAATACACGAAAAAATCATGCTAAAGGTTTTGGAGATAAAAAACTAAAACCGGTAACTCTCCCAGTAATGGCTTATACTGATGCGCGGCATAATCATAATGTAAGACGCTACAGCGATAATAGCAAACCCGTCGAAAGGCGGGGACGCAAAGCCATTGGGCCTACAGGGTTCTCCTCCTACGGTTGCCAGGCTGCCGAAAGTAGAGTTGCATCCCGTTTGGGATGCGACGGTACCGCTTCGTCTTGAGACGCCCTCTGGCTGATCGCCTTCAGACGTTTCAAGACGGGGCGGGTCCGGGTTTTCGACAGACAGGTAACTTACTGAGTTTCAGGTAATACCTGAAACTCTCCCGAAAGATTTTCGGCAATAACTGATATACGATTGGTTATTAACTGGACAGCCGAAAATCAATAATGCTTGCGGGGGAGGGTCCGAAAATGACTACACAAAAAGCAAGACCTCATGTTGGTACAGATTGCACGGCCATCCGAACCGGCAGGCTAGGTAGCGGCCAGGCAGTTACTACCCATATACATCAATCCAGTTTCGTTCCCTTTTACGGAGCTTATCTAGCGGGCGACATTGAGGATGTATGCCTCGACATGGTCACCAGGCGGCAGTATATCTGCTGATCCTGCAGCCTATCGATTCTCGGTTTAAATGATATTTATTACTCGTTACATCAACTTCCAATACTCTGTAGGTATTCCAGCCTTCGATGACTCCATATTGGTAGTAAGGCCGGTCAGATTGCAGAAACAAAAAATGAAAGGAGGATGCACCGGCCGACCAAGTTAACGATTAAAGACAACTGAATATACAACTGAATACTAAAACTGAATATCCGACGCCGACGTGGCATCAGGCCGCCGTATACACGACGGCCTGATGCCACGTACGTTTTTAAAAGCAGGTTTGGTATCAACCGGTTTGTGGCAAGTAATGCACAACAACAATAATTACTGCCGTAAGATATTTTATTTTTGCACAGAATATGTGCATGTTCGCCGTTGACAGTGGCGGACTCTCATGGTACCCTGTCTTTGGATGATAGAATGAAGCGTGAATGAATCCAAGCGCTTTTATGTCATAAACAGATACTCCTTCAAATCGGACAAAACGCCATGAACAGATACGAGATTGACGCTCTTGTAGACCGAGGCGACGACTTTTATCAAGACGGCGATTACGATAAAGCCATCGACTTCTACATTCGCGCCCTTGAAATGGATGTCAAGAACCAGGAAGCTCTCGAGGGGCTTGGGCAGGCTTACGCAGCTCAGTGCAACTGGAGCCGTGCAGTAACAGTTTTCGAACAGCTCGTGGAAGTGGACAAAAAGTGCTCGTCGTCCCATTACCTTCTGGGACACACCCTGGGAGCACTCGGCGAGCATGACCGCGCACTTAAGGAACTTTACCTAGCCGAGTCCCTCGGCTACGATCTGGGCGATCTCCATTCCGCTATTGGTTACGCGCTGCACATGAAAGGCGATATCGAAAACGCTATCCTATCTTATCAGATAGCACTCGATCTCGACCCGGACGATACCATCACGATGTTCAATTACGGAAAAGCCCTGATAGCTCAGCGAAGCTATGTGGCAGCACGTCACGTACTAGAACATGCCCTGAATATCGATCCCGAAGATACTCAGACGTGGATAGCCCTCGGCGAGGTCTACGAAGACCTTGACGAATTGGATATGGCTTTTCAATCCTATCAACGCGCGCTGGACCTTGACCCATCGAGTCATGAAACAAAGTGCCTATCAGCGCATGCCAGCCTTATGCTCGGCCGTTATGAAGACGCTGAACACGAGTACAGGCAGGTAGTCGAGCAGCATCCTGATGACAGTGAGGCATGGGCCGGACTTGGTGAAGTCTTGATAGCACAGGAGAGGTACCATGAGGCTGTATCTGCCTGCAGGAAGGCACTGGATGGGAATCCTCCGTCCATATACGGACTTCCGGGCTACATCAATGCCTGCGAACACACAGGTGATTTTGACGAGGCTCGGAGGGTAATAAAAGAATCTATCAGGAAAGACCGGAATAATTCGGACCTGTGGTACCTTTTGGCAGGGATAGAGGCCTCTGCTGATAAGCCTGATCAGGCACTTCCGGCTTACCAGCGTGCCACAAAACTGAACCCAAGCGATGCTGCATCCCATGCCGGTGTCGGATGGGCATTGGTGGAGCTTCAAAAGGATTACGCGCTTGCGGAAATACATCTTTTGGAGTCCGTAAGGCTTGCTCCAGACTGGTATTATCCATGTCTGCAACTCGGAGAGCTGTTTTTAAGAAAACAGGACCAGCACAGCGCGGTCGAATGGTTTACCCGCGCGATAGAGATCGCACCGAATGATCCCGAAGTTCAGGAAACAATGTGCGACCCCGAAATCCGGGAACTCCTGAGGGGTTACAGGGTGTAATAAAAAGCAGCCGGTGAAAAACACCACCGGCCGCATTCCAATCTCTTATTACGACTTACTCTTTTAAGGCTCGTCCTCCATCAGATACTCAGAAGGTTCGCCCACATATTCCTCGGGCGCTTCCCGGAACTCATCACGGCATTCCTCACTACAGAAGTAATAAGTCTGCCCCTGATAAGATGCCGTCAGCGCCTCCTCTTCATCTATTTGCATACCGCATACCGGGTCTATAGGCATTTTTGCCACCTCCTGCATTTATATCGGACAGGGTGTTAGAACAATACCTGCTCGACGTTCTACCCATTAGCAGCAGCCAGTAAACTGTCGATCACATTATATTGGATTACTAAAAAATTTCTTGCGGATAATTGACAGCCAGGCATATTTATGGTATACACACATTAAGCATCATATAATTTCTCCTTCGTTTATTCACATGTTTGTGTATTGCCATCACACAACCATAAATATTAAGCTCAATATAATCTCTTTGGGTTATCGTTAAGTCTTAACGAAACATCAGAATCAATATTCCGTAAGACGTAGTGGCCGGACGGAATGATAAGCCTGAGGTCTGACCGTAACCTGAACCGTGCTAAAGGCTGGTAAGGAAGAGGCAGCCTCAGGTGTATCCTTACAACGGAGCATCTTCACATCAAAAGAGGAGGCGAAAGGAAAATGCGTAGATATCTACGTCCATCAGCGTATAGACTTACGCTGATAGCATCGATGATGCTGGTCCTCGTCCTTTGTGCAGGGGTATCATTTGCACAGACGGACTGGACACAGTGGAAATATTACGTCGATGTCGATGTAAACACCGGACAGTATGCAAGAACAGCTACTCCGGTAGAGATGAAGATCAACTTTACCAACTTCCTGAATGGTGCAACTCTGAATCCGGACTCTGTGAGAGTCGTAGAGTTTGCAGACAGTGGTAGAGCAGGCACACCTGTAGAGGTGTACAGCCAGTTCGACAAGAGTTCCGGCTACGATGCAACCGCGAATGCAATCGGAGAGGTAGTATGGATCCTAAGAGGAACACCTACTGAACCAAATGCTAATAGTGGAGAAACCGCAGCAGGAGCGACCAGATGCTACAGGGTCTATTTCGACGACACCACCGGCTCCATTACTGCTCCGAGCTACACCACGGACCTTACTTACGATGGCACAGCAAATCCATACATTGAGAACATCGCCTATAGATTGCGAATTTGGGGACAAGTAGACACCATCTATGCTCTCTATAATAAGCTCACCAATGTATGGATGTGGAAAGGCTCAGCCTATGAATACGACAAATGCGGTATGTACTACTCGCTCAATACGTCTCGGGGTGGCTGGGCAGACCAATTCTACAACTATTATGCATCTGTTGGAGTTTCTGCAAACAGAGCGGTCAGATTCACCTATGTTTCTGCTGAGAATGATGACAACTATGCCTATACTATGGTAAGGAAGTTCTATTCAGGGGTTCCTTACTTCAAAACAGAGGGCAAAATATCCAAGATCAGCGGTGACGGATCCTGGGCAAATCTTCAGATCCGGTACAACGACAACAGCACAGTTAAAAGAACCGCGGTCAGTGAGGAAACAGAGGCAAATCCTATCCTGTCTGACCAGTTTATGCCCAAGGCCGAGCTGTTTGATTATGACGCAGCCGGAGTCAATGGCGGCATAGGCCACCTGATGGGTGGAGACACTCTTGCCAGCGGAATCGGAGGCGGTGCACAACTATGTTCCGTCAATTTCAACTATGATAATGGCGGCATATGGAGATACAAGAGCCCCGGATGGTTCCCAGTAACTCTGAACCACGCCTTAATGGTCCACAACGGAACGACCGAGGCAGAGGCAAAAGCCGCAGTGGACAAAGGCCTTGCTGATTACGGCTGTCCTGTCAAGATAGTGATAGTAGGAAGCAGCAACACAACAACAAATTACGGCGCCATCGGCGGCAAGGTGACGGATGCGGACAACGCAAACAGGACTGTCAAGGGTGCTCTAGTAAGACTGTGGGTAAATGGGACCTACGCCGGTAGAACAATCACTTCAGCGCTCGGTGACTATACATTCTCCGATGTTCCCGCAGGAACAGCAAAGATCAGCGTCAAGTGTGACGGATACGATACATTGGTTGTAGACAATGTGACGATCACAGCCGGAACAGCAATTACGAAGGATATCTCCCTTCCGTCCATAATCTTCGCAGGCAAATTCATAAACCTGAAGGCGGATTCTGCGAGTGGAACATGGAAATTCATCACAGATGCTGTTTGCAGGGGAGTAAATGTAGATCCTTCAAACACAACTGCTCTGGAGATATCTACATTCGCAGGACCTACCCTTGATTCGAGCATTACCGCTGTTAACATCCCGGTCCCTAATGTTTATGATACCAGTAGTACTGAAACTGAAGGCTGGGATACTATACAAGCAGATGATAATGTCTACGGATGGTATCGAACTACAGTCAATATCCCTGCTGAATGGGCAGGAAAGAACATTAGGCTAAGGGATTTTCTGATTGATGACGCATTGGAAGTCTACCTCAACGGTGTCAAAGTCGCAAGTGCGGCTGTTTTAGGTTCCGATACTAGTTGGTATAGCTATCCGTGTGACTTTATAATTCCTTCCAGCGCAGTCAAACCTGGTGAGGCCAATGTACTTGCAATCAAGTGCTATGACAACACAGGCGGCGGCGGGATTTACAAAGGCGGCCCTGTCCTAGAGGTTTCTCCTGACGATGCAACTGTGACAGTGAACGTCAAAGGACCTAAAGCTCTGAATGGCACTGCACTTCCCATCGAGGGAGCGACAGTAAAGATCGTCGGTGCGGCATCCGGCACGACGGATGCAACTGGCAGCCGCACATTCAACCATGTCAAGGGCGATACCTATACCATAACCGTCTATCATTCCAGCTATGGTACAAAGACGATTACGAATGTTGAAGTCCCTGATACCGGAGAAATCACTGTCCCGGTTATATACGATACATTCCTCTGCAAGTTAACAGGCACTATCACGAGGAGCAATACACCACTAGCTGGTGCCCGTGTAATCATTGCAGATGATAGCAATTACTATGGGACTATTACTAACTCCAGTGGTGCTTATACAATAACAGGTGTCTTACCCGGAGAATACAAGCTCACAGCTAACGCGTTGAAGGCTGTCCCGGTAATAGATAAACCGGTTCAGGCTTATACACTTGATGTAGCGCTGGAGAATATCGACCTGACTTACGGTGTAACTCCTACATATGATGACTTCTCAGGAACTACACTTGATACGAGCAAGTGGGGGTTCTTCAACACATCCGAGCAGGGGTTAGGCGACTCAACAGCCACACTGGTTGACGGTGTGCTCAATCTCTATCCCATACCGGGACGAGGCGGTATCTTGAGTAAGACTGCTATCCCGAAATATGGGACGTCTGAGGTGGTATTCACTCAAAAAGCCACTGGAGCAAACCAGGGGTTTGCCATCATAGACCCGACTTATTCAGGAGATATCTACGGACATGGCATCGCTCTTGAGCAGCAGAGTTGGTTCATGAAGATCTTCCTTTGTGGCAGTGGTAATTGGCAGATTGACTCTGATGAAGTCGGTTATCCGTCAAGGATTTCGATCCTCAGGACAGGAGACTTCTACGATGTCTATGTGAACGGACAATGGGGAGTATATTACAATTATTCAACAGGCACGAACTCAGCATATCTGGGTAAAATGCCTGTAGATTCAAACACCGGCAAGACATATCTCTCAGATAACGCTTATATCTATCTGAATGGATACAGGGCCGATATGACTGCCTCAACCATTGGCTACTACGATGAGATAAAAGCAGGAGCAACAATACCTGTTACACCGACAACACTTGCCGGCGCAAGAGCTGCTGCCGATGGTTCGACGGTGAGCTTCTCAGGTGCAGTGGTAACAGCAAGCTATGACAACTACTTCTTCGTAGAGAACACAGACCGCTCCGCGGGTATGAAGGTGATCTCCACCTCCAAACCGGCAGTAGGTAAGGTTGCGTTCATAGCAGGAAGCATAGTCAAGGCTGACAAAGAAGTAGCCATCAAGCCGCTAGAAGCTACATTCAGTGATGATGCTAATGTGACAGTACCCAAAGCTGTAGCAGTAACAGGCAAGGTTGCAGGAGAACTCGACAAGGTCGGAGCTGCTGCACAGGGAATGCTTGTCAAGGTTGCTGGGACAGTAACCGGCGTCCACATGAACACTGAGAATAAGGTAGACGGTTACTTCCTCGATGACGGAAGCGGTATCGTGGGAGACGGAGCCAACAAGGGAATCTTCGTTGAACTAGACCCGGCCTGGGGTGTAACTGACAGTGTAGTAGGTAAGTTCAAGACTGTCATAAGCCCGCTTACAGTAAAGAAGATAAATGACGTTGTTCTTCCTGCTGTAAAGGGTAAGCTCGACGAAATACCGTCGACCTTCCTGGCATACAACGACTGCTCTTGGTCAGAAGGTCAGATAAACACCAACATCACTACCTACGGAGCAGGCAGCGGTTTCAGTGGTTCGACGAGTGGATACCTGAAAGAGTATACAACAGGAGCGTCATTCACCGTCACAGCGACACTCACTGAGTCCGGCACGACATGGAGCGCTACCGGAGGAGCCAACTGCGGAACAGGCACAGATGCAACCGGCGTCTTCGGCGGTATTGTGGACTTCACCGGATACATCAAATGCCCGACAACCAGTACATATGTAGACCTTACATTCAGTGGACTGGACCCTACGGGGACATATGAGTTCGCAACCTCAGCAAACGGAAATGACATGACCGGTGATTCCATCACCAGGTTTGCCATCTCGGGAGTTCTGGCCTTCACTAATGCCAGCTCCAGCTCAGCCGTAATAAGCACGGATGGTTCATACACTGAGTTCAACACGGGTATGAATGATTACGATAGCATGACAGGCTACGTAGCCAAGTGGACTGGCATCCAGCCATCAGCAGACGGCACATTCACCGTAAGAGCCTCAACTGGCGGCGATGGCAGCAACAGTGGAATCTCTTATGCATTCAGCGGATTCATGCTGAAGAGGACCAACTAACTACTCATGATGCTTTATTAAAGCATCTGTCTATCTAGAAAGAGCCGC
>JBDKSP010000052.1:0-3744 GCA_039680575.1 Armatimonadota bacterium
TTATATGGCCCATCCGTATGTATCATCATTGCAGCAGGGACTCCTCGCCACTCTCCCTTTGCTGTTTTGGCTTCAATAAGTGGAATCCATCGCCAGGAGCGCCCCTTGTCGAATCCTCCTCCTGACGACCTCGGCTGGACCGACCTAACACCAGAGGCATTGGGAATATCCTGAACAGGTACTATGACCTGGTCTTTTCTCACATAGAGCTTGCTTACATCTTTGCAGTCGAAGAATTTATATGGCGGGGTTATTATCTCAAGCGCCAAGTCATCTCTTTTATCGATCATCTGCTTATAGAGCGGTGTTATCTTCCCATCCTGGTGGAACATGCTATCCCGCCAGGCAGGAGCATTAAGGACGATAATGTCTTTTCCCAACTTGAGATATTCGCGGATAACACCCATAGATTCAGCGGGTAATGAACCTGAGTCGGGAATCACCAGCAGATCAAAGCCTTTGGACGGCAATTTCGTGTCACACAGGCTATCGAGGCCGATCTCCTGGACTGTATACCCTGCGGATGAAAGCTCTTTTGAAAGAGAATCCACCAGTGCGGAGTCATATCCCTCCAGCCCGGACCTTAGAAGTGCAGCATTCCTGTCAGCAGCATAAGCAGGAATACCGAAAACAGCAATGATCGCTGAAAATATCAGCGTATACGAGGTAAACTTCCACCTGTAAGAACGCATGCTCAACTCCCCTTAAACTGAAATGCTGGGTTTATTGCATCGATATAAAATTTGCAAAAGCCCATCTGATTGATATTCTCTTCATGAGCTAGTATACCACTATCATATATCAGACGGGCTAATTCTCTTATTTTAACAATGAAATCCGGCAGTTAACCGCAGCAGCAGCAAGATTTAGGTTTGCTCGCCCTGACAAACGCGCTCACGAAAGAACTTGCGAGCTCCGCCGCACTGTCCAGCGGGAGTTTGGCTTTGAGGTCGTCCGGCAGCATATCGAATACATCATCCGTGGAGTAGGTTCTGACCGTTTCGATGTCGATTCCACCAAAACCGGCCGCAGCGAGCTTATTTTTGTAATCGTCTATAAGAAGAGCGCCTGCAATACATCCGCTCCAGAGTTCAAAATGTCCTTTTAGGGCTTGCGGGATCGGCTTCGTGAGCACAATATCCGCGACCGCGAACCTGCCGCCGGGACGAAGAACACGAAATGCCTCAGAGAGCACTTTGTCTTTATCGGTCGAGAGGTTTATCACACAGTTGCTTATGATGACATCGATTGATTTATCGAGAAGCGGAACATCCTCGATTTCACCTTTCAGGAACTCCACATTCTGGATACCGGCTTCCTGCCGGTTTTTGCGCGCAAGTTCCAGCATTTCATCGGTCATATCGAGCCCGTAAGCCTTACCAGTGGGTCCGACGCGCTTCGCAGAGATCAGAACATCTATACCGCCGCCGCTTCCAAGATCGAGAACGACTTCTCCAGGATTAAGCTCGGCAAGCGCCACCGGATTTGCGCACCCCATCGAGGCAAGTAAAGCCTCTACAGGGATTCCTGCTGTTTCAGCTTCGGAGTAGAGGTCGCGTGTAATCGCATCCTTATCCGTGCCGGAACCGCAGCATCCGGCAGAACCATTGGCTGCGCCTACCGCAACCTGTCCATACTTCTCTTTTACTGCTTTTTTGATAGAATCACCGGCATTAAGCCCGTTTGAGCCGCAACAACACCTGTCAGACATTTATTTTCACCTCTGTTTGATTATCAATTTGCTCGGAAACAGCAAAATACCGCCTCCTGAAATAAAGCGCAACGTTTACAAGACCTATCATTACCGGAACCTCGACAAGCGGGCCTATAACGGCGGCAAATGCAACCTTCGAGTGAATTGTAAACACCGCAACAGCAACTGCAATAGCCAGCTCGAAGTTATTACTCGCCGCAGTAAATGAAAGCGTCGTAGATTTTGCATAGCCTGCGCCTATCTGCCTGCCCATAAAGAACGACACGAAGAACATAACCACAAAATAGATAAGAAGCGGTACCGCGATTTTCAGAACATCCAAAGGCAGCTCTACTATGTTCTTTCCTTTGAGAGAAAACATCACAATGATCGTAAAGAGCAGCGCGATAAGCGTTATCGGGCTTATTCTTGGAATAAACTGCTTCTCATACCATACACAGCCTTTGAATTTAATCATGCCGAACCGCGTTATCATCCCTGCGAGGAATGGAATACCGAGATATATGAAAACGCTCTTGGCTATTTCGCTGATCGTAACCTTGACCGCCACTCCCTCCAAACCGAACCAGGTGGGAAGGACTGCAATAAAGATATATGCGTATATGGAATAGAAAAAGACCTGAAATACCGAGTTAAAGGCAACCAGCCCGGCGGCATACTCAGAGTCACCGTCCGCGAGTTCATTCCAGACTATGACCATCGCGATGCATCTGGCGAGCCCTATCATTATCAACCCAACCATGTATTCCGGCTGGCCGCGCAGGAATATGATCGCGAGTGTAAACATGAGAGCCGGGCCTATTATCCAGTTTTGCACGAGCGAAAGGGTAAGCACTTTCCAGTCCCGAAAGACCCTGCCCATCTCTTCGTATCTCACTTTTGCAAGCGGAGGATACATCATGAGAATAAGCCCGATTGCAATCGGGATGCTTGTAGTGCCAACATTGTAACTGCTGATTATCTTGACCGCGCCGGGAACAAGTCCAGTCGTCACGCCCAACGCCATAGCAAGAAATATCCATACAGTAAGGTATCTGTCGAGAAAGGACAGTTTTCCACTTATACTATCTGACAACGATAAAACCTCCAGTCCTTAAGGCATATCCTTTATAAGCGCTTCGACGCGCCTTTTTATCTCGTCTCTAATCTCTCTGACCTTCTCGATAGGCTGATCTTTCGGGTCAACAAGCCCCCAGTCTTCCGTCGGAATGAACGCTGCGGGACAGGTTCCTTCCTCTACTCCGCAGCCCATGGTGATCATTCTGTCAGCCGACTGGACCATCTCCAGTGTCAGGATCTTCGGGTAATGACCGCTCATGTTATAACCGATTTCATTCATTGCCTCTACAACAATCGGGTTCAGCGCATCCGCGGGTTCTGTTCCGGCTGATTCGGCGATGATTTTCTCTCCGCCGAGCCTTTTGGTGAATGCCTCAGCCATCTGACTCCTGCCTGAGTTGTGAACACAAACGAAAACCACTTTTCTCATATCACATCTCCTGTAAAGATTACTAATCAGCCCGACAGTATATACTTTGATTTGATGCAGACTTGGCAGCTTGCACTAAATCAGTCAACACGGTACCAAGTTGCTCAAGGATAGATATGTCCAATGAGTAGTACACCCACTGTCCTTCTTTTCTGGTTTTCAGCAATCCAGAATACCTTAGCCGCGTAAGATGATGTGAGACTGCCGGTTGTGTCATATTCAGCCTTTCGACTATATGGCACACGCAGAGTTCGCCTGCATCTGCAACCATTTGCACGATTTTCAGCCTGACTGGATCACCAAGCGCCCTGAATACTTCTACTGAGTCCATAGTATATCAGCTCCTGCTTATATATTTATATTCTCTCTTATTATCTACCTGCTGTCAATATTCCGCTGATATTTTCAGCAATAATGTGAAATAGCGCTTGACAAGGGGTGTGGGGAGTAGTATTATAAGTGAGTCGCCCGGGGCGGTAGATTGCTCTGGGCTTATTTATGCCGAGGGGACAAAAAAGTGATTGACTTTAAGATGGCTCTG
>JBDKSP010000053.1:0-15573 GCA_039680575.1 Armatimonadota bacterium
CGTGCCAAAGAGAGGCGGCACGCCGTGGGCGGCTCGGGAGCCTGCACCATCCGACCGCTACATAGCGTTCAGACTCTACGGAAGACTACGTAGAATGGCGCACTACATGACAATTGACCCACTAGTAATCTACGACTGCGCGTTCGCGGTCCTGCAGTATCTTCTCGATCTGCAGGAACTCCTCTTCGGATATACCTAAGTCGGATGCGGCGGCATTTTCTTCTATCTGCTCTATTCCGGTCGCTCCCGTGATACAGGAAGTGATTTCACGATGGCTGAGCACCCAGGCAAGCGCAAGCTGGGACAAAGTCGCTTTCTTTGAATGAGCAACGTCGGCAAGTAACTGGAGCGCCTTAACATTAGCCGGGTTGAGCCAGCGGCGGCCTTCCTCCGTACCGTAAAGCCTCGATCCGGGAGGCGCTTCACCGGACAGATACTTTTCGGAAAGCAGTCCCTGCTCCAGAGGACTCCATACAATGATACCGATACCCTCTTCTGCGCAGTGGGGTATCAGCCCAAACTCTATATCCCGCTGGAACATATTGTAACGTGACTGAAGCGAAGCAAACCTCGGCAGACCGAGCGCATCAGACACATCGAGCGCATCGTCCAGCTCATTGTCTCTGTAGTTCGAGCACCCGGCGTACAGGACCTTGCCCTGGATCATCAGTATATTCATAGCCTCAAGAGATTCCTCCATGGGGGTTTCTTCATCCGGCCAATGAAACTGGTAGAGATCGATATAGTCCGTCCCAAGCCTCTTCAGACTGAGGTTTACGGATTCCATGATGTGCTTTTTGCTCAGACCTTCGCCATTTGGTCCTTCCCACATCCAGCCCCGGCACTTCGTCGCGACCACTACCTGCTCACGGGGTTTAGTTTTGAGCCATGATCCCAGTATTTCCTCAGCGCGGCCATGCGCATATACATCCGCTGTATCGTAGAAGTTGATTCCGAGTTCCCAGGCTCGCTCACAAATGGCATGAGCCGCATCTTCATCCAGTGTCCCGCCCGATGTCAGCCAGTTCCCGAGCGATATCTCCGAGACTTTCAGCCCGGCTTCTCCTAGTCGTCTGTAGTTCATTCTGCCTCCGATCCTGCAGGCTGAGGGGTTAACCTGCTCAGGATGTATAATACCCACGAACAACCGGCAAATCACATCCTTGATATTTTCATTTTGAACTCCATTCTTGACGAGCTGACATGGCCATGCTAAACTTAGTTGGGTATGTAGCATGTTAGCACTGGCCAATTGTATTGTAACAGTTCAACCAGGCCAACCGCCGCTTGTGACGTTGACCGGCGAAGTCAATTACGAGTCCACGGATAGCATAAAGGAAGCTATCGAAGGTCTTCTGCACGATGGCCTGACTCGCATAGCAATGGACTGCAGCTCGGTCGATTTCATAGATTCGAGCGGGATCGGCACAATCATACGCTGGGCTCAAAAGCTGAGGGCTGCAGGCGGTGAGCTTGTTTTGCGCTCCGCAACGCAGCAGACCGTACATGCGCTTCAGATATCCGGCTTTGCCGATTTACTGAATATAGAGCATGTATATGATAGCCCGAGACCAGAGCGAAAGCCCTGTGTAAGCGGGCTTTGGCAGCAGGTCAAGTTCAGCATTCCGCTTCCGGCTGATAAGAACGGGTT
Organism: Armatimonadota bacterium; assembly: GCA_039680575.1. Classification (GTDB taxonomy): domain Bacteria; phylum Armatimonadota; class UBA5829; order UBA5829; family DTLH01; genus JBDKSP01. The sequence goes on from JBDKSP010000053.1 coordinate 1,652, forward strand.
GATTCGGCAGCGCGTGACCGAACTTGCAGAGTCGATGCCGTTTTCTCGATACCAGATCGATGATATCAGGCTTGCGGTAGGAGAGGCTGTCTCGAATGCTATCAGGCATGGGTGTAATGGTGGAGAAAGCGACCGGCTTAGCGTCAATTGCACTGGTGATGAGGAGAAACTGGTAATCAGGGTCCGCTATCCTGGGGATAAGTTCGACCCGGATGCCGTTCCGATTCCCGATCCATGCAACCCACGTGAAGGCGGGATGGGCATTTATTTCATGAGAGCGTCGATGGATAGTGTCGATTACACCTTCGACGAGACCGGAACAACGGTAACAATGACTAAATATATAGGGGCAAGAATCAAAAATAATGGCAACTGAAGCTAGTTGGATAGTTAAATCAAGGTCTTTACTCCAGTGGTGGAGAGTACCGCTGATGATTCTGTTCGTAGCCGTGGGCGTTTATCTCATAAACCGAAAGACTGACTGGCTTTGGGTTGGGATGGTCGTGACATTTTTTGGAGAACTGATGCAGTTATGGGCTGCATCTCATTTAAGGAAGGATAAAGCGCTTGCAACATCCGGTCCTTACTCCTACATCAGAAATCCCATGTATTTTGGCCGGTTTTTTGTGCTGCTCGGCTTTATCATAATGATCCAGCAGGCATGGTGGACGAACACTCAGATAATGAACATCCCTACCCTTGTGGTCGGGTATATCGTCCTCTTTGCGCTGTATGTATACAGCCGGGTTGGCCGAGAAGAAGACAGGCTGAGAGGGATATTCGGCGAGGATTACATCAATTACTGCAAGGAAGTCCGAAGGTTCTTACCCAGGCTTACTCCGTATCCAAAAGCCGCTACCCAAAGGCTGCAGTGGTCTCGGATAGTCGCCAATCACGAATATCTTAATATGGTTGCAGTGGTCTTCGTTTTCGGACTGATCGTAATCCGGCTTAATCTGAAGTTCTAAGTAGTCTCCGTTTCTAGTAGCAGCTATGGTAGAGTCCGGCTCTTGCAGAGCCGATGGCCGGCACGGAGACCGGCCACTACGTCAAGCTGGCCTGCTATTAAGACAGGATGTTACTTAGTTATATAAAAGCAGCTTTCCCGCAGGTTATTTCAGCCTCTACGGGGCAATTTCGTTCCTTTACGTGAACATTGCAGCAGCTTTGGTCGTCTATTATTACGGGGCGCAGGCCTGCATAGGTTTTTTGTCCCAGGAGGTGAAAACTTTGGGGTTCGGGAGAAGGAATTCCACTGTAAAACGTGGAAATTGTAATCGATTGCAATTTGTAGCAAAGGAGCAGTGCCTGATGCTGACATCTAGAAGGGTGATAAGTACCCTCTTGGTTTTCGTTCTTGTTTTTGGCGCGAGTATTTCAGCGCTCGCGGTTGAAAGGACCCTAGCTGGAATTAGACTCGGTTCCCGCGCGGAAACAGTATTAAAAAAATATGGTAATCCCACCAGAATCACAACTCCACCGCCCGCTACCGCGGATGGGCAGCAAGGCCAGCCTGCCGGTAACTATATGCCCGGTCAGCCAGGTTCACAGCAGGCAGGACCAATCGGCCAGTTAGGACAATATTCCAGCGGAATGATGGGCGGTTATGCTCTTCTTCCTGGCATTGATACGCCGGGTGCTACCGGAGCTACCGGGACTAACAACGGCACGCAGCAGAACCAACCCGCTGAGGGTACGGTCACTTGGACCTACGATCTGCAGAGCGGTACGACACTGGAGTTCATGATTTCCGAGAGCGGACGCATAATCCAGATAACAGTCGGCGGCGATCAGCCGTTCGCGCTTTCAAAAACATCCAAGGGCATTAAGATCGGCAGTTATTATAAGGATGTTATCTTTAAGTACGGTTATCCTGAAAAGCAACAAACACTCGGACGTTTTCTGATAGCTAAATATACTGACAAGCACAGGTGTGTATTCATCTTTCTCGAGAAGAAACTTGTAGGTATTACCATTGCTTTCAATCCGGATGACGAGTGAAGCTGAGCTAATATTTATACTGCCCTAATACGGCAGTATCCACAGGTTTATCATAATGAGGTGAGCTAATATTGGTTTCTTCCCGCTACCCGCTGGAGGATATTCGGTCAAGATGCGATATCGTCGAGATTATATCTCCCTATGTCGCATTGAAACGAAGCGGGAAGAACCTTAAAGGCGCTTGCCCGTTTCATTCGGAAAAGACGCCGTCATTTGTAGTCAACCGTGATACCCAGAGATGGATGTGTTTCGGATGCGGTGCAAATGGCGACGTGTTTTCTTTTTTAATGCGTATTGAGGGATTGACATTCCCCGAAGCAGTCGAGCAACTGGCTGCCAAAGTAGGTGTCGAAATAACGCACTCGGCAAATGATATACGGTCGGCAGGAGAACGTGATGTCGTATTTCACATCAACAATCTGGCGACCGTTTATTTTCGCAAGACACTCGAGCACAGTAAAGTAGCGCGGGACTATATACAAAAAAGAGGTATATCACCCGACGCTGTAGAACAATTCAAAATAGGGTTCGCTGCGCCGGAGTGGAGCATGCTGGCGGACTATCTCAGAACCCAGAAAGTAAAGCTTGCAGACGGAGCCAAAGCAGGCTTGCTTATTGCTCGGGAATCGGGTCAGGGCTACTATGACCGGTTCCGCAACCGGCTGATATTTCCTATATTCGACATCCAGAACAGGGTAGTCGGGTTCGGCGGACGTGATCTTGGAGGCAGCGAGGCGAAGTATATCAATTCGCCTGAGACACCGGTATTTATCAAAAACCGGACGCTCTATGCGCTGAGCTTTGCCAGGAAACCGATTATTGACCAGGGCTGTGTGATACTTGTAGAGGGCTATATGGACGCTCTCACCGCGCATGCCGCGGGATTTACGAATGTAGTCGCTACATTGGGAACCGCCCTCACTCCCGAACACGTAAACGTATTGTCTCGATATACGAAGACGGCTGTTCTGGCATTCGACTCCGATTCCGCCGGTATGTCAGCTGCGATGAGAAGCGCGCCGATGTTCGAGGAGGCGGAGTTCGAAGTCAAAGCGGCTCCATTGCCTACGGGAGAAGACCCGGACAGCTTGATCCGCCGCGGAGACAGGGCAGTATTCTCTGAGTTGGTGGAAAGCGCCATACCGGTCCCGGATTACAGACTAAAGATTATTGCTGCAAAGCATGATACCGGCACTCGTGCCGGCCAGTTGGCGCTTCTAAAGGAAGCAATACCTGTTGTTGCGGAAGTGACAAGACAGGTCGAAAGAGAACGGTTGATAGCTCTCCTTGCGCCGTATCATCCGAATTTCAGGAGCGGCACGGTACCGGCAGAGGTACATATACGGCAGGAGATCGAGGCCAGGCGAGCCCGTATTGCGACGAAATCATCGTCTTCTGAGAAAAAAAGGATACCTCCGAGGGTTAATTTGATCTCAGAAGAAGGAAAAGCTGTCAGAAAAGCAGAAAGAGAGCTTTTGGGTAATATATTATGTCATGGACTGGGCGCAGCAGATGTATTTTCCCAGATTCCACCAGACAAGTTACTGAGCGATGATGTAAAGGCCGTTGCAGCGGCCATGCAGGAAGAATTGAACGGCAGTGGAACACTTAATATAGATTCACTTGCTGCAAGACTTGCAGCAACGCCCGGAGAGCAGCTTTTAAACGAACTGCTCGTCACTGGGTCCGAAGCGTCGGGCACACCGATCGAGGACCTTATAAGTACGATTAAAATATATCATAAAAAAGAGTTGGAAAAACGCTTCAGGACCCTCGCTGAGAGATTTGAGCGAGGGGATATTAAGCGTACCGATAGCGAATTTGCAGAATATTGGCAGTTGGTACAAGAATTGCACAATTAGTGTATGAGTATTAAATATTATAATTGTAAAATTGCCTCCAAAAGTGTTGAAGGGAGTTGAGTTTAGTGGCTGTGGACCAGTTGAAGGGTAGCGCAGATATACAGACGCTCATAGATGAAGGAAAACGTAAGGGAGTCTTAACTTACGAAGAGATAACGGATACCCTCAGCCATCAAGAGGAACTGGATGCGGAGCAATATGACGACCTTCTTCAGACATTCGCCGATGAGGGAATTCGAGTCGTAGAGAAAGCTAAAGAATTCCCTGCGTTGGTAGAAGGTGCCGGCGGAGCAGATGACGCTCATCATGAGGCAGAGGCTGTAGAGGACCTCTCCGCAATGGAAGGTATGCCTCTTGATGACTCTGTTCGAATGTGGCTTCGAGAGATAGGCAAGACACCTCTTCTCACGACCGAGAAGGAGGTATCTCTTGCAAAGCGAATAGAAGCTGGTGACGAAGAAGCCAAAGCGACTCTGACCGAAGCGAATCTTCGGTTGGTCGTAAGCATTGCCAAACGCTACAGTGGTAGAGGAATGTCCTTCCCGGACCTTATCCAGGAGGGTAATATAGGCCTTATACGAGCGGTCGAAAAGTTCGACTACCGGAAAGGTTACAAATTCAGCACGTACGCTACCTGGTGGATCAGGCAGGCTATTACACGTGCAATCGCGGACCAGGGACGCACGATCAGAATACCTGTGCATATGGTCGAAACGATCAACAGGCTGATCAAGACCTCAGGACAGCTTTTGCAGGACCTCGGAAGAGAGCCTACGATCGAGGAACTAGGAAGAGAGATGGGACTTCCGACCGACCGGGTGAGCGAAATCATCCGAATCGCCCCGGAACCGCTGTCACTCGAAACCCCTATCGGGGAGGAAGAGGACAGCCACTTGGCTGACTTTATCGAGGACCAGGAAGCGATCTCCCCAGCGGAGGCTGCGTCCAATATGATCCTTCGTGAGAAGATAGAAGAGGTGCTGAACAACCTGACGCCGAGAGAGCGTGATGTTCTGAAGATGCGCTTCGGGTTGGATGATGGATATTCGCGGACACTTGAAGAGGTCGGGCGGCATTTCAAAGTGACGAGGGAGCGCATCAGGCAGATCGAGGCAAAGGCCTTGAAGAAGCTGCGCCATCCGAACCGAAGCAGGAAGCTGCGGGATTATCTGGAGTAGATCATCCCCAAATAATATAAATACATACGGCCCCTCGCCCTTAAGAGCGAGAGGCCGTTTCTGTATCTACTGAGTTTCTGGTGCAAGCGTATAATCAAAAGATGCAGCAGCATCAGGGACCGGTTATATGCTCGTAATACTGTTACATCATCACCTGAAAGCTACTTAACTGCTTCGCTTTTCTTCTTCAAGTCATCGAACAGCTTTTCGAGCCCTTCGCGTCTTTGCCCCTTCATTCCCGGAGGTCCACCCGCCGGTTGATTGAGCGGGTTGAAGTTCTTCATACCACCCGGACCACCTGCTCCACCAGACGGAGGACTGGAAGGACGTTTTCCTCCTACTGCTGCTCCTGGAGGCGGGCCGCCTTGCCGGAACTGCTTCTCTGCAGGAAGTGCGCTGATTACGGCACGCTGTTTATCCGTTATTACGGCCTGCAATGCCTTGATAGCTTCATTTGCGCTTGTCTCATCCAGAGACTCCTTCTTACGCAAGGGCTGAACTATCACAAGGACAGCCTTTGCCTGATTCTTTGTGAGCGGCTCTTTGCCGCTCTCTTCCAGACGCCTGACGTTATTGAGCATCTTAAGCAACTGGAACGCATATTTATGCTCTTTCTGTAACTCTTCAAACCGGCCTGCACCCGAAGATCCGCTCATCATCTGCCCGCCGGAAGCTGCAGATCCATGTGGAGCGGTTGATGTAGAACTCTTTACCGTTTCGGAACTGTATGTGTACGCAAAGTATCCACCTACAAGAACAATCAACACGATAATACAAGCTAAAGCGCGTTTCATTGCAGTTTTTCCTTTCGTTTTATTCATAACGCAGCGCTTCTATAGGATCCAACTGTGATGCGGCACGAGCCGGATAATAGCCGAAGAAAACTCCTACAAACGCAGAGAAGCCGAATGACAAGAGAATAGACCCAAGCGAAACAGTCGCTTTGAATGATGTCGAAATGCTGCTGATGATCGACGATCCGACCATTCCGAGCAGTATTCCTATCACTCCGCCTGCCATCGAAAGCACAAGGGCTTCGACCAGAAACTGCAGTTGAATATCCCTATTTCGTGCTCCAAGAGCTTTTCTTATGCCGATTTCTCTGGTCCGCTCGGTAACGGAGACTAACATGATGTTCATAACACCTATGCCTCCGACCAGAAGCGAGACGCTCGCTATACCGCCAAGAAGCAGAGATAAGATTTTCGAGGTCTCACTGGCCATCTCCATAATCTCTGCCTGGTTACGGACGACAAAGTCGTCCTCGGCGCTGTCAGCCAGCCTGTGACGCTTACGCAGAAGCTTTGTGATCTGGCTGGTTGCCTTGTCCATCTGGGCCATAGTAACAGCCTGAGCATCGATCATGCGGATATACTGCAGACCGAACAGCCTTTGCATTGCAGTCGTGACCGGAACCATTATCTGGTCGTCAGGATCGCCGAACCCGCCTGCAGTCCCCTTGCTGGCCAGCACACCTATCACCTGGAACCGGATACCCTTTATACTGATCTTCTTACCGACCGGGGACATTTTCCCGAAAAGAGTCTCCGCGGTCGTCGGACCGATGACCGCGAGCGTTCTCATCGCCTTGACATCCCGCATCCTGAAGAATCTCCCCTTCTTTACGTGATAGTTGCGTATATCAAGATAATCCGGAGTAGTGCCGAGTATAGTCGTATTGGTATTGTTATTGCGAAACTCGGCCTGTGCCGATCCCGACACTTCTGGAGCTACCTTTGCAATGGCAGAGCATTTTTCGACAACAGCATCCGCATCATCAAGCGTAAGTGTATCCATGCTGCCGAAACCGCCCCGGACCGCTCCGCTCTTGGACTGGCCTGACCTGACGATAAGCACGTTAGTGCCCATCTGCTTGATCCGGCTCATCATCTGGCTGCTCGCGCCTCCCGCAAGAGCCAGCATAGTGATAACCGCGGATACGCCGATGATAATACCAAGCATAGTGAGCGCTGAGCGCATTTTATTTGCGACCAGGCCTTCCAGCGCGACAGATATACTCTCAAGAATGTTCATGACTCTTCCTCCACCGGCAGCTTTGCCAGTACATCCCGCGCTCCTGTCGGATGATCGACCTTCTGATCGGAGACGATGTGTCCATCTTTAAAGCGAATTACGCGCTGTGCATGCTTCGCGATGTCTTCCTCGTGAGTGACTATTACAACAGTCTTGCCTTCGGCGTGAAGCTCCTGGAATATCACCATGATCTCTTCACTTGTCCTGGTATCCAGGTTGCCGGTAGGCTCGTCACCCAATATGATAACCGGGTTGGTGACAAAAGCACGCGCAATAGCTACGCGCTGCTGCTGTCCGCCTGAAAGCTCGTTAGGCTTATGGTCTATCCTATCGCCGAGTCCTACACGTTCCAGTGCTGCCCTGGCCTTGGCCTCAGTGTCGGCAGCATCGGGGTCGTAGAGCATCGGAAGCATCACCTGCTTCAAGGCCGGACGCCTCGGTATCAGGTTGAATGTCTGAAAAACGAACCCGATCTTGCGATTGCGAACTGCAGCAAGCTGATCGTCGTTCATTCCGGCTACTTCCTGTTTGTCGAGAATGTACGAACCTTCGGTAGGCTTATCGAGGCATCCAATGATATTCATGAATGTCGATTTACCGGAGCCGGACGGACCCATAATCGCCACAAACTCTCCTGGCTTGACGTCAAGCGATACTCCCTTTAGGGCGTGGACCGCGATGTCACCCATATAGTATGTTTTATGGAGATCTTCTACGTGAATCATAGTAATTCTCCCCTACATTGGTGGTGGTCCGCCGCCGCCAGGACCTTTACTGGAGTTACTCTTTGTCGTCGTTTCCTCTTCAGGTATAACAACTTTCTCGCCTTCTTTGAGACCGCTCACGATTTCGCAGTTGTCATTGCCCATCAGTCCAACCTCGACTTTGCGAACAGACTGCGTCTTTCCGTCATGTCCGATTACTGTAACCTCTGTACCTGCATCCGTCTCGGTGACTGCCTCTACCGGCACAAACAACACATCCTCTTTTCGATCGATCACGAAGTCGCAGGCAGCGTTCATCTCAGGCTTTAACCGCGAATCCGCCTGCTCCAGCTCGACCGTTACCGGGACAGTAGTTACATTGGAATTGACCTCCGCTTCCGGCGCAATCCTGATGACCTTTGCCTGGAACAACTCATCGGGACACGCATCGACACTGACATCGACAGCCTGGCCGAGTGTTATCTTTCCGACATCTGTCTCGTCGACATCCACGACGACCTGCATCTTGCTTATATCAGCTATATCTACGATAGTGACTCCTGATCCGCTTCCAGCCATGGCCTGCCGCCCAGCAGTGATGATTGAACCAGACTCAACATATTTCTTGACTACGACACCATCTCTTGGCGCAACAACAGTCGTATAGCCGAGCTGGGTCTGCGCGTTCTCCAATGCGGCTTTCGATTTCTTCAACTGCGATTGAGCCTGAAGCACTGACTCGCTTTTCATCTGGTCCTGATATGCTGCAGCGCGGGTGGATGCAAGTGCAGCTAATGATTGTTTCAAAGCTGCCCTTGCGGAAGCCATTTCTCTCTGTTTCAGGTCATCCTGTACTCCATTGGCACGGGCAGACTCAAGTGCTGATCTGGCCTGCGCTACTTTGGCTTCAGCGGACTTCAAATCCTGGTCGGACTCTTCCTTTATCGTGTCATATTTGCTTTTTGCGCTGTCAAGCTGGGCTTTCGCAAGCGAATATTGCGCTTCGGCGTCATCTACGTTGCTTTGTGAGACGAATCCCTTCTCCAAAAGGGCCTTCTGGCGTTTAAGACTCTTCTCCGCGTTATTATATGACGCCCTGGCCTCGTCATAAGAGGCTTGAGCTGATGACAGCTTCTGCGGGACAGATGCCGACTTCGTTTGCTTCAAGCTGGCAATAGCCGACTCCAGCGAACTCTGGGCCTGGTTTATCGACTCTCTTGTAAGCTTGGGTTGGACCTTCGCTTCCTGCTCCGCCTGCAGTAACTTCTGCCTGCTCGACTCAAGCGCCTGCTCTGCGCTGGCTATGTTCGCAACTGTCTGAAGGCGCTGCATGGAAAGCGCCTGTTTGGCTGAGTTTACCTGCGCCTCCGAGCTCGAATAATCGGCTTTTGACTGCTCCAGGCTCGATATTGAGTCTGAAGGATCGATCTTGGCTATCAACTGACCGGCTTTGACATAGTCACCTTCGTCCACCGCCAGTTTCATTATCTGGCCGCCAACGTTCGACTTGACTTCCACCGTAGTCACCGGCTGCAGCACTCCATTGCCCGAAACACTGGATAGCACTGTCCCTCGTGCAACAACAGTAGTCTCAGGCATAACTGTCTTGTTGCCTGATTTTTTCATATGCACTATTACAATAGTGATAATCAGGAGTGCGATCACAGCTATTATCAAATATTTTCGGCGCGGCTTTTTACCTTTCATATACTCCTCCTTACTTGCCTACCGCATACTCCATCTGGGCAACGGCAATGTAATAATCGTAGCGGGCTTGAACATCATCGCTCTGAGCGGTTATAACCTGCACTTCGGCGTTGAGCAAGTCAAGTGTGGTTCCCAACCCTTGAGAATATCTTTCTTTCTGCGCCTGATAGTTATTATCAGCAGCATTGAGGCTGAGGTTACTTGCGGTTACCCGCTCCTTGGCGTTCGTCAGATTATAATAGGCCTCTTCCACATCCGAGCGGATGTCTCTGCCCACCTGTTCTTCCTCCAACTCCGCATTAGCCTGGTTTATCTTGGCTTCTTTGTAAGCGGCACGATTGGCTCCGCCGTTGAAAATATCGAATACCATCCCGCCGACCATTTGAGAACCGCCCGTCGTGAACCCGCCGGACACTTTTCGCTGATATTCAGCGGTTATTGTCGGACGAGGATAAAGGGATATCTTTGCGGATTTGACCGATGCCTTTGCCGATCCTATTGCCGCCTGGCTCTCCATAATATCCGGACGAGCCGTGAGCGCCGTGGTCATATATTCATCCAAAGGCTTTGACTCAACAGCCGGTGTCCCGTCCACCTCAGCTACATCGAACCCGGGCTGCGATGAGAGCCCCATGACATTCTGCAGTTGGATGGTAGATGTGCGGACGGTATTTTGAGCCGATAAGAGGCTTACGCGCGCGCTTGCAAGCTGTGCTTCTATGGGAAGGATATCTACTTTTGCTGCCGCACCCACTTCGGCACGGGCTTTCACCTGGTCAAGCAGACCCTCGTTGTAAGTCACGTTCGCCTCTGCCACCCCGGCAAGATGCCGCGCGCGGAGGACTTCATAATAAGCCTTACTCACGTTATACTCCACAGTCTGCACAGTACGCGTCAACTTGGCTGTATTCTGCGTCATACCATACTTCGCCGACTGCACATTTGTCTCACGCAGCCCACCGTCGAATATATTCTGGCTCACGGTAAGGGCAGTCCCTGTGGTCGTCTTGTTGAGTACCCCGTCAGAACCCCATGTGAAAGCGTTGTTCTGTACCGACATCTGCGGAAGATAGTCGCTTTTTGCGCTGATGGAACGGTTTTTAGCTGCCGTAACGTTGTTTTTTGCGGTCAGAACATCTACATTGCTGCTCATCGCAATTCCGATGCACTCCTCTAGTGAAAGCGGCTTGCTTTTCTGCACTTCTTCCGCTGCAGTGCAAAAAGTGGATACCGCAAGCAGTGCAATAAGCCAAAATAAGAACCTTGCTATCCTCACAGCTTATATACCTCCTTCTCTGTCAGCTTCTCGACAGGATTGAGAAGACAAGTCGAAAGCGCTTTACGAAGGAGATCCATTACAAGGTTCACCATCAAGCACTCATTTGGCGTAAAAACCGATAGTTTCTCTTTGAGAAGCGACATACTGCTATTACTGATGACGTTTAAAGCCTCTTCACCCTCGCCGGTGAGCGCTAACGTCAACTTTCTTCTATCATGTTCGGCTGTAGCGCGGACAACATAGCCGCGTTCCACCAAACCATCCAGCAATTTCGATGCCGACGAAATAGTGCAGCCAATATGTCCAGATAGAATGGAGAGCGACGTACCCTGCTGATCTCTGATGGTCATCAGCGCTGCTACCTGGCGGATAGACAGCGCTGTAGGGGTGCGCCTGTTCATCTCTGTTCCGATTGATTGCAGGACCATATGGCAAGTTTCCATTACTTTTGCCGCGCATTGGTCTATAACATCATTTGACATAGACAGCCTCCTTCCTATTATTTGACGATTGCAACTATTTCTTTGTTCCACTAATTATGGCATTTAATCAGCGTTTCCGTATGTTTTTCTTTGTATTTTGCTAATTAACTAAAGTCTTTGACGTGTTGTGTCGATATATTTCATGGCACAATACTTGACTCATTCAAGTAAGTGACCCTTTCCAGGAGGAAAATCCATGAGCGTAAGTGCATTAAGCAACAGCTCCATAGCGAGCCTTACCGAACTCTACGGGACGCAAGAAACCAGTTCTGTGTCGTCTTCGACATCGACAACTGCTTCAAGCATCCTTGACCGGTCCGATTCTCTCGACATATCGGGGCCGGCAGAAATGTTCAGTAAACTTCAGGAACTGGCAGAGTCCGACCCTGAAAAGTTTAAAGAAGTCTGCTCCGACATAGCCGACAAACTTAAAAGCGCGGCAGAGGACCAGACCGGGAAAGACGCTGAAATGCTGACCGATATGGCAAATAAGTTCGAAAGCGCTGCCGAAAGCGGCGACGCATCTGAACTCCAACCTCAAGGCCCGCCGCCTCCGCCTCCCCCCGCGGGAGGTGCTCAGGGAGCAGCCAACGAGTACTCGCAACAGCAGGATGAAAGCAACAAGCCCAGCAGTGATATACAAGACCTGATGTCCAGTATATTCGACGAAATAAGCGAAGCAATTGCTTGATCACAGATTTTCGGCTGTTCTATTACAACCAATCGTATATAGCCGAAAACCTTCCGATGAGTTTCAGGCGTGACTCACGCCTGAAACTCACTAAAGAATTTTGGGCAATAGAGTTTTGGCTGAAATGATATTGCTTACTCATACATCAACCGCCAAAACTCTTTAGGTATCAAGCGCCATGCGCAGGATTTCCATCGCAAGATTAGTCATTTCACACTCACCGGGCGTCAATATCTCCAGTTTTTCCTTGAGATACGCCGCCGATTCAGCGCTTATGTCCGCTGGTGTGCAATCACCAGAGTCGGTAAGACTAAGGATCAGGCGATGCACATCCATTACACTGGCTGTGCATTGAGCCACTAAATCCTCTTTCATGAAAGCAGTCCTTTCACTGATCACCTGTTCATACCAGGAGGCGGTCCAGCCGGTCCCTGTCCCTGTGGAGGCTGGTCCATTTTCATCGCTTTCTGCAGTTTGGCCGACTGGCTTGCCGTCAGCACCAACCTCATCCTGGTCCAGGTGTCGATACTTGCAGTCACAATCTTGGCCTCAGCCTTCTCTGCCTTAGCCGCAATGATTTTGACGTTTTTAGAGTTGTATTTGGACGCCAGCATTGCTGAACGCAGCGCATTGGATGACTTCGCGGCACTCGACCGGAGCGGACGCAGGGTCTTATCGCCATCCGCGGCAATTTTCTTCAGTTTTGCCGTCTGGGTTTTAGTAAGCTTAAGCGTTTTGGACATGTGATCGATCATACCCGCCTGCGGCGTTATCACCGCTGACTGAGGACATGCTGCCATACTCGCCATCATACCACCGGGACCGCCTCGACGACCGCTTTGGCTCCAGACAGCCACTGCGGAAATCACTATCGCCAGTACTGCTGCTACCAATACTATTTTTTTCATTTCATATTCCTCCTATTGAAGGATTTAGGATGCTACTACTTATATTGACGGTATAACCTCAAGGGCGGTTTCCCTGAACAGTCACAGCCGCATCGCAGTTCAATTTAAGTATTGTCGCGGCCTATGTCATGATTCTAGAATTGGAAAAGCCCCTGCAGGGATGCTTACAGGGGCTTAGTCGGGAAATTGACCTGATCGGCTGCATGGTGTATCGCAGCTAACTTTCCTGATTACCGCTCCGGTGCAGGCGGTGGTGTAGAGTCGTCCGCACCAGGTGGGGGGCCAGACGGTCTCTGTCCCGAACCTTGTCTAGTAGTCATAGTCTCCTGCAGCGTTTTGACCTGATCCGTGGTAAGGATCGCCCTGATCTGCACCCATTCATCTATGATCGCGCTGACCACGGCAGATTCAGCCTTCTCCGCTTTCTCTGCAAGAGCCTTTACGTTCTCAACACTGAAATCTTCAGCCAACACTGCTGTTTTGAGCGCTTTTGAAGCCTCGGTTGATTTCTTGGAAAGCGCACTTACAGTCTCTTCGCTTTTTGTCAGGACCGTTTTGAGTTTCGATGTCTGATCTTCAGTGAGCTGAAGCGATTCAGACAGGCGGTCAAGCGATGCTGACTGGGGAGGCATTACCGCCATTAATGGGCAGGACATAGCGGATCCGCCCCTTCCTCCCGGACCACCGGAGCCTGGCCCCTGGCTCCATACCGGTGATGCACACACGCCTATCGCCAGCGCCACTGCAACTAAAATAGTGTTCTTCATCTCAGGTTCCTCCTTACGAATAACGCTTGGATTGACATTTGGTTACTGCCTGCTCCTTTTACATGTTACCACGAGAGCTCAGCAGCAAAGATCACAAGAACATCATAATTCCGTTTAATGAGTTTCAGTTGATCATGATTTCCGCCCCCGCATCATCGCGGGGGCAGACAAACGTGATTTCTACCTATAGATTTTCGGCTGATTAATTAACAGCCAGTCATATATTGGTTGTTGCCGAAAATCTTCCGGAAGAGTTTCAGGTGTAAGTGTAAAATCAACAGATAAAGCTACATCAGAGAACTGTTTATA
>JBDKSP010000054.1:0-4963 GCA_039680575.1 Armatimonadota bacterium
TTTTTCAAACAAATCAGCAGCAAGGTAACGAACTCTTTGTCTGTCTGAAAATGATGCATGTCTCATAACATGCATGTATACGTCTTTCGTTGGCTTAACGTCTCAACGTAGAGCAAAGATCAATATACTTCATTTACTGATTTATTTTCCATATCGGATCCCTTTAGCTAATAACTGAACTCTTTGTTTGTTATCCACTTTTCTATGCTTCGGGCGCGCGGTTTTTGCGCCGAAGCAGTCCATTCTCGACATCCACGGTCTTGACGTTGTATGCTTTGTACGACCTTTACGTCGTAGTATTTCAAGGACAACTATCTTCTTCTGGCTTGCTAAACTTGTTATCATCTATCTCGGTGTTGATTTTGAACTCTGATACACGAAAGGTTCTCGACGAACAACTCTTTTTATTCTCAATAATTAACAGATCTTTCATTGTTACAACAAATGGTATTTTGATGCCTTCTATAGTTCGCCAGTCTGATGGATACATAGAGGTTTCTTCCCGCATCTGTGATGACTCATCGAATTCATTGCCTCCGAGTGGCAGGACTACATCGATTCGGATTGGCAGATAGGTCTCCATATCGTAATATATGGTATAAGGCTTACCAACTTTTGGTGTAAGGTTCATTGCATAGGTCATTTTGCCATTAATTTTTTGGGTCCCAATAAGCTTAACTTTATTGTAGACATTCCGCCAATTCCAATTGCCTAGCCAATATAGTTTTAAGTATGCGATTTCAGGTTCAGAAAGATCCCGCACATCAGTGAAGGTATGTTTTTCATCAAAAGAAATATCATCCGTTGTTATGGTCTTTAACCAACCTTTATCTCCGTTGCAGCACTGAACTATGGGGATTACACCTGCTGAATTTCTATATATCAGCAGCACTTTGTCTTGTCCTTTTCTGTAAAACTCAAACTGACCTTTTCACCATTACCCTTGCACATAGCGCTCTTTACTTTTCGAAGAGCTTCTTTGCCACCAAGCGCCTTAATAGCCTTGTCCATCACCTGTTCAGCTGTTATTGATGGCTTATCTTTGACCCGTGCGGGTTTATCTTCTGCCATCAGCAACTGATGCAATAAGATGAGAACTAAACAAAACGAAAACATTGCTACCTTTTTCATTCATTCTACTCCTTATATGCCTCGGGTGCGGTTTTAGCGCCGAAGCATTCCATTCTCGACATCCACGGCCTGAATGTTCTGTTGTAGTCATAAAAAACATAGTATCCGCTGTCAATCTCTACCGGCGGAGTGTAGTTATGGGCGTCACAGTTATAATGGGGCTCATTTTACTATAGAAGTTCAGCAGCAGTATATCCGAAGCTTGGTTGCTTGTCAATTATACTGTTTGTTTTTGTCTTTGCTCTCAAGGGTCATCAATTGAAGCTAAAAACGCTATTTTATGAGCGATTTGATCTCGGTCTCGTCCAGTCCGTCTATCTCGAAGAGCTTGTCGCGGCTCTTTTCGCCGGAAACAAGGGTGACTTGAGACCGTTTTACGCCGAGAGATTTTGCGAGGAATTCGACGCACGCGCGGTTCGCCGCTCCTTCCACGGGCGGAGCGGTCAGTTTGACGACCAGCGTGTCTTCACGCCAGCCGATCACCATTTCTTTCGACCCTCTAGGGGTTACGCGTACTTTTAAACGTGCCATGGTATAGGTAACAGATGACTGGGAATAAGGAACAGAAAAAGCTATCAGTAAGGATGTCATCCTGAACAACTGCCACGTCACCCTGAACTTGATTCAGGGTCCATTCTTTTTCTGGATTCCGAGTCAAGCTCGGAATGACGTTGTGGTAGTCCAACTTCAGTTGCTTCGGACTGCTTGCTGCCGAAGCGTCCACCGTAGGTGGACAGAAACCCTATGCTTCGGAACCGCAGTTCGTCCCGAAGCACACTCTCCACCAATTCCATCCCTAAATCCTCTTTAAAACAACCTTAGGCAGCAGCCGGTCAACGTCTTCTTTCTTGCCCATTTCGACACCGGAGCTCATCGCGGTAGCCGCGCCTGCTGCCGTGCCAAGCGCAAGCCCTTCCGAAAGCGGTTTTCCATCGGCAAGCGCGATAGCTATTCCGGCAACCATCGAGTCCCCGGAACCCACCGTGCTGATCGCCTTGACCTCCGGTGGTATCGCCTGCCAGACTTCGCCGCGTGTTGCGGCTACTACGCCGCGACTGCCCATCGATACAACGACTATTTCCAGCCCCCGGTTATTAACCAGGTTCATCGCCGCATCCGCGACATCCGATACATCTTTCAGTTCTCTGCCGCACAACCGCTCGGCTTCGTCTACATTCGGCTTTATCATCATCGGATGTGCTTCTATGCCGAGTTCCAGCGCCTTATTATCCGCGTCCAGGATTACTCTGGCTCCTTCGGCTTGAGCGATGCGCGTCAGGTCGTGGTATATCGCAGGTTCGACTTCGAGTGGAATGCTCCCGCCGAAGACCATTATCCGGCTTTTTTTCGCCCAGTGTTTGACCTTTTCTTTCAGGTGTTCCAGTTCTTCAGGAGTGATCGGTCCGCCCTTTTCGTTGATAGTCGTCGGGGGAACGCATCCAAGGTCTTCTATGGCGATATTGGTGCGTGTCTCGGCTTTCGTGTGGACAAAGTCGGACTTGATCCCGTCTTCGTTTAGGACCGTCTCAATGAACCTTCCGGTGCGCCCGCCGACAAATCCCAGGGCTGTCGTTTCCGCTCCGAGTTCGGCCAGCATCCGCGAGGCATTGATCCCTTTGCCTCCTGTGTCCACCTCTGTCTTTTCGACGCGGTTGGTATCTCCGACCTTGAGGCCGTAGACATAAACAGTTTTATCAAATGCGGGGTTAATGGTAACTGTTGTGATCATAATAGTGGGTTTTAACAAAATGAGGGATGAGTTTCCCCATCCCTCATATGTATAGCTACTTCTTACTCGTGATATTTGATCTCGCTTGTGGTGAGACCGCTTGTGCAGGTGCTTACGCTCTTGCCGTTCGATCCGAAGAGCTTGATGTAGTAGCGTACAACTTCCTTGACCGCGTTCTTGCCGGGCAGCATGATCTTGCGCATATCCTTCTCGCCAGGTCGCTGCTCGAAAGCTTCCTTCATACCTCTGAGGAACGCCATGCTGAGCTCGGTTGCGACGTTGATCTTCGATACGCCGTGCTTGATCGCGTCTTCGATGGTTCCTTCACAGGATGAGAGCTTGATACCTCTCTCGGAAGCGTCTCCCCTGGTGCAAAGGACACCTGATGCGCCGTGAAGGACTATCGGAACGCCGGTGCGGCGTTTGATCTCATCGAGTCTCTCGATATTGAGCGGCTGGATGCTTTCCTTCATACCATGAACGCTGCCGATGGCTGCTGCGAGTGAGTCGCACTGAGTTTCCTCAACGAATCTCTCTGCCTGCTCCGGGTCGGCGAAGAGGTCTACGACCTGCTGCTGGGTCAGATTGTCCTCGATCTTCGGAATCTTGCCAAGCTCTGACTCGACCGGGATACCGCACGCATGGGCGATCTCTGTGATCTTGCGCGTGGTCTTGATGTTCTCATCGAGCTGGAGTGATGAGCCGTCGAACATAAGGCTTGTGAATCCGGCGCGGAGGCAGCGGACATTCTGCAGGAAGTCCGTGCCGTGGTCCAGGTGAAGGACTACCGGAACGCTGGCAAGTTCCGCAGCGGTCTTTACGAGACCTGTTGCGAACTCAAGACCTGCGTAGGCTATAGCGCCCTGGCTGACCTGAAGGATAACAGGAGACTTCTCCTCTTCGGCTGTCTCGATGACAGCCTGAACGCATTCCATATTGTTCGCGTTGAACGCGCCGACCGCATAGCCTTCGGACTGGGCTCGCTGCAGCATCTCTTTACTGGTTACGAGTGGCATGAGTAATAATTTGATACGCGGTTCTTCTCCGCGTATGCCCTCCTTCCGTTTGTTAACTTATAGTGTCCTGATAGGTAATCAGGATACAATCCTACTGCCTGCCTTTACTGCGCTGGAAAGGAGGCAACTGCATACGAAAAGCCCGCGAGGATAATCACCCCCGCAGGCAAAACGTCTCTAATGCAAAATCGAAATTCGATAAACAGGCTCCGGAACAGGGTATCTCGAAACGATGGAAATCCAAAATCCCACTGTTCCCTTCCACCTGTTTTCTGAAATCAAATATCCGGCTCAATCAAGCCGTAGTTTCCATCTTTTCGTTTGTAAACTACGTTGAGCAGTTCCGTGTCCGAGTTCAGGAACACAAAGAAGTCATGATGGAGGAGTTCCATCTGGTTCGCAGCCTCATCAGGATTCATAGGTTTGAAAGCATGGCGCTTCATACGCACGATAGTCGGAGTAAATTCCGGCTCTTCGGTATCAGCATCGATATTCTCGATGCCGATGGCATCAGCAACAAGCTGATCACGCTGTGCTTCTTTCCCTTTAGGACCTTCTTCGGTCGATTTGCCCAAGAGCTTGCCTTTGAACTTCTTTACGCGACGCTCAAGTTTCTCGACTACGAGGTCTATGGACGCGTACATATCATCGGAGCGCTCTTCTCCGCGGATAAGCACTCCGTCGCCCTCCAATTGGACCTCAACTATATGCCAGTTTCTCTGAACGCTCTGGGTGATCTGTGCCTCTTTTATATCTTTGAAGTACTTCTCGAGCTTCTGGACTTTCTTCTCAGCATAACGCTTGAGAGCGTCCGTCACCTCCACGTTCTTGCCCTTTACTGTAACGAGCATCTGAAGTGGAAACTCCTTTCGACTTGTGGTAAGTCATCCTGTTATGCCTACCTAAACCCCTAGAGTTTACCATGTGGCATACCGCTTGTCAAACGCAGATTGGCTCATCACAGGAGCATCGTTTTTAAGGAAGCAGAAGAGGAGCGGGTATGTTACATGAAATAGCCATGTAATTTAACAATTACGACACAGGTACTTTGAGGATCAGTGTCGAAGTAGTAATCGTGGGTACAAAC
>JBDKSP010000055.1:0-23096 GCA_039680575.1 Armatimonadota bacterium
AGTGGACGGTATCTACAGGATATTCCAGAAAAAGAACGGCGGCATACTGCTGTTCTATTCGAGAAGTGCTACCGGGATAGCCATGGGTGGGTCTTCTACTTAGATGGCCAAGTGAAGCGAATATGTAAATCACCGTGATTGTGTTGATTATTTGGGATGATGATATGATTTTCACAAGGCTGAACTGTTACAGATACATTCCAGCTTAATAAGGTACTATTACTGCGTCTCATTTTTGTTTTGCAATTTCTTCAGAATCTCTTCTTCTCGCTTTTGGGAATAGATAGGGAAACTCAGGTTCGGTCCGGCTATTTCCAGGCTTACTCCTGGTCCTTCAATCGACATTCTATATCGGTGTTTGCTGATTCCGTTCTCAGCATTATCCCAATGAGTATTCCCTGCTTCATTCTTAGTCTCGTTGGCACTAACCAAAGGTTTTGGATTGATCTGCTGTATGCGTAAGGTTAATGTACTGATGACCGCTGGATCCGTGGGTATAGTGAATGCATCTTTGGTAATCCCGGGAAACGCTTCCTTCAGTTCGGTTACTAACTGATCCAGATCGATTCCCGCGCCCTGTACACCGGACTCAGCAATCTCCGGATATGTTTGCAGAAGCCATTCCCGGAGACACTCCTGCATTTCCGGCTTATCTTTAACATCACAGAGTATTTCCCGCAATGGATTATTTGATCGCCTAACGGCTTTTCTCTCACCATCGGCGCTTTCCTTGAAGATGCTGGTAAGATACCAAGGGTCAAAGTCTGCCAGTGGTAAACCACTCATTGAATTCGCCCGGTTCTTGTCATAGTCGGAAAGTGAGTTATAAAGCTTCCAGAACGGTTCTTTGTCCGCCATCAAATACCAGGCTAACATCTTCAGTTCTCGATTGTCCTGAATCCAGTCGGAATATTGTCCCGATGTAAGCTGCTCTTTGATTGCAACGGCATCGTCGAGTTCCACTCCTTCAGTATTCAGCTTGTATAAAAGATATTCAATTAAGCTTTCTGCAACAAGACGGCCATGCCTGTCACACCAATACTTTGCCATACCGACCAGCATTTTGCTGTCCTTATCTATCATCCAATCAGTATGTGAACTCAAGTTTGATAGCACATAATCAAGAGAATACTTCCTATCGAAGATGTCGAAATCTTCCGCCCCCTGGCTTTGGTAACTGGCAAAATCCTCGCAGATTATAGAGTATCCCGAAGTATCAGATACTGCCGCAACGCAGTCGGAGAAAATAATTTCCCGTTTGACATCGGGCTTTTTTATCTTGATACTCTTTTTCAGCTCTACACCCGTCTTGCGTGCGTCTTCAAGACAAATCATACTTTTTGCACAATCGTAATTAGGCATCTGCGGAAGCTGAGGTGGTTTTGGACAGTTCGGGATTATTCTGCTCAGGTCATCAAGAGGAATACCAATCGCAAGCGTATTGGTAAAAATCCCGGTCGAAGTTCCCAGGACTTTAGAAATAGACTTGTATTCGCCCTCAGTTGCAGAAAAAGTGAGCTTGACGTTCTGAAGGTCCGATTCCGAGACCGGTTTCGGTTCAAAGCTAGTCATACCTGCTTGTGATTTCTGGTCTTTATCCCATGCATCCCGGTAAAAGTTCCGCAGAGATGTGGCCAGTTTTGCAGGCAGGTCCTGTGCTTTTATCGTAATGCGCTCCCCTGCGAGAATCCGCTGCTTCGCATCAGAGGGTAAGGAAGCCATGATCCTGGCAAGATCCATTATCCGTGTGAAGTCAGATCCGCTTTTTTTCTTGAACTCAGATGGGTCCACTTTAATATCGCAATCCGACATCGAACCCAGCATTACCAAGGTGTCCCATTCATAGTTGGTCCTGGTATCTTGATACCCATCACGTTTGAGCAGGTAATCGGTGATTGCCTTTTCGCGTACGGGTCCCCGTAATATTCTATACCGCCTGACACCTTCGATTTTTGATGATGTGAATTGCAGATGGCAGCAATCGGCAATTCCGCGGAGCAACTTTTCCAGAGGCAAATCCTTTACGCATACGACAATTGGCAGGTCTCGCACCTTCCAATCGTCTTTACTGCTTCCGCAGTTGACTATAACGCCAGCCTGTGCACTGATTTCTTCCAATACCGTGTGCAGTCGCTTTCCAGTAGCTGTGTAAGTTATGCATTTTGCAAGTCGTTCATCTAGCAGTTCGTTTGTAGAAGGAGCTGTCTTTTGTGTGTTGGCATCTACGGAGATTTCAGCTGCCCACATGACACAAGGAAGCAGAATGATGACAACAGCAAGGATGATTGCCTTCATTGTAATATACCCTCATTCCCTAAGCAGTCACCGGATCCTGCAGATCCGATGACCTCCCCATGGTCCAGTGAGTCCACGGGGTAGATGACCGCCACGGAGGACGGCCACTACATTTTATGCTTCGGGGCTGTTGTTCGTCCCGAAGCACACTTTCCACAATCTATTTTTTCGGGACACCTTGTACCGAAACCCTAATCTCTTTTGCAACCTAACCTACAGCTTTGACGCTGCGAGTTTACGCTTCGCGGCTTTTCTGGTTGTATCTATCTGCTCGTCGGTCACGGCTCTCTCGAAGCTCCTGAACCCGGCCAGCTCGAACCCGTGTTTCGCGCCTATCGCTGAGATCTCTTCCACCTGCCGGACGCTTACTTCTTTGCCGAGCGTAAAGCTCTCGTAACAGCCGTCTAGGGCCAGCATCATCGTCTCGGACATGCAGGCATACGCAGTCTTCGGCGGAAATCCGAAGTTGAACCGGAAATCCACATCACCGGGAACCGCGATTACACCGCCTTCGATCACCAGAACATCATCGCGTTCCTCTATGACCCGCTTGGAAACATCTCTGGGGCGCGCGACATCGCAGACAACAGCTCCCGGCTTGATATGCTGAGGATGTATTATCGCATCGACCGCGCTCGACACGGCTATCACTATATCCGCGTCGCGTATTCCTTTCTCCACGTCAGTCGAGACGATTATCTCCGCTTTGCTTTTTGGCCGAAGCTCCTCAGCCATGTTCTGAAGAGGGGATTCCGAACGCCCGACGAGGGACAGGCTCGCGGTCCTGCGCGACATTATCTCCGCGCATGTTCGACCGATAGCCCCGGCGGCTCCAACTACCGCGACCGATGCCTTATCCGGGTCGATATCCATTAAGGCAGCGGCTTTGAGCGCGCCCTCTATTGCTGTCGCAATGGTATAGCTGTTTCCGGTCGTGACGGCAATATCGACATTCTCTGCTATAGTCTTTCCACCGTCTCCAACAACCGATGTAAACGCGCCGAGACCCACAATCTTGGCGCCGAGTTCCTGCGCGATCTTTGCCGCACCGATAATCCTGCTGTAGACAAAATCCACCGGTAGTTCCAGCATCTGCTTCGGCGTAAGCGGACAACCGACCAGCCACCCTTCGGCCTCGACCCCGGTCTTCGAGCGAATTCCGGTTATATGAGAGACCTCCATGGGCTTTTTCCTGGCCATCCCCCATTCGATCCAACTCTCAGGGAGATACTTTGCAATCGGGTATTTCCTTGCAACATCCCGCTTTGCATCGAGTGGATGAATGATAAATCCAAATTTTTCCATTTATTATCCCAGTTTCCTGACTGTCGGTTTCCAGTCGAGCTTTTTCAACATATCGAGGTAATCGGCTGGCGTCATATCTTCCGGACGATTGCCCGACAATGCGATAATTATGCCTTCGACCACATTCGTCGCAAACGTGCGGCCGTCGAACTCCTTCGTCGATGTGACGAGGGTATCGACTCCCCGTTCTTTCAGGTCCTCGACATCGCCCGATGTCAGAGTATTTGTAATAACAGTCTTTCCCTTTAGTGCGCCGGACTCCGGCGGGGGCATATAACGGCCTATCAGCTTATAATCACCGGCTATAATATCCGCCCATTTGAAATATTTCTCGTATTTCGGCGTTATCTTGTCCTGTTTTTCGCCGGTGGGGTAAAGCCATTTAAACGGCAGCCGGACGATGAGCGGCAGGAAGATCGTGCCCAGAAGTTTGAGTCCTGCCCAGCTCTTTATCGGGACCGGTATGCCGACAGCAAACATAAGGTCACCGAATATGACCTTTTTTGCAAGCTTTCCTATTACCTCTCCCATGCCGAAACGGTCCACTGCTGAGACTACAAGAACATTTTTTGTGGAAAAGTCGATTATGCCCTCACGCTGGAGCCATTCCATCGTCTCGCGCTCAAGCGTGTTTTTGATCCCGCTTCCGTCAACCACAGGAGTCTTTACGGCGTATCTCGCAAGGCGTTCGGCATCTCTTACGACATATTTTCTATTGTCAGCGACCAGGTACCTGTCTATACCGCCCAGCCCGATTGCATCGACATTTCCATCATACTCCCGCATCAACTCCGCAAAATGTTTCATATCGCCATTTGTTCCCACACGGGAAATCTCAATTTCTTCTCCGAGAAGGTTGGCGGTTACTTTTTTATCCCCCCGGGACGAACCCAGGCTCACACTGACAACTCGCTTCATCTAGTACTTCTTCTATTTCTTCCAAATTTTTTGTGGTCATGATCCTGGCTCGAATCTTTGCCGAGCCGGGCGTTCCTTTAATATAGAGAGCTATGTGCCCGCGCATCTCCTGGCTGCCGCGATGCTCGCCGACAGCGTTGACCAGAAGCCTCGCATGTCTTCTGGATGCATCGATCCGGGCAAGATAACCCGCATCAGGAGGCACAACTCCCTTTATTAGATACGTATATGCTCTCGAAAAAAGCCATGGGTTTCCGACAGCCGCCCTGGCTATCATAACACCATCACAGCCGGTCTCGTCAAACATCCGCCGGACGTCTTCCGGCGCCTTGATGTCGCCATTCCCGATGACAGGGATCGAAACGGACTCCTTTACCCTTCTTATGATGCCCCAGTCGGCACTTCCGGTGAATTTTTGAACGGCGGTCCGGCCATGTACCGTGATCCCTGCTCCGCCATTGGCCTCGACCATTTTGGCGATCGTCACAGCCGTTTCGGTGTTCTCATCCCAACCGCTGCGGGTCTTCACCATAACGGGAATATCTACCGCTTTTATGGTGGACGAGATCATCTCCTCAGCCTTCTTCAAATCCTTGAGAAGCGCGGAACCTGAGCCGGATCTGACTACTTTGGGCGCAGGACAGCCCATATTGATCTCGATGATGTCCGCTCCAGCCTCGGCGAGCATCTGCGCGCCTTCCGCCACGACCTCCGGGATCGAGCCGAAGACCTGAGCCGATACGGGACGCTCCTCATCAGTCCAATCGAGCATCTTCCTCGTTCTCTTGTGGCCGAACTTCAAGGCATGCCCGCTGATCATCTCGGTCGTGACCATCCCGCAGCTCCCAGCCTCCTTGCACATCGCCCTGAATGCATGGTTGGTGATCCCTGCCATCGGTGCGAGGATGATCGGAGGATCTATCACGACGCCGCCTATGACAAGCGCCGCCGGTACTTCGCTGAGTCTTGCAGCTTCCACTTAAATCAGCCTCGCGATCTCCGTTCGTAGATCAACCTGAGACCGTTCAGCGTGAGAAGCGGGTCAACACCCTCTATGGTCCTGCTTTCGGAGGCGATCAATGCGGCAAGCCCACCTGTTGCGATAACACGGGCATTTTTTCCGACCTCTTCGCGCAGCTTTTCCACAATACCGTCCACCTGACCAGCGAAACCGTAGATGACGCCCGACTGCAGGCTTTCTATCGTGCTCTTTCCAATAACTGAGGGCGGCTTGACGTACATGACACGCCTGAGCTGCGCGGCTTTGGTCACAAGAGCTTCGAGTGAGGTCTCAATTCCGGGGGCTATGGCTCCTCCGAGATATGCTCCGTCTGCTCCAACGACATCGAAGGTGGTCGCAGTCCCGAAATCGACTACTATTACCGGCTCTCCGTACAGCGCGTGAGCGGCGACGGCGTTGGCTAATCTGTCCGCACCGACATCCGACCTGGGATTGTAGTGAACATCCACACCGGCATTGTCTGCGTTAAGCACTAATGGGTCGCTGATGCCAAACAGCTTTGCGGCAAGCCTTACAAGGGGAAAAACTGTGGCTGGTACTACGCTGGATACGATGACACCGTCGATCATGTCGGGTTTCAGGTTGTCATGCTCCATAAGCTCCGAGACAAGCACTAGATACTCATCTTCAGTCCGCCGGGCGACCGTGCCGATACGCCAATCCGCCTCTATATTCTCACCATCGAAGACGGCAAACGTCGTATTTGTATTTCCAACATCGATTGCTAGTAACATAGGCATACCAAAAGGGAGCAGCCTGATTAATTAATGCAGTCTGCTCCCATTGAACATATTCTAACAGCTTTTTTTACCAGCGTCAATCGACTATTGCGAGAAACATCTCCGTAACCCAGAACTGGCCATCCTTATCTTTGTAAACCCCGACACCCATCCGCTCAAACCGTGGATTGAGGATGTTATCGCGGTGCGATTTGCTTTCCATAAGGCAGGTGTGCCCCCTGTTCACATCCACGATGGAACAGTAAAACAGGTTCTCCCCAACGAGAGCCCATGTCGGCCGCCGTTTTACCACAGCAAGATACCTGTCTACAGCCGTCCTGAGACCGGGTGTGGGAGATATATGGTCGAAATAGTTCTTTTCAGCCATCTCTTTGCTGTGCTCTCTTGCAACTTCCACAAGCTGAGGATCGAACTTCAGCGCGTTCATGCCTCGGAGAAGCCGCTCAGAATTGGTGAGGTCGATAAACCGCTGTTCTTCTTCGGTCAACTGCACATCAGACGACTGCTGCTGCACGCCAGGCAATTGCTGCATCATAGACGACTGCTGCACGGATGACTGAACCTTTACTGCCTGATGCACCGGCTCCTTCGCCACAGCAGTGGACGAGAAGTTGGAGCCCATCATAAGTATGGCTAGATATATTGTTAAACTAGACATGGATCGTCCCCTCCCTGACAAGGGATTTCTTCCATATCTCTCGCGTGTGGACATATAGCTAAATTCTCCTTGCATGCCTGCAGAGAGACGACTTTGTCTGACTTTGGGGACTACTGCTGAGCTCAATTTTAGCTCATCTGGACGGTAATGTCAACATTTGTCGACAATTCCCTGTTAATAAACCGGTAGAAAAGCGGGGGGACCTGGCACATCAAGTGCAACTACTTTCTATAGACGAAGCGAAATATGCTATGTCAGAAATCCATTGCCAGGAGGGGGTATACAAGTATGTCCAGGTCCATCATCTGCACGATAACGGTTGCTTTACTCATATCATTAGCCTGTGCCGCCTGGGCTTCGGGTCCCATCCCGAGCATTGGCGCGGAAGAGATAGCAATGGGCAAGGAAGCAGCATCAGAAACCGAGAAAAACTGCGTTCTGGTCAAAGATGCAGCGATGATAGCACGCGTACAGCGTATCGGTAGAGAACTCGCCGCTGCTGCGAACGCCAAAGAGGTCCCGGCTGGCTATGGATGCCCTACTCTCTCCAACTTCGATTACAGCTTCAAGGTAATCGATGGCGAAGACATCAACGCATTCTCCATCCCCGGTGGTCATATATATGTCTATAAAGGACTTATCGACTCCTGCGAAACCGACTACGAACTAGCCGGTGTGCTGGCGCATGAAATAGCTCACGCCGCGCACCACCACATGGTTTACCTGCTCAAAGAGCAGTCCCGCATAGAGGGTAAAACAGCTATCATCCTTGTCGCGAGCCTCCTTGGCGACATGCGCTCCAGGGATATGTCCAACGTGATGATGGGCGCTCAGTATTACAAAACCGGCAAAATCAGCGGTTTTGGCCAGAAGGCGGAACGCGACGCGGATCTGACAGCGATAGACTACCTTATCCAGGCCGGTTACAACCCGGTCGGGATGCTGACCTTCCTTGAACGGCTTGCGGACCACCCCGATCTCGTTAACTGGGGCATACTCCAGACCCACCCGCGTCCCTGGGAACGTGTAGAAGCGGTCAAATGCAACCTTGAAGCACGCGGCATCGAGATCAACCGCCGGGCCGTCACGACATCCAATTCAGCCCGCGTATGCACACTCAGTGATGGCAATACAACGACTTATGATGTAGTAGTTGGTCAAAGATTCATTTGCAAACTTAAGCAAGAGGCAAACGCTAAAGCTGCTGCCGAACGGATAAACGGCCTTCTTGACATAGGGCTGCAAATCCGAGAGATCAAAGTATCTGAAAACGCGGTCATAGCTCACAATCAGGTGATAGTCGAGATAACAGACGAAGACGCCGCGCTCAACGGCAAGCCTGCGGCACAGGTCGCATCCGAAGCAAATGATGCGCTCAAGTGCATCCTGATGAAACAAATGATTGCTGATATCCATGTCAGATAAATATCGAGTCAATGGTGTCTTGATATAAAAGAAACACGCCCGGCATTCGTTTCTCCGAAGCGCCGGGCGTGTAAATATGTCTTTGTATAGACTTTAACTACTTCAACTCGATATTCAGACCGATCTGGACGCTTGCTTTAGCCGGCGCGTTGTTCGTGATCTTCTGACCGCCCCAGAATTGCGAGCCGAAGATCGCTGCGGACAGGGTATCAGGTCCGAGTTCGATCTGCTTCTTGCCGTAATCGCGGAATTCGCATCCGTTTACGATCACTGAACCGCTTTTCACCAGGATACATGCTGCTTCAGGGTCTTTCTTTGCCCAGCCGGAGAAATGCGCAGCCGTAAATGTAACCGTGCCTATCCCCTCTATCACAGCCTGGTTATCGGTGGTATTGATATGCCAGAAACCGCAGTTGGCGAACTTAATCGGGCCCCTGTTTTTCGGTCCTACAACGATTCTGGACATAAACTGGCAGTTCGTGAACTCGACACCTGCATGTCCCTGTGTTTCATCCACCTGTACGGCAGTATCGCAAATATCCGAGCCGGACTGGGTCACCAGGACATTTCCCGGTCCCTTTTCCCTCGAAATGAAGTGGAACCCGATCTTTGGGAAGATCACGAAGCAGTTGCTGACATACTCCCAGTCGGTCCTGGCGAAGATAAATCCTTCCAGGTTATCGTTCAGATACTTCTGCAGTGTATCGAACTTCGGTCCGGTAGGCGCATTGGCATAACCTGATCTGACCCAGGCATTCGGGTTAAAGTGGACATCTTCCATTCGCCCGATATCTGAGCATTGGTCGACGAGGACACCTACTTTAAGCGGGCAGCCGTAAACATTCTTGATATAATGCAGCTCGTTCCAGTTGGAGCCGAAGTCGATGCCTTTATATGGGTTGGCTAATGTAACATCGATGATGCTGCAGTTCGTCCCTTTGCCCTGAATCGTCCAGGGGTACGGCTTTACATTGTCGATATTCTGGTCCGGGTAGAATATCGTGAGGCCCTTTACGCAGGTGTTCTCATTCATAACGATGAGCGCGGGGCCGTCCTCTTTCCCTGCATTTCCTGTGGCAAAGATCACGCTGCCCTTGCCGAGCGCTGTGTTATGCGGAGCCTGCCAGACCCCCTGCAGGGTTACTCCAGCCGGAATATTGAGCGATCCGGCGATCAGGTATGTGCCCGAAGGGACGAGTGTAATACCGCCTTTTTTGCCCGTTGCATCGAGCGCTTTCTGGAATGCGGCTGTATCATCGGCTTTGCCGTCGCCCTTCGCACCGTACGACATAACATTGGCAGACACGAGTGCGTCAGACGGCTGTGTCTTGCACTCAGCGGCACATGCCGCCACCAGCAGCATTGCTAACGATAACATAGTGATACCTTTCACGGACTTTCTCCTTATGAATGGTGAAACTAAGATTAAGAGACGATGGCAAACGCAGAGATAGCCCTAGTGGGATAGGATTTAGGATACAGGATGCAGGATTTAGGGATGGATTAGCGGAGATTCGTGCTTCGGGATGACATCCCGAAGCGCATAGGAACGGAGTTAGTGTAGTGGCCGTCCCTCCGTGGCGGCCATCTACCCCGTGGACCCACCGGACCACGGGGATGGTCCGAAGGACCCGGATATTTGGTGAATGTCGATAGAAAAGCGGAAGCTGGCGCTTCCGCACTCCAAAACTATCCGAACAATCAGTGTTTATCCAGTATCGGCTCAAACCTGAACTTTCCGATGCTTTCCTGTCGAAAAACACCCAACTGCCGTTCTTTACCCTTACGCCATTGTGTTCCGGAAAGGTTGCTCAGCTCAATGTAATAGTTCTTATCACCGTCGTAGATGAGTAATATCCGGTCTTTTGAGGTCTCGATAATAGAGAGTTGGACTTTCTGGTTCAAATCATATAGACAACCACATATGAACATGTTTGGCTGGTATCCCTGCCGCTCGATCACAGCACGCCACATTAATACACCGCCCTCACCAGGTAACCAGTGCCAACTGCTTCCATTAGTGTATCCTGTGTTAATGGTTACTTTTACGCCGTAATCATGAAGCTGTACCGAACAGCTGTGCCGGGTAGCAGCACAGGACACATTTTTATCAGTCATTATTGATATTAAGCTTATGGGGGCAAAAGCAAGCACACCAAGGGAAAGAGCCAATACAAGGTGGTTCCACCTGCGGAGTACGAGCTCGAAGAGGAATAGAGCTACAAATATTACAGGCACGATCAGATGCTGAATACTGCCCAGGCTGCTTTCTTTCGGTATCAGATACTTCCACCTTATATGGGCTATTACAGAAACCGGCACAATCGCCAAAATAACTGCAAGCGCGGGAATAGTGTCAATAAACTTTATTCGCTTGAGCACTCTCTGTCACTCCTATGCTTTGGGAGTCGTAATACTCATCGGTAGGAGGTCCGGCGTAATGAGTTGCGCGTCGTTATCTGCAAGAACGATGGCGCGTTCGACCGTGTTCTCCAACTGGCGGATGTTCCCCGGCCACTTGTAATTCATCAGTATATCGAGAGCTTCAGGGCTGGCATATTTGATCACTTTGCCGTTTTCTTTGGCATATTTGCCGATAAAATGCTCGACAAGAAGCGGGACATCTTCGATTCTGTCCCTGAGCGGAGGCAGGTTGATCTGGACTACCTGCAGCCGATAGAACAGGTCTTCCCTGAATTTGCCTTCTTTTACGCCCTTTTCCAGGTCCTGGTTCGTTGCCGTGACCAGCCTTACGTCGACTTTGATCGTCTTCAGCCCGCCTACGCGCTCGAACTCGCGTTCCTGAAGCACCCTAAGGAGCTTCATTTGGACCGTGCCGGGAATATCCCCTATTTCGTCTAAAAACAGCGTGCCAGTGTGAGCCATCTCGAAGCGCCCAGGCTTCTGTCCGACCGCGCCGGTGAACGAACCTTTCTCATGGCCGAAGAGTTCGCTTTCCAGAAGCTGCTCGGAAAGAGCTACACAGACAACCGGGACAAACGGGTTGTGCGCGCGGCAGGAATTAAAATGGAGCGCTCTCGCAATCAACTCTTTGCCGGTACCGCTCTCGCCTCTGATAAGCACTGATGCCCGCGAGTCGGCGACGCGCTCTACCATTTTGAAGACTTCCTGCATAGCGCTGCTCGCGCCTACTATGTTATCGAACTTATAGCGGGTCTTTAGCTGCTGACGCAGGTCGATGTTCTCGTTTATCAACTGCCGCCGTTCTACCGCCCGCTTCACGACCAATTTCAACTCGTCCATCTCGAACGGCTTGGTTATATAATCGAAAGCGCCGAGCCGCATTGCATCGACCGCGCTTTTGATCGAGCCATGCGCGGTTATCATAATAACGGAGATGCTCGGGTTTATCTGCCTCGCGGCTTCCAGGAGCTCCACACCGTTGATATCCGGCATAACCAGGTCCGAGATCATCACACCTATATCATTCCTCGTCGAGATAGCCTCGAGCGCCTTCTTGCCGTTTTCGGCTGTCACTATCTCATAGCCTTCTTTACCAAGAACGGCTTCAAGGACCCTTCTTATATTCTGTTCATCATCTACAACCAGGATGGTCCCGGTGTTGCTGTCATCGCTCATTGTTTCCTTTCAGTAGTTTCGGCTTCGGGCGGTATGGCTCTTACTATCCCCGCAAGCGGCAAAATAACTTTGAACCTGGTCCCCTGCCCTACTACGCTCGAAACATCTATATATCCACCGTGGTTTTCCACGATCTTCTTCACTACGGAAAGCCCAAGGCCGGTACCTTTGGTCTTGGTAGTGAAAAACGGCACGAAAATCCGGTCCAGCTTTTCCTCAGGGATTCCGATTCCTGTATCGGAGACTGAAAGCTCGACCGCATGGCCGGTTGCGGCAGTCTGTATGGAAAGTGAACCACCCTCCGGCATCGCCTGAACCGCGTTTAAAACCATGTTTCTCAACACCTGTTCAAGCTGCTTACCATCTGCCTGGATTACCGGAAGGTCCTTGGCAAGATGATCATGCACGATTACGCCACTTTCGATGATGTGCATGCTCATTAACTGCAGAGTCTTCCTGACTATCTCGTTGATGTCTACCGGACCTATCTCGAACTCCATCGGTCTGGCGAACTCCAGAAACTCCGTAGTCAACTGAGAAAGACCATTTACTTCCTCTATTATAATATCAAGAAACTCGGCGATTGTTGAATCGTTGTCCTCGTATTCCTTTCGCAGGAACTGCGCTGCGCCCTTAATGGAGCTTAGTGGGTTCCTCAGCTCGTGCGCGATGCTTGCCGCAAGCTGCCCTACGGCGGCTAGCTCTCCCATCCGTCTGAACTCATTCTCCATCTTTATGTATTTGGTAGTGTCTTCGAAGATGATTACCTGCCCGATGGGGTCTCCATTATGATTCCAGAGCACCGACGCGCTGATATTTACATACCTCACATCTTCATTGACCGGATGGTAGCACAACTTATAGCCCTGGTATACCTCTCCTGTAGCGCGGACCTTATCTATTATCTGGACCGTCGATGCTTTATCGGTATCCGCTACAGTGAGCCTGTCTATTACATCCCTATAATGAGAACCTTCCACATCGATGTTCTTCATGCCGGTAATAGACGCAGCCGCACGGTTCCAGGTAAGGACTGTGCCATTGCTGTCGAGAGTGACGACCCCGGCAGCGATACTTGAAAGTATATTCTCCGTATAACTCGTGAGCGCGGCAAGCGCTTCCAGCTCTTTATATATCGATGTGCTCTGCGACGCAATGATCAAAAGCATCCGAACATCATCTTTTGAATAAAGGTTGGGACTTGCACTCTGCACACAAAGAACACCCACTGCCTCATCCTGCACCATCAGAGGTATCGACATAAGAGACCTGACCGGTTTACCTCCCTGCTCAACCGAATCGAACCGGGAGTCACAGCTTATGTCCGGCGAAACGATAGCTTTCCGCTCCCTTATGGTCCAGCTCATAACGCTGTTGCCGGCGAGAGGCTGCTCAGGAGGCCGTTTTACCCCTCCGCTGCTCAACCTGACCGCTGTGGGGACCATAACATCACGTTCATGGTCAATGGCATAAATGACAGACTCATCGCAGTCGACAAGATCGTGTACTATACTCAGAATAACATCCAGTGCTTCTTCGAGGCTCTCCGACGAACTGATCCGCCGCGAAAAATCATAAAGCGTAGACAGATCGAACACCTGCCGCTTCATCCGCTGCTCGTAACGAAGTGCATTCTTCAGCATAACAGCCGCCTGCGATGCTACAATGGAAAGCAGCTTAACTTCTCCTGTCGAGAACACGACCGAATTCTGCCTTATCAGCATAAACGCGCCGATGGTGACATCCTCTACCATGAGCGGGACCACGAGAGTCGAACCCGATTTCCCGACAGCATTACTGATAATATCAACAGTCGATTTACCGAGGTCAGCGGCATTTTCCTGCATTACAATGGACGCGGACCTGAGATCGCGGACAAATTCGATTATTTCCTCATCAGGAACACGTTTGCGAATGTCGTCTATGACATTCCGCGGAATCCCCGCTGTGGCTTGAAGGGCGATACTCGTCCTTTTATCGCTCAGGAGAAGAAGCGCGCAGCTATCGCAGGACACAGCCTTTCTCGCTACCGCCGTCGAGATATGCGCGACATTATCGAGCCCATAAGCAGAACTTATCGTTTTGCTGTGCTCGAAAAGAACGTTCAGCTCGGAGTATTTCTCCTCCATAGCCTCGTAAAGCCTGGCGTTTTCGATGGCAATCCCCGCCTGGTTCACAAATGTCGACAGCAGATCGACCTTGGACGGATTGACCGGCCTGTCCGTAACGGCGTTATCGACCACGACCACGCCGATACACTGATCGCGAACGACAATCGGTGTCGCCAGAAATGATTGCTGCCCTTTTGACCTTGACCGGTATCCACTGCCTGTTTTTCGGCGGCTCCCCTTATTGAAAACAGCTATACACTCTTTTGCGGCAAGCCCGATTGTGCCGGCTCCCAAGCTCACACGCGCCGGTAGTTCGCCATCCTCATATCCTCTTTTGATACCTGCGACGTACTCGTTAGCCCGCGGATCAAACAGATAAACACAGCACCGGTCGAACCCGACGACCTTAATTATATTGTCCGCCACCTGGTCCAGCACATCACTCAGGTCCAGCGTCGAGTTGATCGCTCTCAACAGGTCCGAAATGGTGGACATCTCCGCGATACGCTGGTTCAAACTCATATAAAGCTGCGCATTCGAGATAGCCAGCGCGGCCTGGTTTGCGAACACGCAGAACAACTTCAGGTCATCCTCCGTAAACACAGGCGCGGGAATATGACGGCGGATGTTCAGGACTCCTATCACCCTACCGGGCTCGTCCTTTAGGGGCGCACATATCGAAGACGAGATTCCTTTGCGAGGATGGACCGAGCCTGTTTTGAACCTGGGGTCCGAGAGAATATCTACCAGGAGCATGGCTTCTCCCGTTTTTGCTACCCGTCCAGCAATGCCTTCTCCAAAAGCCACCCTCGCTCCCTTCACGATGTCATCCGTAAGCCCCCAACTGGCTTCTATCGTAAGGTCATCCGATTCGGGATTTCGCAAAAGCAGAGAACAGGCCTGAGCATCCATGACAGCGGCGGCTTTTTCCGTGATAAGCGGCAGAAGCCGTCCTATATCGAGTTCATTTATCGCCTGGCCTATCTCGTAGACAACGGCGACTTCCGCTATACGCTTGTCCGACTGATGTTTTGCAGCATCAAGTGCCGCTGACAACTGTCCGTTTGCATAAATAAGCGAGATAATCCCTGAGACAAGGCCAAGCGAGTCCTTATCGACATCTGAATCGCTGACAAGCACAGCACTCCAGCCATTGCAGCTTGAAAGGCGGATAAAACATAGTCCGTCGGGGCAGGTAATTGTGTCGGGTTGAAGACATGCCAGGGCTCCGGCCTCGGCACATGCAGCGGCGAAAGCCTCGGCGCCCTCTGCCTGAACCGTCATTGTGCGGATGCTTCCGGCATCGCCGTATTCCGCGACGAGTGACAGGCAAATTGCTCCTGATGCCCTGCGTCCAGCGTCCAGCACCCGTTCAAGCACTTCAAGAGGAGGCTTGCCGGAGCTTATGAGGGCAGCCAACTCCTTTAGCGCCTCATTCTTCCCGGTTGCGCATGACATTTCAGAGCATTACCTCAGCAGTCAAATCTAACGGCATTATAACACAAGTATTCATAACCAGCAACGTCATCAACACATATTAAGTGCTAGCTAGGTTACCGATGTGAATTTATATATCCATCAATTGATATATTTATTGCTTGCAGCACATTGGAACGAGCTGCAGCACACTACCTGTTACGTGTTCCATATCCAGGCGGAATAATCCCATAAAAGCTGATTGCTGACAGCTATTTCAGCTCTTTCAACCGCTTCCGGGCTAGTGCGCGGACCGATTGACTATCCTTCATCCCTGCTGCTTTGGTGAATGCGGTTTTCGCACTAGCCTTATCGCCGGTCTTCAACAGATCCTCTCCCAAAAGAAGCCAGTACTGCTGGTTTTTAGGGAAAGATTCCGTGAGTTTCTTCCTGACCTTGACGGCTCTCTCGAAATCGCCTCGGAACTCATATATGCTTGCGAGTATCAACGACGATGCCGCAGCCTTCTCTGAGGAAGATTTCTGCTGGTAGCATTTCGTCAGGTCACCAATCATCCCTGCTGATGCAGCATTTTTAAGAATCCCGGCAGAATCTGATACAGGGCTGGACTCCAGTCCATCCATCCATGCAGACATCGCGCCCGCTCTGTTGCCAAGCGCCACAAGAGCGCTTCCCAACTCCCTATTCCACACAGATGCCTCATCGGGAACAGCCGCAATCAACCGGCGGGCCATCTGCGTCCGTGCATCCTGGTTTCCAACCCGCGCGTAAGCAAATGTCAGGAAGCTCATAGCGGATGTATCACGAGGGTTTTTATCCAACGCCGCCTCGTACCTCTTTATCTCTCCGTCTACAATACCACTCCGCGCGTACGCGTCCACAAGCAAATGCATACGTTCCGGCGTCGGATTAACAGACGGAGCGCGTTTATATTTAGCGGATGCTTGCTTATTCTCTGTGCTCGTATTGGTATTTGAGAAAACGCTCGGCACTGACTGATCCGATTTTCTTTTTTTTTGATTCTGGACCGCTGCGCCTCCGGTTGGACCAACTGTATTATTCATCCAATCCTGACAGGGTGCTGACGCTACTTCGGACATATCCTGCCCGGCTTTAACAGAACTCCTCGGGAAATTCCCCGAATCCTGTGCCCGGTTGGCTGCGCGGTCGTTGTTTAAAATATCGTTTTCAGAGAAAGATTTCTCTTCGTTATTGCCGTAATTTACAGCAGATGAGCCTGCAGACCGTGTAATATTATTCAATCCGAACGATTTTGACGCCGCATCATCGCAGACTACCTTTGAATTACACTCATCCGGCAGGCTCGCCATCAGTGCAGTATCAGTATGTTTAAGATAATGCTTATTTGCTATACTCTGCCTGGTCGGTTCAACCTCAGATACGGGCGCGCTTTTCCCTGCATCTTTTGCCGCCGTTCTTTTCGCAAGAGTCGTATTAACACTGGCTGGAGATTCCGGTTCCAAGGGAATATGCTTCGTGTCAGATGGCCTTTGCGCGATCGCGGTCTGCCTCAGCACTGTATCATGGGGTTTCACCCCGATTTTGCTTACGCTTATAACAGCAATGAGTATAATCACTGCGGCAGCGGCAATTCCAGCAAACTTCAAACCGCTGGCCGGCAGTTTTCTGGCCGACGGAACAGGCGCGGCAGTAATCTCGTGTTCTACCCGGCTCCAAAGGTCTGCCGCAGGTTCCTGAACAGGGGTTTTTGCCGACCGGAATGCGCCGGAAGCTCTTTTGATAAGCTCCAGCTCCTCGCTGCATCTCGCGCATTTGGAAAGATGGCGAGCGACAGCGTCCATCCGCTTCTGGCCAAGCGTTTTCTCCATATATGGGATAAGATGCTTCTTCACTCTGAAGCAAAACATAAATATCACTTCCCCAAGCTCTATTCGTTATGCGAATAGAGCCTTTTATGCTGTCTCCAGCCAATCGAGCTGGCCGCGCAGCTTTTTACACGCGTAATGCAGCCTCGACCAGACCGTCCCTACCGAACAATTGAGGGTTTTTGCTATCTCCTCGCAGGAATAATCTTCGAAATAATGCAGTATCACCACCGTTCGATGCTTTTCCGGCAGTCTGTCGACCGCTTTTTGCACCGCCAGTTTCCGCTCGCTCTCCTGGGCGGCATCGATCGGAAGTTTTTGTTCAGAAGTATCGGTCGCGGTGTCTGCAATCATATCCATATCCTCGATCGGCATTGTCTGCCTGATTTTCGATTTCCGCAGGTGCTTGATCGCGGTATTAACAGCAATGGTATGAAGCCATGTCGAGAAAGCCGCTTGGCCTCTGAAACTGCCGATGGACCGGTAAGCCGTCACGAAGACATCCTGCACAAGATCATCTACATCATCCCGGCAGTTGACCATCCTGGAGACGATGCCATACACTGCGCCCTGATGTCTGTTCACCAACTCGCTGTATGCTGGTATGTCTCCGCACTTTACGTGCTCTACCAGGTCCGTATCCGGCTCTACCGCCCGCCCTATAAGCAGACTGTTCTCTGTAACTATGGCCATACCCCGAAAATTGCAGTCAAACAAGTATATACTATTTCACCCAAGGCCAACAGGCTGATCTACCGCCATCACAAGATCCCGGTTTCAATTACTTAGATCTTTAATACAACCGGAACCTTCATTTACAACAACAAGGAGGCAGCCTCTTTGGCACTGCCTCCCCTAAACCTTCTCTCTTTTCAGATTCTTTAATTAGAACCTGATTGTCCTCGATATGCTGAGCGGTGTTTCCGAAGCGAAGGCAAAATCGTATCCGAATACGCCCACACCGGTAGTCAGCACATGTCCGGTATAGCCTGCCCGGAGCCCTAACCATCTGACCGGCCTGAACTCTACGCCCATTCTCAGGTCCGTACCCTCATCATACGCATCCGTCAGGTTAACAATGTCCGCGACGACAACCATTTTCGAAGTCGGCTGCATCGACACACCTACGTTCCAGATCGTTTCCTGGTCGATGTCTCCGAGGCTCGGTTTCAATAGGTTTGTCACTGCCAGTCCATAGCTCATCTGGCGCTTACCGGGCGCGCGGTAGATCAGCCCAAAGTCACCGCCGATACCGGACTCTTCTTTCACCGGTTCGCTGGATGTCGTAAGCGCATTGTTGGGATCGTTTGAACCGGACCAGTTGATGGTACGGCGGATGTATCTGCCTTTTACCGCCCTGACACGAGCGCCGATCCAGAGGTCGCCTTTGCCCGTTGCGAACTTCGGGACTTTGAACCCTGCCGATATGGAAGGCACTGACGCGGCAGCCTCTGCCCAGACCACAGCTTCCATTTTACTTGGATCTGAAGGCAGGTTACCCGTCCGGGCGAACTCTTTGAACTCATCATTC
Organism: Armatimonadota bacterium; assembly: GCA_039680575.1. Classification (GTDB taxonomy): domain Bacteria; phylum Armatimonadota; class UBA5829; order UBA5829; family DTLH01; genus JBDKSP01. Next base: position 18,889 of record JBDKSP010000055.1, read on the forward strand.
GGTATAATCTTAAGTCTTGCCTCACCATCTAGCATCGCGCTTATGGAAAGACCGGAGATACCTGTCGATGCTCCTGCATCAAGCGTCGTATCATGCGTTCCGAACTCCCGTGCGATCTCGACACCCTGTGTACCGGACAGGTCCCAAATATCATTTGCCCACTTGGAAATGTCGTCAACACTTGCCCCGTCCGCGCGGATTCCGAAATTAGGGAGCGTAAACCTTACGCGTTTGGAAAGCAACCCCATTGCAGCCGGGTTCATCGTTGCGGTCTCAGATGGATTGTCTATCGACGCCAGACCAGCGCCTCCCATAGCATAAAACCGCGCCTGCCCGCCCATACTTACATCAGCCATCGCGGACACTGCGGCAAAAAGTATCGCGGCGATAATGAACGCCGCCTTAATGACTCGCATTTTCTAACTTCCCCTCCTGAATATTTATAAATATCGAAACTGCAATATAACAGGTAATTTTTCGACAGACACTTCGCCAGCACCTCGTATGAACAGACTCTAGCAGACATGCAATAGCACAGCCAGTGCGAACGAGGTCAAGGTAAGGGCTCCTGTTCCGATTATGCCTGCATCGGGGGAATAAAGCCCTCCTGTCACCCAATCAGGACCTTCCACCTGGCATTCGACAAGACCGCCGTCATACACACGGCCGCTGCACGGCAGGCCATAAATCGGCCCCATAGCAAGGTTCCAACCAAAGTGAAGCCCAATCGAAGCCCATAGAGCACCTGTCATCAGCCTTGCCTGAGCGGTCACAACGCCGAAAATAAACGCATTTAGAGTAAATATCAACGGCATCTTGGGATGTTTGATGATGTGAAGCAGTGAAAACACAAGAGATGACCCTACTACAGCAGCGGTAACACCCCAGGTATGGCTGAGCACGGTAAAGACATATCCCCGGAACGCTATCTCTTCGAAGACTGCGGCCATCGAAAAATCGCAGACCCCGCCGCAGAAGGATGGAACCTGATGTCTGGATAGGCTGCTCCTCTCGATCTTGTACCATCCGAAGTTGTATCCTGCCATGAAAACCAGAGTGACCACAGCAAATGCTATAGCGATACCTTCGACAAAGACAGCCGTCGATTCGAACGTGGCCTGAAGTCCGAGCGACTCGAAAGACCGGCGGTCTACGTACGTACAGAAACCCCATGTTACAAGCAGGGCGGATATAAGCGGAATCGTAGCGCACAAAGCGCTGAGGATTGCGCGAAGTGTTGGTCCGGTAGCCAATTTCATTGCCCATCGGTTGATCCGCCAATAGACCCGGTGTGCGAATTCGAGCACCAGTCCGATGCAGACCACGTAAGCGGCAAGTTTGGCCCATGTGCCGACGTCGGCCATAATCAGTAAAACCCACCTATAGCGCTGATTAAACTGCTATAGCACTATTCCATAGACTTGCGGGTTCATTACTGTATTTTTTATTATCAGCTTCCGAAAGATCAGACGTGGTTGAGGCGATCTTTCAGTGTCTTCAGCGCAGATACGGCTTTGGCGTAGGTCGAATCCAGTTGAACCGCCTTCTCATACTCATACTCCGCCTCGGTCAATATACCGACTGCTTCGTATGCCTGAGCGATGTTGTAATGGATCCTGGCATTATCCGGCGCGATCTGTTCCGCCAATTTGAATGCGCCGATAGCTTTCTCAAAGCGACTTTTGGCGGCGTAGGCAGCGCCAAGACAATTGAAGACCCTGTAGTCTTTGTGGCTCTGTCGGCTTGCTTCCTCAAACTCACTTACGGCTGTATCGTAATCACCAGCCTTCATGGCTGCAAGCCCTGTTTCGTAGTGATTATTCGATTGCTCCATTAACTAACACTCCCGTTACGAAACAAGCTTATTCCTTTTCCTGTGGCAAGTATATCCTGCTGAATATCAACTGTCAAGAAAAACAGACAAAACAGCCGCTTACTTTTCTGAATATTGTATAATAATCAGCAAAATACTGAATCAATCTGTTATAATTCATCCAAACGCTAAAGAAAATAGATAGCCTGTCTGTGGTTCTGGACAGTTTGGGCGGATGAACTATGATTAGATACCTTCCAATCGCTGTTGTAAGTGCAGTTATCAGTTTCACTCTGTTCAGAAGCCTTTATCTCTACACTAAATCCAAACTGCTTCGCGCTGTAATAGCACTCGCGGCCTTCGTGTTTGCAACCCCAGCAGCGTCGTTCGCAAGCAATTATCTCCTTAACCTGCCTAACGAGGCCTGGTTTTTCAACCTCCACAGCCTGCCCGGAATCGAAGCAGCATCCGGTCTGATCGGAGCCTTTTTGGGTGTTATGTTCGCCGATTCCAAGCTCCGTCAGAACCGGCTGAACACTCCGGTTCTGACAGTTGCAACGATTATTACGGCGATGATGCTGGTTTCACCGTTCACGGATCAGCTATTCTTCCGGCAGGACTATTCAAAGCTCACGAATGAATGGACAAATGGAATCTGCCGGCAGACCAGTTCATATACCTGTGTACCCGCTTCGTGTGCGACGATTATCAAGCTGCTTGGCGGGAATGTAACAGAGCAGGAAATAGCCAGGGAAGCAGGAACAACCAAAAGAGGCACCGAAATATGGTATATGATGCGCGCGTTGCGAAAGCACGGCTACAAGATCGAGCCTCACTCCGCAAAATCGTTGAAAGACATGCCGACTCCATGTATTCTCGGCATAAAGCTGGGAAGCATTGGGCATGCAGTAGTGCTGATGTCAAAGAGTACTGACGGACCGGAAATCGGCGACCCGTTATCAGGCCAGCGCAAACACTACACATGGAAACTTTTCGAGCGAAACTATCATCCCTCGCCGGTCTACTTCGTGATAAAACCGCTGGAGCGATCAAAATAGAGGCTAAATAAGCAAAAAAGGCCGAGATTCAAGCTCATTCAAGCTAAAATCTCGACCTCTCTGTTCGAATGGTGAGCCGTATTGGATTCGAACCAATGACCCTCTCCTTAAAAGGGAGATGCTCTGCCGACTGAGCTAACGGCCCTCGAACGAGCGTAAATCGTGCTCAATTTGTCGAGGGAGATTGCCAAGCATCAAAACTAGAGAGATTGCCATGTTGGACACGAGGGAGATTGCCAAGGTGATTAATCGTGTCTCGTGTCGGGAAACTAGCACAAGAAGGAAACGTTGTACGGCTCCAAACAGCTACCTGGGAGCCGATTATCTCATTCTACTTGGATGAATGCCGGTTCCGCAGAATGTCCGCAAAGACAATCAAGGATAAAGAATGGTGGCTTGAACGGTTTACTGACTCAGACTGTCCGCCTGCAGACGCACTTACTTCCACCCGCATCATAAGCTTTGTTGGTAAATACAAAAACGGAGCAACTACCCATAAAGCATACACCGTCATTGCCGCGTTTTATAAATGGTTAACTCGTGAAGGCTGGATTGAGTCAAACCCTTGTACCGGGCTGTCAGGTCCGAAGGTCCCAAAGGTGATAATCCCGACCTTTGAGACTACAGAAGTAGAAGCAATGATTCAAGCGGCAGAAAAACGAGGCGGCTTTCTCGGCATTCGTGACGCTGCAATAATCGTGCTGCTGTATGACACCGGAATGCGAGTCTCGGAACTGTGCGGGCTTGCCGACAGTGATATGGTCCTTCATTCAAAGCGGCTCCTTGTTCATGGCAAAGGAGATAAAGAACGCACAGTATTCTTCGGGCTTCACGCAAAGAAGCTGCTCAATAACTATCTGATAATCAGGAATAATGCTCTCTCACGCGAAGGAACTGACTCTTGCAGGCTGTTTATAAGCGCAGAAGTCTCGACTGGCGGCTCAACTATTCCCCTGACCGCTAATTATGTCTCAAAGATGGTCCGGCATTATGCCAAGCTCACAAAGGCCAAGTGCAGGCGTCCATCCCCGCATACACTCCGTCATACCTTCGCTGTCCAGTTCCTACGCGGCGGAGGAAGCGTCTTTGCCCTTCAACGGCTCTTGGGACACGAAACACTAGAAATGACACGGAGATATGTCCAGCTTGCCGATACGGACCTTGAGACTGCTCACGCGATTGCATCGCCGGGGGATAGATTATGCGGAATAGTCAGTAACCTCCAGCAGAGCTGGAGGCTTGAATATAGGAACCGCTCAAAGCGGTCTTTGTTCGTCATTTATGAGCCGCCCAAGGCGGCCTAATACAGCTGCAGTTGGTCTATTCTCTTATCCTCT
>JBDKSP010000056.1:0-1821 GCA_039680575.1 Armatimonadota bacterium
CGGTCGGATTTTCAGACGGCCTGCGCTGCTGCCGGTCGTACCAGAGCAACCGGCATACAGGGCAAAGGGGCGGCATTACGTATGCAACCACGGACGGAGAGTGTGTGGGTGAAGGTGGAATGATTGCGGTGCGAGTTGGCAACATTTTTGGCAACATCCTGTTCGACTCATAACGCCCACATAACGCCCACAAACGACTTTTCATATTGGAAGTTATCTTCTATAATATCTATATCGACCCGTAATAATCGATGGTGTCGGTGTCAAATAGAACTTAAAATCCGCCGAGGCAACTCATGAGGGTTCGAGTCCCTCCCCGGCCACCAATCCCATGTTGAACTACTAAACTTGAATTACCCGGTTATCTCTAAACATCTATCAACTAAAAGGACTTGACACAAGTGGCTCATCAGAAAAAAGACGGGAAACTACTGTTTGTTGTAATTTCGGTTGTAATTGCACTGGCCGCAATCATAGCACTTAGGTTCTACACATCGAATGTCACTCCAAGACTATCCGTTCCTGCTCGAAAAATGCCCTCACCAAACGCTTATGATTATTCCGTTGCAGCATCGAAAGCTATCGTTGACGCAAACAGTATAAGCAACGCGGCATATGAAAATCCTAAAGGCAAACAAACGCTTACTGAATGGAAGCAAATACTGGATGATAACGCCGAAGCGTTTAAAACGTTACGCAAAGGGTTTTCATTTGAGTACAGGCAGCCGATGCAAACTTGGACAGTCGGAACGTGGCCACCATTTCCAAAGTTTCGTAATATGGGGCGACTGCTAAAGCTCGACGGTAGATTAAAGGCTGCACTTGGCGACTGGAAGGGCTCGATGGACAGCTATCTGGATGTCGTGGAGTTCAGCATTGACATCCACAAAGGTGGGAATGACTTTAGCCTTTTAGTGGGAACTTCTATTCGGTCTCTGGTAGCTCAAGACATCTGGGACTCTGCTAAAAAACTGAACAGAGCTGAAGCCAAAGCTGCCGCAAGGCGGCTGGAAAAGCTGATGGCAGGTAAGCCGGATTTTACCGAAGTGCTGGAAAACTGCAGCTTATCCACCCAAGTTGAGATGATGCCGATTCTGGAAAGCTCCGACTGGAGAAAGTATGTCCCCATGATCGCATTGAATGACAGGACAGATTGGAAGGACCGCGCACGGCTACTGACCTGCACTAAAAGCCAGGTTCTCAATAACTATAAGAACTTTATGGACCAATATATCGATAGTGTCAGCAAAGGTTCTTACACTGCCCATATCAAGGTCACACCCAATTACCCATACGGAAAAGAAATGGTCGATCTTTACGACAGGATATGGTTCGACTACACTTACAAGACTGAAGCCCGAAACGCTCTCCTGCTGGTCTCATTGGCGCTACAGGCTTATCATTCTGACCACGGCAACTATCCGAGCAGACTCCAGGACCTCGTCCCGGCTTATCTGAGCACGATACCAAAAGATCCTTTTAACACAAAAAGACCGCTCATCTACAAAAAGACAGCCAAGGGTTATCTACTCTACAGTGTGGGACCGGATGGTGTGGATAATGGCGGCAATCCGGTTTGTGATTCAAGATATAAGATGCCTCAGGACCGCTATCTGATACATCAGGACAGCAAGGGGGATATGGTTGCGGGAATCAACCGTTAATATTTCAGCCTATTCAAATCAAGCATTTTTGATCGAGTAGGTGAGGCCGTCACCGACCTCACCTCTCACACCACCGTACGTGCCGTTCAGCATACGGCGGTTCACGAGAATCAAGCGAAGCTCTGATGTGTATAGAGCAAGCTTACAAGTCCCTGTC
>JBDKSP010000057.1:0-43511 GCA_039680575.1 Armatimonadota bacterium
AAAGAGTGCCGCTTCTGTCTGTCTAGTCTCGGATCATCGAGTTCATCAAAATATTCGTCGAAGATGTTCGGTTCCATAGGTATACCTCAAGTATGCAATATACCTACTACTTCGACAACCCTTTCAAAAGTACCTAATTGTAATATATGTCACAAACTGTACTCGCAATTAATCCTTCGCATGCACTCTTAACGGAAATTATACATGTGCGTTTGCCCTGGGGCTAAAGGGGGATAGGGTTAGGAAGTGCAAATTATATGCTGCGGGAATGGCAGGTTTAGTATAATCTATCATATTTCTACTATTCAATTCCCGCAGCTTACGGTAGATTAGTGGTCATTGTGCTTCGGGATGAAAAGCAATCCGAAGCAAGAGAAGAAATACCTGATTAATTAATCAACATCCATCAATCCCTACCGGATAGGCAAATGAGGCATCTGTGATGCCGAGTGAGGGTCAGTCCGGCATTACTCTCCTACCGCACTCATCTCCGCAGCTATCTTTCTTGCAGCTTCGGCGGGATTTTCGGCGCGGGTGATAGGCCGTCCGATCACGAGATAGCTCGATCCGGTGCGGATGGCATCCGCCGGGGTCATTACGCGCTTCTGATCGCCCACATCGGCTCCGGCGGGACGGACTCCGGGAGTTACAATCAGAAAATTCTGGCCGGTGACATCTCGTATATACTTCACTTCGTTCGGGGACGCCACTACGCCGTCCAAACCTGCCGACTGGGCAAGCTGGGCAAGGTGCATGACCTGGTTTACAAGGGTCGATGCGACTCTCAGCTCGTCAGCAAGGGTCATGTTGTCGATGCTGGTCAGGATCGTAACCCCGATCAGCTTGGGAGGGTCGATGCCGAGCTTTCCTGCTTCTTCTTTTGCGGCTTCAGCGGCTGCACTCATCATGGCGCGGCCTCCACTCGCATGCACGTTCAGCATCCAGACGTTGTTTCGGACGGCAGCTCGGACAGCGGAGGCCACCGTGTTCGGAATATCGTGGAATTTGGCATCGTAGAATATTTTCCCGGCCCCGGCAGCTTTAAGCTCATCGAAAATAGCCGGTCCGGTGACGTTGAAGAGTTCCAAACCGACTTTGAACGCTCCGACCTCTCCCGCAAGGCTCTTTACAAGCTCAACTGCCTTCTCCGCACTGTCCACATCCAGCGCTGCGATGATTCTATCCTTGCTCAAACTCATTCTCCTTTATTTGACATCAACTACAGAACCAGGAAACTTCAGCCTTTCCTTGTTAGCTTCCCACCACGCCAGTGCCTCTTCGGCAGACCAGTTTTCCTTATCCTTTCGAGCCTTCAATTCAGCTCGAGCCTTCAATTCAGCAGGGCTTAGTTTTGTAGCTAAGACTAAATCCGCCTCAGTAGACCTTTTCATGATCGCAACCATTGGCAACAGCCGTTTATCTCCACCCTTTATCTTCTGAATGATCAATGGCAGTGCCTCTACCCCCTGATACCTGATCCGATCAAGTACATCCTTTTCTTTAGCTTTATCGCTCTCGTTTTCGGGGTTCTTTGGTAAACTCCCCAGCTCAGCATAAAGCGTGTTAAATGTCTCTGTGGTCTTCTTGCGACCTTCCTTCCACCACTTTACATACATCTCAATTTCAGCTTGATGATCACCATACTTGCCCTCTGGCCATTCATCTTTAAGGAATTTCTTGCAAGTAATAAACCATACTATTTCAAGATTGGCACCGCTAAACCGGTCGCTCCACTCAGGGTTGCTCAATTCCTTCTCGAACTTTTCGATCATGAAAGGAACGACGCTGGGACCCATTGCTACTAACGCCTTTTCTTCAGGCAGGATTGCAGTGTAAGATAGAAATGGGTTTTCACTGATCCATTTTCTCCGTGCTAAAACCCAGGCTTCATACTTACTGTCGAACTCTGCCCGCAGGTCCTTTGTGCCAGAAGGGGTTTCAGACGCGCAGCAATTTACTACACTGAACGACAAGCAAACTACAAACAATACTGCTGTGATTACAACCGTTTTTATGTGCATTTCGGCCTCCTGGTCAAGGTGTAATTGTATATAAGAATTAGACTCCTTATCAATCTCTTCGGATGGGAACCAGCCCCCCATCTTCTAAGTAGTCTCCGTTTCTAGTAGCAGCTATGGTAGAGTCCGGCTCTTGCAGAGCTCCCCGTGGTCCGGTGGGTCCACGGGGTAGATGGCCGGCACGGAGACTGGCCACTACGTCAAGCTGGCCTGCTATTAAGACAGGATGTTACTTAGCTCCCAACTCCTCCTGTAAGCTCTCGCACGTCGTCGATTCCCATCTTCTCCATATAAGAAGCGATTCCGTCTACGACAGCGACGGTTGCGGCCGGGTTGACGAACGTTCCGGTCCCTACCGCTACCGCATCTGCTCCGGCGAGTAAAAACTCCACGGCATCGAGCGCATTTACAATCCCGCCCATGCCGATGATCGGGACATCCACAGCCTGCGCGACCTGCCAGACCATCCTGAGCGCGACAGGCTTCACTGCCGGACCGGAAAGCCCTCCGGTGATGTTCGCGAGCTTGAATTTGCGTTTCCACGGGTCGATAGCCGTCCCAAGAAGGGTGTTTATGAGCGAAAGCGCGTCCGTCCCGGCGTCTACCGCAGCTTTCGCCATCTCTACGACATCCGTCACGTTCGGAGAAAGCTTCGTGATGACCGTAAGCGAAGTCGCCGCCCTAACTGCGCTCACCACCTCAGCAGTCCCGCGTGTTGTCGTCCCGAAGGCCATACACCCCTCTTTAACGTTTGGGCAGGAGATGTTTATCTCTATCCCTGAAACACCTTCAGCCGCATCGAGCCTTCGCGCGACCTCGGCATAGTCCTCCACGTTCTGTCCGACCACATTCACGATGACCGGAGTGTCGAAATTCCTCGAAAACGGGAGCTTTTTCTCTATAAAATCATCCACGCCGTCATTCTGCAGGCCGATTGCGTTCAGCATCCCGGCAGGAGTCTCGGCTGTGCGAGGGTAAGGGTTGCCCTTCCAGGGTTTCAGCGCTGTTCCTTTGACGACTATCGCCCCCAGTTTGTTCAAATCCACCAGGTCGGACAGTTCCTGACCGGAACCGAACGTGCCTGAAGCCGTCATCACGGGGTTTTTCATCCTGATCTTGCCGATCTCGACTGAAAGGTTCATTCCCACACAAGCTCCTTTGCATCAAAAACCGGTCCGTCCGTGCAGACCCGGCTGTAGCGCCAGTCCTCGCACGATTCTTCGTGGTGGTCGCAGGCCTTCGTGACGCAGCCCATGCAGACGCCGAGCCCGCAGGCCATCGCGCTTTCGAGCGACACCTGGCAGCTATCGACATTGCGCTCCCGGCAGACTCTCGCGACTTCGCGCATCATCGGCATCGGCCCGCAGGAGTAGACCCTGGTGTTAATTCCGAGGCTCAAGGTCGATTTAAGACAGTTGTCCAGTAGTTCCGTCACAAGCCCGTTGAACCCGAACGAGCCGTCATCCGTTGCGACTTCTACATTGACCCCGTGCGCGACGAACTCGGCCTGGCAGAGAAGCGCCGTGCCGGTCTTTGCGCCGACAAGGACTGTCACCCTGTCGCATCCGTGCTTATGGCACAGTGCGTCCGACAGAAAATGGATTGGAGCAGTGCCGCACCCGCCCGCGACGAGCATGTGGTGAACATTAGGGTCATCTCCGAGGTCGAACGAGCTTCCGAGCGGGCCGACGACGCTCACCTTGTCGCCGACGTGCATATCTCTTAAAATTTTTGTCCCCCGCCCGACCACGTCGTAGAGGAGTGAAAATGTGCCCTTTTCAGGGTCGACCGCGTGGACGGAAAATGGACGCCTTAGGAGCGGGTCGTAGCAATCGCACACCCGGACATTCACGAACTGGCCGGGTTTCGCGGCTTTCGCAATGGTCGGCTCGACCAGCACGCTCCTGAAGATATGCGGAGCGACTTCAATTTGCCCTATTATCTCGCAATCGGCGACGATTCTGTTTTTATCGTTACTCATATTACCTCGCGTTTTTTAGCATCCCGAAACAGCCAGAAAATGCTCAAGCGCTACGCTACAGTTTACCCGCCAGCGCACGGCTGGTCAACAGTAAGAGTTCACTCCAGGGCAAACGCACAAGTATAATTTCCGTTAAGAGTGCATGCGAAGGATTAATTGCGAGTACAGTTTGTGACATATATTACAATTAGTGGAGAACAAACTACACTGGGTGATGGATGTGGACTTTGGGGAGGATGCTTGCAGGGTAAGAAGAGATCATGCGCCAGAGAACTTCGCCCTAATCAGGCAGATTGCACACAACTTGCTAAAACTAAAGCAAACAACAGACAACAGAAGCGTAAGACGCAAGATTAACCTGTGCTGCTGGGACAACGACTTCCTGGCTTCCGTAGTTGCTGGATTTTAGTGCGTTTGCCTGAAATCCCGTACAAGTGAAAAGGCTGCGGGTAAAAGCGCTCGCAGCCCTTGTAAATCATAATCTGCGTCCGAAATCTTTAGAACTCCGGCGGAAGCTCCTGTATCTGAGCGAATGAGAACACCGGACCATCGATACACACGTACTTTTTGCCGATATTGCATCGTCCGCACTTGCCGACTCCGCATTTCATCTTCATCTCAAGCGTTGTGTATATCTGCTCGTCCTTAAAACCGAGTTCCTTCAGGTTTGCGAGCGCAAACTTGATCATGATGGGTGGTCCGCAGGTGACTGCTATCGTGTTCTCCGGCTTGGGAGCAAGCTCCATCAGGCAGCCCGGAACGTGTCCGACTCTACCCTTCCAACTGTCATCACCGGTGTCGACCGTTAGGTGAAGAGCGGCGTTCTTCTTCCACTCGTCGAACTCATACGTAAAGCAGAGGTCGCCCGGCGTACGCGCGCCGTAGATGGTCGATATTTCGCCGTAATCTGCACGGTTGTCCAGGCAATAGTTCAGGATAGACCTCATAGGAGCCATCCCGATTCCTCCGCCGATGAATATCAGGTTCTTCCCCTTCCACTCGTTATAGGGGAACCAGTTGCCGAACGGTGCGCGGATGCCTACTTTTTCGCCTTCGGAAAGCTCATGGAGTGCTTTTGTGACGCCTCCGACCTTCTTGACCGAAAACTCGATGTAGCCCTTCTTTGAAGGGCTCGATGTAAGGCAGAACGTGCACTCGCCGACCCCGAAAACGCTCACTTCCTGGAACTGACCGGGTTGATAGGCGAAGTTCTCACGGAGATTTTCGTCTACGAACACCGCTCGAAACGTCTTAGTATCCCATGTCTCAGTGATTATCTTCTCGACCACAGCCAGGTTCGGCATGTAGGGGTTCTGCATCCGCTCTTTGGTTATCTCGTTTATATCTGTGCTCATAATTTTTGCTCTGTTATCTTCGAGAGTACCTCTCTAAGATCAATATTGACCGGGCAGCTTTCGACACAGCGTCCGCAGCCTGTGCAGCCGATCATGTTGAACTGCTCCATCTGATATTTGAACTTATGCATAACCCGCTGGCGGGTGCGCATCGTCTTTTCGGGACGAGGGTTGTGTCCCGCGCCCATACGCGTAAAATCGGAGAACTGGCAGGTATCCCGGCAGCGGTAGCGCTCTATCGTGTTGCCCACTGTGTCGTCCTGTATGTCAAAACAAGTGCAGGACGGGCACTGATAGCTGCAGGCGCCGCATCCGAGGCATCTGTCGGCCATATCCTTCCAGATCGGGTCATCCCACGAGACACTCTGGGATATATCCTTGCCCGCAAACGGCTGCTTGGGCAGTGCGAGCAGGTTTTCCCATACCTGGGTCTTCTTTTTCACGTCTTCCTCGGTCGGTTCCTTGAACGCCGGTGATGAGAGAAGTTTTGCGCTCTTTTCAGTGACCGGTGCGACATAGACCTTATCGCCAAGGTCGGTGATAAGCGCGTCTACTGTTTTGGCCCACTCGTTCAGGTCTCCGACGGAGGTGCAGAAGCAGCTCCACCTGGGGTCGTCGCAGACGGTAGCCATCAGCGTGAGGTTTTCCCTCCGCGCGGCATAATACGGGTCGCGGAACCGGCCTTCGAGGTATACGGAATCGAGGACGGAGATCGCCCGCGCGTCGCAGAGCCGGAGGCCGATCATAAGCTTCGGCTTTGTGCTCATCTCGGGAGCCTCGAGTATCTGCTCGCCCTTTTTGCCCTTGTAGCGGAAGAGGACATCATGCACCGGCAGGAGATACTCCTTTGCAGCCATGAGTAGACCGTTTGTGCCGATCTCGATTTCCTCTTTGCCGTCGATGTCCTTCCATGCGGCAGGTCCGGCTCCGCGGTCGACCGGCGCGATAACATCATGATCGGCCATAAGGCTCACAAGCCACTGTCGAAGGTCGTTTTTACTTATAACTTTATCTGGCATTTTATTCTGCTCTCGTAATTAAACTAATGATGCCCGTTCGGGTCTACGTCTTCCGGTTCCCAGTGGCCAAGGACTGGGTCTGCCTCCGGGTCCATTCCCGGCGTGTAATCATACATCTCTTGAACGTGGAGCGCCACTTCCCGGTTCAGCTTCATAATCGGAAGCTCCATCGGGCAGGCTCTTTCGCACTCGCCGCAGCCTATGCAGCGACCTGCAAGGTGCATCGCACGCCCCATGTGGAACATCCATGCTTCGGAGGCGTCCGCCTTCTTGCTCGTCCACTTGGTATCCGGCCGGTCAGCAAAGCACTTGTTGCAGTAGCAGGCCGGGCATACCTGGCGGCAGGCATAACACCGGATGCAGCGCTCGAACTGCTTCGCCCAGAAGGCCCTTTTTTCTTCGAAAGACCCTTCCATCGGCTCGACAGGAGCCGCGTTCACCTCAGGCGCATCCCCAAATGCCACGTCACTCATTACCGGCGCGTGGACCGTACATGTTTTGCAGCCCTCGCGCACCGCATCGGTAATAGGCAGCTTCGCTTTACCTGCCGGTGTGCCGATCAAGATGCTCTCGCCGTCCCAGTCGAGCCCGTGGACATCCTGAAGCCGGATTTTCGCGGCCTTGAGCGACGCATCGTCCACTATCCCTGAGCATGTCACACCGATGATCTTCACGTTTTCACGCGGCACCTGCTTCTCCTGGATGAGAGTGACGATAGACCGGCTGTCGCAAGGCTTGGCGACGACCGCGACCTTAGCACGCTTCGCAACCTGCGGCAGATAAACCGCCAGGTTGTTCGTACAGGCCGGGTTCCACACCAGGCGGTCGACTTCATCCGCGCTTCTTACGAATGCGGGAGTGGTCTTGAACGGCATGCTGCCTGCTTTCCAACCGATGACAAGCGTCACCTCGCCCGATTCGAGCAGCCTCTTTGCTTCTTCACGTATCTTTTGTTCTATTTCGTTTGCCATTTTTAGCTGTCAGCTTTCAGCGGTCAGTTTTCAGCCGCTTTATCCCTGTTATAATTAAATTGCGTCAAGTCGGCTATATCTTATTCCAGCCCGATCAGGTCCTTTTTGAAATGGTCGCGCGTTATGTCCATCGAGTTCCATTCTTCAAAGCGGGTCAACCCGTAGCCTTTGCACTTCGCAGCGAACGCATCGAGTTCGTTTAACGCTTTCTCTTTGTCAGTGAACTCCTTACGCATTATAGGCTGCATCAGCTTGACGTACTCGATAGACAAATAAGCCTTGTTTATTCGCTCAAGAACATCCTGAGATTCTGCGGCTTCTTTTGCCTTTGCAAACAGCTCGTCAGCCTTTGCGATTATCTCAGAAGTCAGAAAACTCGCCGTCGGCTCGTCCCAGATGCTCAGATGGATATTATCCTTCGTGACTTTATCCACAAGGAGCTCGATATATTCTCTTATATACTTGCCGCCCGCGCCGTAGTAACCGTTCAGAAAATCATTGACCACCGCATCTGCGTCAGCGTCCGGGTTCCACGAGAGTTTTGCCAGAAGATAAGACTTCAGCTCGGCAAACTCACCTCCGCCGCCTTCGGGATAACTGCCCTGCCAGAAAACTCCCACGACACCGCACTTCTTATAGAGCTTCGCGGAATCAGGCAGCTGCCTGTAGTCCGGGAACGGAAGCAAATAATGCTTGAAACTCGTGTTATAGTGCCAGATATAAAGGTTGTCTGTGATTTTGGCCCATTCTTTAAGATTGGAAACAAAATCGATATTTTCCTGCTTGTCGCAGGACCCGTAAGGGTGCGCTTCACAGCACTTTATCGGACAAAGCCTTACCCGGACGTTGTGCCTCGGCTTTGTGATCTTCGGCGGCTTTTCCGTCCACTCGTAAGCCAGCGTGTCGATCAGCTTGTCAGGATAGACCTTCTCAACCTCTTCAGCTATCGCATTGCAGAACCGCAGCAAAAGCCCCGACGGGCTGCCCTCTTCTTCGTCGATTGCCCGGCAGTTATCGCACTGGCAGTTGCGGTGCCAGTCGTTTTGAGAGACCGAATAGATTTTAGCTTCGGGATGCTCCCTTATCCATTCCATCACGGTCGCAGTCGCAATCTTCAGGACATCCGGGTTGGACATACAGAGCTGGGTATTTTCCCTGACCCGCTCGCCTTTGACCATCGAGAAATACTCAGGATGCGTATCCCAGTATTTATCGAGCGGGACCAGCTTGTCGAACGAGTGAACGAACGGGTAGTAAACCAACTTGCCGCCGGTCTCTTCGTCCAGCTTCATAGTGGCTCCGTTTGCCCGGTTCCTCGCTGCCCAGTCCTTGTCCCACGCCTCCGTATAGAACGGCTCGCGGTACTCGAAGGCGGGTTTTTCCGTTATATTCAGGTTATCAATGTCGATGGTGGGCTTACTGGGTATTTTGCTCACTTTGGAGCTGTACCACCTGCAGCCGAGAACGTCTTCCAGAAACCCGTAGACCCCGTACATCGTTCCGCGCAGCTTTCCACCGGCTATAACGAGCCTGCTGCCGGCCGTCATTATGGTGTAGCCTTCTTCACCCAGCTCATTAAAGTCGATGTTCAATCCGAGCGACTTCAACGCTTCGGAGTTTCCGATGAGCACCGCGTTCTCCGGCGGGTTCGTGCTGTCCGAAACATACGATATAGCCGCACCGGACATCTCCTCTATGAACCGCTGGAATTCGGCTGCCGCGCGATGCTCGGATGGAGACGCATCTTTCGCAATTATGACGACGTAGTCGCTTTTTCCGTCTTTGACTAACTGCACACCTGATACCTCATATTTACGGTCTGGATTCCACAGGCACATGCGAGCAGTCCACGCCGGTGAACGGCCCTATTTTCTTGATATTGTCGCTCATCTCTCGGACGACTTCCGCGAACCGTATACCCTCGGATGCGGAGACCCACTCGAAATGGAACCGCTCCGGCTCTATTCCTACGCTCTGGAGAAGCTCCTTTATGAGCATAATCCGCCGTCTCGCGAAATAGTTTCCCTTGGCGTAGTGGCAGTCGCCGGGGTGACACCCAAGCACCACTACTCCGTCGAACCCCTTCTGGAACCCTTTAAGGATAAAGAGCGGATTGACGCGCCCGGAACACGGGACGCGGATAATCCTGAGGTTCGCCGGATGCTTCAGCCTGGAGCTTCCTGCAAGGTCTGCTCCGGCATAGCTGCACCAGTTGCACAGGATGCCTAGAATCACCGGCTCCCAGTCTTTTTCTGTCTTCTGTTGTTCTATAATCTCTTCGTCCATAACTCTTTTTTCTATCACGAAAGCACGAAAATACAAAAACACGAAAACAGAAGCGTGAAATCTGTGTTCACCGCTTTATAAGTACCCTTTATAATGCTCTTTCGTGCTTTCTCCCTTTCGTGTTTTCGTGATTAAGCTTCTGTATGTATATTCGCTAATGCATCGATTTCGGCCAATATCTGGCTGTCCTCGAAGCCTCTTAACTTCGCTGAAAGCGACCGGCAGCCGGCGGCGCAGGTCCCGCAGCCGTGGCAGACGCCTTCGTTGACCCTTGCCACTGTCCGCATAACCTGGTTTTCGCGGGTCGATTTCGCCCGGTCGACCACTTCGACCATATCTATCGCCGTAAACGGGCATACGCTCGCGCAGAGCCCGCAGCCGACGCAGGTTTCTTCGTTTATGTAAGCGATCATCGGCTCGGAAGTGAGCGCCTCTTTCGAGAAGAGCCCTGTCACCTTCGACGCCGCGCCGGATGCCTGTGCTACCGTATCAGGAATATCCTTAGGATACTGGCAGGCTCCCGCAAGATAGATTCCTGCGGTCAGCACCTCGACCGGCCTCAGCTTCGGGTGCGCTTCAGCGAACCAGTTATACTGGTCTGTCGATATTCCGAGCAGTCTCGCAAGGTCTTTTGCATCGCTCTGAGGCTCCATAGCGGTCGCGAGGACCACCATGTCAGCTCTCACCTCGACTGGCTTTCCAAGGAGCGTGTCCGCGCCCCGGACGACCATTTTGCCGTCTTCGGGGAAAATCCGGCTCACCCGGCCCCGGATATAGGTCGCGCCGTAGTCCTCGATGGTCCTTCGGACGAACTCTTCATATCCCTTGCCGTTTGCGCGGATGTCCATATAGAAAACGTAAGCCTTCGCGTCGTGCAGCTTGTCTCTTAAGAGCAGCGCGTGCTTGGCGTTATACATGCAGCAGACTTTGGAGCAGTAAGGATAACCGTGCTCGTCGTCCCTCGACCCTATGCAGGAGAGGAATACGACGGACTCAGGGACCTTGCCGTCACTTGGCCGCTTGATCTTGCCTTCGGTCGGGCCGGATGCGTTCATCAACCGCTCGAACTGGATTCCGCTGATGACATCCGGGTACTTTCCGTAGCCGTATTCTCCGAGCTTGGAGTAATCCCAAAGCTTGAACCCTGTCGCAACGACGATTGCGCCGATCTCTTCGGTCACGATCTCGTCTTCCTGTTCGTAATCGATTGCTCCGGCGGGGCACATCTTCTGGCAGACGCCGCATTTACCCTTGACGAACTGGCGGCAGTGCTCGCGGTCTATCACAGGGACGTTCGGGACGGCCTGCGGGAACGGGACGTAGATCGCATGCCGCTCGCCGAGCCCTTCGTCGAACTCATTCTTGAGCCCTTTGACGACGCACTTCTCATAGCAGACGCCGCAACCTGTGCACTTGGTTGAATCGACGCTTCTTGCCTTCTTCCGAATCTTGACCTTGAAGTTGCCGACGTAACCGGAGACCTCTTCGACCTCGGAATACGACATAATCTGGATATTCGGGTGGCTCGCGCAGTCTACCATCATAGGGGTCAGAATACACGCGGCGCAGTCGAGCGTCGGGAAGGTCTTATCATACTGGGCCATTCGGCCGCCGATGGAAGGTGTCTTTTCAACGAGGACGACTTTGTAGCCTGCTTCTGCGATGTCGAGCGCAGCCCTGATTCCGGCCACGCCGCCGCCGATAACCATAGCTTTCTTGGTGAGCGGGATGTCCTTCGTGAAGAGCGGCTCGTCCTTTTTGGCCTTGGCGGCCATCATGCCGACAATATCGATGGCTTTCTCAGTCGCGGCATCGTGGTCTTCGTGGACCCAGGAGCAGTGCTCTCTGATGTTTGCCATCTCGGCGAAGTAGGGGTTCAGCCCTTCCTGCTCAATGCAGCGCCGGAATGTAGGCTCATGCAGGCGCGGTGAACACGCCGCCACTACTACGCGGTCCAGCTTGTGCTCCCTGATGGCCTCCTTTATCAGGTTCTGGCCCGGCTCAGAGCACATATATTTGTAATTAGTGGCAAAAACGACATCGGGAAACTCAGCCGCAGCTTGTGCGACCTTATCAACATCGACCGTTTTTGCTATGTTCGTGCCGCAGTGGCACACGAAAACTCCGATTCTTGCCATTTAATTCCTCTAAGCTATCAGCTTTCAGCTTTTTTATGCTTATACGCGTTTCTTGCGCCTAGATCGCCGTTATCGGCTTACCTGCTTGTTTATTTAGAACCGCGGAGGCGCGGAATGCACGGAATCGCGGAATTTTAGATTTACGTATTCCGATTAGCTTACACTACTCCACGATTTTGTATTTACCAGCCGCTTAACATAATCCCCAGGACTTTATGAACCTCTATGGCACATGCGATTATCTTCGAAGTCAATTCCGACTGCGGGTAGCCATGACCGGTTTTCCGCAACCCGTAATTCCGCGTCTCCATATCGCTTCAGTGCCTCCGCGGTTCAAAAATCACTTCTTACTCCGCTGCCGCCTGCTTTCCTATCGCCTTCAGCGCGGAGGATACATCCACCAGATGCTTCTGGAAATAGCCCATCGTCTTCGGCAGGTCCATCGCAAGCGCCATAAGCTCCGTTATATAGAACGCGGGCAGCCCGAATGCCGTGTTGTAGATCTTTTCGATCTCTTCCTGCCGCATATCCAGGTTTGCCTGGCAGAGCGGGCAGGCGCACGCTATCGCGTCGGCTCCGGCGTTCTTCGCTCTAAGGAGGATATCGTGCGTCATCTTCTGCACCATATCGACTCTGGTAAGCGAGAAGCTCGCGCCGCAGCACTCCGTCTTGTAGTGCCAATCAACCGGCTCGGCTCCGAGCGCCGTCACGATGCTGTCGATAGACTTAGGGTCCTCCGGGTCGTCGAACCCGACTACCTTCGGCGGGCGGGTGAGCAGGCATCCGTAGTAACTCGCAACTTTCATGCCGGAAAGCGGTTTTCTGACGAGCCCCGCCAACCTTTCGAGCATCTCCGGCGCGGAAAGCGGGTCGATGAGTGGTCTTACGGATATAGCGCCCGTGTATTTTGCATCGAGCGCGGCATTGATCTTCTCGGCCAACTCTCCGTTATCCTTCATCGCCATCTCCGCGGATTTCAGCCTGTTATAACAGGCCGCGCAGGGCGCAACGATGTCCAGCCCCATCTTCTCGGCGATGCCGAGGCTCCTTGCCGGGAGCGCCACAGCCAGCTCGTGGTTTGTGGCATGGGCCGATGTCGCGCCGCAGCAGCTCCAGTCGGGGATTTCCTGAAGGTCGATGCCCAGAGCTTTGCATACTGCTACGGCCGAGTCACCAAACTCTTTTGCTGTGGAATGCAGCGAACAACCTGGAAAATACGCGAACTTCATCTACTTTGCCGCCATATTCTTAAAAATCTTCTTTACCTCGCCGAGTCCCTTGATTCTTGAAGGGAGCAGCGAGAGTTTACCCCTCAGGAACATCTTGATTCCGAGAGGAATATCGTTGAATAAGTTACCGGAGAACACTTTGTAGAACCCCAGCATACCGACCTCATACACCCGCCCGTTTCGAGCAACATCCGTAAGAAATTGCTTGTGGAATACCTCGACGCTTTTTTCCGGGCACTTGATGCCCTCTTTCATGGCGAGTTCGCGGCAGGAATCCATCACTTTTGCGACGGAAAGCCCTCGCGGGCAGCGGGTGGCGCAGGTCTCACAGCTGGCACACAACCATATTGTGGAGCTGTTCAGAACAGGCTCTTTGCAGCCGATCTGGACCATTCTCATCACTTGGTTGGGGGAGAGTTCCATTGCAAATGCGGCTGGGCATCCGGCTGTGCACTCGCCGCACTGGTAACATTTGAGGGAATTTTCGCCGCACATGTGCTCGATTTGGGCGCTGAACGCGGGGTTCATCTCCGCGCCCTGCACAAAAACGTCGGCGCTGACGGCTTTCTGGCTATCTTGGGTCATATCCTCATCCCTGATCATCGGTTGGGCTCGGAAATTTTACTGTGCCCGATTTTGAGTTGACACCGGTCCTGCAGCGTTGCCGGACCAATCCGAAACATGATACAGCGTCTACCGAATCGGCGTCAATAGCTTCGTTCAAACCAAATTTTCAGCTATCGACCTTCAGCAGCCGGGTTTTTTGACACGAAAAGGGAAATCCTATTTATACAACCACTCAAGATCGAAATATGCAAAACGGGTCTGCTGCAGATGGCCGAGCGGCGGCTCGGTGGCGCAATAGGCAAAGAGCACTCGGTCTCCGACAAATTCCACTGCTGTATAGCAGTACCATCCGTCCGGGTTGTCTTCAATCGTCTTTTCATTCTGCCAGGTCTTACCCTCGTCCTTGGAAATGGCGACATTGAGCGGACTTCGCCTCCACCTGTTTGCGGCGTCCACATTTTTGTGGTCGTTCCAGACAAGTAATAAGTCACCGGTCTTCGGTATACGCTCCAAGGTTGCAGGAGAAAGCGGAGAAATGATGCCGGACTTTTCGATAGGGGACCATGTAGCGCCTCCGTCGGTCGACCATGACCTGAGCTGGCACCCCATATCACTCCGCGCAAGAAACATCAGCCTGCCATCATTCAGTTCGATTACAAGGGGTTCCTGTATACCTCCGCGGCTTTCCTTTGAAGGCTCTATTACACTGCTACGGCGCCATGTCCTGCCGTTGTCATCAGAAAGATAGCACATTCCCTTTCCAGGCGTAATATCTAGACCCGTCGGCATCTCCGTAACTACATGCACGGCTGCAGGAATGACCAATCGCCCGCTCTTCAGCTGGATCACGCGGTCATTATTCACTACATAGTAACCGACTTCGTCATTTATGCACATCATCGGCTCGCTCCAGGTCTTGCCCTCGTCCTCAGATGTCACCATCATTGGGCGGCAGTCCGAAAGGGAGTGTTTTCTCAGGAAGAAGAGCGCAATCCTGCCGTTTTTCAACCTCAAAAGAGAAACGGACATCAGGTTTATCGCCTTTCCATTCTTGAGAACGACTACATCCTCCCTGGACCATGTCTTGCCGCCGTCAGAAGACACTCGGCTCGCCAGATAGCTGTTGCCGTTGTCCTCCAGGCTATCGGTGAAATGGCTGTATATGAACAGCAGCCGGCCATCCTTGAGCTGGATGAAATCGCCTTCGGAGTTTCTCTCATTGCCGGGGCCGGGCGGCAGCAGGTTGGTCTTGGTCACATCTTTTCCACCAGCAGTATGAGAGCTTTGAGCTATTCCTATTGAGAAAAGAGATAAAGAAAGCATAACTGCCCCCAAAAACCAAATTATCATAGTTGTTTTAGTCTTATTCATCTTGCATCTCTTTGTTTCCTGATTTCAGAATGCACGTAATCAACAGTATGTCCACAGGTCTTTTCCACAGGCTTTACGCACAACATCCACAAGCTGCGGCGAAATAACTCCCTGTCTGTGGACAAATGTATGCTGAGGGAATTGATTCTGTACAGACTTCATAGCCATCTTGAACCTGCCATTCCCGCATCAGCATAAAGCTCATCAACTCTGAACCCTTATGGTCTGGTTAAGCCGGTCCTCTTGCATCGGGACGGCTGATGTAGATCACTTCGCAGGGAGGATTAGCGAGCATGTTCGGCATGACCTGGTTCACCAACTCGGCAGTATCGTCGCTTACACGCGCCATGCACACTATCAATATCTCTGGCTTGACTGCAGCAAAGATCTTCTGGATGCCTTCGCCCAAGGTGCGCGCCCGCTCCACATGCTTAAAAAGTTTGAACTTGTAATGCTTGGCTATTACATCTGCATCATCCAGCTTACGCCGGGTCATAGCCTCCGCTTCAGGGAGCGGAGTTGCCAGCGGCATAGTCCGGGGGACCTTCAGGATGTCTACCACGTGGATCTGGTCTTTTCTCCTGTCTGCCAGCTTGCAGGCAATCTCAGTGGCACGCTGCCAGTCTCCAATCAAAAGCACCAGGCCAATATGTGCATTCCTGTTAACTGGTGCTGCAGCCAGGTCTTCAAGCCCAAGTGAGGTCCGAGCATCCTCGATTGTTGGAGCTATCGGAAGCTGAGATACGACGGAACGGATTTTTCTTACGACTCCGAGCGCGTTTGTCGGCAGCCCGGCAACGATTATCTTCGCATCCTGCTTCTGGATGTAGCCGATACCGTCCAGAAAAGTCTTCGCTCCCTCTTCCGTTATTTCGGTAAGCTGACTGCAGTCTATGATAATACCTCTCGGGTGTTCCTCCAGAAGCAGCTTGGCGGCAGTCTGGATAGTCGGCCATTCGTTTTCCGAAAGGATACCTCTCAGTGTTATAACATCTCTTCTCGCTTCTACTATCATCTACTTCTCCAGGTAATACCGAATGTTGGCAACGACTATATTCTTCCTGAACAGGAGCGCGAGCTTAAGAAGCAGCCCCGACTGGTTATGCAGTATACCTTGCCAGCGCCTTGCCGGGACAAATTCAGGAATAACAACCGTGACAATATGTCTTTTCTGTTCTTCTACTACCTCGTCCAGGTATTTGAGAATAGGCTGGACTATCGATCTGTAGGGCGATTCAAGCACTACAAGCGGCACACTCTGCCCCCATTTCTCCCATCTCTCTTCGATCAGCGCCGTAGCTTCCGGGTCCGCCTCTATATATACCGCGCGGCAGTCCGGCGAAAGCGACTTGGCGTATTGTATGGCAGGAAGAACACCTTTATGTATACCCGGAACTAGCACGAGGACCGTGTTTTTCATTTCGGGTATCTCCGCCGGCCTTTCCGGAGGGAGTCTGAGCTGGTCAGCCAACTGCATATAGTGCCGGTTTATCTTAAGCAATATAAGCACCAATACAGGGATAAGGATCACTACGATCCATGCTCCCTCCATAAACTTCGTAACCGCCATTACCAGAGTGACAGCCGCTGTCACAGTCCCGCCTACTCCGCTTATAACCGCGCTTGTCCTCCAATTATTCTCTTTAAGCCGTCTAATGTGGACGACCATGCCGTACTGCGAGAGTGTAAACGACAGGAAGACCCCAACGGCATAAAGAGGAAGCAACGATTGTTCTTCTCCATGAAAAACCATGACCAGCACGCTCGCCAATACCGCAAGGATCACGATGCCGTTCGAGTAGACAAGCCGGTCGCCGATATTTGCAAGCTGGCGCGGCATGAAACGGTCGTGTGCCAGGATCGAACAGAGCCTGGGAAAACCTGCAAAGCTCGTATTCGCAGCAAGTATCAAAATAGCGGCTGTAGCAGCCTGAATGATATAGTAGAACCATCCGTGTCCGGATATAATGCTTGCGATCTGAGAAACAACCGTTTCAGTCTCATTCACGGATGGATGGATCTTCAGGTAATTAGCCAGAAGGGATGCTCCCGTAAACAGGACAGCCAGGATGACTGCCATCCAGACAAGCGTAGTGGCAGCGTTCTTTGACTCCGGCTTTCGAAACGCTTGGACTCCGTTCGATATTGCCTCGACACCGGTCATAGCCGTACATCCTCCAGCGAACGAGCGGAGGATCCAGAACCAGAATATTGCAGCTGGAAGTTGCAGCGCAGGCGCCGGGGCGAGTGGCGGCGACGGAAGCGCATGCAGTTCCCCGTTCAAATATTTTATGCCGCCCAGGGCAATCATCGAAACAAAACTGAATATGAACACATAGGTCGGCAGCGCAAATAGAACTCCGGACTCCCTCACTCCCCGCAGGTTCGCCAGTGCAATTATAAATATAAATGCGACGCATAGTTCAGCGCGGTAAGGAGCAAGGACATGCCCGGCAGGAGTCGATGTAATGGCGGCAACTCCTGCTGCAGTACTTACAGATACCGTCAGCACGTAATCAATCAAAAGCGAAGAGGCAGCAGTAAGCCCTGGTATCTTCCCAAGGTTATCATGCGCGACAATATATGATCCTCCACCGGAAGGATAGGCGAATATCGTCTGCCTGTAGGACATGGCAACCATTGCAAGCAGAAGCACGATTGCTCCTGTAATGGGTACCATGTTGTGAAGCGCTAATCCGCCGAGTAACAGATTGCGCATAATCGCTTCCGATGCATATGCGACTGATGACATAGCATCAGAAGCAAATATGGGAAGAGCCAGAATTTTGGGCAGCCGCTCTTCTGCGGCTCTCCACGTCGGGATAGGTTTCCCGATAAGTAAATGCCTTAATGATATTTTCATATTGCCATTTCTATACTCTATTAGGAATCTACAAGTTCCGAATATTTATGGAGTCTCAGGTAATACCTGAAACTCATTGATGTGAAGAAAGTGCCGGCCAGCAGGGGTAGAACAGATGTGACCTCTGAAGATGACAGACTGAGATTCTTCCAACCTGTACATTTCTTGATCGGGCTGATTAGTTCCTGCGTAAAATAGTATTTTTTAAATAGTATAAAAATTGCTGTAAATGCTTTCCTTTGGTAGAATACCCGCTGTGGGGAAAATAAGGGCTGCCAGCGTTTCGTTTGCAGAAGGATGTTGGCAGGTAAACCGCGAATTGTGCGGTTTCAAATTTTAGTTTGAGGTAATCTCTGCGCTGGGAACAGTCAGACTCAAGGCATAAAGAAAGCGGCGAAAGAAAATGTGGGCATTGAGCAGTGATCGGCTGGAAAAGCCGAAAAAAAGCTTTTTAGTCATCGGAATGGGTTATTTTGGCGAAGCAGTTGCCACAAAGCTCTACGAGCTTGGACAGAAAGTCGTTGGTGTTGATAACAATCCGGTGATTGTTCAGCATCTTGCGGACAGGCTTACCCAGGCGATAGAGATGGACGCTACCGACGAGGACGCCCTGGCTACTTTGGGAGTCCGAAACTTCGATGTGTGTATTGTCGGACGAGGATCCAGCCTCGAAGACAGCGTCACCATCACTATGAACCTGAAAGAACTGGGAGCCAACTACATAATTGCGAAGGCAATGCGTTCCAAGCACGCCAAGATATTGGAGCAGCTTCAGACGGACATGATAGTCTTCCCTGAGATCGACATGGCTCATCAGCTTGTGGAAAATTTGGTGCATCCCAAGGTGGTAGGCGAGGTCCAACTGGGAAATGGGTACGAAATCGAGGCGGTTAGGCCGACAAGAAGGCTGATAGGCCAGACTGTGGCAAGACTGCAGGCTTTACTTCCGGTCGGCGTCAAGTTTATCGGGCTTCACAGGCAGGAGGATTTGTTGATGTCACCTGACTCGACTGTAATAATCACCGAAACCGACCTTATTCTCGTATGGGGCAGGCACGCAAGGCTTACGGAACTGGAGAGATAAGTTGGATACGCGGGAAGTGCCAGCCGGTATATCTAGGCCGGTGCTGCTGACGAACAAAGACGAACTGGCTTATATCCGGGAGAAGCTAACCGATCCCGAATATAAGTTGCTTTATGACGAGGTAATCCGCCTTGCCCGGTCCGACCCGGATGATGTCACGTCACCTCTGGCTGCTGCCGCAGATATCGATCCGCACTTTTGCAATATCGGCTGGCGGCTGATGGGAATGGAAAGTGTGCTCCCCGCCGCCGGAGTTGCCTGGCATCTGACGGGCGACAAGAGCTATGCCGATTGGGTGCTGCCGCTCATGCAGGAAGCCCTGGCATGGCCGCATTGGTCCGACGGGCGGCATACGGCCGTAAACGGCTATTACGACGCCGCTCCTGAGACTGCATGCGGGATGAGGGCTATGGCTTGGGCGCTGGACCTGTTCGACGACATCCTGCCGACGGATATAAAGCGCGCGGCGGAAAAGCGGATTGCATACCTCGCCCAGCGTTTGATGGAAATCAGCCTGTCCAAAGCGACCAGGTGGGCAGATGATGTAAGCGACGACTGGTCGACGACTATGTACAGCGCAATAGGACACGTTGCACTCGCGCTCAGGGGCGTAGATGACCGGACGGAAGAGTGGCTGAATGTGGCGCTGGAACGGATTACGAGCTACCTCGACAGCCTTCCTAAGGATGGAGGCCACCCGAGCGGCCTCGCGCGGTGGGAGTTCGCGCTTACGCACTGCTGCGAGTTTTTGGAAGCGCTTCACAGGACCACAGGCGCTGATTTTCGCAGACATCCAGCCATCGAGCGGATCAGGAGGTTTGCGGTAGAGTGCCTTTCTCCGGGCGGGTTGGATGTGATCCAGATAGATCAGGGGCTGCCGCTCGATATTTCCAATGTTACCCGCGGACCTTTGAGCAAAATACTTGCTATATGGTTCCGTGATCCCGTTATCCGATGGGCGATGCTCAGTACCCGGCGGACCGGCTATATTCAGGCGCAGGACCTGCTTTGGTACGATAACAGTATCCACGCCGTCTCACCTGAACAGAACGGCGAAGGCAGTAAAATCTTCAAAGACATCGGCTGGGTGGTCATGCGGTCCGGCTGGAACAGGAAAGACAACCTGGTCGCTTTCAAAAGTTCGCCGTACTGGCCGGGTTACCACCATCTCGACCAGAACAGCTTCGAAATTTTCGCTCATGGGCATGAAATCGCGCTGGATTCCGGCCTCGGCTGGCGGGCGCATCCGAACTACTTCGAGCGGTACCGCGACAGCCTTGCCCATAATGTGATCCTGATAAACAGCCGGGGCCAACTCAAGCATTCCGCCGAAAACCATGGAGAGTTGATCCATGCATCGACCTCGGATGATGCCGATTATGCCGTGGGGGAGTGCGCGAGCGTCTATGAGAACGCTTCGAAGATGAGGCGCGCGATACTCTTCCTGAAGCCGGACATTATTGTGATCCGCGACATTATCGAGTTGGACACCGCTCTTCCCATACAGTGGCAGATCCACGGTAACGAAAAGATCGAGATCCACCCAGGCGCTGCAGGCGCAGTGGAGCGAGGATTTACGATAGAAATGCCTGATGTACGGCTGGACGCATTCGTTGTCCGGCCAAAAGACTGGAAGTATGCTCTGCGCAGAGCCTATAAGCTCACAGACTGGCAGACCAGGCACGAGTCGACCCACCCGGTCTTGACCATAACACCAGATAGATCAAGCAATTACGAGTTCAATGTCGTTCTCAAAGTGCTGGACTACGACGACACGCGTAAATTCCCGGGCAGAGTCCAGGAAGATGGAAGTATGCTGATCATAACAGGTGGGTGCAAGTGGACTGTGACCCCAACCAGTGATGGGTTGGATTACCGCAAAGGATCCAACACTCCTCCTAAAGGTTAATTCCCCGCCCGCATCAGGAGGTCACATATCACCATCCTGTGGTCCGAGTCATCCGTTCGCTCGGCAATTACGGCTGCAGCGTAGAAGTGATCGTTTGTCCACACCTGGTCGATTCTGATCAGCGGTATGCTGTTCGGCAAGGTGCATCCCCACCCCTTGCCGCCGTCCCTGAACGCATCGCGCAGTTTTGGGCTGATGGCATGGAAAATGGCGTCTCCGGCAGGTGAATTGAAGTCTCCTCCCAGGATAACGGGCGCCGAATCGGCTAACTGGTCGATCCGCTCCTTCACATATTCCATTTCATGCCGGTGGACTCTTCGCATATGAGACATATATTTCCAATATTCGGATTTCCAGACGTCCGTGCGGAACGCAACCGGCGACAGGTGGACATCCATAACAACCACTTCCCTGCCGGTGGTAAGCCTTATCCGGCTTTCGGTAAGCCAGGAGTCCTTATTTTGGGATGATAATATACGGCCTCTTGCAATAATGGCTGTATCGTTGGTCCATACGACCGCCGCTTTATGCTTGTAGAGCTTTCGTGCAATGCTACTTACGCATTGTTTAGCCGGAGACTCCTGAAAAAGCACTATATCGGGGGTGTATTCATCCACCTCAGCCGCGGCTTTATCGTTGCCGGCACCGCAGTTGACGGTAACTACTCTTATGGCGTCATTGTGGTCTTTGGCTATCTGCCACTCCTCGCTGGGCCACTCTTTATTGTTGAGAAAGCCCCTTGCATCACCGAACCCGGTCACTACTGCAAGCCACGCGATGCTGAGGAGCAGCGTGAGAAGCCAGCGCCGCTTGCTCCATCCGTATTCAGCCGCTAGAAAACCGGGAAGCGCCCATACCCAGACAGGCCAGACCGTCATCCCGGCGACCGAGTCGTGCTGCGTCCAGTAGCATGCCGTTATTATAACGAGCATCAGCCCTGAGACCACCAGAAGCACCGGCCTGCTCTTTTCAGCAAAAGATGAATAGTTAGTTTTTTTACGCGCCCGCCTCATACGGTTTATATCTCCATTCGATGTTCTGACTCGACTATTCTACCATGCAAATGAGAAATGAGGCTGAGGGGTGGAAACTTACACATTGTCTCCTTGTATTCCGCATTCTATGTAACAGTTCACTCTTAATGAGAGATCTTACATCAAAGTCCATTCTTTTCCTGGATGCTGAGTCAAGCTCGGCATGACGTTGTGATAATTCAGTATGATGTTGTAATCATCAACTCTGAACCCTTACTTGTGAACCGTCTACAGGTTGTTTAGGAGGCCTGTGTTGTAGAATATTAACTTCCCTTTGGAATCCTTTCCTTTGAAGGCAGTTACATTATTTCCCCTGATTTTCCCAACATGACCGTCAAGATACGCTACAGTTCCAACGCCGTTATGCTTGTATGAAAGCATGTCATCACCTATAAAAAGCGCATCGTTCAACAGGCCAAGCGGGTTCCTTGGATCTGTGTTCTCCTCGACAAAGGTAATCATCTTGGATGGTTGTTTGAACCAGTTTACTGGAAACCCTTCGTAATCCGCGCGCCAGAACCTACCATGATAGCTACAATACCCTAATAAAAGAATAGAGGACGAGAAAAATAAAATAATCTCGTCCTCTTTTGTACGAATGCACAATCTACATAACTCGGGCTAATTCCGAGCCCGCGATAAACGACAGCTAGACCACTGCGATTTCTCTGATTTCAAACTTGTAGCCAACGCCCCATATTGTTGTAATTCTGCAGGGGCTTCCATTATTCTCAATCTTGCGACGAAGACGTTTGATATGCTGGTCTACAGTCCTCTCATCACCATAAAACTCTTGATACGCCCAGACCTGCTCGAGCAACTGCTCTCTTGTGAAAACGCGGTTGCGGTTGGAAGCAAGGTACCAAAGTAAGTCGAATTCTTTAGGAGTAAGGTCTACCTTGCGATCTCCCACAACGACCTCGCGGGAGATTCGGCTTACGGACAAGCCGGGCAGGTTGAGCACCTGCTGCTCATCGGGACTGGGAACGTAGGCTGCACGCCTGAGGACGGCTTTTACTCTCGCCAGAAGCTCTCTAGGAGAAAACGGTTTTGTAATATAGTCATCTGCACCTATTTCAAGTCCTAATACTCTATCAACTTCATCAACTCTGGCGGTTAACATAATAATCGGAACATTACTGGATTTTCTAATCTCTTTACATACATCCAGACCATCCATCCCGGGTAGCATAAGGTCCAGGATAATGATATCCGGTCGATACTGGCGCGATCTTTCAATTCCGTCTGCGCCATCAGGGGCGGTGGTAACTTCGTATCCAGCTTTGTCGAAGTAGAGCGATATTAGCTCACAGACGTTCTCTTCGTCGTCTATCACCAGCACCTTCTGTTTGGTCATACTACTTCTTCCTTTCCTAATAGTTCTCGTGCATCCAAACCACGATCCAGCTGCATTGAGCTTGAGAGGAATTTGTCCATGCAAGCTCATCTATCGCAAGTATATGACCTTTTCTCCAGCATGTCAAGACTGAAACATATACAAAGCACAAAAAAAGCTCCGAATTTATACTACCTTAACATCGCTTGCGCGGCTGTAGTGTGAAATAATCGGCGAGTTATTCGAAATTCCATACCATCGTCCGCTCTACACACACGATTCGTCAGTAAAATCACGAATATATCGCACGTATCATCGATTGCCATAGATACACCTGTGAAACCTGTGTGACCGATTGTCCCAGATGATTGCAAATTACCGTCGGGCAGCATCGCATTCGGATAGATGAACCAACCGGCGGTATGCCCTCCGATGGAGGGATCGAGCAGGTTTCGGAACATGAGCCGCACTCCGGCCTCGGGCAGCACACCGCAGCCGCCCGAGAGCAGTATCACCGCAAACCGGGCGAGGTCCAGCGCAGTCGAAAAAAGCCCCGCATTACCACTCACTCCACCCATAGCCCAGGCGTTTCCATCGTGAACTTTACCTGCGAGCAGTCCATCTCTCATTGGGCAGTTGGCTGTAGCAGCAGTACGGCTGATCAGCTCACCTGAAGGATTGAATACCGTGTCGCGCATCCCAAGGGGACCAAATATGTTCCTTTCGGCAAACTCGTCGAGCCTCATTCCGCTCGTTATCCGCACAATTTCCCCAAGAAGTATGTATCCGAGGCAGCTATATGTGTACACTTCACCTGGGGGATTATCGAGGTGCGTCGAAAGTATCCCTTCAATCACATCATTTGGGGACTGGCCAGCCGTATAAAAATCCTTCCAGGCCGGTAGACCGGAAGTATGGGTCAGCAGGTGAAATATATTGGCCTTGGATAAGTGCGTGAGATTGCTATTTGGGAGATAGTTTGATAATAATTGCTCAAACTCGACGATGCCTTGTTCGATAAGGATCAGGAGTGAAGCTGCGGTCGCTACAGGCTTGGTAAGCGATGCGATATCGAACACTGTATCCGGCTGGACAGGCTGCCCATCGCTTGGCCTTGTGTAACCAAAGCACTGCGGTTCGAGAATTCCGGCCTCTCCTCCGATGAGGTAGACCGCGCCGGGATACAGGCCATCATCCAGCCCGCGCCGGATAATATCATCCGCCATTTGCAGGCGTTTTTTATCGAATCCTAACTCTTCTGGTTTTACAACAAGCAGTTTCATCAGTAGTCCAGCCCAGAGCGAAGTTTAATCTATATTATTGTAACACAAGGGAGAAAACGCTCGCGGACGAGTTGCCGCTACTGCTAAATAGCTTCTGTGCTGTCAAAGCAAGGTTTTGCTTGCATGCCTCGCGGGTATCAGAGCGAAGTGAACCGAAATGATATCCGGAGATGACTATTCCAACTTAATGACAGTAGATTCTGTCGAAGCCGATAGCTCGGTCGTGATGTATCTGGTCGGAGAGTGCGACATAGGGACCGTACCGACTTTAACGAAAGAGCTTCGCCACGCGCTCGAAGAGCGTAAACACGTCGTGCTCGATGTTCACCTCCTGACCTACATCGACAGTGCGGGCATATCCGCGATAGCGGCAGCCCAGGAGAGCCTGGCTCAGAGTAAACGGCAGCTCAGAGTGGTTGGCGCGCACGGTATCTTCGACCGGATTATCCGGTTGACGAAGCTGGACGCGCAAATCCCTCTCGACGACAGTGTCGATGACGCGCTTTCGGCGATAGCCTCAATTTGACTGCTCGTTCGCCAACAGCGCTCTATAAATCGCTGTATTTACTGATGAGGTTGTTGTTGACAACACGGTGACACATGCGGTTTTAGTGCCACGTAAGTGTCATGTATGCCAGCTAAATTACACGTCAGTTCTCACTAAAGTACACTATTTGCTTTACATGCTTTTTTCGGTGTGCTACAATGACCCAAGAGGACTTCTGACCCATAGACTATTTGGCTGGAATAATTCATAGACTATTTGGCTGGAATTATTCATAGACTATTTGGCTGGAATAATTCACGAGAAGCATGGATAGTCCGGTTAGCCTATAGATTTGCCCTCGCATTTTTCAGCCGGTAGATCCGACCGGCTGTTTCCATTCGAGGTACAGCACACAGTGAAGGTAATAGAGATCCTGTTCTATAACAGCCACCGAGTAAAGCTGGTAGTGGAGATGCCCGATCCGAACAGATATTCCACCCGTCACGCACCGCACATACCAGGTCTGTTATTCAAGCTCTTCCCGCATCTGGCAAAACACAAGTGCGAAAACGAGAACGGATACTCGTTCAGGAAGGAATGCCAATCTACGGAAATCCCTCATTTATTCGAGCACCTGATTATCGAGCTTCAGGGAAAAGTCCAGCCATCCGGCGTCCTCAAGGGTGAGACCCAGTGGAACTGGAGAGTCGATCCGAAGGGCAGGTTCCATGTGTATGTGGACTACGAAAACGAGGTCTTGGTGCTCGGTGCAATACGGGTCGCCGAAAGGATCATCAACGCGCTGGACAACCGCCAGATAGACGATCTGGATATAGACCAGGAAGTAGAAAGCCTGCGCCAGCTTGCCGAACTCGGTATACGGATACGCAGGTCCACGGGTGCTGTGGAACAGCTAAAGGGTGCCTGAATCCAGGCTTTTCAACTAATCTTAAGTGGTTAAGTTATACCGGACACCCTGTCCCGATATATGCCTTACTACGAGAGTAGATTTCGGTACAAGGGTGTCCTCAAATAACAAAACATTAACAATTAACAGTTCGATTATACGCTGTAATCATAGACCGTGGATGTTTTATCAGCTAACTATCTTCCTCTTTCTCCGAGGCGCCGCCTTTTCCACCTTCCAGGGCTAATATGGTCGAGCCTCCGTTCGGGTAGTAGTGCGAGTGATAATAGAAGCTGTCCACGTTGTTTGGCTGGACGTCGTTCAGCACGACTCCGAGGATTTGCACATTGGCCTTGTTGAACAGCTTGCGCACCTGGAGTTCAGCTCCTCGCGGCACCTGGTTCGCGCGGACCACGAGCAGCACGCCGTCGATCCACCTGGACATGACTATCGTGTCCGTGAATGCTATTGCTGAAGGGGTATCGAAGAGCACGAAGTCCGCACCCTGTCTGAGTGTCTCCACGACATCGCCCATCCGCTGCGAACCGAGCATTTCGGAGGGGTTCGTCGGGGTCGGTCCCGCAGGCAGGAGTATCAGGTTCTGGATTTCCGTGCTTACCAGCACTTCGCTCAAGTCTTTTTCACCGGAAAGGACCGTACTCAAGCCGAAGTCGTTGCCTGCCTTGAATATCCGGTGAAGCGTAGGCCGCCGCATATCTCCATCGACCAGAACGACCCGTTTTCCATCCATAGCAAGCGATATAGCAAGGTTGGCGATGGTCGTGGTGCCTCCCTGTCCGGGCTTTGCCGTCGCCACCATCACCGTCTGGCAGCCGGACTCCGCCGCAGTCAGGAGAAGGTCGGTCCTCAGGAACCTGTAAGCCTCGGCGAGGGGAGAAAGCGGGTCGAGATACGTGATTTTAGGCAGCGCCGGAGCGTTGCGGCCGGTCATGCTGGGGATAAGCGCATTGACAGGAAGCGAAAGCAGTTGTTCCACATCCACATTGGACCTGATCCTGTTGTCCAGTGTTTCCAGCACGAGCGCCAGCCCGATGCCGACTATCAGACTGAGGATAAGCCCCATTCCAAGATAGCTTACCCTGCTGCGGCCTATCGGCCCACGGGCGACGACGGCCTTGTCCACCAGCCTTATGGCTCCAGTCTCGCTCGTGTCCTTTTCGCTGAGCCTTGCCTGGTTCAATCGGTCTTTGACGCCCGAATACCGGGTCTGCGCGTCCAGAAACTCCTGCTGAAGCCTTGCGAGCTTGACATCGTCGCCCGGAGAGAGGCTTCCCCTGGCGCGAGCTACTGAGGAATCGAGCTCTTTGACCCTCGCGGAGAACCCCCTGACATCGGACTCGAGCTGAGACTTCTGCTCAAGCAGAGTCTGCCGGATCGGGTTTGCAACTATCGAATGCCGCATCCTGAATTTTTTCTTTTCGGATTCCAGCTTTGACTGCGCGTCCGCGAGCGACCGTTTAAGGTCCTGTACAACCGGGTGGACATCGTAATATTTGGCCTGCGCTTCCGTCAGCCTGACTTTGAGCGAAGCTACCTGGGTTTCGATCTGCTGGACCATCGGAGAATCGGTGGTACCTTCTTCGACGACTTTAGTCGGAGCTTCTTTCGTAAGCTGCTGCCTGATGCTGGCAAGCCGCTGCTGAGACTCCGCGAGCTGCGCGGCAGCCTGGTCCCGCTGCTGCTGTATCTCCGTCAGATTGGCAAGGGATAGCTGGGCTCCGTCAGGCAGCGCCGCAAGCCCTTTCGTCTGTTTATAGCCCTTAAGCGATCTCTCCACGCCGGTCAACTCTTCCTCCGCCCTGGCGACTTCCTCTTCCAGTGACCGAACGTTAGTTTCGGCGTTTTGGTGGCTGATTTCCTTGTAATAGTTGGCAAAAACCAGGGCAATTGCGTTCGTTGTCCTTACGGCGGTTGCCGGATCGCCGTCCGAGACGCGTATCTCTATGATGTCCGTCGGAATATCGCCATTCTCGGATGGGTTCTCAGCCGTACCCACGGTAATTTTCTTCTGCAGCGATTCCGGGCTGGTGTCCAGATTGAGCATTTCGATAGTCCGTTCAGCAACGGTCCGGCTGGTTATAAGGCTCATAAGGTTGGCAAGCTGGCCTTCATTATCTCTCTTCGCTACCTGTCCATCTCCATCCGCGCGCACGCTCCAGAGGATTGGCCGCTGCAGCACTGCGTCCGAGGGCATAATCTGCGATACTGCCTCATAATATAGCTGCCTTTGCGCGGTTGCGACGAAGATTATAGCAAGTGTCGCAGCCACGAGAGCTGCGATCAGAACTTTTCTTTTGCAGATGATCCTGTAAAACTCCCAGAATTTCAATCCTCTCACCTCTTGGTTGGATGCTCAATTACAGAGTTTCAGGAGATACCTGAAACTCTCCCGGAAGATTTTCGGCAACAGCCAATATATGATTGGCCATTAATCAATCAGCCGAAAATCTGTAGCACGGAGTACCTGTGTTTTGCTGTCAGCGAAGCAGAATGCCGATCAGCGTCAGTCCTATCGTGATGAGCCTTCCCTTGTCCATTCCGTCGGACCGCTCTGGAACATAGATCGTGTCTCCGGCCTGCACCATTACATCCTGTGCTTTACCGTCCGCTATTTTGTTCAGATCGATCTCTATCGATTGAGTCTTGCCGTCGGAACCGGTCCTAGTCAGTTTCAGCGCCGACATTTTCGCGCGCGCGGATGTTCCTGCAGTCGCGACAGCCTGGGCGACGGTCATCTTTCCCTTGATAGGAAACTCACCGGAGTTATTGACCGCGCCGAGTATGGTGAACATACCAAGCTGCTCTATAGACGGCACCGTAATCGTGTCGCCGGGTCGAAGCGGAAGGTCGGAAGAAGGGTCGTTAGCCATAGCCTTGCCGAGGTCTATCTGTACAGTATCGGCCTGTCCTTCATGTTTCAGCTCCGCGTGGAGCATGTCGGCCTGCTCGGGAATCACACCGCCTGCTGCGGATATCGCCTGACTGACTCTCATACCTTCCCTGATCGAAATAGGCTGTCCCGGCTGTCTCACGGCTCCATAAACGAACACGACTCCGACTGCAGGGTTCATCTCCGGTACAACAATGACGTCACCATCCTCGAGAGGGATGTTTGCAGCTTCCTGAGTGCCCGCCAGAAACCGGTTGAGGTCACACAATACCGGCTCGGTAGACCCGCGCCTGGTGACGCTTACTCTGGCCAGATCGGCCGTGGTGCTGAACCCACCGGCAAGGCCTAAGACCTCCATCAGCCGTGTTCCACTCTGAAGCGTATAGACTCCAGGGGTTTTGACCTGCCCGGAGACTGTAACGGACCTGCGGGCCTTTTCGACGGTTTCGATCGTAACATCCGGGTTTTTCAGGAATTTACCCAGCGATTTGGCTACGACTGCCGCCGCCTCTGTCGTCGAAAGACCTGCTACATGGATTCCGCTCGCAAGAGGAAGCGATATGCAGCCTTCGTTATCGACTACTACCTGCCTGGAGTGGTCCGGCTCGCCGAGAACGGTTATCCCTAGAGTATCACCAGGGCTTATGGTGTTTTGCTCAACCGCTTGTGCGTGACCTGCGCCGATAACCAGCATAACTACTGCGAGAAATATAAGGAATTTCACGGACATGTGGTTCAACCTCCTGTCAATCCGGCTAGACACGGGGAATCCTGCTGTCCCATCACACTAACAGGTTTCAGACATGGCTCACATCTGAAACTTTCCGGAAGATTTTTGACCGCACTACAGCCGAAAATCCATAGTGACCGCCGAACAGCTTCATTTACAACCTGCAAGGTGAAAAATAGTCCGACAGCCAGTTACTCTTCAGCAAATCTACCCAAGTGGTTGTATGCTTAAACAGCGAGAGGGAGAAAAGAAGAAAAGGAAGGAGGTATGAGAGATGAGTGGGGGCATACAAAAACAAAAAGACCACAACGCTTACGCTG
Source organism: Armatimonadota bacterium (assembly GCA_039680575.1). Lineage (GTDB taxonomy): Bacteria > Armatimonadota > UBA5829 > UBA5829 > DTLH01 > JBDKSP01. Next base: position 29,800 of record JBDKSP010000057.1, read on the forward strand.
CGGCCGCTTGATCGGAAAAAGAGCTTCCTTCCGCGCCTGCGAGGTTAGCTGACGGGCTGGGATAGGAAGTAGCCCCTCCTTATAAAGGATTCGCCCCACTTGTTCGGTTCCCCCGCTTTCCAAAATGGAAATTCGGCGCTTGGTTATGCTATTAAATTATTTATTCAGTTTTGTATTCAGTTGTATATTAAATTGTAGCAGAGGAGTCTGTCCCCTACGTTCTTAATATAGCAGAGTTGATGCCCGCTTGTCAACGATTTTTAGAAAAATATCCTAAAAATATTTTTCTACAGCAACCAGTCAGGAATATAGCGGTTTTTTGAGAGGGAAATCACTATCGTTGACTATGGCAAGTAAGCATGATATAAAGTAGCGGTGAGCAGATTAGTGGCTGTCACTTATACACCGTACGTGATAAATATTACGCAGGAGATATAAATGAACAGAAGAGGGTTCTCCCTCATTGAGTTGCTCGTAGTAATCGCAATTATCGCAGTCCTCGCAGCTATTCTCTTCCCCGTATTTCAAAGCGCCAGAGAGCACGCCAAGCAGGTGCAGTGCCTTTCCAATTTGAGGCAACTATTTATTGCATTCCAGAACTACTATGGAGACAACAACGGCATCATGCCTGCTGTAGGCCATCCTGGAGAGGAAAAACGCAATTGGTGCGGTTGTGAAGGCTCGGATATACCTCGATGCGATATTCGTCGAAATTCTCAGATTTACCCCTACATAAAGAATCTCGATGTCTTTCAGTGTCCATCAGATAGAAACCAGAAGGGCAAATATATCTCAGTCCCATCGCAGTTTCCGTTGTCTTATACAATGAACGATCAGCTATGCAGGGTCAAAATAGATGCTATGGCATGCAAAAGAGTATCCAGAATGCTTCTTCTGATTCAGGAAACCAGAGGTAAACCCGGCTCAAGCAGCAAAGCAGGTATCAATGATGGTATTTTCATCCCGTCACCTGAATACACGCGGGATATTCCCAACGATGTTCATTACGATGGCTCGACCATAGCTTATCTTGATGGACACGCCAGGTGGATGAATTACAGGAATATGATAAAGGAACGCGATAAGGGCTTTTGGGTGCCTACTTACAATGCATGGACCGTGTGCAGCCATACAATATCGAAGTAGAACTATAGGTTTTCGTTACTTTTCCTGTTGTACCTTCGCAGAATTTTGTATTGCGTGTCCCTTTGAGCCGCATCGAACCCCGCGCCATGGATCAGTTCTATAAGCTGTTCTTCTGAAAGCCTGAAGCGGCATCCGGCGGCAGCCACTACATTTTCTTCAATCATCGTGCTGCCGATATCGTTCGCGCCGAACCTGAGCGCAATTTGCGCAACTGCATCGCCCTGAGTGACCCATGACGCCTGGATATTCGGGATATTATCCAGAACTAGCCTGGAGATCGCTAAAGCACGGAGATAATCGTGCCCGCCGACAGTATTCCCGCCGAGTATGGTATTTCCGGGCTGATATGTCCATGGGATGAATGCAGTGAACACCCCCGTGCGGTCCTGAAGGCCGCGTATTGTCATCAAATGCTCTACCCGGTCCTTCATGCTCTCTATGTGGCCGAAGACCATAGTGGCTGTAGCGCGCATGCCGAGCTCAGCTGCCGTCTCCATTACCTCCAGCCACTCCTCCACGCTCGCTTTTCCCGGTGAGACCAGCACGCGGACGGAATTGACGAGTATTTCGGCTCCGCCGCCGGGAAGGGAATCGAGACCTGCATCTTTAAGGCGGGAAAGCGTGGTCTTGATGTCCAGCCCGGACGTATCGGCAATATGAACCACCTCGGGCGCCGAAAGCGAGTGGATCTGCACGGAATATTTGGCCTTGATCGCGCGGAAAAGGTCCTCATAAAACTCGATCTTGAGCCCCGGATGGAGCCCTCCCTGCATCAAGAGTTCTGTCGCGCCGAGCTCGACGGCCTCACTGACCTTTTCAAGCACCTCTTCAGTCGAAAGCACATACCCTTCCGGGTGCCCCGGCGGGCGGAAGAATGCGCAGAACTTGCAGCCTGAAACGCAGATATTGGTGAAGTTGATGTTTCGGTCTATGACATACGTGCGCGCCGGCTCCGGGTGCAGCTTATCGCAAAGCGCGCTTGCGGCGACTCCCAGGTCCGACAGACCGGCATACTCGAAAAGTCCGAGCGCTTCTTCTCTCGTAATTCGATGACCATCGGCGACGATATCCATTATTTCGATCAATATTCCTACTCCTCGACCACATTCACTTCCGGCTGAAAGCCGATCAACCCATGCTCAAAAGCTTTTTGTCCGAATATTCTTAGCGACTCTATCTCCCGCTGCCCCAGATCATAGCGTATTACCTTCGCCAGGTATTCCTCGCAGAGTTTATGCGGCAGCCCCAGTATCGGGGCTTGCTCTTCTGCGATTTTGGGGGTGCGCTTTAGCCCTTCCTCCTTAGCCGAGGCGAGGACAGCGATGAGTTCCGGTGTAATCGACTCCTTCGGCCCGGCCCAGGTCGCGAATACTGCAGGAAGCCCGGTAAGATTCAGCCATTCCTCTCCGAGATCAAGTATATTCAACCCTGTCTTATCGCAAAGCATCGCAGGGTCGCCGATAATAAGCGCCGCATCGCACATCGAGAGCATCTTTTCCAGCTTCGGTTCGCAGTCGACATATTCCGGCTCCAGTCCATAGTTCTCTGAGAGGACTATCCGAAGGAGCGCCCGTCCGGAAAGCGAACTCGTATCGGCTGCGACGGTTTTTACATCCTTAAGCTCCACTTTCGAAAGCATGAGCACGCTCGTTACCGGGCCATCTGACGAGATACAGATCCCCGGCACAATGGCAAAATTCGGATTTGAAAGAGACGCGAAGCTGGATACCGGCGCTGCGGCGATCCGGCCTTCGGCAAGCATCCGCGCAAGCCGAGAAGGAGGCGCATATACCAGTTCCCACCCATCCGGCAGCCGGCCATGCTCGAACGGATAGACCAGAGGCTTAACGTTCAGATATGGTAGACAGCCAAGCTTGGGGGATTGGCGGAGACTCGTGCTCCGGGGCGAATTATGGTCCAACCTCGACACCTGCGGTGTCGGCTTCGGCAGCAAGCAGTCCGAAGCAAGGGAAAGAGATTGGTGTATGTCGTGCTTCGGGATGGACTGCGATCCCGAAGCATAATAAGAGATAGACAGCAAGGGGCATGGATGCCCTGGAGAATGTGGACCGGGGCATGGATCCCCCGGTCCATCAGCCACAACATCATTCCGAGCTTGACTCGGAATCCAGGAAAAGAATGGACCCTGAATCAAGTTCAGGGTGACGTCTTTGTTGTTCAGGGTAACGTGGTTGTTGTTCAGAGTGACATCTATGTCGTTCAGGATGATGTATTTGTCGTTCAGAGCGATGTCTTTGCTGATAGCTGACGGCTGACGGCTGATTGCTTTTTTCTGTTCCCTCATCTGACCACCTCGTTATAAACGGTGTCGCGCTCGACTGGGATGGTGCCGGTCTCTTCGATCATCCGGCGGATTTCTTCGACGGTTCGGCTCTCGGGAGTCTCGGCCCCGGCCCTGTGGGTGATCTTCTCCTCCACCACTGTACCATCCACGTCATCCGCGCCGAATGAGATGGCGATCTGAGCGAGCTTTAAGCCCAGCATGATCCAAAACGCCTTGACATGCGGGAAGTTATCGAGCATCAACCTGCCTACCGCCACTACTTTGAGGTCGTCCATCCCGGAGCGCGGGCGGGCGAGGTACGCAAGGTTAGTGTTCTCGTGATGGAACCGAAGCGGGATGAAGCTCATGAACCCTCCGGTCTCATCCTGAAGCTCTCTTAGCTTAATCATGTGGTCGACCCGCTCTTCGGAGGTCTCGATGTGGCCGTAGAGCATCGTCGCGTTCGACTTCACGCCCTCTTTGTGCGCCGCGCGCATCACGGAGAGCCATTTTTTACCGGACATCTTCTCCGGGCAGACCATTTCCCGCACTCTGGGAGAGAAAACCTCCGCTCCACCGCCCGGGAGGGACCCCAACCCTGCGGCTTTCAGCCTTTTCAGGCATTCTTCGACGGTAAACCCTCCGATTTCGGCAATATGGGCAATCTCGACCGCTGTAAACGCCTGAAGATGGACACCGGGGAAGCGGTCTCTTAAGGTCGAGAGCATTCCGGTGTAATAGTCGAACGGCATAGTGGGGTGCAGCCCGCCGACAAGGTGAAGCTCCGTAAATTTGAGATCGGAGTAGTATTCCTCGGCGCGCGCGAGGATCTCTTCTATGCTCATCGTGTAGGCGCCGTCTTCTCCCTCGCTTCTGGAGTAGGCGCAGAACTTGCAGCGGTTCTTGCAGACATCGGTATGGTTGATGTGCCGGTTGACGATATAGTAGGTCTTATTGCCGTTTATTCTTCTTCGGACAAGGTTCGCCGCCCAGCCAATGGCCGTTATATCGTTGCTTTCAAATAACCTGACTCCGTCATCGAACGAAAGCCGCTCACCGGCCTCGACTTTTTCGATTATATCCGCAATATCCAATTTTGTTAGCTGATTCATGTTTTCTGTATCTTGATCCTATTATTCAATTATTTCGGTATGGTAAAGAGCAATATTACAATCACCAGGCCGTAGCAGATCGCATTCGCAGTCCAGGCCCATGCTTCGGCAGGATCACCGTTTACCGAGCCGTCTTCGTCCCATGCAGGTCTTTTTTCAACACCTTTCCTTGCTGCCCTCTTGTCCCACCATGTGGCAGCAACGCCGGACACGGCGAGAAGTATCGCAAGTGCCACATTAACTTGCCAATCCGGGACGAGCTCCCCTTCAATCGGGACAAATGCCACACAACATAGCACCGGAATCCGAAACGACATTGCGACTATACTGAGCGCGACAGCAACAAGCGGTACTCCGACAAGTGTAGACACAGCCGATGCTTTAAGCGCCAGGAGAAAGCTGCTTCCCCAGCCGGTTTTTATTATAAGCCTCGCGGCAAGAACCTTGACCAGAAGGAATACCAAAAACAAAGCCCCCAAAGCCACCGCCCCGGGAACGATGAGCAATATGGGCAGAGCAGCACCCGCTGTTGCATGCGCCGGAGCACACAAAAGAGTGATAAAAAGCGAAATTGCCAGCACGAGCTGCCAATTGTTTCGAGTCATTTGTCTAGTCTCTCTTTTATGCTGAAATATCTCTTTAAACCAGATAATCATACTCTTCTATACGCATGGAAGCCAGTTATCGTCTCATGAATACATCCAGCAGCGCAAATATAAAGAAAGAAATGCTCACGCAGCCGTTCATTCGCGTTTGTTTGCCTGCATGCCGGCTACTTATCCAGCGCCGAGAGCAGCTCTTGCGGGACTTCAACCCATTGAGGAACCCCGGCGGTACGGAGCCGCCGAACGATTGCCAGCAACAGACGCACGTAATCCGCTTCCGGCAGCATTACAGGAATTGTTATTCTTTTGTGCTTCTTATTACTGCCAATATACAGGAATACTCCTGCAGGAACTCTCAGCCAACAGGCTGCAGTCACATCCGAAAACGCGATAGTTTTCAACTTGCCGTTCTTATCGACGCTGATTTGATCATTCCGCAGCTCTATTGATTTGATATTGAATCCCGCAGGTGCATCCACGGGTTTCCAGTCCATCTCTTTAGGCACGCTCTTCGGGATTTCATTCCACAGAGACCTTACCGATTCAGTGATATGGACATTGTACGCCTTTCCATACTGACGAAGATACTGCCAGATCGAAGCAGCAAGACCGAGATTGAGCGTTGCAGTGCCCGACATAGAGAAAACTTTGCCTTTATGCTTCAGTGTAAGTCTCGGTTTTCCACCAGGGCTCTGTGCTATCCAGGCATCTTCAACATCGGACCATGGAATGAAACTCTTTGACAGAGCTCTTTTCACTGTCAGCCCAAAGCTGTCGGACCTTATATACTGTTCTTCCAAAAGAATACGTTTTACGAAATTGATGTAGAAAAGAATGAGCGCGGTTGCCAGTACTGCAGAGCCGATATTACCTATCAAGGTGTGAGGTAAGTGCCATAGGCAGTACAGCCACCCAATGAACATGCCTCCCGTTAGCAAAACAAATACCAGACTCAGAAATCCTGACATTTCTCCATGTGAGCCGTGCGCATCGACAACTTCAAGCTCCGGCAGGTAAACCGGATTATTTCGGTCTACCTGTGACGAAGCCCGAATTCTTTCATCGCAGGCTACATTGTGACGCCAAAGATGGTATTTAATAGATGCTTCGAGTGCTGCATGCTCCATTACACTGGATGAGACGGAAAATATGCCATGCTGCGTTTTGAACCTGTAGTACAGGCTACCAAAGCGCGATTTAGCGAGCGATGCTTCACGTATATCACTCCAGAGGACGCGCCGTTTGGTGAAAACCTTGTGGACAGTCAATCCTCCAGAGTCAGTCTGCCAATAGTTCTCAGCATAGAAAAGCCGACGTACTACCCATGTATCGAAGAAAGCAGCAAACACGACAATCACAACAAGCAAGCAGCCATCGCCAAAGCTGCATGTGTTGGTAACTAATACGACCAGAGGTGCAATCACTAAAAATGGCGTAAATAACAATGCGAAAAGCAGAAATATAGACGCAAAAAGAGCGCTGATACAACGATTACTCTTGTTGCCCGCTTCGACTTCCTCTAAATCAGGTTGCTCAGAGCTTTTGCACTGCGTATCTTCGTTATTCATCCGTTTTCATCCTCGACTAATGCATCATCTGCGCACCAGCACGTCCGCTAGCGCAAATATAAAGAAAGAAATGCTCACGCAGCCGTTCATCGTAAAAAATGCGGCGTTGACTCTCGAAAGATCGGCCGGTGAAACGATGGAGTGCTCGTATATGATAAAGAGTGAGATTACCGCGAGTCCGATGTAGAAAATCGTCCCCATCCCGCACGCCAGACCGAACCAGACGAGGAGCCCCATCATAATGGCGTGCATCAACCGGCTGACAAGAAGCGCGCGGGACTCGCCCAGCGCCTTCGGAAGCGAAAATAGCCCCATCTTGCAGTCGAACTCCACGTCCTGAAGCGAATAGATCACGTCGAACCCGGCTGTCCAGAGCATAACGCAGGCAGCGAGGATCATCGGCTGGAGCTCGAGCTTTCCCGTAACAGCAATCCATGCCCCGACCGGAGCTATACCGAGCGAAAGCCCAAGGACGAGATGCGACCAGGACGTAAACCTCTTCGTATAAGAGTATCCGAGGATAACCACCAGCGCGACCGGCGAAAGGAGAAGCGCAAGCCTGTTCAGCATCCCCGCCGCGAGGACGAAAACGGCAATCGCCGCGAGGGTGAACGCCCACGCCTCAGTGACGGAGATTACACCTTTCGGAATTGCCCGCCCGGCGGTCCTGGGGTTTTTGGCATCGAACTTGAGGTCGGCGATCCGGTTGAACGCCATCGCCGCGCTCCTCGCTCCAACCATAGCAGCAAGTATCCACCCAAGCGTCCGCCATACCGGAATCCCGCTTGCGGCGACCACGGCGGATGTCAGCGCAAACGGCAGGGCGAACACCGTATGCTCGAACTTGATCATCTCCAGGATGATGCCGAGCTTACGAAGGAAAGAGCTCGATTGCTTCTTGCTGCTTTCTACTCCTGCCATCCGTCCACCAACCGTACGTCCAGCCCCAGATGCTGCAGGATTCGGTCCACCACGAAGTCTACCAGGTCGTCTATACTTGCCGGGTTGTGATAAAACGCCGGGGAGGCGGGCATAATCGTAGCTCCGGCGCGCGCGAGAGCCGCCATATTCTCAAGATGAATGAGCGAAAGCGGGGTTTCGCGCGTCACCAGTATGAGTTTCCGGCGCTCCTTGAGGCACACATCGGCTGCGCGGGTTATGAGGTCGTTCGAGACTCCGGCGGCGATCCTTCCTACGGCTCCCATAGAACAGGGGACAATCACCATCCCATCGCAGCAGTGCGACCCGCTAGCAGGCGGCGCGCCGATCTCGTTCGGGTCGAGAATAGTGAAATTTCCGTCTGGTATGAGGTCATCGAGCTCCACTATTCCGAGTTCATCCTTCAGGATCGAAATAGAATGCTCCGACGCGGTCAGGTAGACCATGTCGTAGTGCCCTGCGAGCGATTTCAAAAGCCGTTTTGCATAGATTGCGCCGCTTGCCCCGGTTATGGCGACGAACAGTCTCTTCTCAGCCAATTCCAAGCTCCTTTGAAAGCCCCTCTATCTTGGCCTTCACGGCCGGGTGCATCTCTATTTCAGGCGGCCATTCCCGCGTGAACCCTTCCTCCGGCAGCTTGATCGTGGCGTCTATTCCCATCTTCGAGCCGTAATTCCGCATGGGAGAGGCGTGGTTCAGCACATCGACCGGTCCTTCCACGAAACATACATCCCGCTTCGGGTCGATGTTGTTCCCGACCCGCCAGAGGACGGACTTCATGTCCTGCACATCGACATTTTCATCTACCACGACCATGATCTTCGTAAACGACATCTGCCCCATCCCCCAGAGCGCATGCATGACTTTTCTCGCATGCCCTGGGTAGCGCTTCTTGATCGAAATTATCGCCAAGTTATGGAAGACTCCCTCGACAGGCAGGTTTATATCTACAATTTCGGGAAGCTGGCTCTTGATTAGCGGCAAAAATATCCGCTCGGTCGCTTTTGCGATCCAGCAGTCCTCCATCGGCGGCTTTCCGACTATGGTTGCCGGGTAAACCGGGTCTTTTTTGTGGGTAATTGCCGTGACATGGAAGACCGGATATTCGTCCGCCAGGCTGTAGTAGCCCGTATGGTCGCCGAAAGGCCCTTCGGTCCGGCGCTCTTTGGGGTCGACATAGCCTTCTATCACTATTTCGGACTCAGCAGGGACCTCCAGGTCTACGGAGACGCATTTTACCATCTCGACGGGCTTCTGTCGCAGGAACCCGGCGAAGATCATCTCGTCGATCTCTTCAGGAAGCGGCGCAGTGGCCGAATAGGTGATAGCCGGGTCGCCTCCAAGCGCGACAGCGACTTCCATACGTTTTCCGAGCCGCTCGTATCCGGCGTAATGTTTCGCCCCGACCTTGTGCGCGTGCCAGTGCATGCCGGTCGTATGTGAATCGTAGACATGCATCCGGTACATCCCAGCGTTTCGCGTGCCGGTCTCGGGGTCTTTTGAGAAAACTATCGGCAGGGTGATGAACCGCCCGCCGTCCCCCGGCCAGCACTTCAAAATCGGGAATTTATCGAGCGAGGCCTCATCGCCTTTCAGCACGACTTCCTGGCATGGGCCGGATTTGACCGTTTTCGGGAAGGATGCCGAGAGCTTGAGGAGCGTGGGCAGCATCCTGATCTTACCGATCAGCCCTCCCGGCGCTTCCATGTGCATCAGGTCTTCTATGCGATGAGCGATTTCTTCTATATCTTCCACGCCGAGCGCCATCGCCATGCGTTTTTTGGAGCCGAGCGCGTTGATGAGCACCGGAATATCGGACCCTTCGGGTTTTTCGATCAAAAGCGCCGGTCCGTCGGACTTCATCGCCCTGTCGGCAAGTTCCGTTATCTCAAGCTCCGGGCTGAGCGGGACTCTGACACGCTTCAGCTCGCCTGCAGACTCGAGCCTGCTAATAAAATCTTTAAGGTCTTTATAGGCCATATCCACACCACAAATGGTACTGAAGCAGCATGACTTGTGCCAGCCTGCCGCTCTGCTAAACTATAACATCGCATGGGGTGAGTGTCAAAACAGCAAAGGAGGAGTTTGTGTAAAGAGGGAAGAATTACCAATATATTGGCATATTAGCAACATTTTATGTAACTGAAAGCCCGGCTGTACGTCTATAATGTCATATAGGAGGAGAAATGAGATGAAAACAAAGACGTTTTTGATGGTCGCTTTACTCATGGTGTGCATCTCGACAGGAGTCTATGCCAAGGGTAGTAGTACAAAAATCCCCTTCAAGCCGTCGGATACCTGGATGGGCGTATATTACAAAGATTTCAAGATCGGTTATGTGCACACTACCATCCATAATGACAATTACGAAGGAAAGGACGCGCTGAAAAGGGTAGACGTTCTAGCTCTGAAATGGTGTTACAATGGTAAGATAGAGCAATGTGAAGTGGCATGTACATTAATTGTTGATAAGAGCTACAATCCATTGTATGAATCGGTTAAGCAGAGAGATGGTGATCCATCCAAACCATCTAGATGTCCTATGGAGATCAAGTATAGAGAAAAAGACATGATATTGTCCTTTAATGACGGCAACAAGCTTTTGACCTCTGATTTTGAAGAGAAAGACAAGACGATAGAAAGGCTCTCCCATCAGTACGATCTAGGAGCAATGAAACTGCTTGTTGGGAGTAAGTTTCATATGAGACACGCTTACCTCATTGGTTGCGCTGTAGGGGATAATGCTGTTGACATTAATTACATGAGATCCTCAACAGTTCTGAATGTTGTAAGAGGTGAAAAGCTCCAGCTTGATGGGCATGACTATGATACACTCGTGGTTTCGGAAATTGTCGAGAAAGGTGATACACCCGAAGTCTTGAGATGGCATCTAAAGACTGGAGAGGTGGTAAAGATAGAAATACCAGCTAATCAGATCACCTATATACGTGAACCCAGAGAAAAGGCTATACTGATCCCCTTGTTCAGTGGTCCCGATATCAGCGAAATAGCCAAATAGCTCCCCGACACAATCTAAGGAGTTTCGAATAATAAGGAGTTTTGGCTGAAACGATATTTAATACTCGTTATATCAATTGCCAAAACTCCATAGCGCCGGGGCATTACTGCAAGTTAAGGAACAGGTTCGCCTGGCTTGAGGTCATAGTGCTTGGAGGATGGCCCGTATTATGAAGCTGAAAATCAGGAAGAAGGAAATCGCCGCTGTTATTGCCATAGTTTCGATAACAGCATTTATTATGTATCCGGTCCTCAAAACTAGCTCAACTCCGGGCTGGGTCGGAAAAGCCGGATGTTTTATGAAGACAATCGGAAGTTGCTTAGATAGATACCAAACTGACCATGATGGTAAACTACCAGGGTCGCTCGCGGAGCTTTATCCCAAATACGTAAATGATCCGCGCATAACTAAAAACCCCGTAGAGATTAGCCGAAACGGAAAACAGATGTGGATGACATACTACAAACCCAAAAACCTGCACAATCCGAACACAGCCGTAGCAGAACTGCGGCTGCATCCGGACGATAAGTCGAAATATCCAAAGAGAGGCATTGTCCTCAGAGCCAATTTAAGCGTGCAGTTTACTAAATAATGCCAAGCAAACAAAAATAATATAAGGAGACTCATGTTTACAAAAAATACGGCGATATTGTTTATTCTTATTGCTCTTGCACCATGCCATGCCGAAAGCACCAAGACCTTCGGCAGCTCCAACCGGCCTTCACTCCCGTTTTATGCGGAAACAGTCTTTCGTTCGCAATATAGTGGCCATGAATCTTTTAACACCCGGACACGTATCTGGTATCAGGACAAAGAGCACTACCGAGTGGAACTCATCGATTATCCTGACCAGAATCACCGTACTTACCTTGTACGGTCCGGTGCACGCGTATATTCAACACTGGCAAGACTGGATTCTCCTGAAAGAGCGAAGTGGCTGTGCTGCCCGGTATTCTGGACAGACTCTGATATTCTGGAAGTAACAATCCAGCGAAAATGGAAGCTCAGGGACCCTGTATTATTGGAAACCGAGCGCCTGCGCGGACTTAAAGTAGAGCATTGGATAGGCCAATTTGGAAATAAGCGCCCTGCCGCAAAATTGATTGCAGAGATATGGGTGAGCACCGACTCCCGTTTCCCAATGGTGATAAAGGTTGACCGAACCAGTACGAAGAGTGTTGTGCATTGGGAGATTACGCGCCTGCGTCTGGACCAGCAAATACCGTCTTATATGCTTACACCCCAGGTGCACCCTAAAAGCGGGCTTTTGGCTCAGCTCAAGATGACATACAAGCCGCTCTGGATGTTTCTGCTGCGGGATGCCCTTTATCTGCTGGCTGTCCTATGGCTGATCAGCGCGCTTATGACGAAGAGAAGTATCACCAGGAAGATTCTGTCAGCCACCGGCGCAGTGGTTGTTATATCAGGTTTATTGAGTTTTACCTCCTCTACGGACCAGTATATGAACCATCTCTCCGGCCTGCCGGTGCTTGTTCTAATCGGTGGTATGGTTGCGGCGGCACTTTCATTTGCTATAAAGCGGTTTCCAATTCCCGGTGATGTCCGCATGTTCGCCGGAACCCGCTGGCCTGTATTAGTCTGGACGTTGCTTGCTGCAGGAGTGGGGCTTTTACTGCGCACTAATTATGAACACGCTGCAGTATTGAGGCAGTACGTCATTACTCTTCGTGGCCTGCCGTTTCTGCCGCAGACTCTGGTTACAGTCGCAGTCTTTTTTGCGATCTGGGCTGCACTGGAGGAAGTGCTTTTCAGAGGTTACATAACGGGTCTCCTGAAACGAAGGTTCTCCTCACTTTTGGTTGTTAACATGCTCCAGGCACTTATCTTCGTCATCTGGCATATCCCAAACAGGCTGACCTTAGGATATCCCTTACCGAGAACTATTGGAGAACTTTTCGGAATCTTTATACTGGGACTGATTCTTGGACGGCTTCGCTTGAAATATAACAACCTTGCTGCGCCGTGGCTTGTGCATACAGGTTACAACATCGGTGTATACTACGCCATATACGCCGGAATATATAACCTTTTAGGAACATTTGGACACTGAGAAGTGCGAAGTGATTACTCCTTAGGGCAACAGATCTCTTGGTTAGCGATTGCTTACAAAGTAATGATTAGTAGTCCTATTTATCCTCTCTGGTTAGCATATCAGATAGATACTTGGACATCCGCACATGTGAAAGAAGAAGACGAGAATATTGATGCTTAGATTTGGGACTTCCTAAAACTCTTCCTACTATGAATCCTGATATGAAATTTGTGCGAGGTGACTAAGTGCCAGTGTCCTCGATTGGCTTGATGGGTTATAATAAGTTGATTTTATCAAGTAGGCAGATTGCGAGGAAATTGTTTTGGTAAGTGAAGTTGAAATACGCCCGGCGAAAGAAGAAGATATACCTGTCATTAATGAAATCTATAACCACGCTGTCAGGACATCCACGGCAACACTCGAAACTAAGGAAAAGACCCGTGAAGAACGGATGGAATGGTTCAGGCAGCATGGCAATCGTTATCCAGTCTTTGTCACTGTAGTAGATGGCAAGGTAGTCGGGTGGGGGTCTATCTCTCCGTATAGCTCCACACGCAACGGTTGGAAGTCTACAGTCGAAAGCTCCATCTATGTCGATCCGGACTGCAAAGGGCGTGGACTCGGAAAATTACTCGCAGGGCATACCGTCAGCACTGCTCAGAAGCTCGGCTATCACGCGATAATCGCACAGGTTGTAGAAGACAATATTGCAAGCCTGAAGATGCTCGAAAAACATGGGTTCGAGCAGGTCGGTGTTCTGAAAGATGCCGGCTATAAGTTCGATCAGTGGCTGAATATAGTTCTGATGGAAAAACTGCTGCCGGTAGAAGATAAAGCTTATGCCTGAAAACTATAGATAATGCAGGGCGAACGCACTGAAATTTGTTTTATGACAATTGCATGCGCGGAGTGACATTTATTACAGATAGGTACTTTATGCATTGATGTCGAAGTAGTCAGTATATCATCTTGGAGGTATGTATATT
>JBDKSP010000058.1:0-16280 GCA_039680575.1 Armatimonadota bacterium
TGAACTTGATTCAGGGTCCATTCTTTTCCTGGATTCCGAGTCAAGCTCGGAATGACGTTGTGGCAGCCCGAAATGACGCTGTGGACATTCCGCATGATGTTATACTCATCAACTCTGAACTCTTACGATGTTGTTAACTGTCCACTCGCTTGAAGAATGCCTCTACATTATCCAGCTTCGTCGTTCCCCGGCATGACGGCAGATATCGAAGGAATTCCTTGCCGTAGAACTTCTTCACGAGCCTTGAATCGAGGATTGCGACTATACCGCGGTCGGACTTTGTGCGGATCAACCGGCCAAACCCCTGCTTCAGCCTGATCTGAGCCTGCGGGATCGAGTACTGCCGGAACCAGTCGCCGCCGGACTGGGTGATCGCCTCGCAGCGTGCCTTGTTTATCGGGCTGTCCGGCACGGCGAATGGTAATTTGTCGATTATCACGCACGAAAGCGCTTCTCCCTTCACATCCACGCCTTCCCAGAAGCTGTGGACCCCCAAAAGGCACGCTTTTTCCGTTTTTCGGAACTCATCGAGGAGCTTGTCGTTCGACATGTCGCCCTGTTTCAGGAGTCTGTATGGTACATTGCCGTTCAGGTTGTCGTAGACCGCGTTCAGCATCCTGTAGGAAGTGAAAAGCAGGAACGCGCGGCCGTCGGAAAGGTTGACGAGCTCTTCAATCCGTTTTGCGACGCTCTCGACATAACCCCATTTTTCGGAAGGGAAGTCGAGGTCCTTCGGGACATAGAGGAGCGCCTGTTTGTGATAGTCGAACGGTGAACCGAGGAGCATCTGCACGGCATCTTCCGGCATGCCGAGTCTCGACCGTATATAGTCGAACCCGCCGGAGTTGGCGAGCGTGGCGGAAGTAAGTATAACGCTGTCCTGCCTTCCCCAGAGCGAGCCTTCGAGCGCGGCGGAGACATCGACCGGAGTCGTGTGCAGGCAGCAGGTGACATAGCGGCCGCTGCTCGGCTTGTCGCACCACTTGAAGTAGTTTTCATGCTCGCGGAAGAACAGGCCGTTCAAGTCGTCCTTCATCCTGCCGAGCATCCGCCGGAAACCGTCTATCCGGTATTGCAGGTCTTCGTCGCCTTTTACGTCCTGATCGGAGAGCTGCTTGTTCAGCCCATCGACCAGCGACATCAGCTCAGTCGCCGTAGTCTCTATTCTGCCGCGCTGGTTTTCCGTAAATGCCTCGTCGAGGAAGTATTCGGACTTGGGGAAATCTTGAAAAAGTGTGAAAAGTTCCTTGTTGGCGAGGTCGATGGCGTCGAGCTCCGAGTTTGTGACGGCAATGTCCCTCCGCTTTCTGATGCGGTGGAGCAGGCTCTGTATACGGTTGTTACTGAACTCAATCCCGAAGACTTTGCTTACCACATCTTCGAGGTGATGCGCTTCATCGAATATGATCGTGCCGTAATCCGGCAAAATCGCAGTAGATGGATCGATTATCCGCAGTCCCAGGTCGCTGAAGAAAAGCGAGTGGTTGACGACTATCAGATCGGCCTCAGCCGCCCTATCTCGCATGCCATAATAGTGGCACTTCTTATAGTAATAGCACTGCTGCCTTCGGCATGTGTCCTGGTTCGAGCATATCTCCCCCCAGTTCGGGAACGAAAAATCGAGCTCGGAGATATCTCCCGTTTTGGTTTTTTCTGCCCATTCGAGAACTTTTTTGAAGATGGGGTCGCCGTAAAGCGTGATGTCGCCGCGTGCCTGTTCCAGTTCCCATAAGCAGAGATAGTTTCCCCTGCCTTTGACGAGCATCGCCTTGAACGGCATATCGGGCATAGCTCTTGCCATCATTGGGATGTCTTTTCTGATCAACTGCTCCTGGAGGTTGATCGTGTGCGTGGAAACGACTACGGGCTTGCCTTTCAGACTGTGGATAATTGCCGGGGTGAGGTAAGCGACGGTCTTTCCGACCCCCGTGCCTGCTTCGATCAGGCAGTGCTGCCCGGACTCTATCGCCTCTGCTACCGCGTGCGCCATCTGTAGCTGCTCCGGCCTGTGCTCATATCCATCGCAGCAGCGGGAGAATGATCCCCCTTCACCTATAACTTCTTCAACCCAGCTATTCACAGATGAATTTTAACTTAACATGCACCTCTATCGCAAGGAAAAACAGGAACAAAGGTATTAATTGGATAAGTCTCTCATATAGGATACAATCTCTACAGAAACCCAAGGGTATTACTTGGCTAGGATGAAAAGAAGAATGAAATCAAAGTTATTTGTTGTTGTCGCATTACTGCTCGCGTTTACGGCTGCCGTTTCGGCACAGGATAAGGTGCAGACCGATCCGGCTGAAAAGCCCGATACGAGGCTCGACCAGAAGGTGACGCATCAGGCAAAAGAGCAGTTTCTCTACAAAGTTCTCGATGAACTCACCGAAAAGACCGGCGTCGTTATGAACTGCGGGAAGAATAAGAAGGACTGGCAGGTTAGGGAGACTAAGGTCAACATATTCATCAAGGATATGTCTCTGAAGGACCTTCAGCAGAACCTCGCGAAGCTGCTTCACTATACCTGGGCAAAAAGCACCAAAGATGGAGTTACTTCCTACCGGTTGTACCAGACATTAAAGTCGAAAAAGGAAGAAGAAAAGCTGAGGACCGATGCAAAAGAAGCTAAAGCCAGGAAACGGATGGAGACGCGCAAAAAGGCGTTAGATGAACTGGAGAGAGTAGTCGCACTTTCTCCCGAAGAGATCGACAAACTTCAGGTGAGTTCTCCACTTCAGTATGTATTTGCCAAAGACCCCATCGGTAAGGTAATGGTCGGGCTTCTGAATGCTGTTCCCGAAGCCAAATCTGCGCTGCTTGAAGGCAGGGAGGTTTCGATACCAATATCCAGGATGTCCCCCGAAGCTAAGGCAGCAGTAACTAAGTACAGACAGGCTTTCCAGGGTTTTGTTAATCGATTTGATCCGTCGGAAACATCAGAGGATGATTCCGCGGAACTTGATAAAGACAGCCAGCTCACTATCTCTCAGCAAGATGAGAGTATACATAGTTATGACCCATTCCCGGATACAATTCTTGGGTCTGTCGATTTGGAAGGTGTAGATATGCCGCTGTTCAATTTTGAAAACCCGGTTGCCAAAGCTATGGGCAAAATGATTGCGGCTATGTATGACGGAGGCACGGAGTTAAGCCGGTATGATGAAGAGCAGATAGAGAAAGAGATGTCGCAGCTTGCTGCTAAGTCCCTCGAACAGCCTGATGCGCTCAAATCAGAGCCGGACGATCCTGATCTCGTGAAAGCCGCCAAGTTGGATGTTTCTGAGTATAAAGGGCCTTCGGACCTGCTTAAAGAAGTCGCTGCGAAAACTGAATTGCAGGTCATTTCAGATTATTTCGATGACGGTATTGGGAGGCTTTCTATGATGTATTCCACTTCTCCCGCCAAACCTGGAGATACCGTGGGCTCTATCCTGAAATACGCTGCGATTATCTGTAACAAGCGTGCGGTAAAAACAGGCAAGGTTGTTACTTTCGAGGACCGCGAATGGTTCGAGAAACGGACCTGGGCAGTCCCGGATGAATGGATGGAGCGGTGGCGGCAGCTTGTCAAGGAGGGAAACCTGTCTCTCGATGATCTTGCCGATATGGTATGCTTCACTGACGACCAGCTAAAGCACACTATCTGCGAGGCTGGTGGATTGATACAGTATTCGAGCACTATCGAAGACAACAAGGACATCCTCCGGCTGTATGCCGTGTTAACGAACTCCCAGAAGAAGGTACTCCAGACAGATGAAGGCTTGGACCCTGCATCACTGAATGAAAACCAATGGGCATTCTACGCGTACCTGGCAGCGCAATCAAAGATCAGCTTTTCCGACAACCGTGGGATGATGATCCCGATGACCCTTCTCTTGAAGGCCGATGAGAAAGAGAAGTGTTATGAGTTCAGCTTGCTTTCGAGGAGACAAAACGCGGCGAATGAGGAATTACAGTATCCGGTCAGGACATGGGGTGTCTATCTGAAGGAACCGGACTTGGATGAAGAATCCATTGATGAAATGATTAATGGAAATAATCCCTCTGCATCTCCCGCGCCGGAAGCACCGGCCGGTCAGCCGAATGCTCCGCAGCCGTAGGGAAGTATTTATGAAGGTGATGGCTCGGGGAATCCAGACCGAGGCATGGATCCCTCGGTCTATCAGCCGAAGCCACATTTGGTATTAGTGGAGGCTCGTGCTTCGGGACGAACTGCGGTCCCGAAGCATAGGTAATTGCTCGCAAATCCATGTGCAGGGTATCGATCTCTCGGTCTATCTATGATTCCTAAATCCTCTCTGCCACATCCACCCCTATTATCTTGACCTCAAGCGGGGCGAAGTCCAGTTCCAGTTTATCTCCGACCTTCATCTTGCCGAGCATTCTGGGGGCTTTGAACCTGCTCCAGTCGGTTATCTTATACTTGTAGCCGACAGAGGTCTCAAGCTCCGGCTCATCGAGCGGCAGATTGATCGATTTTTCCTGGTTGGTGGGGTTTATAAGGATGATAAATCCCTTGCCGTCGATGATATGGCCTTCACCGTCGATATTTTCTCCGTCTGGGAAGCCCAGGATGTGCTGGTAGACCGTAAAATAGCGCTCGAATTTCTTCCGCCACTCGAACATCAGCCTGAGGAACTCCACGAACTCCGGTTTTGCCTGAGCCAGGTCTATGCTTGCCCCGGATTGAGACGCGCCGTTTCCGATCATGCTCATTTCCGCATGTATCAGCTCATGCAACGGCTTCGAAAGGTTATTTTCTCCGGCTTCCTGCCAGTTGACCCCGTACCAACTCCCCCAGATTGCCCTGTACGGGTGCTCGAAGGTCATCTGATAGATTTGCTGTCGCTGGATAAGCTCGCTTTTTCCGGTAGGGAAGGAATGGGTGTCGGAAACCTGCTGCCTGTCGAGCGCCGAGAGCCGGTGGTTATCGAACGGCAGGCTGAATGCCGTAACCATCGCATCCGAGCGCGCTTCGCGTACTGCAGCGGTAAGCTCGACCAGCCGCTTTGTTGCGCGGACTTCCAGTTCGTGCTGGTTTTTATGATTATGGTCTTCAGCGCTGCATCGGGCGATGTTCCAGTCGCCGCCGTCCCAGTAGATATTCCGCGCGTTATACCTCGTCACAAGCTCCACGAACCGGCGTTTCGCATAATCGAAATAATCCGTCATCGGACAGATCGCATGCGCCGATGATCTTGCGGAGGTTTTATCCGGGTTCAGCCATTCGGGGTGCTCATCTTCAATGTCCGACATCCAGTAGCTGGAACTGAATGGATTTACCCAGAACGACATATCGATCCCGAAATCACAGGCACGGCGGACGATCTCATCCAGCCCGTTCGGGAATTTGTCCGGGCTCGGAGCCATAGGCCAGCGGGACTCCCAGCCGAGATCGAGGTGCAGGGTATCATAGAACCCTGCATCGTTCATCCGGTTTAGGTAATCCAGAATCATGTTTCGGTCGTAATCGGACTCGACCGGCCTGTTGTAACTCTGGGTTACGAGCCAGGTGTTCCACATAACCGGAAGCGGTTTATCTCCCACCACGCACCAGTTCTGCTCCAGATACTCCCGATAACGCTTAAACCCTATCTCTGCCGGACCTGAGTACGCGCCGATTACAGCCTGTCCGGTCCGCAGGCCTTCCGTGAGGGGCGTGTATTCTTTCTGCCGCATCAAAAGCCCACTAGCGCGGTCGAATGTTTCGCTTCCAAGGATGTGAGACACAAAGAAAAATAGCCCTTCGCTTACTCCCCACCTGGTCACGATTGCGCGGGAATGGTCTCCGAAATCGAACCGGGAGGCTGGACTTTCCACATCCGCTTTGTCCGCTTCGGAGTGGACATTGTCCTCGCCGTTCGAGAAGGTTTGAAGGTAACGCGAGTGGGGCGAGATGCCTTCGACTACATCACGGAACCTCAAATTTTCGAGTGTGACCCATTCGATCACCCATCCCGGCAGGTTGACCGGCGGGATTTCGATCCACTTTTGCATGAAGTTTTGTCCCGCTCGAACCTGGTAGAATACGGACAGTGGGAGCTTAACGCCGTTTAATTCAGCTTCAAGGTCGATCCTGAGCAGCCTTTCGGTCTCATCAGCGTGAGGGACCGAATGGCCGGTGTAGTGGAAGTCTCGAAATGACAGCTCTCTTGTGTTTCCATCGCGCGAGAGGGTAATGGCGAACTCCTGGATCGGTTCCTCCAGATATTCTTCGATGCTTGCTCCGTGCGCAAGTGAGGTCGTTCCGATTCGCCCTGCTATACACTGTACCCGCCTGGTAATCCATTCATTGCCTATCTCGAATATCCATCCCCCGGCGATTTCCAACTCGTAACCTTGAAGTCCGGCAATCTCTTCCACACAATCCTCCTGAAACCGATAGAAGTCTATCAATCTTACCCCTTAATGAGGATTTATGGAATAGGGTGGGGACAATTGCCGGCCTGACATTAAGTTATCATCTATCATGCACCATTGGATGATTACAGTGCGCGATATATAGATGAGCTATGACCGGATAACGAGTGTAATGTTCAGTTATTAGCTAAATGATGGCTGTAACGAACCGTAGGTTGACAAACTATTGCATTGCTGCTATAGTCGAGGTAGTAAAATATGCTGATTGCCGGTAGAATAATCAGGGACAACATGTTACCCCGAACTTGATTCAGGGTCCACTGGATCCCTTAGTTCGGAATGATGTTGTGCTTATAGACATGAATCCTTACGCCGGCTGCAGCTGAAAATGTTAGGTTGTATAATAGCAATGTTCCGCTGTTCGGGATACACGAATGGTTAAACTTACTAAACGTGAGTCCGAAGTCCTGAGCCTCGTATTGGAGGGGAAATCCTCCAGAGAGGTAGCCGCCGCTCTTTTCTGCAGCAAGAGGACGGTAGATTTCCATCTCGCAAGAATATATGAGAAACTGCAAGTCTCCAATCGCGTCCAAGCTATACGTCGCGCTACGCTTCTCGGCCTTGTAGAAGTGGACAAAAACCCGCAGCAATAGAAAATCTGCTCCATCTAAAGAGTTTCGAGCAATGCTTAACAATCCTACGGACACATAACAAGTCATTGATAGTGCTGCATCTGTTGGCTTTACGCTTAAACTCGAAACTCTCCCGGAAGGAGTTTTGGCTGAAACAATGTTTAATACTTGTTACATCTATTGCCAAAACTCAATATTGCGGCACAAGTGGTAGTTATCTACCACCGCATACCACTGTTTACAATTTCATCTTTCTGATCCGATTCCACACTGCCGTAATATGCCTTCATGAGCTCCATTTGACCTTTTACCACACTTTATGAGAGGGGCAAATCTCCCCATAATAAAAATCTCCATACCATTGACTGTGCATGGGTGGCAGGCTATAATTGGTGGAAAGTGGTAGTAAGTGGTAGGAAAGGGTATACAGTTCCACGGAGGAATTAAAAATGCAAGGTAGCGGGGCCGAAGACAGAAACGTAAGCCAGATATCTGTAGATCCTGGACCTGGTGGATTGATAGCAGTCTACCTGGTAGAGACCAGCGATGAAGAGCAGACCCGGTCGCTCAGGAATCTCTTTGAGGAACTGAAGCCACATATCAACGTGGCTCAACTATCCAGAGGCAGACTGATGTCCTATACCGTCCAGGCGGAGGATGCGTCACTTCTGGATGAACTTGAGAACGTGCTCAAGAACAATTATGCCTTTGTTGTTATGCATCGGTCTTTCGATCCGATCATTTACCGTGTGGTCAAAGAGTTATGCGCCGATACCGGAAGCAGGCTGCTTACTATTCCGCATTGCAACATATGTGGAAGGCCTAATCCATTCCCCGACACGGTTATCACCCTTACCGACGAAGTCGGAGAGCGAGTCATGTCGCGCAGCTACTGCGGGACTTGCACTGCGAGCCTGGTAGCGAGGACAAACAAGGATTTCGTGCTCTCATTGCTTTCAGCCGACAGGCGGGATTTCGGCAAGATAGAGCGGTCTGCGCTTGTAAGGTCTCGCGCAAGAAACAATTACCTTCGTTATAATGTAAGGTCGGAAGCGTAACTTTCGGTTGTTGACTTAAAATATCCGCGGGCATCGATAACCGATGCCCACTGCTTACACTCAAACCCAAAACTCCTCCGGAAGAGTTTTTGCTGAAATAATATTGCTTACTCGTTACATCAGCTGCAAAACTCTGTAGGTAAAGCATGTTTTCTGGAGCTTACGAGCATTCGGTAGATAATAAAGGGCGTACTGTCATCCCAGCGAAGTTCAGAGCTAAACTTGGGGAGAATTTTGTTCTCACCAGGGGCATGAACGGCTGCCTGTGGGTGTTTTCCGAGCGCGTCTGGCCGGATGTCCAGCAGAAGCTCACCCCCAAATCATTCCTCGATCAGAGTGGCATTATGCTGGAGCGATTTTTCCTTGGTTCGGCGGTGGAATGTTCACCGGACAGGCAGGGGCGTGTGGCGCTCCCGTCTCATTTGCTTAAACATGCCGCGATCGAACCTGAAAGCGGCATCTGGATCGTCGGGTTGTCCGATAAGATCGAGATCTGGAGCAAGTCCAAGTGGGAAGAATTGAATGCCGGACTGACCGATGAGGTCCTTTCTAGACTTGCAACTGAAGCAGAGGGGACAGAGAAGGTCTAAGTAGTCTCCGTTTCTAGTAGCAGCTATGGGTAGAGTCCGGCTCTTGCAGAGCCGATGGCCGGCACGGAGACCGGCCACTACGTCAAGCTGGCCTGCTATTAAGACAGGATGTTACTTAGAATTCGGGGTAGCCAGCAGCAATCAGCCGTCAGCTTTCAGTGTTGAACCGCGAAATCCGCTAGAAACGCGTAATACGTGTTTCTATGTCATCAGAATCCACGTACATATACCGGTTATCAGTAAATCCGCTCAAAGGCTTCTCAAGTCCCATAAAACCTGTGGAAAATATTACTGGAGAGTCGAAACTGGACCATAATCGATTATGTAGGTGATAGGGATGCTCAAGAGACGGAACGGATTCACTCTAGTAGAGATAATGATCGTAGTAATGATAATCTCGGTGCTTTTGACGATAGCGATACCAAACTTTTTCAGAGCCAGGGAAGTATCACGGGCAAGGTCATGCCAGGGTAATCTCCGGTTGATTGCAAGCGCAAAAGAACAGTGGGCGATGGATAACAAGATGGGCAACAGCGACACGCCAACGAAGGAAGCTCTTGTGCCTGACTATATAAAAGGCGAAAGCGGTGTAATGCCTACTTGCCAGTCTGGTGGTGAATATACAATTGGCGATATGTCCACTTGGCCCGCTTGCAGTATTAGTCAAAACTCTACGGCTGATAAGGCCGATGACCACGTCTACTGGGAAGAAGGCGGCTAGGATCTCTCCGGTATTAGTCGCTTCTCTCTATATCCCCTGCTTCAAATGGCATAGATTGTGCATAGGCAGAGGTGGGGGAATAGATGATTCGGGTATTCTTTTTAGCTTTTGTAATAATTACCTCGATGATTGTCCCGGCTTCGGCAAGCGAGGCACTGTACGATGCAGGTTCTGCAGGTATCTGGGGGATAGTGCTTTGTGACGGTTCGGACGCCGAGGCGATAATTCAGCCATTCCATCCAAAAACCAGCGCATGGGCTGACAGAATAGGTGTCGCCATAGCAACCGCTTCAGACCCGAACCATATGGGGTTCAAGGTCACAATGACAGCAACAAGCCTCGTCACGGACATCCCCGGAAAGCGTATTGCCGGCAGTTGGACTATCTACCCAGTGTCTGGCGCTGCCCTGGTGTATTCATATATAGACATCGATCCTGTATATCTGGATTATAACGAGGTTTATGGCCTTGTAATAGAACCTGGAGACTCGCAGGTCTACGGTTCTGTAGCTTATTGTTTTGGAGGAGGCCTTGGTTGGTACACCAGCGATGATTGGCAGACTTGCTGCAGGCTGCCTTACAGGACTGCGGTCAGGGTCTACGGGACGCCTGTCCCCGAACCGGCAGGAATTCTTATGCTTTTCTCCTCGTTGGCCGGTATGGGCTTATCTGTGACAAATAAACGGCGGTAAATTGGCCGTCAATAAGATCATTCCACCTGAAATCTGCCCGTTCTACGCACGATAAAAATACCTGCTGCTAATTTTTGGATTTTTTGTTGAACTGGCACTCTTTATGCAATGAAAAATAGTGATGAGTGAATCAGGCAATTCTACCAGGAAGCAGTTCAGGCAGTTTATGTGTCCGTAGGATTGTTACATCAACTGCAAAAACTCTGTAGGTTGTACATTTGATTCAAGGTGGTGAAATGATGAGAAAGATCATAGTAATTGCTTCGATCATGATCGTAGCTCTAGCTGCAGTATCGGCGCAAGGCGCAAAAACTGCTAAGCGTTCGTTTCTGGTTTCTTCTGTTACGACAGTCGATCAACTCGCACAGCAGATTATCGATGATGCCAATGTAGCTGCTCGTTATGCGAAGCACTATAGAATGTCTCGGAACGCGGTTGTAGATTATTTCCAGAAAAACCTGCGGATCGGCAGGCTGACGAAGGATTATGAGACTACCGTTTACTGCATTCGGGATAAGACTGACATTACGATAGAGAAGCGGACTCTTCCGGCAGGGAGTTATGTCTTCGTTTCAATGGATGGAACACCAGTGTTGGAAGGACGTACAGGCAACCCGCTCGGTGATTCCCTGCCTATGGTGATGCTTAGCGAGCCTGCTCCTACTGCAGGCTCGACACTGAAGAGCAGCCTATCAAGTGTCGACGGAACGGGAGCCCTGACTTCTACTGATGACGGTGTAATGACGAAGGTCCTTGGAACACAGCCCTCCGAGTTGGGTGTGACCGCAGCCAGTGTTGGGGCGGTGGAACCGATGGTCGAGATCGTTTCAGCAATGCCGGTCACTTCAGCTCCCAACGCTGCTCTAGGTGCGGCAAATCTGCGGATGCTCATTCCGGCAGCCGCGGTCCTCGGTGGCGCTGCGATAGCAGCCAACAGCGGCGGGGACAGCGGGACTTCTCCTTCTCCTGCGAACATTCCAGAGCCTATCAGCCTGATAACCCTGGCGCTTGGTGCTTCGGGAATAGCGCTGCCGGCGTTTAGGTGCATTAGGAAAGAGTTTAAAGAAAGATAAGATAAAAGCTGCTCGGTGAAACTGATACCGAGCAGCTTTTTTTAGGTTGGTACCCTTGTTGCAGATACGTCCCTGACCCTCGATAAGATCTAATAGGTTTCAGGTATACGATTGGTTGCTAAGAGAATAGCCGAATATCCGTGGATGTGAGTCCCTTATGAGTCATTCTGAAAGAATATAGGATAATATTGGTATATATTTGGATGTTAAGCTAACAGCCAAAATACGTATACATAAATGCATCATAAACTCAAGCATTATATGACCAAAATATCTGAATAGGGGCTAATTTGCTATCTACAAGTGGCATATTCCACATAAGAGCAGAAACAGAAACCGCTGGGCGGAGAGCTCAATGCGTTCATTATCTTTGCACGGAAGCAGCTAAGCAATACTTGCATAATGCAATTATATTGCGAAAACCTGGCATGCTATGATAATTTATTACAAAATACCAGCTTGACATGCCGATTTCAGCATGGTATATAGTAATTGAATTAAACGTGTTGTGTGGTTATTTATCAATTATTTACAATCATAATCAACAACGCCTGCTGAGATTATCGCAGGTGAAGTAGTTGAAGTATCGACGGAGATCTACAGCACTTCAAATGATGTTTAGCGTTCTGATGAGTATCGGTAATGGCCGGTCCGACGTCCCTCCTAACATTCTATGGTCGGGAAAGGGGCTCAACCACATTCAGATCAACAGCAAAAGCATTACTGTAAGAGTAGTTAGGCAGGGTGATAAGACTTCGCCGAGATAACTTGGCATTTCTCCACTAACCAAACATCCTTCATTGGAGTGAAGAACCAAATCCTGAATACATCTCACCGCCGCGTATTCCGCAAGACGTAGTGGCCGGACGGAATAAAATACCCTGAGGTTGACCGTAACCTGAACCGATTATTGAAGAGGTTAGGAAGAGGCGGCCGACGTGGCAACTTTAATAGCCTAAGTAACAATGAGGAGGCGAAAGGAAAATGCGTAGAAATCTACGTAAATCAGTGTATAAAATTACGCTGATCTCATCGATGATGATGGTCCTCATCCTTTGTGCCGGAGTATCGTTCGCACAAACGGATTGGACACAGTGGCATTATTATGTCAATGTCGATGTAAACACCGGACCGTATGCGAGAACAGCTACTCCGGTGGAGATGAAAATTAACTTTACCAATTATCTTAGTGGTACTACTTTAAACCCGAACTCAGTAAGAGTCGTGGAGTTTGCAAACGGTAATAGAACAGGTACACCGGTAGAGGTATACAGCCAGTTCGACCAGGGCTCCGGGTTCGATGCAACTGCAAATGCAGCCGGAGAGGTAGTATGGATCTTAAGAGGAACACCTACTGATCCTAATACTACTGGTCTAGAAACCGGTGCGGGGCAAACAAGATATTATAGAGTCTATTTCGACTCCAACACCGCCATTGAAGCCCCGCAATACACCACTGACCTCACTTATGATTCAAGCACTGCCGGATACCCCGCAATAGCGAACGATGCCTATAAAGCAACAATCTACCAGGCTAGAGCTACTATCTATAAACTGGAGAACAAGCTCACTGGTGCGATGATGTGGAATGCTACAGCTACTACAATCCCTAATGGATCTGTGCCTACTGATAACATCGGTATGTATTATGGAGTTAACTATTATCCGGATGGTAAGTGTTTCGGATGCGTCAACTCTGGTGCAAGCCTTGCAGTCTCCGCAAATAAAGCGGTCAGAGTTACCTATACCACCTACAAGACATTCAGTGCTTTCTGTGCAGTCAACTGGGTAATGAAGTTCTATGCGGGAGGAGTCCCTTACTTCAAAAACGAAGCCCGGATATCCAAATCTGGCAGCGATGCGGCTTGGCAGAACCTGCAGATTTATTATAACGACAGCAGCAGCACAAAAAGAACTGTATGTAATGAAGACACTGTGGCAAATCCTATTAATACGTCTCTTAAGATGCCCATGTCTGTAGTGTATGATTACGATGCAGCCGGAGTCAACGGAGGGATAGGCCACCTGATGGGTGGAGACACTACTATTACCAACTCTGCGGCTTATAATACCAGTGGGTCATTGCGTTTACTTGATTCGTATCTTGACCGGGGAGCCTACTGGAAATTTGTCAACAACCCCTGGATACCGGCAACATTGAATAACGCAGTGATGGTCCACAATGGAACTGACCAGGCAACTGCAAAAGCCGCAGTAGACAAAAGCGTTGAAGATTACGGCTACCCCGTCAAGATAATGATAGTGGGAAGCAGTAATAACTCCACAAGTTACGGATCCATCGGCGGTAAAGTGACTGATGCAGCCGACGCAAGTAAGGCTGTTAAGGGTGTAATGGTAAGACTGTGGGTAAATGATGCCTACGTCGGGAAGACCTACACCTCAGCGATCGGTGACTATTCATTCTCCAATGTTCCCACAGGAACAGCAAAGATCAGCGTCAAGTGTGACGGATACGAAACATTGGTAGTAACCGGCGAGACAATTGCAGCCGGAACAGCGGCTACTAAGGACATTTCCCTTCCGTCTATCATATTTGCAAGTCCAGTAAAGTTCATAAACCTGAAGAACACTACTGCAGATGGGACATGGAAGCTCATCACGGATGATGTTTGCAAGATATATAACTCAACCCTTGCAACCACAACTCCTGAGGAGATCACTGCACTTGCAGGACTTACTCTTGATTCTTCAATCACCACTCATGATGTTACAGTGCCTAGTGCCGGCACTACTGGATGGAATAATTTCCAGCCGGCGGCGAATGATGTCTACGGGTGGTATCGCGCCATAGTCAATATTCCTGCTGATTGGGCCGGAAAGAACCTGAGGCTCAGGGGTTTCGCCGTCGATAATTCAGCTGAAGCCTACTTCAACGGCGTCTATTCCGGACGCACAAGCGCTTTCGGCGCCGCCAACGGGCATGGCTGTCCCGCTGACTTCAGAATCCCTGCCAGCGCAGTCAACCCCGGCGAAGCCAATATACTTGCGATCAAGTGCTATAATAACGGCAACGCTGGTGGGATTTACTGGGGCGTTCCTATCCTTGAGGTTGCTGCTGACACAGCGGCTGTGACCGTGAATGTCAAAGGTCCCCAGCTTGATACGTGGAACGAACCCGCAGTTCCGATCCAGGGAGCTACAATAAAGTTCCTCGGTGTGACAGCCGGTGGTAAGGATGCAATAGCCGGTACGACAGACGCGAACGGCAACTGCACGTTTATCTCAATTCCAGGTGATGTTTACACTGTAACAATCAGCCATCCCAACTATGGGACGAAGACGCTTACAAACGTTGATGTCCCTGATACCGGAGAGCTTTCTATCCCGGTTACGTACGATTATTTCCTTTGCACGGTAGCAGGCACAGTTACGCAGAATAACGCGCCGCTTGCCAATGCCCGTGTGTTTATTTCCAATGGCGACGCCTATGCAACAGCTCTAACGGGCGCCGATGGTACTTATAGTGCGTCAGGCCTAAAGCCTGGAGACTGCCTGTTCTCAGTCAATGCGCTGAGATCTATTCCGGTAACGGATGAACCGATCACAGTGAGATTACATCAGGTAGCAAAGAGTGTCGACCTGCCATGCGGGGTCACTCCTGTATATGACGACTTCTCAGGAGTCTCACTTGATACGAATAAGTGGGAATACTTCAATTCAGCGCCTGCTGCCGGCTACGAATCAACCAATTCAACAGCCGCATTAGCTGATGGTATACTGAAGCTGGAGCCCGTGCCGGTAAGAGGCGGTATCATAAGCAAATCGACATTCCCTAAGTGTGGAACATATGAAGTAGTATTCCCCAAAATGTATGAGGGAGTCGTAAATGCTTCCAACCAGTGCTTTGTCATCATCAAGGACAAAGTTTCCGGCCACAAGAACATTGTTGATCTTCAGGATCAGCAGTATACTGCTGGCGCTACCCAGTCCAGAATAAAGGTCTTCTTCAATGCAGCGACTGCATGGGATCCGGCAGTGAATCTTGGAGATTACCCGATAAAGTATTCGATCGTTAGGACAGGCAGCTACTACGACATCTTCGTAAATGGTACGTACAAGAAAGGCCTGGGAGTAATGGCCGACATTCCCGGTGAGGCATACGTATTCCTGAACGGATTTGAGGCAGACGGCGCTGCCACACCGACTGTTGCTTATTACGACGAGATAAGAGCAGGGACTTCGATCCCTGTTACACCGACAACACTTACCGGTGCAAGAACTGCTGCTGATGGTTCGACAGTGAGCTTCTCAGGCGCAGTGGTAACAGCCAGCTATGACGACTGCTTCTTCGTAGAGAACACAGACCGCTCCGCGGGTATGAAAGTGATCTCCACCTCCAAACCGGCAGTAGGCAAGGTTGCGTTCATAGCAGGAAGTATAGTCAAAGCTGACAGTGAAGTAGCTATCAAGATGATAGATGCTGTATTCACAACTGATGCTAATGTGACAACGCCTAAAGCTGTAGCAGTAACAGGCAAGGTTGCAGGAGAACTCGACAAGGTCGGAGCTGCTGCACAGGGAATGCTTGTCAAGGTTGCTGGAACAGTAACCGGTGTCCACACAAATAGTGAAGATAAAGTAGACGGTTACTTCCTTGATGACGGAAGCGGCATCGTGGGAGACGGAGCCAACAAGGGAATCTTCGTTGAGATGGACCCGGCCTGGGGTGTAACCGGCAGTATAGTAGGTAAGTTCAAGACTGTCGTAAGTCCGCTTACAGTAAAGAAGATAAATGACGTTGTTCTTCCTGCTGTAAAGGGTAAGCTCGACGAAATACCGTCGACCTTCACGGCATACAACGACTGCTCATGGTCGGATGGCCAGGTAAACACAAACATCACTACCTACGGAGCAGGCAGCGGTTTCAGTGGTTCGACGAGTGGATACCTGAAGGACTATGAATCAGGGTCTTCATTCCCTGTCACAGCTACACTCACTCAGTCCAGTACGACATGGAACGCTACCGGAGGAGCCAACTTTGCAACAGGCACAGATGCAAACACCGCATTCGGCGGCAAGGTGGACTTCACCGGATACATCAATTGCCCGTCAACCAGTGCATATGTAACCCTTACATTCAGTGGACTGGACCCTACGGGGACATATGAGTTCGTGACATCAGCAAATGCA
>JBDKSP010000059.1:0-6975 GCA_039680575.1 Armatimonadota bacterium
AACATCCTGTCTTAATAGCGGGTCAGCTTGATGTAGTGGCCGTCCTCCGTGGCGGCCATCTACCCCGTGGACCCACCGGACCACGGGGAGTTCCGCAGGAGCCGGACTCTACCCATGATTGCTACTAGAAACGGAGACTACTTAGCACGCTACGCCGTGTTAGTTAGGAGAGTTGATAAGTATAGCATCATGCTGAATTATCACAACGTCATGCTGAGCTTGACTCAGCATCCAGGAAGAAAATGGACCCTGAATCAAGTTCAGGGTGACGTGCTGGTTGTGGGGGGTGATGTATAATCCACATGTGAGTGAACTGTTATTAATGTTGTGGTTTCGGGTGTGCTGCGCGGAACGACAGGTTTAGAAAACTTTTCAAAATAACACAAAATCAGTTCTCACAGGATATAAAAGCTAGTTGATTCTCTTTTCGTTCCGATTGTTATTCTTCTTTCTTCTGCTTGGGCCTGACTAGCATTACCACATCAAACCCACTCATCATAATCCACGCTTCCCTTCGAGTTCCCGGAACATAAACCGGTTGCCAACCTTGGATTATGTGGTAGTCCTTTGACTCCGGCCGCTTATAGGTAATTTCATACCCCTGTTCGTTGTAGAATTCCTGCATTTTCCGTTGCATCTCGGTTCCTTTCGGAATTCTGAAAGGTTCTGAACCCTTGAATATTCTTTCCAAGTCATCGTGCAACGCGATGGTGTTTTTGCTGCCCCGTCGAAACCATATCTGTCCTTCGAAAAGCACTCCACCCATATTCTGGCGGACAACATGTGGATACCCAGACACCGGGTTGACCACGAATAGCCCAACTGTCTTCCCGTCAATTGTTTTCAGTTGGCAATATCGGAATGCTGGTGGTGGGTTGAAGATATTTGCAGCCCAGGTCTGGAAATCGGCGTCATCAATCTTATAGGTTTGGCCATCAGCCTGGTTGATACCAACTACTTCTCGCCATGCTTTATGGTCTTGCACACCGTAGACAAGATAGCCTTGCCTACCAGATTCGCTATTAGCTAATGCCACAAGGTCTTTAAGCATGGTAGCACGTGCCTTATCCCAGTCGGGGTTGTCCTTCTTTCCGTCGAGGAACCCCCTAGGCCAGTCTTTCTTCCAGTCAAGGTAGTCCGATTCCGATTCGACCAGTAGACTGGTCAGTTTATCAAGTGTAACGGGTGCCGCAGATCTCCATTTAATAGGGACGGGCATTCCAGCGAATTGACGGGAGACAGAAAGCCCTGCGAAGGTGTTGTGAGAAACTCACCAGTTCGATCAGTTCCGTAGTCTGCAGCATACCATTCATCCGTGAGGGTGTTTATTAACACCAACCCAGCAGACTGAAGATCCTTTTCGTTTTGAAACTGTCTTGCTTGGATAAGAGGCAATATTTTTGCAAATGACTCCTGTGTTTCGGAGATTCGGATGGATTTGGTGTCATCTGGGTGAATAGGAGTGCCATCAACAATAATGTGGCCATCGTTGTGGAATGGGATAAGAAAGAATTCATCAAGTTGTTCCTTTGTTAAGTCAACACGCACAACGGAACCGGTTAAGGGAGGTTTTAACATAAATCTAATGTGAAATGGCATATTGATCTCCTGCAGATTACATTACTTCGTCAACTTTAGCCAACAGGCCCCGATTCATCGAAACCGCCTCCGAAAGTAAAGAATCTCAATTCCAAAGCTGCATTACTATAACAAACTCAATACTTCTAGGCAAGAGTGCTTATTATTTTCCCTAGTAAACTTGCTTGGTTGGGAATTTCTCTGCAGCTCCATTTGATATACTTTTGTAGAAGGAAATTGCCTGGTGTGCATAAAGCAGACGCGCAAGTTGTAAGCTGAAGAATCTTACTTGTAGAACTGGTAGAGTAAAAAGAGGGGAAGTGGTCGGGGCGGCGGGATTTGAACCCACGACTTCCTGCTCCCAAAGCAGGCGCGCTACCAAGCTGCGCCACACCCCGACATCATTATTATTTTACCATATTATGCCCGAATCGGGCAAGCGTTGCGAACTCTTCGAGCGAAAGAGTTTCCCCGCGCCTTACCGGGTCTATTTTCGCCGTTTCAAGCACTTTACCTGCAGTTTCTCTCGTCCAGCCGAGGTCAGGACTCCCCGAAAGTGATTTCAGGAGCGTTTTCCGGCGCTGTCCGAACGAAGCTCTTACGATTTTGAAAAATAACCCTTCGTCAGGTACGCTTACAGCAGGCTCAGACCGAATATCAAGCCGTACAACGGCTGAATCCACCTCTGGAGAAGGGAAAAACACCGTCCGCTTAACATGAGCCGCGATTTTTACTTCACAGTGATACTGAATGAAGACCGTGAGCGAGCCAAAATCACCTGATCCCGGAGCGGCGACCATTCTGGCAGCGACTTCTTCCTGGACCATAACCACCATCCGGTCTATATGCTTTTTCGCTTCTATCAACTTAATGATAAGCGGGCTTGTGATGTAGTATGGCAGGTTCGCTACTATCGTGCACCGGCGCTCGCCGAACTGAGAACCCAAAAATTCTGGTAGATCCAGTTTCAGAAAGTCACCGGAGACTATTTCGACGTTTGGAAGTCCGCCAACAGTCTCTTCGAGCACTGGAATAAGGTCACGGTCGGCTTCTACAGCGACGACTTTTGCCACTATCCCGGCAGCTTCCTTCGTTACGGTCCCAAGCCCCGGACCGACTTCCAGCACGCAGGAATCAGCGCCTAAATCCGCCGCATCTATGATTTTCCCGAGCACATTTCGGTCGATCAGGAAGTTCTGCCCGAGCCGTTTTTTGGGGCGCAGCCCGTGCCGCGCGAGCAGCTGACGGACTTCTGCAGGTGAGAGTAAATTGATATCCATAGTCATAAATGGAGCAGGCAGGGCATACTATATAAGCCCTGCCTGAATACAAAAGCCATTGATTAAAAACAGGATAGCTACTCTAGAATATGGACGGTTACCATTTTGCGGCCAAACCGTTTGGCAGCTGCATATGTGTCGTATCCGAGATCGATTCGGTGGCCCTTTATGGCTCTTCCCCTGTCTCCCGCGATAGCGAAACCGTAACCTTCGATATAGAGTCTGCTTCTCAGTGGTATGATTGCCGGGTCAACAGCGACTACGCCGTAACCGGCTTTCATGCCAAGACATGTCCTGCCGTCTGCGCTTCTTCCGCAGCTCCTTGGTCCGGGATCATAGGCTGTCGCAGTCATCCTGAGAACACGCTTGCTTGTAAAAGGTATTCCTCTGGAGACTCCGGCTCCCCGGTCACCGAATTGGACCACCCTGTCTTTCGGTCTAACAACGACTTCGGCGCGAACAAGTTCACGCTTCTTTTCTACCCCGTCCACATAGTGCACCTTGTAATAAAGATGCTTGAGTCCCGGTTCACCTTCAGAGACTGTCCGCGTCAAGCCAACACGAAGTTCGTGTGTAGGTTGTCTCTTGGTTGTGAACCGAATAGGCTCCTTGACTAATTGAACCTTATCTACCGCTTGCACGACCCTGATTTTGATTCCCTTGTAAAGTCGTACATTTGGTTTTGGGCAGACAAGATCAGCCGGACCAATTACTATTCCGGCTTCCTTAATTACCGCGCCAACGGTTGTCTGATTGGTGCGAATATGATGCTCGACTCGATCTACGGTCAAAGTCACATTCAACCCAGACGATTCAGCATGCGCGACATCAGTCCGGTTTGTTGCAACTGCAAAGCATACTGCAAGTGTTGCCGCAACGCAAAATATAGTTACGGCGTGCCGTGACTCAGGTCTTCGCAATACATCGCCTCCTTTCCCGCCCCACTTACCCCTTGTGCCTGCATGTTAAACACACCCATGCGTAAGAGGCCCCGACAAGACTCTCTTGAGGCATATGAATCTTGTCTGCCACGGCTCCCGTTTTTTCTGGTTTTC
The DNA here is from genome assembly GCA_039680575.1 of Armatimonadota bacterium. Lineage (GTDB taxonomy): Bacteria > Armatimonadota > UBA5829 > UBA5829 > DTLH01 > JBDKSP01. Next base: position 3,914 of record JBDKSP010000059.1, read on the forward strand.
AGGGTGGGCGTCCTTAAACCCGGAACCCGCAGCGTATGGCTTACGGACAGGTCAGGTTAACAGGCTGTAAGCCCGCTTGTCAAGTTCGGGCAGTCCTGAAAGACGGTTTTAGCAGGCGGATTGAGGCTGTACGGAAACAATAATGGGGAATATTGCCCCGGTGGAGGGAATGTATGCCTGGATGTCGAACCACTTATAGGAGGAATTGTCGATGGATGCGGCAAACATTCTGCAGGGGATTGTTCAACTGTCCTCTAATCTGGGCCGTTACGAGACGGACTGTGTTATCCTTGACGAGGGTTGTGCTTCAGCAAAGATAGACGATGACCGTTTTTATACAAAAGCCTGCGGAGCGCCTCTGTCGAAGAGCTCGCCTGAGTCATTTATACAGGTGAGAATAGCAGCCTTTGATGATTTACTCGATAATGCTGAACCGTCGCAGAAAGATATTTATAAGTGTCTGAGTGATGCAAGGATCGACAAGGATGGCCCTTATCCGTCAGAAGATGCGGTCCTCCATGCATATCTCTTGACTTTGCCCGGCGTGAGTTTCGTCGGGCATACTCATCCGACTGCTGTCAATGCGGTTCTCTGCTCGAACGGCATTTCTGATATGCTTGGGCACAGAATATTGCCATTGGAGGCACTGTATTGCGGGGAAAAACCCGTATTCTCATTGGAAGGCTTGTCGCCAAATGCCGTTCGTAGTGAGGCGGAGGCATTTATCGATAATGAACAGTCCGTGCCCAAGGCGATCTTATTGCAGAACCACGGGCTGATTGCGCTTGGTTCGAGTGCGGCGGAAGTCGAGTCGATCACTGCTATGTGGGTTAAGATTATGCGAATCCTCTCCGGGGCTTATGCTCTCGGCGGAGTTCATAATATTTGTAAATGAAAAATGTATAAACGGGCCGTATGCGGGCCCTTGATGAGGCGAGTTATTGTGAATGATAAAGTAAAACAGTATAAGAAAGCTACCGGCGAACTGCCGTCGGAAAACCTTGCATGGCGGCTTTACGGCGCCGGGCTGGAGAGTTTCGGAGATAACGGCAAGCCGGCGGTGCTGCCGATGCCTAAGTACGGGCCGGATGAGCTTCTCAGCCGGGTCGATGCTATCGGGATCTGCTTCAGCGACATCAAACTCATAAACCAGGGGAGCAACCATCCGAGAATAACCGGGCGAGACCTGGAGAACGATCCCGCCATACCCGGTCATGAAGTGTCACTCACCATTGTAGGGGTAGGGGATAATCTGAAGGACAGGTTCACCATCGGAGAGAAATATGTAGTCCAGGCGGATGTATATTATAAAGGTGTAAACATCGCTTACGGATACGTTTTACCCGGCGGTATGGAACAGTACGGGGTCATCGGCAAGGAAATAATCAATGGTGACGAAGGGTGCTATCTACTGCCCGTCAAGCCTGATACCGGATACGCGGAAGCTGCTCTTTCCGAGCCTTGGGCTTGTGTGGTTGCCAGTTACAGGATTGAGCCTCGCCGAACGATGAAGCAGGGTGGAGTCGCTCTCTTTGTCGGTCCGCCCGCTCATGTCCACTATTATCCGTCCGTGGAATTCCACCCGAGTAAGGTAATCCTTGCAGGTACGGGAGATTCGATCAATCCAGCTGACTTTGACGGTGCTGAAGTAATAATGATCGATGCGATAGAAGGACCGGAGTTGACGGCGCTTTCCCAGGAACGCACAGGGGGCCGGGGATTCGACGACATCTTCGTGCTCGGCCAGACGGATCCGAAACTTATCGAACAACTCGACAAGCAACTGGCGTCCGGCGGGTTCCTCGATATAATCAGTACCTCTCACATGGATGGGCCGGTGGCTGTAGATGTAGGCCGGGTCCATTACGACGGTACTATGCTCGTCGGCGGCCGGGACATTGACGAGGGTTATAAGAACACCTCGGATAGCGAGCTTACTCCCGGTGGATGTGCCTGGTTTATTGGCGCGGCAGGGCCGATGGGGCAGATGCATGTCGAAAGAGCGGTTTCGATGAAGAACGGTCCGGGCAAGATACTTGCAACGGATGTCGATTCAGCCAGGCTTTCAGCTCTAAGGGACCGCGTAGCCGGAATAGCCGCGAAGAATGGGATAGACATAAGGTTCGTCAATCCGACGGAAGTAGGAGATGCGGAACTGGAAGCTATTCGTGACGGACTGACCGGCGGTGCAGGGTTTAGTGACATCGTTGTGCTTGCCCCGGTCCCGGCGCTGATCGAACAGGCCGCTCCTTATCTGGGTAATGGCGGGAAAATGAATATATTCGCGGGCGTACCGCGTGGGACGATTGCAAATATCGATGTATCCCCCGTCTATCTCTGGGGAGTACGGTATTACGGATCAAGCGGATCGAAATTGTCCGATCTGAAGTACACGCTTTCAGAGGCTGAGAACGGCAACCTGCCCACCAACAGGTCCGTCGCGGCAATCGGCGGCATAAATGCGATCGGTAACGGCATAAAAGCGGTAAAAGAGGCCAGATTCCCAGGAAAAACGGTGATTTTTCCTCAGATCAAGGACTTACCGCTCACGGCGCTTGCCGATTTGGGCAGCGTGCTGCCTTCTGTTTATGAAAAGCTCGAAGACGGCCAGTTCTGGACCAGGGAAGCAGAGAAAGAGCTGCTGAGTCTGATGCTTTAATAGCAATCAGCAATCAGCGGTCAGTTGTCAGCTTTCGAACCGCGGAGACGCAGAATGGATAGAGACGCGGAAGGTGGAGATTTACGGCATCTACTCTTATGCTGTGAGTTCAGTATGCTTCGGGACCGCAGTTCGTCCTACCCCGTGGGCACACGGGGAGAAGCACGAGTTTTCACCAATCTCTTTGGAGTGCGGAAGCGTTAGCTTCCGCTTTTCTAGCGGCTGCTTGCTGACGGCTGAAAGCTGATTGCTTTTTCCAACAAGGGGCAAATCGGGCTAAGTAGTCTCCGTTTCTAGTAGCAGCTATGGTAGAGTCCGGCTCTTGCAGAGCTCCCCGTGGTCCGGTGGGTCCACGGGGTAGATGGCCGGCACGGAGACCGGCCACTACGTCAAGCTGGCCTGC
>JBDKSP010000060.1:0-59658 GCA_039680575.1 Armatimonadota bacterium
CCGAAAATCTTCCGGAAGAGTTTCAGGTATAAGTGTAAAATCAACAGATAAAGCTACATCAGAGAACTGTTTATATAGCTGTAAGGCTGTTACTTTATCTCCTGAAACTCTGTAGGTGGTATCTGAAACTCTTTGGTTGCCAAGAGATAGCCGAAAACCTCTGGACTGACAGAATAGGCGGGGTTTTCTCAGCAGCAGAACAATTAAATAAGTAATTCACGGAATTTGGGCAGGAATCCGTCCTCTCTGCGAAGAAGTTATTACATTGGAGCGGGCAAACTCGATTTTTTGACCTTCTTGTCGGGGTCGAAACGCGGGGATTTTATAATACGAGGTTGCAGAGCTTCGGCATTGTTGTCTAATGCCCTTCTTTTCGGACATTGATTAAGGCTGGTTGAAGTGTAGGAGACAATGGATCGAGACTTAACGAATACCTCGGGTTATATCGCCAAGAATTACACATGCGATTTACCGGGCAAAGATGAAATAGCCCGGCTTCTCGCAGCTTCCGCGCGTCCGTTTGTAGTCGCAAGCGACCGCGAGCTGAGCGTGCTCCGCCGTGGGCTCACAAAGGAAGGCTGGAAACGCAGCCTTTACCTCCAGGATGCCCCGGAAGATGCCTTTTCGCTCAGCGGTACTGGGCTCCTCGCCCGCGCCAACCAATGGCTTGCCACCTCCATCGAAATTCCAGAACGCGGAGGGAGCTGCAGCGACTTCTATTGTGACGATGGTACCAAGCTGGAGCTTCCTGTCCATGGATCAACCAGCGGGGAATATCGATGTCCCGGCTGCGGCAAGACTTACAGTGGGGACAAATACAGCGCAGCCGCAAGGTGGTTCCATCACAACGCACTGGCTAACGGATGCCTTGCTCTTGCGCTTGTCCATCAGATAGACCGCGATCAGGAATACGCGGAAAAGGCAATAGAGATTCTTCTCAGCTATGCAAAGGCATATCCCGCCTCAAGCACCGGTGAAGACTTGGGCGGGATGATGGACCAGCCGCAGGATGAAGCGGCATGGATTATCCCGCTGGCACAGTCCTATGATCTTGTCTACCACTCCAGATTTCTCACACCTGTCGACAGGGATGCCGTCGAAAACAAGCTGCTCAGGCAGGCTGCACAAAGACTGGCAAAACTCGATGTTACCGGCTCCGAAGCCTCGTGGCGGCTTGCCGCAGTCGGAATAGTGGGCTGCGCGCTCAAGGATGCCGGTCTTCTGAGTGCCTCGTTGGCGGATTTCTCAAATCAGATCAAGAATGAGCTCGGTCATGACGGAATTTGGCCTGAATCGGTGCATACGCATCATTTTTCATCACTTTCCGCGTTCATTCACATTGCTGAAGCGTGCAGCCGTATAGGCATCGACCTTTTTAACTACCAACCTGCCCCGCGCAGGTGTTTGAAGTCGATGTTTACCGCACCTATCAGCTACGCATATCCATCATTCCAGCTCCCTGCAATTAACAACGGACCATACTCTTCCAATCTCCCGCTGTCGCTCTACGAAATAGCTTTCAGGCGGTGGACCGACCCGGTTTTTGCCTGGGTGCTCAGGACGGGCTATGACTATTCGAAGTATCCCGAAAGCGATATACATATCAATCATCGCCGGGAGTTCACGAGAAGCAGCTTTTACGCATTCCTCTTCGGAAGAGACCTGCCGGGACGGGTGCAGGAACCCAAACTGGTCTCTACAAACCATCCCGGTCTGGGAATATGCACCCTGCGGAGCGGCGGGGGTTCCATGCTGACGTTCGATTATGGACCGTTCCTTCAGCACGGACAGCTCGACAAGATGGGTATCACGCTTTACGCGAACAACAAACCGCTCTGCGCCGACTATGGTACGCCGGGGTCGGGATCGGCAATTGCCGACTACTATAAAGGCACATTCTGCCATAACACGGTTGTCGTAGACGGCAGCCACCAACATCCGACATCGGAGTCCAGGCTCCTCGAATTCCGGCAGGGCGAATATCTTCAGATAGCCAAGGCCGAGTCCAAAGAAGCGTATCCTGGTGTACATCACATAAGGCGGGTAATGATGGCCTGTGATATAGCCTTGGTGCAGGATACGCTGGAAAGTGATTCGGAACATGTCTATGACTGGCTCCTGCGCTGCGAAGGCGAGCTTTGCGATCTTCCGCCCGCAACCGGCCATACAACTGATACGCCTGAATGGATCACAAAAGCGATAAGCCTGGGTGAAATGGCTGACTTTACCGCAAGATGGCATGACGGCGACTCTGGACTAGCCTCATTCTTTTCTATGGATGCGCCGGGAACAGCAATGCGCGCGCGCTGCCCTGCCGAAACAGCCGCTCGGACAGTCCCTCTGGTCTGCCTGCGTCGTAAAGGGAAAAAGGCGAGTTACCTATCACTCCTCATCCCGTACAGTGGTGACGCGCCGAAGATCGCCTGCAGCGGAAATGCGATCAAGATCATCCGGGGCGATACCGTCAACTGGATTTACACAGCAGGTTTATCGCAGAACCACACCGGCAGCAGCAATAAATCCGAGATAGAGTCCGATGCCGAAATGGCGGCGGTGAGCGAGGTCAACGGAGAAGTGGTCTGCTGCGGGCTTTACAACGGCAGCTATGTGAAACTGAGGGGCGAGCCGCTCCTGATGGCCGCCGGACAGTTCGACCGGATAGAGATAAGGCTCGATTCCCGCAATCCTATAATCGCTTTCGAAGGAGCTTCGGGCGGATACCTCCGGCTGAAGTGCCATTCCCGCGCCATGCGGGTAAACGGCCACCGTATCTCCGCGACGGGCTTCGACGGAATGGCCACAATCCGCTTGGTCGGCGTGCTGGCAGGAGCGTAAAGCTTATTTCTGTACTTCGGAGACCGCAGTTACCCCGTGGACCTATCGGACCACGGGGAGAAGCACAGGTTTTTCCCAATCTCTTTGGAGTGCGGAAGCGCTAGCTTCCGCTTTTCTATCGGCATATTCTGCTAAACAAGGAAGGGCAAGGGTGAGTATTCCCTTAATTGCAGCTAACGGTCGGAGGTGATTTCCATGCGAAAGCTAATAGTTGTAGCCACACTCCTGATATTGGCATCAGCGGTTTCCCATGTGAATGCGGATGGGGTATTTCTCATAGATATAAACTCAAATCTGGCTCCTGGAAGCCATGCCAGGGATATCACCGAACCCATTCAGAAAGCGCTGGTTATCTATGACAAGGGAGTGGAGACTCTTGTGCTTCAGGTCAGTTACAAGGGCAGCGTTTCCAGGTTTGCCTGGCTCGTCCCTACTCCATCAAAGCCGAAAGTTTCGAAGGTAGACGAGCCTGTTTTCCATTGGCTGCACATCGCCACAGCGCCTAGAGTGCGTTACTGGTTCGATGCAACTCATAAGCTCTATAATTATAGTTACCCAAGATCGCTTGCCGCAGCCATGCCAGCACCAGGTGCTCTCGACGTCCAGGTTCTGGAGAAAAAGCAGGTCGGAGTATATGATATTGCAGTCCTACGTGCCGGAAACGCAGAGGATCTTCTTCAGTGGCTGAGAAACAACAACTATGAAATTACGCCGAAGCTCGCCCCGGCAGTCTCGGATTATATCCAGCGTGGATGGGTATTTACAGCAATGCGGATCAATACCGGCTACCAAAACAAAGTATCCAAGAGCCTGCACGAGGGTGTCCTTCAATCCCTTAAGTTCAAATTCCGTGTTCACGAACCTGTATATCCTCTTAAGGTATCTTCGCTCAACAAAGGAAAAACGGACATCCTCCTTTATGTCCTCGCACAACGCCGCGTTGATGCGCAACTCATGAAAACAGAGTGTTCAATCGTTTATTACAATCCATATTTACTGTCCTTGGTTGGTTCTGAGTTACCCGCCCGGCTTACGAAGCTCACAGCACAGCTTTCACCGGAACAGATGACGCATGACCTTCTTCTCAAGCCTGCCGAAATAAACGACATAATGCTTACTAAACCTGTCTCGCCGCCTTTTCTTGAGAACCTCGGAGCTTCTTCTCTTCTGCTACTGAAAAATTCGCTTACTTACCCGAGTTCGCTGATTGTGCTCGGATGCACTGCCCTTATCGCACTGAGCCCGTTTGGACGGAAACGCTGGCGTATATGGATTGCTGCGGGAATAGTATTCGTCATTGCAGGTCTTCCTTCTTATAGCGAGTACGCTGCGAGGCTGACAGCCAGGAGGCTACAAGAAAATGGAGGATACGCTCCGGCCGGTATATGGGCACTTGTAATTATCGGCATTGTATTGGGAAGTATTGCGTTTTCTATTGTGCGAAATATTCGCAAACGTCGTGATTAGCTGCGGATGTAAAAATCGGAGATGTGGTCCTTCGGGATGAGCACTTCTATTACTGCGACATATTTCCTGATAAATCTGAGCTTGGATGCCGGGTGATCGATCATAGTTGATTGACCTGGATTGTATGCTGCCCGAGAGAGTGGAGCTTTATGGGTCTCCACCTTCCGCGTCTCAATCTCTTCTGTGCCTCCGCGGTTCAAAATGATAGATTAGTGGATATAGATAGAGATGAGGGGCATGGATGCCCCGGAAAAATGGGCCCAGGGCATGGATCCCCTGGGCCATCAACTGTTCTCCACTGAAAGCTACTCTACCGAAGTAACCTTGCTTCCGTAGATATAATCACCCGGAACCTTGTTGTAGCGTCTTGCAATGGCTTCCAGCATCACTTCATGCGTCGCAGCTGCCGCCAGAGCGAAGAGTTCTTCCCCTACTTCCGGTACCACAAGCACCTGGTTCGCGCCGGGAAGGTCGAACTTGCGGTCTGTGATGACTACGACATGGCTTCCCTTCTCGGCGACTTCCACTGCCATAGACTTCAGCAGTTCGTAGGTCTTGCCGTTCGGGATGAACATCATGCAGGTGTGGTTCGTCCCGACAAGCTCGAACGGGCCATGGCGGAACTGTCCACCGACAAGCGGAGTGGCGGAAGTGTTGCATCCTTCCATAAATGTGAGTGTTGCCTGCCTTGCTGCTACCATACTAGGTCCGCGGCCGATCATCTGCACGACATTTGCGGCGCGGCAGATATCTGCGGCACGCTCGACGCCCTCGCTGTCATACTGGTCCATTACGTCTGCAACATGTGCCAGTTCGTCGAGCGCTTTGTCTATAGCTGCCTGGCCGTTGAGCGCCTTAGCCATCAGATAGATCACTCCCAGAGTGTTGATGTAGGTCTTCGATGCTATTGAGTTCTCACTGCCCGCATACATCGGCAGCACCAGTTTTGCCGCATTGGCGAGCGTGCTCCCCTCGGTGTTCGTGATCGTGACCAGAGCCGCATCTTTGGGCAGGATGTCGAGCAGTTTTCTTGTCTCGACACTCTCACCGGACTGGCTGACCAGCACCGGCAGTCCCTTTACCGGCCTCGGGTAATGCAGCAGCTCGCTCGAATCGATCGTTGTCGCGTCGACCCCGCTTATCGCCATCGACCAGATGACCATCTCAGGGGCAAACTTTGAGGTCCCCATCCCTGAGAAAACAACCTGACCGCTCTTTTTAGCCATTTCAGCCCACTGGGAGAGAAGCGGCTGACCATCTTTCCGATAGAAATTGATGAGGTCACGCAGCGCCTCCGGCTGCATTGCGACATCCGATAAAAACTTACCCTGCATATTGCGACTCCTTCTGAATTGTCTTGTATTATTTTAATCCAGCACATTCACACGCTTCACAGGCCAGTAACGAAGCCATGCTTTGGCGCGGATCTTATTTATGGGAAGCTCACCCCAGTCGCGGCTGTCCCTGCTGTTATCCCTGTAATCGCCCATCACGAACAGATTACCTTTCCTGATCTTTTCAGGACCAAAATCTCCGTGCGGGGTACGTATCAGATAATGCTCGGCCAGCGGACGCTGGTCTATGAATACCTGCCCTCTGTGTATCTCGATAGTCTCGCCTGGCAAACCCACTATTCGCTTTATGAACGCTTTTTTGGGATCGCGTGGATAACTAAAGACGATAACATCTCCTCTGGCTGGAGTTTTGAACCTGTAGATGAACTTATTGCCGAGGATGCGCTCGCCGGTCCGAAGGTTCGGCTCCATGCAGCTTCCCGAGACGGCAAACCCCTGTACCACGAACGTGACGAGGAACAGGAAAATCACAATCGTAACCACCGCTGACTGCAGCCATGTACTGGCTATTATGGCGGCGTTTATACCACTCTCGGGTTTATCATCCTCAGCTTCGGAAACCGACAGTTGCTCTAAAGAGGTATCTAGCTCTTCGATAACCGGCATGAAAACATCCGTCTAAAATTGATAGAGGCAACCACAGAGTTTTGGCAGTTGATGTAACGAGTAATAAATATCGTTTAAGCCAAAACTCTTCAGATGGTTAACCAGGGTCCGATATACCCGGCCAGCGGTAAGGTGTCTCTGAAATCTTTCGTTTGATGCGGGCAAGCGCGTTATCGACCGATTTAGTCTTGCACTCAAGCTCGCAGGCAATCTCCCTGTAAGACTTTCCGACCTGATAGCCCGCCAGAACGCGCCACTCGAAGTCGGACAGCAGTCTCCTCAGCATATTCTGAAGCCTTCTTGTATCCTCGCGCTTCAGGAGCAGTTCCTCCGGGTCCACTGTGTCATCCGCAATCAATATCTCGGCAAGGTTCCACTCCGATTCGCTGTCATCCGACGGATATTCGAGAGATACAGACGTATTGAGCGGAGCCTGTTTCTGCCTCGTAGCCGTTTTGATAGCCGTTATGACGTGGCGTTCTATGCAGATTCGGGCAAAAGAAAGGAAAGAGATGTCCTTATCGGCGCGATAGTCGAGCACGGCCTGCCAAAGCCCGATCATACCAATCTGAAGCAGGTCCTCTTTCTCCGCTCCCAGGAGGAAATAGGATCTGACCTTGGTCCGCACAAGACTGCGGTACTTGTACAACAGGTATTCGGCGGCGGACTGGACTCCTTCCTGAGCTATCTCGACAATCTCCTGATCGGAAAGATTGGCATAGCAGCTCGGGCTCATCCGGCGATCTTCCGCAAAAGCATACACCCGCTCGATGGTTTTGCTCATAACGCCTATCCTTCCGGTGTCCTTTCTTCCTGCTCTATCTCAATCGTGGATCTGCTGATAATAACGGCTGCAAGCCCGACGATAACTGCTGCTGCAGCGGTGAGCGCAATAGGATATTCGCCTACCGTTCTGCCCCCGAACTTCAGACGGAGCTTATTTATGGTTCCGGAATCCATGATCCTCTGCACATCGTCCAGAAGCTCAATGCCTACGGACAGCAGATCGCCTTTGCCTTTTTCGAGGTTGACCAATGCCTGGACTACATCGCCGTTGGACTCCGCCAGCGCTTGTCTGGCATCTTCATAGCTTACATCCAACCGGCTCCGTATAGCATCCAGCTTTTCGAGCTGAGTCTCCATAATGCATTCACCCCCGCGCAGATTATAACTGATTCAAAGTGCCATTGACAACAGATTCCAGAGCTTGTTTGACAAAAAGATGCGATTTTTTCTGTAATAATCCCTTTTAACCCCGATTTCGGGGAGGAATTCCCGTCTGAGGTGTCGAAATGTACTGCTTAACCTCTTGAAACCTCGTCACTTGTGATATTGAAGGAACCACTCAGCCAGAAATTCATCCCGATAGCCTTTGTCCCAGGAGTTGTGGCCGACACCAGGGTAGATCGTAAGCCTGCACGACCCTCCTGCAGCCTCAAGGTTCTTCTTCATATCGACAGACGCAGCAACCGGAACAGCCTCATCGGCATCACCGTGAAAAGCCCAGACCGGCATCTTGGTTAACTTCTTCGCTATTGTCTCATCACCCCATCCGCAGATCGGTGCAATGGCGGCAAATATATCAGGATGCTTTGCCGCGATAGCCCATGTGCCGTGGCCGCCCTGCGATAACCCTGTCAGATAAAGCCTGGAACTGTCTACATTCAACTCCTTTTTTGTTTTTGCAAGTATCGCCATAACCATAGCGTCTTCATCCTCCCAGTTCGACTTCACCGTCTGCTTCTGGGGGAAAAGTATGATAAACGGCCATTTCTCAACGTCCGTCATCACGGCGCTTCCAAGTCCAACCACTATCTGCCTCAGACCATCGGTCCCGCATTCACCGGCACCGTTCAGGAAGACAATAGTCGGAGCCGGTTTTTTCGGATCATAGGTGGGAGGAACATAGGCCACGTATTTTATCGACTTGCCGCTGACTTTGACCGTCTTCATCAGAAAACCTTTAGTTATCTCGCAGCTTTTCGGCTGAACAGCATCAACCTGCGCTGAAAACGCCGCTGCGGACAACAGGAAAACTAACGCGATGATAATAAATGTTGTAGTATAATGCATTTTTACCTCATTGTTACTTCTTTACCGTCGCTACCGCGTAACAGGCAGCACCGGAACCGGCTCCGATGTCTCCCAGCTTCTCAGCGGTAGTCGCCTTGATACTCACCCGCTCAGGATCGACGCCGATAGCCGCAGCTATTTTCTTCTGCATCTCAGGTACTCGCTTTGCGATCTTCGGGCGCTCCGCCACGAGCGTTGCATCCACATTAACGACCGACCAACCCGCGCCTTTCAAGACCGATGCAACCTGCTCAAGAAGGAAAATGCTCGATATGCCGCGGTACTGTTCATCGGTATCAGGAAAGTGCCGCCCGATGTCACCGAGCGCCGCAGCGCCCAGAATTGCATCGGAGATTGCGTGAAGTATCACATCCGCGTCCGAATGACCTTTGAGCCCGTCTTCGCCGGGGAACTCCACGCCCCCAAGCATCAGCCTCCTGCCGGGTTCGAACCTGTGTATATCGTAGCCGAAACCTGTCCTTGCCTCCACCGGCGGTTTGCCTCCAAGCATCATCTCGACAAACTCCAGATCGAGAGGAGTAGTCACTTTGATATTATCATAAGACCCTTGAACGAGCTTGACCGGATGTCCCAGCCGCTCCACGAGCGACGCGTCGTCCGTTCCCAGGTAGCCGTCGGCATCCGCCTGCCGGTAAGCCTGAAGAAGCAGAGATTTTTCGAAAGTTTGAGGAGTCTGGATGCTCCAGAGCGTGCTTCGGTCCGGTGTAGCAGTCACTATACCGTCCATTCCGGCCATCTTGATGGTATCTATGACCGGCGTAGCCGCCACAGCCGCTCCCATCTCCCGAGCCGTTTCGATGGTCGCTCTGATCGTTTCCTGATGTACGAGCGGGCGGGCACCATCATGGACCGCGACGATATTTGTTGAGGAGTCGAGCGCTAGAAGCCCGCGCTCGACTGATTCCTGGCGGTGGCCGCCGCCGGCGCCCACCGCTCTCAGTTTATATATGCCGTATCTTTCCGCTATCTCACGAGCATAACCGATCTCGTGTTCGGCGACTACAAGCACTATGTCGTCGACAAGCCCGCACTGCTCGAATGAACCGAGCGTGTGGGCCAGAAGCGGCTTACCGGCGGCTTGGGCGAATACTTTGTTCGATCCCCTACCGAATCTTTCTCCTCGGCCTGCCGCCGGAATAACTGCGGATATTCCGGTCAATCGTTGAATCCTCTTCCGGTTGGTCGTTAATCAGGTTCGCGAAGATCATCTTCCCCGCCGCGGTCTGAAGAACGCTCGTGACTATGACATCCACGGTAGTTCCCACCTGATTTCTGCCGCCTTCGACGACTATCATCGTGCCGTCGTCGAGATAACCTACTCCCTGGTTCTGCTCCTTGCCTTCCTTGATGATCATTGTGGTCATCACCTCGCCGGGTAAAACCACCGGCTTCAGAGCATTGGCCAGTTCATTGACATTCAGCACCTTAATGCCGTGAAGCCCTGCGACCTTGTTCAGATTATAATCGTTGGTAACAATGGCTCCACCAAGATTCTTGGCAAGTTCGACAAGTTTTGCATCGACTTCATCGGGGTAATCGTTGCCGTTACCCGCGTCATAGGTCTCGATCTGCAGACTCATTTCCTGTTGCATCTGGTTTAAAATGTCGAGTCCTCTTCGTCCACGTGCGCGCTTCAATGAATCACTGGAATCTGCTATCTGTTGAAGCTCTTCCAATACGAATCTGGGAATATAAATCGGTCCTTCTACAAATCCAGCTTTACAAATATCGGCAATACGCCCATCTATGATGACATTAGTATCCAGAATCTTAGGCTTGAGTGCGTGTAACGTTTGGAGCTTGTTCGGCATCGGAGCGCCTGGAAAATAAAGTCTGATCTGCTCCGTCATGGACAATGTAGCCGTAACGCCTATATAGCAAAAGATGATCGCAACAATCAGATTGGCCATAGCCGGTAACTCCAGGCTGATGCTGATGAGAACAGTCAGGAGCAGTCCGATAAGAAGACCGGCTACTACAGCAATTTTGTCCTGCACGGACATCGTCTCTATCCCGCGCTTAAAGCGCTGCAGTTCGGCATAGAGCACTGTCGAGATAAGGAACCCTACAAGCATCCCGCCTATGGCAAAAGCCGATATAGCAAGAATGCGCTCCACCTTACTGAGCGGGTTCAAGGCACTGACATCCATCCAGAAAAACTGACCTCTCGGCATCCCGAGGTTCCTGACATAGATCCTTGCAAGCCATGCTCCAACTGCTGCGCCGGTCACCATGAATGCCAGGGTAAATATAGTCCAGAATGTTCGTTTTCGCATATCCGTATTTCACCTCCTTTCTAAGCTCTTAGACGTGGTGCTTATAGAACAATACCCAATGTACACCAAGCCTCTGCTTTTTTCAATTCTTTTAAAGCAGCTTTCGCATGCCCTATGACCTTGAATTAGTCGCCGGGCACTAAAACAGCGTAGTTTGCATCCACTGTACGCTCGAATGTGCCTGTCACACGGCGTCCACCGAGTAAAAATGACTTGTTGGCGGGGTTCCGGGTGCATTTTATGGTTATTTTTCCGTTTGTCGCCGCAATCGTCAGCTCTGCGCTGTGGTATGTCAGCCCCTGGACCCCTATCCCGGTCAGAGCAGCAGGAATCTTCGGCTCGATCATCAGCCCTTCGGGTGTCGCATCGACCCCAAGGAACCCGTAGAGGAACGACAGCGGTACCAGCGCAGTTTCGACGAACTCCGAGTCTATTCCGAGCGCGCCAACCTTGCTTCCGCCCTGCAGCACGCCGTGACCGGGCTTTGCGTAATAAGTGCCGTATCCGCCCGCATCCTGAACCTCTCCATACCAGCTCAAAATTCCGAGCAGCCTTGCGTATGCGTCATCTGCGCTTTTGTATTTTATACGGTCCATAATGTCATAGAACGAGATGTATGCCGATGTGCCGCCGTCCTGCACCTGATCGCCCCATTTACCGCTTCTCCATCCCCAGAAATACCAGTCCTTGTTCTGCTGAGTCGTAGCCCTGGGCGCAAACCGCCAGTGGTATATATCTTTTCCCGTGCTGGTGTCTCCTTTGATGACCCGCTCTCCATCGAGCCAGGAGTAGATGCTTTTGGCCTTATCCGAATCCCCGAGGCCGTAATAAAGTGCTTCCAGGTTCAGATATACGAAGCCGTAATCGTGGCGTTTGCCTGCTGCGTCCTGGCAGCCGATAAACCGGCCTTTAGCGGCGTCCCAGAAGAGATCACCCGCCTTTTTCGCCACTGCCGTCGCTTGAGACTTGAACGATGCTCCATCTTCATTGAAAGGGTTCGATTTGATCTTCAACTTGAGCGCCGCATTCTCGATATCCGACATGGCGTTAAGCGCTGCAACATAATAGGCATTGGTATACGCGCTTCTGTACCCCATCGGCAGAAGGCTCCAGTAGTCGCTCCCCAACCCATAGCCGGTCCGGACTTTAGGTGATACGCCGGATGTGCCGTCATGTCCCCGATAAGGTATGACTACCATGCCTTCAGCATCGCCCCTAAGCTGCCCCCTCAGATAATGTGCCGCGGCTCTGATCCGGTCGATGTTTTTCCTGAGAAAATCATCATCGCCTGTCCAGAGGTAGTAGCGCCTGCTGGCAAGGATAAAACTGGTGTTATTGACCACCTGCCGGGTGTCGTAAGCGCAGTGAATCCGGTCGAGCGTGACATTGAACCCGTCCTCCGGTACATTGATTAGCGGCCTCAGCCTGAGCCCGGTAATCTTCCCCTTCCATCCCGGATGCTGGTAGGCCGCGAGGTAGTAGACCGACGGCTGAGCGGAGGATCTGGATGTGAACTCGATGCGGTTGTCCTCGGACCAGTTCGGCTCTTGGTCGGTAGTCCATTCAAGCGAAGCCGGTCCGGAGACCGTTGCGCTGAACTGGACAATGAGATAAGGCGATTGATAGGAGTCTATCGCAAGGTCATGCGCTTCGATGCATGCGCCGGGTTCCGTCAGCATCATTTTCCATGTGCCGTCATCGCCGATGGTAAGAGTAGCGCCGCCATCGAGTGTCCACCCGTCCTGCCCTACATCCGGACTGTCCCAGTCCCAACCTTTAATCTGCCCGCCGCTGTTTTTATAGGTCGGGAACGGCCATCCCATCTTGTCCCGGTAATCGGGACCGGCATATGTAAAAACATAGCCATCGGAATCCATCTGCACCCTGAGGAGAAAGTCTTTGAGGTCGGCATTATAGTCTCGTCCGTTGGCTCTATTGATGGATGTGTCCATCCAGAGTGTCGTAAGCGCGTTCCACTCGCGCCAGAACGTCTGCTGATTACCCGAATAAGCACCCGGTCCCGGCAGAGCGCTCCAATGCCGCAGGAAAAAATCGTTCAACAGGTAATCCTGCTCCAGAGCCGATGAAAAGAACCTGGGAAATGCCGAACCGGGTGCAGGTAGAAACCACGGCCTGCTCAGGTTTTCCGCAGGTGCAACTCCAGCAAGCGCTGCTACCAAACCCATGATTACCAACCACTGTCTCATAATCACTGACGTCCTTTCAACAACTCGAATTCTTTTCTTGCTTTTTTGTTCTTCGGGTCTATTTTCAAGCCCTTCTCGTATTCAAGGACTGCTCCTGCAATGTCTTTGCTCTTTGCCAGAGCCCTGGCAAGGTTGAACCTGGCCTTCGTATTGTTGGGCTTTATCTCAACGGCTCTCCCGAATGATTCCGCCGCCGCCGTATAGTCCTTCATGGATGCAAGTGCTACTCCAAGGTCGTTGTGCACAACCGCGTCATTCGGTCTGAGCTTCAACAGTCCCCTTAGCACCCTTGCTTCGGATTTAAAATCTCCTAATCGGGAGTATACGACCGCGAGTTTTGCGCGAGATGCTTCGTCTTTATGGTCGCGCTTTATCACAAATTCGTATTCTCTGGCAGCCCGCGAGAAATCATTGGAATCGCAGTATGTATCACCCGCATAAAGATGAATAATACTGAATTCCGGTCCAAGCTTAAGCATTCTTTTCATGAGCGCCATATTATTCGACCAGAGCGGGGCTCCGCCATAGGTCTGCATGGCGCAATAGAGCAGCACACCTGCCACACTCGCGGCAGATGCTACCGGCCAGATGTCGGCGAGCGGGCGAGGACAGATCGAGAGAAGGCGGCTAAACAAAAATCCGAAAAGAAAGCTGAACCCTACTGAAGGCAGATATAAAAATCTCTCGCACAAAAACGGCCATGGCAGGCGAACGATATTCGATACGGGAAGCAGCGTAAATATCATCCATATAATGCAGAAACTCACCATACCGGACCTGCGTTTTGCCGACAGTGCGTATATCAGTAACCCGGTTATCACTGCCCAACCCGCCGCGACCAGGGGGAAACTTGCAAATGTGTACTTGATAAAGTCATGAAGCGGCTGGGCAATCTGCGGAAGAAACAATATTTTCAGGTACCATAGTATCGCCGTCGGAGCGACACAAATCCTGTACCATATAGGCAGATCATCCATTCCCATTGCAATCACACGCCCGAGCACGACCTGTCTGACTGCAAGATATACAGCAGTTACGGCCAAAAGCGGGATGATCCTGACGATGGCTCTTCGTCGGGAGTGTTTCCGCAGGAATGAGTCCAGGACAAACATCATCAGAGGGACGACTATTACGACCTCTTTGCTCAAAAGTCCCATCAGGAGAAAGACTGCGGCTGCGGCATACCACCTGCGGTTGCCGTCGGTCAGATACTTGTCGTATGCGATCATAGCTGAAAGGGCGAAAACGGCGGCTAAGAGGTCTGTTCTTCCCGCTATCCAGGCTACACTCTCCGTGTGAGCGGGATGGACTGCAAATATCAGCCCCGCCAGAAGCGCAGCCTTGGTATTTTTCATCAGGCGCATGCCCAGCACGAACACCAGAAGCGTAACTATGATATGAAACAACAGGTTCGTGACTCTGTAGGCTGTGGGGCGCTGGCCGGACATCGCATAGTTTATCATATAGGATACCGTCACTACGGGACGGTAGTAATTGCTCTTCATACTGATGCCGAAGAAATGCTGAGTAAATACTTTCGGTATATTCGACAGGCTGTGGACCGTTTTGTCCGTACCGATGAGGTCTTCATCATCCATTATCAGTTCTCCCCTGAGAGAGAACATATAAGGGGTGGCTGCCGCAAGCACAAGCAGTACCAGGCACACGATCAGTCCGGTCCGGGACCGTACTTGTGCTTTATCCAACTGCGCAGGCTCCGTTAATTCTGATTTTTTCCGCTTTTGGCTCGACATTCCAACCCAAGTTTACCAAACCACCGGTTAATCGGCAAGGAAAATGAGGATGTAGTAAAAGTTCACTCTTGCAAGAATTATATATCACCCTGAACAGAGAGCGCGTCGCTCTGAACTCTTGCAGGATGTAACCGAAGTGTTTCGCGCGCGTCTAAACTGATGAAAGCCTACAGATCGAATGGGAGGTATTTTTTCATGTTTAGTCGTACAAATAAGTATGCAGTATTGGTCCTGGCCGTTTTGCTGGTTACAGCGCTGGTCGTTATGGCAGCCGTAGCATCTCCAGGCGGAGCGAGGTCCGGCGGGAAGATGTGCCCGAAAGGCCAGTGCATACAGCAGGCTGCTGAAAAGCTCGGCTTGACGGACGCGCAGAAGGCACAGATTCAGACAATAGTTAAGAATCACCGGGAGCAGATCCGCCAGGCAATGCAGTCTAGTCTGACTCAGGAGCAAAAGCAGGCCAAAGTGCAGGAACTCCGAAAAGAAATGAAGAGCGCAATCGAGCAGGTCCTTACGCCTGAGCAGCGTGAGAAAGCCAAGCAGATGCGCGAAGAAGCACGCAAAGAGATGAAGCAGCGAGCCCAGGAGCGAATGAAGGCTCTCGGCCTTACTGATGAGCAGCTTGCGGAGATCAAAACCATCAAAGAAGCCGGTATGGAAAAGGTAAAGGCAATCAGAGCCAATACAAGCCTGCCTGCTCAAGAGAGAAGGAGCCAGATCCAGGCAGTCCGTAAGGATACACACGAGCAGGTGATGTCCGTTTTGACCCCTGAGCAGCGCGAGAAGTTTCAGCAGATGCATCAAAGAATGGGCCAGGGTAAAAGAGCACAACAGGGCGCAGCCTGTAAATTAGCTGAATAGCTGCCAGCAATCAGCCGTCAGCTTTTATGCTGCGGGAATGGCAGGTCTGCATAATCTATTGATTTATACAGATTTAACTCCCGCAGCAGTAACATGTCGCAATAGCTGCGGAAACTGAATTAGGAGCAATAAGAAGGATACTCGCATATCTTCCGTTTCCGCAGCATAGAAACGCGGAAGGTGGAGACTTACAGCAGCTGCTCTTATGCGCTGATGGACCGGGGGATCCATGCCCCGGTCCCCATTCTCCAGGACATCCATGCCCTGCTGCCTATCGAATCTCCACCAATCTCTTTTCGCGTTTTTCGTGCTTCTTCGCGTATTTCGCGATTCAAAAACTAAAAAAGCTGACGGCTGAAAGCTGATAGCTAAATTTTACGCCGCCTGTTTGGCTTCGAACCTCGGCCTGTAGTGCTCGCACTTATACGACGCCGAATATTCGTCGGGAGATTCCGCCTCTGACATATAGACATACGAGCCGGATGTACTGCACCGCTGGTAGGTCTGGTCGTAGTTGCCGCAGTCGTAGCATCTCCTTAGGACCGTCCAGCAGACGGCACACCTGAGGCTTCCGATAAGTTCGATCCTGCCGCAAAGCGGGCAGTGAATGTAAACTTCCTTAAACCCGTCTCCGCTTCTCTGCAGCCCGACCCGAATTGCCTGGCCGAATTTGATAAGCTCGTCGGTAAGCTCCGACACGGCGGATAGAAGCTGGTTCGACGCTGAGCCGTCGAGAAAGTCCACTATACGGTCGTTCAGCATATCGGACATAGTTGTCGAAGTCTTCAGAATCTGCTTCATATGGTTTTCCGCAGTCTGCGGTTTAAACGGTTTTCTTTTCTCGGTGCTCTTGCCGGCATGCCTCAGGATTTCCTGTGTCACATTGAGCGGCACCCGCATGAACGCCTCAGCCTTGGCGGGCATTTCTTTAAGAGCCTCTATCAATTTTGTTGTTTCGTCTATCGAAAGCCGCTCGGCCTTGATCTTCCTCACAAGCCGCGACTGGGTCTTTTCATCTCCTGCGAAGGCCTTAAGCAGCCGTGCATGGCCTTCGAGGAACGAACCGTCGTTATCCTCTTCTTTTCTAGCAAGCTCCTGCTGGATAGATTCTGGCAGATCGAGCAGTTCAAGGTAGCGCCGCAAAGTCGATTCTACTACTCCGAGGGTCTTGCTGCATTTCTCCCAGCTCATAAATGTCAGAAGCTGTTTTATCGCATGCGCCCGCTCGACAGGGTTCAAGTCTTCTCTCTGGAAGTTCTCAAGAAGCGCGTCCGCTGCCGCATCCTCGTCCGAAAGCTCTCTTACGATCGCCGGTATCTGGGTAAGACCCGCAAGAAGGCTGGCTCTGTAGCGCCGTTCACCCATAACGATCTGATACTTGCCGCTCGGCATAGGGCGGACGACGATAGGTTCCAGAACTCCTCTTTCTTTGATCGATTTGGAGAGTTCATCAAGGGTTTCCTGATAAAATGTTTTGCGGGGCTGTTCCGCAGTTGCTTCTATTAACGCCAGGTCCAGTAGCTGCATTAGGACCTCCTTTTCATGTTGCTGGTGTATTTAACTGCACATCCATATAATTCCGCATTCTATGGAAGATTAGCGATTCATCCTGCAAACATGACCGGGTAAAAGGAGGCCAACAACGAAAACAGGTAATGGTACGGGGAGAGAAAATGTCATCCTGAGACATAGTTGGTTGGCTACTTACTGATCTTCCAGGCGATGTCGTAATTTCCTGAATCTGAACTTTTTCCGGGAGGCTGAGGTTTCCCTCCATCGTCCTTCAGATTCGCTCCAATACTGTATACCAGGAAGCCACTCTTCTCCCGTTTATAGATAAAGGGCTTTCCGCTGAACGGGTCAGCCGGGATTTTCCATCCGAGGTGAGATTTCAGGTCTTTCAGGGATGCAGGATAACTACCGAATTTGTCTCTATAAGCCATTGTGGCAGCAGCAGCCTGTGCCAAGCCGGTGTTGGCGTAAACCTCATCTCTGGAGCATGTGATTCTGGAAACCGGTGCCAGAAGAATGTTTGATGTTACGGCATGCTTTGGCCCGCGAATGTTCGGCAGCTTGATGAGATCGCGGTACGGCAGAGAGATCATCGAAATTTCCTTATCGATCAGATCATTGTAAATCCGCTGGTCTTCGTAAGATACAGGCCGCCAGGCGTAGCTCGCCAGACTGGCTAAGCCTTTTTCGAAGATATTTGTGTTTTCCATAGTGAAGTTGGGAAAACAGAAGTCGCCGCTCGCCGCCATAGATACCCACCAGTACGGCACATCTCCACATCCTCGCATCTTGTAAAAAACATCATTGCCGGCAATCCTTTCACCCTTCATTACAATCTCATATTGTGGCTGGAGGTCGATCTTTGCCAACTCATCATAGATCGAATGTGCCTGATCTTCCGAAAGACGATGATCTTCCAAAACTATGCGAAAACCGGTCAAGGTTTTACGTATACATGATTGCCTGCAGAGAAGAGAGATCAGGGCAGGCTCGGAACTGACCGAATCCGACATACGAATACCGAGGACTACATCCTCAGTAACCTTATCGAGATTGTTGTCTTTGGCATCTATGACTGCCTTAGCCGCGAGTATTTCGGATATCCTTCTGAGTTTGCTGGTATGTGGAAACTGGGTTTCAAAACCTTTATTCCAGTCTATTGGGAAGACGCAATGGTGGCGTTTCTGCGCTTCTTTTACATAAGCTATGGCTGTATCACATTTGGCAAGGATTTCCTGTGCCTGAGGTTCAATTTCTTCCGGTTTTGTTATAGATGACTTCTGTGTTCCGAGCAATTCACCTAAAACCATGTAATTTGAAGGAGGTTTAGTCGCAGCAAAGCAAACAGCGTAGGCATCAAGATACAACGATGCCCCGTTTTGATCCTCGGGAACGGGTTTAGGCGCAAGTTCGGCGTATGTGAGCGGCTCATGCCGGGCTTTAAGCTCAGCTAACTTCCGGTCCAGCCCTTTCTTCATCGAAGCCATCAATACCGCATGGGTGATTAACACAACGACCAGAACAATAAGAACCACTTTTGCCAGAATCCGCATCTTTTGCATAAAACCGGAAACTGTGGGCTTGAAAATCATTGCTTTCACCTCTCACATTTCGTTACCGCGAAAACTGCTCGCGGGAAGTATCTATCGAAATGTGTTTTCCATCCGTTGTGACGGTGATTCCGCCGTTCTGGTCGGTGCGGTAGACCTCTGCACCGGCATCCTGCAGTCTGGATATTGTTTTGACGCTCGGATGGCCGAATGGGTTCCTCCAGCCGACCGAAACGATCGCATACCGCGGCCGTACAGCACCAAGCCAAGCGGCTGATGTGGCTCTTGCGCTTCCGTGGTGGCCTATTTTGATTACCTGCGCCGATATATCTCCGCATTCGGCAAGCATTTCTTCTTCGGCTTTCTTTTCCGCGTCGCCCATAAGTAAAATAGCGGTATCTTTATATTTGACCCTGAGGACGAGCGAAGTATCATTCATTCCCTCGTCGCCATCCGCTTCGGGAGCGTTGTCGGAAGGGTTCAGCGCTTCAATCGTCACACCATCGTGAAGATCGATCATCTGCCCGCGCCTGACCCGGCTGTAAGGGATGCCTTTTTTCTCTATTTCTTCCAACAAGTCCCTGTAAATACCGGACGGATGGACGATAGCGGAGTCGATAACCCGGTCTACGGCAAAGTTTCTCACGATGGACAAAGCCCCGCCTATGTGGTCCTCATGCGGATGGGTCAAAACAAGCGCGTCGAGCTCATTCACCCCCTGCCTTCTGAGAAACGGAGTGACAACTTTTGCGCCTGCATCAAAATCGCTTTTGGCGTTCGGTCCGGGACCGCAGTCGACCAGGACCGTCCTTCCAGACGGGCTCTCGATGACTATCGAATCGCCCTGTCCGACGCTGAGGAACGTCACCTTCAGCGCCGGAGGACGGGGTAGAAACGCCCATATCCATATAACCGCCGCTGTGATGCACGCAACGCTAAGAACGAGTCGTTCTTTTTGCTGAATTAATTCTCGAATACGCATAATATAATCCGGCCGCAAGAACTATGTAATAACCGACCACTCCGAGAGCGCCGGGAGACGTCACGTAAAGGCATGCGGAAGGCAGCTCACCGAACCAGTTGATAGTCGAGAGCGCGAACCTGGTAATCATTGTCCCGGTAAACGATAATATATCCCCCAAAACCGGGACAGGCGAAAAAACCGGCAGCAGCAGCCCTACCGTGAATATGGGAAGCACCGTCGCTGCAACGATAGCATTGACCAGAAAGGATACCAGTGAAAACTGGTTGAAATACTGCGCGGAGAGCGGCAGCGTGCCGATTGTGGCGGCAATTGTGGCCAAAAGTCCCTGCCAGCCTTCATTCAAGACCAGCCTCGCGGCTTTTGTTTTGGCGTCAGTGCGGTATCTTGCGCCCGGATCGATCTTCCACTGGCGCGAAGTATGCTCTATAACGGGGAGTACAAGGATTAGAGCCATTACAGCCGCAAATGAGAGTTGAAAACCCACATCGAAGATATCCGCCGGGTTGATCGCAAGGATGATAAGCGCGGCCGCGAAAAGCAGGTTGAGCGTATCGGACGGCCTGTTGATGAGCGCGCCCAGAAGGAGCAGCGTCGCCATTATCGTGGCTCTCACGATGGACGGCTTTGCTCCTACTACGAACATATAAAGTATCAGAATAAAAATCAGCGCCAAGTGGACATGCCTTTTCTCGAGTTTAAGGCAGTTTCTCAGGAGAAAGCCGAAGACGACGACCAGCACCGCGCAGTTGAACCCGGACGCCGCAAGCAGGTGAAGCGTTCCCGTCCGGGTGAAGTTGTCCATAAGCCTGTCGGGAAGCGTCGTATATGTCCCGAGCGCCATACCGGCTACGACCGCGCCTTCGTCTCGGGGCATCGACCGGGCAATGGAGTCCGAGAGCCCGCGTTTTATCCACATCGCCGCGGACAACAGCGGGTTGGGAGACTCGTTCCTGATGACCTTTACCTGCCGCGGATTCTGAATATACATTACGGCGTGGATTCGCTGGCGGGAGAGATAATCTTTCCATGAAAACGCGCCGGGGTTGCTCGCGCCGGACGGACTGGAAATACGCGACCCGACGGCAAGCACATCGCCGTAATCCGGCGGGTTCCAGTCGAGGTCGTTATCCGGCATATAGTAAGTGGTCATCAGCCTGCCGGTTGCCGGGACGGACCTTCCGTTTATACGGACCGAGCGGACAGCGAGAGTGAACATGACCCTGTCTTCACGCTGGTCGATATCGGATATAACCCGGCCTATGACCCCGGTCACTCCCGTATTGGTAAAGTGCGACACATCGTCCACGGAAAGTGTCATGTAAGAATCGTATCTCAGGAGCCCGATCGAGGCGATGACGAAAATGAGCGCAAGCGGGTATTTCTTCCAAGCAATCGCGCACGCGAAGCCGAACCCGAACCCGCCGAGCGCGACGTAGACCGGCACATGGAACACCCCAGTGAACAATATTCCAATGACAAACGCAATCGTGACCGGAAAAAGCGGCCTCTTTAACATATAATCTCTGCTGTTTATGACAAATGTTGCACTCATCATATAGCAGCCGGGCATAAGATGCAAGATGTAACGCGGGGGGATTTTTACGAGGGTAATCTATCTTATTTCGAAGCGGTACCAGATATTCTGAATCGCGAAATCCGTTAAATCCGCGTAATTCGCGTTTCAAAATGATGGATAGTGAATACCGATAGAAAAGCGGAAGCTGCCGCTTCCGTACTCCAAAGAGATTAGTGGAGACTTGCACCATTCACACTAACCTCTATTCGCAAACTTGCCTCTTCTATATTTAGATGCGTTGGCACTGGGATTTTTACCTTTACGCATCTCCATAAGCTATCTATAATATTGCGAGGGCATAGGTATATCGGACAAAATATGTCCAAATACCCTGGAAATCACTATGATCTATTTCGAAACACAGCGCCTGGTCTTCCGCGATTGGGCAGAGCAAGACTTGGCCGAATTTCAGAAAATGAACAAAGACCCGGAGGTGATGAAATATTTCCCGAAGGTTCTTTCTGACGATGAGACCGAAGCGTTCTACAACAGGATCATAGATGAGTTTAAAACTGCAGGCTACGGGCTCTACGCGGTAGAAACGAAGCATGACGTCCGGTTCATCGGTTACATAGGGTTCCATAAGGCGGCATTCGAGGCTGATTTTACTCCATGTATCGAGATAGGCTGGCGCTTAAAGCGCGAAGCCTGGGGAAACGGCTATGCGACGGAAGGCGCGAAAGCCTGCCTTGCCTACGGCATTCCCCGGTTCGGTTTCGACAGGATATACAGCTTCACGGCAAAAATCAACCTTCGGTCCGAGAATGTAATGAAGAAAATCGAGATGCGGAAAGTCTCGGAGTTCAGTCATCCGTCACTCGATGCTGATAACCCCCTGTCCGGGCACGTACTTTACATGTTGGAAAGCCCACAAAAATATTGACATCTGAAAAGCAGTCCGGTATAATTTCCTTGCTCTTGGAATTGGCTCGGGGATGCCTTCTCTTGTTGACGCCAATTGAGTAGTGATGGTATAATAATACCCGCCGGAGAGCAGAAGTCGTGGGTCGTTAGCTCAGTTGGTAGAGCAGCTGACTCTTAATCAGCGGGCCACAGGTTCGAGTCCTGTACGACCCACCAAGCGTGTCGCACGGGCGAGTGGTGGAATGGCAGACACGCTAGATTTAGGATCTAGTGCCGCAAGGCGTAGGAGTTCAACTCTCCTCTCGCCCACCAGTTCGCATAATTGAATACATGCGGGAGTGGTTCAGTGGTAGAACGCCACCTTGCCAAGGTGGATGTCGCGGGTTCGAGTCCCGTCTCCCGCTCCAAAATTGGGTAAAGGGTAGAAAGCGTATGCTTCTCTCTTCCCAACTCTAATCCACAGGATATGGGATAGAGGATAGATTCTATTTATCAGGAGCTATCTTTATTCTGTATCCTGTTGTTTTTTGTGAATCGGAGAGCCATTAAAATGCCTATAACTCAGCAAGAACAAGTGAGTCCGTGTGAAATATCGCTTGAGATAGAAGTCGATTCAGACGCAGTAAAAAAAGCGTTCGATAAGGCCTATAAGGAAGCTGGTAAGCACACTCAGGTCCCGGGGTTCCGCAAAGGAAAAGCGCCGAGGGCTATCCTTGAGAAGTTCGTCTCGGAAGAGCATATAAAAGAGCATGCCGCCGAGGAGCTTGTATACCCGGCGTATGATGAAGCGCTGAAAGAAGCCTCTATCGAACCGTTCGCCGCGGCCGAGTACGAAGTAATTCATCTGGAAGATGCCGAACCATTTAAGTTTAAGGCAAAAATTCCTTTGCCACCTGCCGTAGAATTGGGTAACTACAAAGGTATGGAAGTAGAGCGGTTCTCCAGGCAGGTATCGGATGAAGACGTCGACCAGCAGATCGAGACGCTCCGTCAGAACTCCGCGAAAGTAGAAAATGTCGAAGGCCGGCCGGTGCAGATGGGCGACCTCGCTATCATCACCCTGACGGAGCTGGACGGAGACAGCCGCGAGACGGTTGTCGAAGCAGGTAAGAACCTCCCGAGCTTCGACGAAGGGCTGATCGGGATGAACAAGGGCGAGACGAAGTCCATAGAACTCGTCTATCCCGACGATTACGAAGAAAAAGAACTTGCAGGCACAAAGTCCATATCGATAGTCGTAATAAACGACATCAAGGAGCGGCATATCCCGGAACTGACCGATGATTTCGTAAAAGAGGTCACCCAGGGCAGCCCTGAGGAGATAGAGACCGTTCAGGCACTTAAAGATAGGGTCAAGAGCAAGCTGGAAGAGGCAGCGTCGGAGCTTGCTGACAAAGAGGCTCATGGTAAGATCGTCGATATGGTCTTGGAAGTATCCAAGATCGATTTTCCTGAAGTGATACTTTATCATGAAGTATCCCTCAGGCTCAAAAACCTGGTGGGCGATCTGAAAAGCCACGATCTGACGCTCGATGATTACCTCGATGCTACAGACAGGACATTCGACGAACTGCAGTCGCAGATGGAAAAATCGGCGGCCAAAGATATTCGTGTGAGCCTCGTTTTAAGTGAAATAGCCGAAAAGGAAAAGATAGAGGCTACAGACGAGGATGTGGAAGAGGAAATTACTAAGATGGCGGAGGAAAGCGGTTACCCGAAAGAGTCGGTTGCCGCTTATGTCGACCGAACGGAAAGCAAAGATTCATTAAAAAACCGAATTATCCGTAGAAAAGTACTAGATTTTCTGGTCGATGCTTCCAATATTAAAAGTGTAGGACAAAAGAAGTCCTGAAAGGAGTTCCACTTCATATGGCACTCGTACCTATGGTTGTCGAGCAAAGTGCTCGCGGGGAACGAGCATACGATATATACTCAAGGCTGCTCAAGGACCGGATCATCTTCATCGGCACGCCGATCGATGATGACATAGCAAACCTTGTTGTAGCACAGATGCTGTTCCTTGAGAAAGAAGACCCCGACAGGGATATAGAGCTTTATATCAACAGCCCCGGCGGATCGGTAATTGCCGGACTCGCCATCTACGATACTATGCAGGTGGTGAAGCCGGACATAGCAACGACATGTGTGGGGCACGCGATGAGTATGGCAGCTATCCTCCTTGCGGGCGGCGCTAAAGGCAAGAGGTCTGCTCTGCCCAACTCCCGCATCATGATCCATCAGGGCTCCGCCGGATTCCAGGGCACACCTTCCGACATAGACATAGTCGCGCATGAAGTGCTGCGCTACAAGTCTCTTTATGTCGAGCTTCTATCCGAGCACACAGGCCAGCCGCCTGAGCGGGTAGAAAAAGATATTGACAGAGATTATTATATGTCTCCGCAAGAAGCTCTGGAATATGGAATAGTAGATGCAGTAATCGCTAAGAAGCGATAGTCAATGTATAGAGGTAATGATCGCATGCGCGGTCATTACCTTGCATTCAATGCGTTTCAGCATAACATCCGAAACGCATAATACTGTAGATAAAGGAGAACGGCCAGTTGGCAAGGGTCGGTTATGATCGAAACGATGGGCGCTGCGCCCTCTGCGGAAAGAGTCGCGAGCAGGTAAAGAAGCTCATTCTTGGCGTATACGGCGGTGTTTGCGTAGACTGCATCGGGCTCTGCAATGAGATCATCAAAGGTGAGGCAACTCAACCGGAGGAATTCTCTTTCGGTTCCGTTCCGAAGCCAAAAGAGATCTACCGCATACTCAGTCAGTATGTGGTCGGGCAGGAGAAGGCCAAGCGGTCGCTCTCCGTCGCCGTGTATAACCATTTCAAGCGGATCAACGTCCCGAGTTCGGATGTTGAGCTGCAGAAATCCAATATTCTCCTGGTCGGTCCCACCGGCTCAGGAAAAACCCTTCTGGCTCAGACGCTCGCGCGTATACTGAACGTCCCGTTCGCTATCGCCGACGCAACATCGCTTACCGAGGCGGGATATGTGGGAGAGGACGTCGAGAACATCCTTCTGAAACTCCTGCAGGCGTCCGATACGGGTGAGAGCATTCAGACTACGGTCAAAAATGCCCAACGCGGCATCGTCTACATCGACGAGATAGACAAGATTGCGCGCAAGTCCGAAAACCCGTCTATTACCCGTGATGTCTCCGGTGAGGGAGTGCAGCAGGCACTGCTGAAAATCCTCGAAGGCACAGTCGCGAACGTTCCGCCGCAGGGCGGACGCAAGCATCCTCAGCAAGATTACGTTCAGATCGATACCACAAACGTGCTCTTCATCTGCGGCGGCGCATTCGAGGGGCTTGAGGGCATCATCGAGCACAGGGTCGGCAAGGAGAACAGTCTGGGGTTCAGGGCTGAGGTCGAGAGCAAAAAGGCTCGTCCGGCAGGAGATCTTCTGCAGTATGTAATGCCTGAAGACCTGCTGAAGTTCGGGCTTATCCCGGAGTTTGTCGGACGGCTGCCTGTCCTTTCCACACTGAACGTTCTGGACCAGGAAGCGCTGAGGAAGATTCTGGTCGAGCCCAAAAATTCGCTCATCAAGCAGTACTGCAAGTTCTTCGAATACGACGGGGTGGACCTTGTCCTCACTGAAGACGCCATCGACGCAGTAGCAGCGGAAGCGATGAAGCGGGGAATGGGAGCAAGAGCGCTTCGCACTATACTCGAAGAGGTCATGCTCAACATTATGTATGAGATACCTTCCAACAAGGACGTCAAGAAGTGTATAATCACTGCAGAGACAATCCTTGAGAAGAAGGACCCGACTATCGTGACGTTGAGCGAGATCAAGGCCGCTTCATAGTATAAACGTTCATAATTCCGAACTAGTGGCCGGGCTGAAGTCCCGGCCTTTTTCACATAAACCTTATAGAAAAGAGAGACGCGATGCCACGCAAGAAAGCTCTTGTACCGGATAATATACTGGCTGTCGAAGAGATTCTGCTCGAAGACAAACAACCAAGCAAGCGACAATCCCGGGTATATCCGGTGCTGCCTGTGCGCGACCAGGTCTACTACACCAACATGCTCTTTCCACTGCTCGTCGGCAGGGAAAAGTCCATCCGTTCATTGGATGAAGCCGTGGCAAAGAGCAGAAAACTGGTCCTTGTAGCGCAGAGGGATATTGCCACGGAAGACCCCGAGCCGGATGACCTGTACGATGTCGGCCTTCTGGTCGAGGTCATGCAGGTGCTTAGAGTGCCGGACGGAGCCGTACGGCTCATGCTCGAAGGTCTGGAACGTGTCAAAATCGCCAAGTACAGCCACACCGAGCCGTTCCTAAAGGCGCGGGTAAGCGTAATGAACGAGAAGCCTTCATCGGGCATTGAAATCGAAGCTCTCAAGCGGAGTATCATCAACCAGTTCGAACAGATAGTCCAAAACGGGCGGCAAATACCGCCGGAAGCCATGATCACGGTCATCAGCATCAGCGACCCTGCCCGGCTTGCGGACACTGTAGCCCACCATCTGTCTGTTCCCGTATCATCCAAGCAGGAAATTCTGGAGACGGTATCGGTCAAAGAACGGCTTGAAAAGCTGAACCTGCTCCTTGCAAGAGAAGTCGAGATCCTGGAAATCCACCGCAACATCCGCTCCCGTGTCGAGAAAGAAATGGGCGAGACCCAGAAGGAATACATCCTGAGGGAGCAGCTCAAGGCAATTCAGCAGGAGCTGGGAGACAGAGACGAGCGTTTGTCCGAGATTGAGGAGTATAAGGCAAAGATCGACGAAGCTAAAATGCCTCAGGAAGTGGCGGAACGCGCGCTTAAAGAGGTTGACCGACTCGAAAAAATGCCCTATGCCGCGCCGGACGGCGTCGTTGTCCGCACTTATCTCGATTGGCTGACCTCGCTTCCCTGGAGCAAAAGCACTCAGGAAACGATCGAGATGGATGCAGCCACGGATACTCTCGATGAAGACCATTACGGACTGGCGAAGGTCAAAGAACGGATTCTGGAGTTCCTGGCGGTGCGCAAGCTCGCGGGAACTATGAGAGGCCCGATTTTGTGTTTTGTCGGCCCTCCCGGAGTCGGTAAGACTTCGATAGGTAAATCCATCGCGAAGGCTCTCGGGCGGAAGTTCGTCAGAGTATCGCTTGGCGGAATAAGGGACGAGGCTGAAATCCGTGGACACAGGCGCACGTATGTCGGCGCGCTGCCCGGCAGGATCATCCAGGGTATAAAGCAGTGCGGTTTCAGAAACCCCGTCTTCATGCTGGACGAAATCGACAAGATCGGAGCGGATTTCCGGGGCGACCCATCCGCCGCGCTTCTCGAAGCGCTCGATCCCGAGCAGAATAATGCGTTTTCCGACCATTATCTCGAAGTCCCGTTCGATCTTTCGGACGTGATGTTCATAACGACAGCGAACGTGCTGGACACCATTCCTCCGCCGCTCCGGGACAGGATGGAGATCATCCACTTCCCGGGCTATATCGAGGATGAGAAGCTGCA
The DNA here is from genome assembly GCA_039680575.1 of Armatimonadota bacterium. GTDB lineage: Bacteria > Armatimonadota > UBA5829 > UBA5829 > DTLH01 > JBDKSP01. The sequence goes on from JBDKSP010000060.1 coordinate 27,421, forward strand.
GATCTCCCAGAGGTTCCTTGCTCCCAAGCAGATCAAGGAAAACGGGCTTTCCAAGAACAATGTCAATGTTACGGAGGCCGCATTCAGAAAGTTAATACGCGAATATACGCGCGAAGCCGGTGTCCGCGGCCTGGAGCGCTCGATATCCGCGATTTTCCGCAAGATAGCCAAGAAGGTTGCTGAAGGAAGTATAAAGAGCGCGGTCGTGGATGAAAACGACGTCCAGACTTACCTCGGCACGAGGAAATATCATTACGGTATGGCTGAGGAGAAAGATGAAATCGCCGCAGCAACAGGACTTGCCTACACGGAGTTCGGCGGAGACATAATCCAGATCGAAGTCGGACTGATGAAGTCCAGCGAGGGCAGGCTGCTCTTGACCGGCCAGCTCGGTGACGTAATGAAAGAATCTGCCCAGGCTGCGCTCACTTATGTACGGTCGAAAGCGAGAGCTCTCGATATAGACGAGGAATTTTCCCAGCGGACGGATATTCACATCCATGTTCCCGCTGGAGGCATCCCTAAAGACGGCCCCTCGGCAGGTATTACAATGGCGACAGCTCTTGCCTCGGCACTGACCAGGCGCCGAGTGCGGAAAGATGTTGCCATGACCGGCGAGATAACACTTCGAGGGCGAGTGCTGCCCATCGGAGGAGTCAAAGAAAAGATGCTCGCAGCCCACAGGGCAGGCATAAAGACGGTAATTCTCCCGGCGGAAAACGAGAAAGACCTGGAGGAGATACCGGAAAATGTGCTGGCAGACCTGACCATAAAGCTGGTCGAACATGCCGATCAAGTTCTTTCAATAGCACTTCTCGATGGAGGGAAGGAAAAATCAGTTAAGCTGTAGAACACAATTACTGTATATATGTAACAGGCCGGGGTGCCTTGCATCCCGGCTTTTCAATTTTATTAAGCTAAGGGAGCATTAAATGACCAGCAGAGAGCGCGTAAAGCGCTGCATCACATTTAAGGGGCCGGATCGTATACCTATGACTCTGCCTGCGCCGTTTCCTAATGATATCCTGTTGTACTGCCAGAACAGCGACCCTGATTGGAAGCCATCCAGGACGTGGGAAGTCGAAAACGGCGCCCAGTGGGAAGACGAGTGGGGCAATGTCTGGAAACGGTTCGACAACACGACCAGAGGAGAAGTCATCGAGGGAGCGCTGAAGGATTGGTCGGACCTGGATAACTACAAGATGCCGACTTACGACAAGCAGTTCCGCTACGAAAAAGCAAAGGGATTTTTTGATGAGCGCCCTGACAATTATCACCTTGGAGCCTTACCTGGGTTCCCGTTTGCCATTATGCGATACATGCGGCTTATGGAAGTCTTCCTTGCCGACGTGCTGCTTTACCCGGACGAGGTTATGAGGCTTCAGCGAATGGTGATCGACCATCTGAAGAGATGTATCGACTGCTGGAAATGGGCAGGAGCTGACGGATTCCTATTTGCTGAGGACTGGGGAACACAGGAGCGGCTTCTCATTTCTCCGGCTCTTTGGAGAAAAATGTTCAAGCCAGGGTTCGAAGAGCTAATCAACCATGCACATTCCCTTGGAATTGCTGTATTTATGCATTCCTGCGGTTACATCAAGGACATCATTCCTGACCTCCGAGACATTGGACTGGACGTACTTCAGCTCGACCAGCCGGAACTCTCAGGAATTGACTGGCTTCGTGAGACTGTAGGCGGACGGATGACGATCTGGAGCCCTGTTGACATACAGGGGAGATTACCAAAAGGCAATAAAGAGGACATTCAGGCCGCTGCCAAGGAATATATCGAGAAGCTGGGAAGCTTCAACGGCGGATATATAGCCGGATGCTACGTCGACTACAAGAGCCTCGGCATAGAAGAAGGTTGGCAGGTCTGGGGCTATGAAGCGTTCATGAAATACGCCGACAGCGTATATAGGAAGTAAGGTTCTGCATAAAGGCGGTAAACCTCATCTCCTGAAACTCAATAGGTGGAAGAAAATTCTATTAAGCTGTAGAATATAATTGCTGTATGCATGTAACAGGCCGGGGTGCCTTGCATCCCGGCTTTTCGATATTGGTAAATTAAAAGGAGCATTTAAATGACCAGCAGAGAGCGCGTAAAGCGCTGCATCAGTTTTTCAGGACCGGACCGGATACCGATGGGCCTGCCTGCACCATATCCCGACGATTTTCAGTGGGCCGGTCAGAGCGGCGACCCCGATTGGAAACCATCCAGGACGTGGGAAATCGAAAACGGTGCCCAGTGGGAAGACGAGTGGGGCAATGTCTGGAAACGGTTTGACAACACGACCAGAGGAGAAGTCATCGAGGGAGCGCTGAAGGATTGGTCGGACCTGGATAACTACAAGATGCCGACTTACGACAAGCAGTTCCGCTACGAAAAAGCAAAGAAAACTTTTGAAGACAAACCTGACAAATATCACCTCGGCGGCTTGCCTGGGTTCCCGTTCGCCATTATGCGATACATGCGGCTTATGGAAGTCTTCCTTGCCGATGTGCTGCTTTACCCGGACGAGGTTATGAGGCTGCAGCGGATGGTAATCGACCACCTGAAAAGATGCCTCGACTGCTGGAAATGGGCAGGAGCGGACGGAGTTATTTTCGCTGAGGACTGGGGAACACAGGAGCGGCTTCTCATTTCTCCGGCCCTCTGGAGAAAGATGTTCAGACCAGGGTTCGAAGAACTGGTAGCCCATGCGCATTCCCTTGGAATCGCAATGTTTCATCACTGCTGCGGTTACATAGTGGATATCATTCCTGATCTCCGAGACCTCGGAATGGACGTGCTTCAGCTCGACCAGCCTGAACGCTCAGGAATAGATTTTCTGCGGGAGACTGTCGGCGGACGAGTGACGATCTGGAGCCCTGTAGACATACAGTGGAAACTGCCCAAAGGAAACAAAGCAGACATTCAAGCCGCTGCCAAGGAATATATCGAGAAGCTGGGAAGCTTCAACGGCGGATATATGGCCGGATTTTACGGCGACGTCAAGAGCCTCGGCATAGAGAAAGAATGGCAGATGTGGGCATGTGAAGCGTTTGCCAAATACGCCGACAGTATATATAAGAAGTAAGAGACTGCATTCCGTGTTCTTTACACTGTGCGGTTCGTCGAAATAAGGTGCTTTCTAAGCCCCTCTTCATCCCTGTATAAGGTTCGAGAGGGGCTTTTTATGTTACTCAGAAGCGCAAAAATGCGAAATTCCAAGCCGGCTGTCGATAGAAAAGCGGAAGCCAGCGCTTCCGCGTTCCAAATTTCCGCCCCTACTCTTTCATCCCGATAGCGACAGCATAGACCTCCCGGCGGGGGAGTTTCATCTCCGCCGCAACCTGCCGTACGGCGTCGCGCTCGCTCATCCCCTGGGCTGTAAGCGCTTTCAGGCGTTCTTCGACTGTTTCCGAGGCTGCTTCGGGCGCAGTAGCAGCCTCCTCCGGCCCGGCTCCTTCTATAATAATCACTATTTCGCCTTTGGCCTTCCGCTCAGTGAACCTGGCTATCGTTTCCGAGAGCTTTCCGCGAAAAACTTCCTCGAACATCTTGGTAGCTTCCCGTACTACGGCGGCACGGCGGTCTCCGAGTTCGGCAAGCGCGGATTTCAGCGTAGAAAGCAGCCTCAGCGGGGATTCATACAGGATAATCGTCCTGGGGTCGGGCTTGATTCCACGAAAAAAGGCTTTTCTCTCGCTTTCTTTCCTCGGCGGGAAGCCGTCGAAGGCAAAGTGCGCTGTCGGAAGCCCTGAAACAACCAGCGCGGTAATCATAGCTGTCGGACCGGGAACGGAAGTTATGGCTATCCCTTCTTCTATGGCAAAAGCGATCAGCTCATGCCCTGGGTCGGACACCCCGGGGGTCCCCGCGTCCGAGACGAGCGCTACGTCGTCGCCTGCTTTCAGCCGTTCGATTATCTCTTCGGAGCGTTTCCCTTTGCTGTGCTGATGATAGGCGGTCATGGGGGTGTGGATGTCGTAATGCGACAGCAGTTTTCGCGTGACACGGGTATCCTCCGCCGCAATGAGCGCAACTTCTTTCAGCACCCTAAGCGCCCTGAGAGAAATATCCTCGAGATTCCCTATCGGCGTAGCTACTATATATAAACTGCCTGTTTTTTCCACTGTAACCCCCTTAAAACGCATTAATTATACCAGGTTTCGGTGATTAACGATTTTCTGAAGAAGACAGCGGGTTACACGGCGCGAACCTCGACGGATACAACAATGCACTTAGAGCGAAATACAAAGGGTGGATAAGGGGGCTATGATGGGCAAGCAGTAGCACTGAATAAATAATCGACTATCACAACAAAGATTTGCAGTGGTCTTCAATATTTAGTAATATATACTTGATAATTCTACAATTAAGATAATTGCCATTAGTATGCAGAAATGAGAACTGAATGTTAGCAGAATGTAAGCAGTGTGGCGCTATTGTCGATGCAAAGGTGCATGGCGAGCATAATGAATTCGACTTTGATGGAGACTTGCTTGGTAGATATATATTAGTATCTTGTCCTGCTTGTGATTCCACCATACTAGTTTACCAAGATGCATTTCATGCATCGGAAGACAACTATGCATGGGGCAATACGTACAGGCTGTACCCAAGCCGAGATAGAGTTGCAAATTTGGCATGGCCAGAAGAAATAGGAGACATCTACTCCGAGGCAGTGGTCTGTTATGAACATGCAGCCTATACTGCATCAGCAGTAATGTGCAGAAAAGTAATAGAAGGGATGTGCGATAAGCACGGGTATGGCAAAGGGCCTCTGGAAAATTCTTTAAGCAAGATGAAGGCTGACGAAGTTATTGACACTCGCCTTTTTGAATGGGCTGATGCGCTTCGGCTCCTAGGAAATGAGGCCGCGCATGGCATAAGCAGAAAATTCTCAAAAATTGATGCAGGAGATATTCTAGATTTCACGGAGGCTATACTTGACTATGTCTTCACATTCAGGGAAAAATTCGATCGGTTTAAATTAAGGCAATCAAAGCCGTGAAAGCTACTAAAAGCGCACTTTGATATTCCATAGATATTGTTCATAAACAATTGGCTATTGTAGTTTACCCACCTAGTTTCCGAAACTCCTCCCCTCTACACCCCCATCCTCAACCGTAGAAAAATATTTGCCATAATGCATATAGGCTGCGGCGGGCAGCTGTTGTATTACAAGCAGGCTGGCATTCACATAAAATGAAGATAAACAAGGTCTAAGCAGGAATTTCCGGCGTATATGAGGAAGTTCTGAATAAATAATGTTTGCCGGAGGTTTGTTGTGAGAAGAAGCTATTGTTTGGCCCTACTTTTGCTTATTGCAGCCTGTGCGGGGTTTCAAGCTGCCGCTGTCACCGGGGTGCTGACGGACCAGAAAAAGAACCCCGTCCCAGGCATCAGGATTTTCTCGTTCTTGATTACCGGAGAAGAAGGACAGCTTTATACGACAAAGACAGAGGCATCGACAGTTTCGGGCGCCGATGGCAAATATTCACTGGGCGAGCTTCCTGACCTCAGCAAAAACCAGTGCCGCTTCATAGTCGCTTATATTCCCGGCAGATACCTCGGCTGGACGATGCTATTACCGGATATGCCAAAAACGGGAAACTCCATTTCCATTATAGCCAGGCCGGTTACCACGAAATTCGGCAGTGTGGTAGATCAAAAGGGACAACCGCTCGCAAATGTCCACATTAAATACAACGGACTTCTGGTTCAAGGCGATTATCCGATGTGCAGTTACCTGCCCGCCGAAGTGATAAAGCTATTGGACATCCCGACAGAAATCACCACCGGTAAAGACGGCACATACATAATCATAGACGCGGCAGAGGGCGCCGCCGTCCTCTTAACGCCGAACAAGAAGGGCTTTGCTGCCAAAAATCTCTCCGTGGATCAATCCAGCCTGAAAATTGTCCTTGTTCCTGCGGGGAAAATCGCGGGGCAGGTTTTGGATGCCGATGGAAAGCCTTTGAAGGACGCCCAAGTGACGGCAGGATGGGAGATAGGAGATTATCCAAATTCAACAACTACCGACACAAATGGACAATTCCTTCTGGAAGACCTTACACCGGGTGAATGGCGCATCAGCGTAGGCTCACCAGGACACATATTTATTATTACCGGCAAGGCCAAAGTAAAAGCGGCACAGACCACACAGGTTCCTACCATCAAGGCACTTGCCACAGCCGAAGTAACGGGCAAAGTGATATACGGCGACAGCGGTAAGCCCGCTGAAGGGGTTAAGGTGACTATATCACGAAGAGCCTTGCTTAATAGCGATTTCTCGGCAACAGGCGAGGATTGCGTAACGACAGACGCAAACGGCAGTTTCAAGGCTTATGCTTCGATAGGATGGAACTCTCTGATCATCTATGAAGCTCCAACCGGTTATGTCTGTGAAAATAATTATAAAGAAATCACCGTCCCAAAAACCGGACTGTCCGGTGTGACAATCAAGCTTAAAAAGGCTGCTGTCGCTAAGGGGCGTGTCGTGGACGAAGACGGCAAGCCGGTAGAGAGTGCGTCTGTCTCGTTCGACACTTATGGCAGCTCTCCCGCGCTGACCGATGCGGAAGGCAGGTTCACTATAACATTATCTCCCGCTGACCGTGACGTCTTTTCCTCATACAACGAAGCTGGTTACACGTTCAATGTGAGGCAGAAGGAACGGAATTTAGGGGTTTGCAAATACATAGCCGAGTCCGACATCAATGCGAACGACATAGTAATCACTGTAAAACCTATAATCTCGGCTAAAGTGCATGTTACACTGCCTTCCGGTAAGCCGGCAGCAGGTGCAAGGCTGCGCTTGATTACTGAATTCAACCATATTACTACATATTACTCACCTGGCGATATATTCGCTGATGCGAGTGGAAATGCGGTTATAAAAGACTTGATACCTGGAGCCGCTTACAGCATATCGGTGTCCAAACCGGGGTATTTCGACAATGGAAAACGTCCGAAGATCACCACCGGAACAGCCGCTACGAATATCATAGAGATCAGGCTGCAGCCTGCCAAACGGGTGCAGAAGGGCAAAGTTATCGACGGAAAAGGCAAGCCGGTAGCAAATGTTGTGGTCAATGCAGAGGGACGGGGAATGGAAACCATCGCCTCTACCAAGACGGACGCTAACGGTAAATTCATCCTTCGAGGGCTTCCTGATTGCAGCATACAGATAACTGCCGAGAAGGGCAGTATTTATGGGAGTATGTCGGTGGACAAATCGAGCGGCGCCGTTGTTTTACAGATCACAAGGCAGTTCAGTTTAGATGACTGATCAGTAGAACATATTTCTATATTGCGGAATTGAGGGGTGGGCAAGCTGACTGTCCCTCAATTTTATAGTGCAAGCCCCAAATGTTTCGCTGCAACGATTTCCTCCAGGTTTGCACCCAACGGCGGAGGTTGCTATAATGACGTAGTCAAAACGCCGGTCGTTTGCGCGCCGCTGATGCAAGGGTACAGTGTTTTAGGAGGCCGCGGCGACAGGCGCTCGGGCTATCGTGACTGTAAGAGGAATAGCTATGAGATGCCTGACCTTATTCTTTCTGGTCGCTGTGCTTGGACTTACATGTTATAACAGTTGGCAGATCCGTCGGATCAACCTTGAGCTGACTGCTGTTGAAAAGCAGGCTAACATCGATGTTGAATCGGTCGAGAGAGATCTGGATTATCAAACAGCGTTGAAGCTCGCGGAGGATTGTACGGACCGCGCCCGCAAGCTTATTAAGAAAGGTCAGACAGACGCCGCCCGCCTGGAACTGGACAAAGGTCTCCGAAAGCTGGAAACTGCTGCCAGGCTTTCTCAGGGATTCGCCTCGGGTGCAGCGCACAGAGCCGGATCTTCCTGGCATACCGCTTATGAGCAGGTCGAGAAAGCTATGGATGAGCTCTCCAGCCAAACCAAAAATGGGAGGCCGGAAGGTAATGAAACGGCAAGTGGCGAACATAGTAATATTGCTGGTCATAACGGCAGCAAGCGTGCTGCTCGCAGGGTGCCCGCCGGAAAAGCTGGTATCGACAAGTGATGAGGTTTCTATTGGCCGCCAGTCTGCGGCGGAAGTCGAGGCTCAGTACCCGGTCAGCCGCGACCCTCGGCTAAACCAGCTTGTCAATACCATAGGACAGAATATTCTTCGGCAGACAACTCCACGGAAGGGGATCACTTATACATTTAAGGTTCTCGATATCAGTGAAATCAATGCGTTTTCACTGCCGGGAGGCTGGATCTATGTCGATAGAGGACTCATCGATTCGACCGGTGGGAATGTAAATGAACTCGCGGGAGTCATAGCTCACGAAATTGGCCATGTTCAGGCGAGGCATCACGCAGAGTTGATGGGACGCTCTACGCTCTACGGAATCGCAATCGGCACATTGACCAGAGGCAATACAGCCCAGTGGGTCAGCTTTTTTGCTAATCTTAACCTGCTCAGATGGAGCAGAAGCCAGGAATACGAAGCGGATAAACTGGCTATCGACTATACACTGAATTCACCCTATAATCCAGAGGGACTGATAGACTTTTTCAGGGTGCTTGAGGCAAAAGCAGGCAGGGGATCAACCCCTGCGTTTCTGAGCACGCACCCTTTGACGGAAGACCGTATAGAGCGAGCCCAGGCCTATCTCAACGAGAAGAGGATCCAGATGGGACGCTGACGGGGGTAATGTATTGAAGGTTGCCGCAGTAATACCTGCGTATAATGAAGAAGACCGACTTGGCTACGTGCTCGAATCGCTCAGCCGTGCCACGCTGGTAGATGAGATAATTGTAGTCAACGACGGCTCGACCGACGATACGTACGGTGTGGCCAGCCGCCATCCCGGAGTCCATGCAATAGACCTTCCAACGAATGTTGGCAAGGGCGGTGCTATGTACGCCGGGGCAATTGAGACGGATTCAGACATTGTCCTGTTTCTGGATGGTGATCTGCTCGGCATAACAGGCGAACAGATCGATCTCATAGTAAGACCTGTGAAAGAAGATAGTGTCGATATGTGCATCGGCGTATTCAGAGGCGGCAGGAGCCTGACCGATCTCGCGCAGATCATCACCCCCTACATCTCAGGCCAGCGAGCGCTGCGGCGACACCTGTTTCTCCAGATCTCCAACATTCAAGTCGTTCGTTCGGGAGTGGAAGTAGCCATTACAAAGCACTTCCGAACGAACGGCTTGAGAATGGATACTGTTACGCTCACCGGCTGCACTCATCTGATGAAAGAAGAAAAGATGGGCTACATCCGGGGGTTTGCCGCAAGGCTCAGGATGTACTACGACATCGGCAAGATCACTCTGGACACCCACCGCATAACCACCAGGGGAAACCTGTCGACCCGGATCGAAAAACGCTTCCGCAGGAAAAAAGCTTACAGGGACAGCCGCCAGTAAAGAAAACATCCGTGATGCGGTCCCGATGCATAAAGGATGGATCAGTGAAGACTTGAGGGTCTTATTGTAGATGCTTTAGGTCTCCACCATTCGCGTAATTCGCGTTCCAAAATGACGGATAGTGAATGCCGATGGGAAAGCGGAAGCTGCCGCTTCCGCAATCCAAAGAAATTGGTGTAAAATTGTGTTTTGGGACACTTTTTTTCTAAAATTGACCCCGCTATCCCCTATCTCCTGACCCCCTCCCCTTTTCTGAGCAGGAAATGTTGCGCTAAAGCTGAGTTGGGAGTATAAAATATGAGGATATGGTTCGTTCCCGTCGAGGAACTCGACGACAGGCATCTTTTGGGTGAGCATCTGGAGCTACATGTGATGGCAGACGGGCTGATCCGAGGCGGCGGAGGCTGGTATAACCACCCCGCGACGCAGTTCTTCAAGGGGAAACTCGGCGCACTTTACCGCAGACACGAGGAACAGGTCGTCGAAATGCGGAAAAGGGGCTGGACAGGGCACAAAAGCGCCTTTCCGGTCGATAAGATTCCGCCGGAGGAGATGGACGCTTCGTTTGAAGTGACCCCTGAGATGTTGGAAAAAGACAGACGCGACCTTGCGGAGCGTAAACGGCTGACAGAACTGGCCGGAGGCAGAAGCTGGCGCAAGGTTGAAACAGGCAGTAAACGATAGATTATCGTTATTAGCAATACTAATCTTTTCTTTAAGTGGAGGTACAGTTGCAACCAGGTAACATCAAAGATGTGGCGCAGGTCTCTCAGGCAATAAGCGGAATACTTGCCCCTGCTGTTATGATCAACGCCAGCGCACTCGTTATTCTTGCTTTGCAGAATAAGTATTCACAGCTTATCGACAGACTCCGCGCTCTGAACAATGAACGCAGGAACCTGAAACAATCAGAGCAGCCCTCTAAACAGCGGCTTGCGAATGTAGTTGAGCAGATAGATGCGATCTTGCTCAGGGCAAAGATGGTCAGAAACTCCATCGTCAGCCTTTATGCGGCAATTATGCTCTTCGTTTTATCTTCGCTCATCATCGGCGGCAGATTTATAAACGCGATAAAAATACCGATCAGTCTCTCATTGGGTCTGTTCATGATTGCTATGATCCTTGTTTTCGCAGGCGGGTTTTATGCGCTTCGCGACATCGGGCACGCTTTTACGGTAGCACGGCTTGAAGTACGCGGCGTGGAAGAGCTTGAGAACAAGTAATTGGCTGTCAGTGACAGAAGGATTTCCTTCAAACAGCGAGAGCGCCCGTGAGAAAATTAGTTCCTCTGGCAATTGTTATCGTGATACTCCTCGCAGGCTGCAAGCCTGTGGGTCAGATCTGCTCGTCGCTGCAGTACCATAACATCCACCTGAGGCTCGTCAAAAGCGTTATGACGATAACAACCGGCAGAGGCAAGACCGATATGCGCCGGTTGATGGAGCAGGGGACCTATGACGGCAAGGTCGTCCGGGGGCATGTTACGGTCGAATATTCCGAAGGGCTCGATGCAGCCGCGAAAGAGCTTGCCGAACAGTTCGACAGGGCATATCCGTTCATCAAAGACCGGCTTGGGATCGAGTGGAGCTTCGATCTTGTGCTCAAACTTGTCCGGGTGGAACCGGAAACAGGCGGATATAGATATTCCGTCAAGCTCGGGCGAAACAGAAAGCTGACTTTTCCGGTACCGGTGAGCAAAACAGGGCCGAACATGCGATGGGCTCACATCGTAGCGCACGAGATGACCGAGGCCTCTATGATCGCCCCTCGAAAGCGGTCCGGCCTGGTGCTTGCCGATCTCTACACCGGGCCTTTCTGCGTCCCGACAGGCGCGAGGTGGTTCCGTGACGGCACGTCCGATTACGCTCAGTATATTCTCGGACAGCCGATGCCGGGAAATATCTACCCTGAACTCAACGCAGTAAGAGAGCGCCTGCTATCGTGGGCAAACTGTGAAGATGACCCTGACTGGTACGCCGCCGCCACAGGACTCATAGTCGAGCTTACGAACAGGTACGGGGAAAATACGGTGAAACGGATCATGAAAGAGCTGTCCAAAGAGCCTGCCCCGGGAGGGTCAGGGCTTAACCGTGCCGTAAGAAGAGCGACCGGCATGGATGTAAGAGAATTTTTGAAAAATTACGAGACACCCTGGGCGGGGTTTACGGCGTATGACTCTGGCGGAAAGGTGCGGATAAGCAAGGTATATCCGGCCACACCTGCAAGCAGGCGGGGGATAAAGCCAGGTGACACAGTGCTGATCTTTGCCGGAGAACAGGTAAACTCATCGGACAGTCTCGCGCACATCCTGGCCCGGCAGCACCCTGGGCAGATGGTATCCATCGAAGTGCTGCGTGGGGCTGAGACCATCCCCATGCGGTTGAAGCTCATTCCTATGCCTGTGGATATGGGGCTGTTTCTCCGGCTTTCAGGCGTCGGCGTCGCTGAAGATCCTCCGCAGATTGCCAAGTAGTGTACGGAGGTCTGTCAGTATTTCACAGTCCGCGGCGGACTGGTCATCCCGATGCTGTTTCAGGCGGGCGGACATTGCCCTGGCTGTATCCGTAACGGCCGGGTACCCGTAGGAAGCCCCGGAGCCGATGAGGTTGTGGAGCAACTGCCGCAGCCGACGCTCATGAGCGTGGCTGGCAGGGTTCATTTCGAGCCCAAGTATCGCCCGCTCCAACTCGGCCAGCTTCCTCGATGCCCCGGCAAGGTAAATCCGCCGTACATCCCTCAGCCAATCGCTGTTTACTCCAAATTTCTCTTCGCTCATCTCATTCATTCGATAAACAAGGTTCCTCACCAGGTATAGACAGCACAAAACTGAATGTACTGCCCTTTCCGGGAGCGCTTTTTACACTAATTTTACCGCCGTGCTGTTCGATAATCCCTTTACTGATAGGAAGTCCGAGCCCGCTGCCGTTTGTTCTCGGTTGATCCTGCCCCGCCGCCCGGTAGAACTTTTCGAATATCTTCTTCTGCTCGGTGGGCGCAATCCCTGGTCCGTGATCGGTCACGCTGACCTTCACGCAGCTGCCTGTACGCCCGACCGTAACTTCTATGGAAGCCCCGGCAGGCGAGAATTTTATGGCATTCGAGAGCAGGTTAATCACGACCTGCTCTATCCTGTCTCCGTCACCGATTACCTTGCGCTGGCGGCCGGTTACTTTAACGGAAAGGTTCACCTGCCGCTCATTTGCAAACTGCCGCATCCGGTCAACGGCGCTCTTTACCCGGTCCTGCACAGAGATGATGTCCATCTCAAGCCCCAAATACCCGGCCTCGATCTTCGCTATATCGAGCATATCGTCTACCAGCCGTATGAGCTTGTTGCAACTGTTCTCCGCGATACCCAGCATCTCGCGCAGTCCGGGATCGATTTCCCCGACCGCTCCGCCCAGGACCAGTCCCAGCGATCCTTTGAGCGATGTCAGGGGAGTCCTGAGCTCGTGGGCGACGGTGGATATGAATTCCTTCTTCGCTTCATCGAGGGCTACGGTCTCGGTTATGTCCTGCAGGAGCGAGGCTATCCCCACGAACACCCCGCTTTTCAGGAATACCGGACGCATATTGGCGCGGATCACTTTCCCGCCGGGCAGGCTTATGTTCTGCTCCCAGAACAATCCGGCAGCCGGTTTTGAACAAGAGAGCTGCTCCAGGACCATCCTGACTTCCACACGAAAAGGCTTCGGATAAATATCCATCAGACTCATGCCGAGAACGTCTTCATGCGCCAGCCCAATGATCTTTTCGGCGGCGCTGTTTACCATTATCACCCTGTTTCGGGCATCACTGACCACAACACCGTCCCCAAGCTGAGCAAGGACCGCTTCGATATTGGTCTTTTCTTTCTCCAGTTGTAAAAAGGCTGCCCTTGCCATCTGAAGCGCGCTGGATAGCTCCTTTTCGCTTATTATTGCCTCGCTTATCTCAAGCAGCCCATCTATGATGCTTAACCGGTCAGCCGCGGCAAGGTCATCATGGGCTATTGGAGGGTCGTTCATACCCCGGCCTGAAGTCATGTTCCCGTTGCTCCTTCGACTATCTTATCGATCTCGGCAGCAAGCTGCAGCGGGTCGAACGGCTTCGTAAGATAACCACAGGCACCCGCGCGGATGGCGCGGTCTATCTCTTTGCGGCCGGTTTTAGCCGTCAGGAAGATAACTGGAATGTTTTTGAGTGATTCATCATGCTTGATGAGCCTGCAGGCGGCATAACCATCCATCCGGGGCATCAGCGCATCCAACAATATCAAGTCCGGCTTCTCCCGCCGGGCTGTCTCGATGCCTTCGACGCCGTCGCAAGCCAGGATCGGCTCGAAACCGCCGGAATATTTGAGGGACATTTCGAGGATCAATCTTATCTCGGCATCATCTTCAATTATAAGTATCCTGCGCGGCTTCATCATCTAGCCAGGCATCTTGTAGCCGAGTCCAGCCACTGTAACGATATATTGAGGCCGAGCCGGATCATCCTCTATTTTCTTTCTGAGACGCCCGATATGAACATCTACCGTGCGGGTATAGATGCCCTCAGCTCGGAGGTCCCAGACACAGTCGAGCAGTTGGTCGCGCGTAAGCACGCGGCCGGGGTGCTCCGCCAGCGCCTGCAGCAGCTTGAACTCGGTAGTCGTCAACTGAACCAGCTCACCTTTCTTTCGGACTTCGAAGGCAGAGAGGTCGATCAGGAGGTCTTTCACCGATATGACGCTGCGATGTCTTTTCCGCTCCGCGTAGACCGTCTCTCTACGAAGCGCAGCTTCTACCCCCGCAATAAGCGCGGGTACCCTAAACGGCTTTGTGACGTAATAGTCCGCGCCGACCCCGAGTCCCAATACGACATCGGTCTCATCGCTTCTCACAGTAAGGAACAGAATCGGCGCAAGGTTGGTAAGGCGGATCTGCTGACAGACATCCGTGCCGCTCATATCTGGAAGCTCAATATCGAGGATAATCAAGTCCGGCTGTTCGGCTACGGCCAATGCCACTCCGCTAGCACCCGTGCTGGCGGTGACTATGTCGTATCCACGCGCCTTAAGCGCGCCGCCGACAAGCCGCAGGATATCCTCATCGTCATCAACTATAAGGATTTTGCCCTTACGCAAACGCAGGATCACCTCCACCAATTATCAAGAAATTTACGATGTATTTCTTCTGGAGGAACCAATAACTTCTTACAGTTCTTTAATTATAATTCCTGCACAAAGTACCGGCAAATATTAATCTGTCATAAAAGGGAATCATGGTAAATATGAACGACGATCTGAAACACGAAAGCAAAATACTGCTTACAGACCTTTATGAGCTGACCATGATGGCGGCTTATTACGATTCCGGTATGGAGGACAGGCAGGCGGTCTTCGAGTATATCTTCCGCAGGCTTCCGCACAACACCGGGTTTGCTATCCTGGCCGGGTTGGGCCCGCTGCTCGATGATCTGGCGGAGCTTCATTTCTCACCGGACGATCTGGAGTATCTGCGCTCGCTCGAGATATTCGCAGATGAGTTTATCGAAGCGATAAAAGACTTCCGGTTCGAATGCGATGTCTATACCGCGCCAGATGGGAGCCTTATCTTCCCGAATGAGACGGTTTTATGGGTCCATGGCCCGCTTGCGCAGTCACAGATAATCGAGACTCTTGTCTTGAACAGGTTGAACTATCAGACGCTGATCGCTACCAAAGCCGCGCGCTGCGTTGCCGCGGCACAGGGCGACCCGATTGTGGAGTTCGGACTGAGAAGAGCGTAGGGACCTGACGGAGGAATCTCTGGATCTAGGGCGGCCTACATCGTGGGCGCACGTTCGACATCCAATGTGATGGCGGGGAAACTATTCGATATCCCTGTAATGGGCACTCACGCCCACAGTTGGGTAATGGCATTCGACACCGAACTTGAGTCGTTCAGGGCTTATGTCAGGGCGTTTCCCAATAACCCAGTCCTGCTTCTGGACACCTATGATACGCTCGAGAGCGGGGTACCTAACGCCATTATCGCGCTCAACGAACTGAGAGCCGGCGGAAGGCAGGTCCGGGCAGGTGTACGGCTAGATTCGGGAGATATTGCGAAGCTCTCGAAGGAGGTCCACCGGAGACTGGAAGCAGCCGGTTTCCCCGACCCGCTCATAGTGGCGTCGAACGAGCTCGAAGAATACCTGATTGCGGACATGAAACGCCAGGGGGCTAAAGTGAACTCGTGGGGCGTCGGAACCAAGCTGGTGACCGGCGGAAATGAGCCTGCGCTGGGAGGCGTGTACAAGCTCGCTGCCGTTCTCAAAGACAACGGCTGGGACATCAAGATGAAGATTTCGAACAACCCGGAAAAGACGACAGACCCTGGGGTCAAGATGCCGTACCGGTTCTATTCGCGCGATGGAGAGATGCTAGGCGATGTGATGTTCCTGGAAAACGAGGATACCGGACCTGCAGGGACTATTATCTCTCACGACCGGATGGTCTTCGAGCGTACCAGGACATTTCGAGAGATTTATGAATGGCAGCGGCTGGTAAACCCGGAAATCTACTGGGTGGGACTGAGCGAGACACTCGCGGGAAAGAAACGCGCCGCCATGAGGGAGTTCTGGGCGGGGAAGGAGGCCACTCCCGCGGAACCAGGTGCGCCCACAGCAGGAGGCCAGGAGATCGGAGGAGAGAGTTGAGCAATGGGATAAGGTTATTTCTCGGGTTGTATTTGCAATGCAGCCTCGATCCCTGCCCCGTCCCCTATCCTCTAATACCCAACCACTGCCCTAATCTCCACTTACGTGGACTGAGGATACTTTGATGTCGGAGACCTTTTTCTTGCCGTAGTATACATCGAGGATTGCCCTTGCAACAGGCGCTGCGGCAGATGCGCCGTGGCGGCCGTGCTCGACTATGACGGCGATTGCAATCTTGGGGTCTTCCGTAGATGCATAACAGATGAACCAAGCGTGAGCAGCGCCAGCGTTCTCCGCTGATCCGGTTTTTCCTGCGACTGAAACGCCTTCCAGATTGACGACCTTACCGGTCCCTCCTGGTCCGACTACCGTCTGCCGCATACCGTACTGGACAGCCTTGAATGTCTCCAGTGACGCCGGGACCTGCCGCTCGAAATGCCTTGCGACTTTCTTTACCGTTTTACCATACGGATTGCGCACTTCAAAAAGCACGTGAGGACGGTACATCTTGCCTGAGGTCGAAACTGCGGCAGCTACGAGTGCCATCTGGAGCGGTGTCGTCTGGACATAGCCCTGACCTATAGCCACCGGAAGCGTTTCGCCCGGATACCATTTCTGCATGTCCGGACGTTTGAACCGCTTCCTCTTCCATTCCTCATCAGGCATCGTGCCTTTGGAACCGTCCTTGCCCGGAGACTCTTCGGGGAGATCGATCATCGTGGCACGCCCTATACCGAACGATCTCGCCATCTTGGCGAGTTTGTTTACTCCCATCCGCTGGCCCATCTGATAGAAGAACACATCGCATGACTGGGATATGGCGGTCGTGAAGGTAACGCGCCCATGCCGCTTCCAGCAGTGGAAAACCCGTCCCATCCGGTAGCCTCCCGAACAATACAGGCTTGTATTGGGAGTCGCGACCTTGTATTCGAGTGCCGCGGTCGCTGTGATCGGCTTAAACGTGGAGCCAGGCGGATATTTATTCGCTACAGCCCGGTTCTGGAGCGGATTCGACTTATTGCCTATAATCTTGTTCCAATCCGAGACTTTGACCTTCTTTACGAATATGTTCGGGTCGAAGCCCGGATTGCTGACCATCGCCAGGACCTCTCCGTTTTGCGGATTGATCGCAACAGCCGCGCCGACTTTCCCTTCCATAGTCCTTTCCGCAGCCAACTGCAGGTCTTTGTCTATCGTGAGCACGAGCGTGTGCCCCGGAACCGATCCCTTGTCATCAAGCATGCGCCTCGTGCGGCCACGGGCATCTACTTCTATTTCCTGGCCGCCGTCCGTGCCGTGAAGGAGCGTTTCATATTCCTTTTCTATGCCGGACTTGCCGACATAATCCCCCGGTCTGTAACGTATAGCCGAACCGCTCAACCGTTCCAGTTCTTCTTTATTGACCTCTCCGATGTAACCGAGAACATGAGCGACGGCGGGACCGTCCGGGTAGCTTCTGAGCTGGTCCAGCTCGACTGTAACACCAGGAAGTATCGGCTTTCGTTCCTGCAGCTTGGCAACTACATCCAACGGGACATCGATGGCTACTCTGACCGGGGCGTACGCGGCAGCGCGTTCCTTGCGCATAATCGCCTGCAGGTCTTCTTTGGTGACGTTAAGAATCTTGCAGAGCGCGGTGAAAGCATTCGGGTTCTCTGCCAGGAGCTCAGGCACAGCCAGCACGACAAACTGCGGGCGGCTGGTGGCAAGCACTTTTCCGTGCCTGTCCAGGATGAGTCCGCGAGGCGCGCGAACACGGATCAGCCTTTTCCGGTTCGTCTCCGACTCCGCGAGAAGCGATGCACCGGAGGCTATCTGAAGGTACCAAAGCCTCGCGAGCAGTATGACGAAAAGGGTTATGCACAGGATCGCAAACACTTTCATCCTGTTCCGCTGGATCACTCTATCTTCATGTGGGGTAAGCATATGAATATCAACAAATTAAATTCATGTTTCGGGTCCTTACCCCGAAACTTGTTTATGGACGCTAGAGAAGTATCGGGAAAAGGGTTTCCCGATACAACGATAGGTTGTATATCTCGATTTACCGGTCCGGTGACATCGGCGGCGGCGGGGTCATTCTGAGACCTCTGTCCGATCCCTCCTGCTGTGTTCCGGAACCGGTGCTGCCTGACGAGCTGCCCTTTGGACGGTGAACGGTACAGTAGGACGTAGGCTGATTGCCTTCTACGAACACTTCCGTGTGTGTGGACGGGCAAGCGCTGGTCGCCAGAAGAGCCGTTTCATTACATATAGTTACGCGTACGGTACCGAGTGCAGGTTCCTCCGGCTGATTATTTTCATCACCGGTATTGGTCTCCGTTGGAGTATTATCCTGTGTCGGACGGCTCCGCTCCACCGTGCCGGTATCTGCGGCAGGCTTTTCCGTGGTAGTCGTATGCGGACGGTGGTTGTCGTTATGGATCCTCAGCGCCGTTCCCATGAACTCTTTCCAGATTGGGCCGCATACACCGCTTCCCGAGACGTGTCTCATCGGCCTATTATTATCGTTTCCGGCCCAGACGGCTGTCACGAGCTTGTTCGGAACGTAACCAATAAACCAAACGTCCCTGCCGTCGTTCGTCGTGCCTGTTTTGCCTCTGGCGCCGGCTATGCTGTTTACAGTGCGGCCGGTCCCCGATGTGACAACCCCTCGGAAGAGCTCATCCATAACTTTCGCCGTCCGATCGCCGAGCACACGTCTGCGTTCTATGGTCTGCTCATCGTAAAGCTGCCCGCGGCTGTCGACTATCTTGGCTATCGGTGACGGCTCGGCATAGTAACCTCCCGTGGCGAACACCCCGTAAGCAGACGTCATTTCGAGCACCCTGATCCCCTTGATTCCACCGATAGCCAGCGCCGGATAAGGCTCGATCTCGGACTTTATCCCCAAGCGGTGTGCGTAGTCGATTACATTCTTCAGCCCGACCTGAAGAGCCGCCTGCACAGCCGCCACGTTGACCGAGCGGGCTACTGCCTGCCTTACAGTCAAGTTGCTCGGATACCTGCCGTCATAGTTCTTGGGCGACCATCTGGTCCCGATATCGCTTATGTATGTAAAGTGCCCGCCCGGGAGCCTGTGATTAGCGTCCCAGCCGAGTTTATCGACAGCAGCGGTATAAACGAACGCTTTAAAGGAACTTCCAGGCTGGCGTTCCGCCTGAACAGCCCTGTTGAATTCGTTTCTCGCGTAGTCTTCGCCGCCGACCATCGCCCGGATGTAGCCGGTGGATGGCTCGATGCAGACCAGCGCTCCGTTGCCGCTGATATCGTCCATCTGGCCACGGCGTCTTGCGCTGCGTATTCCGTCTGTCAGGGCTCTCTGTGCCGCGACCTGCATCTTATAGTTGAGTGTTGTGTATATTCGGAGTCCGCCCCGTTCGATCAGGTCATCGCCGAACTGGTTGTGCTCCCTTAGATATTTCTTGACATAATCGGTGAAATACGGAGCTTTCGACCTGTATTTCGTCGGTTTCATCGGCATTATGCGCGGAGTCCGAGCTTTTGCTTCTTCACACTCTTCATGGGTGATATATTTGAGCTCTTCCATGCGGTTCAGCACGATGTCGCGCCTGTTGACCGCAGCCTCCAGGTCGACATGAGGTGAATAACTGGACGGCCGCTGAGGCAGTCCGGCCAGAAGTGCGGACTCGGACAGCTTGAGGTTGCTTACATTCTTGCCGAAGTATATCTTGGACGCTGCTTCGACGCCGTACGCGCTCGAACCGTAGTATACCTGGTTCAGATAAAGCTCGATGATTTTGGACTTGGTGTAGTTTCGTTCAATAACTACAGCCAAAACCGCCTCGCGAAGTTTTCTGTTCAGGGTTTTTTTGGGACTTAAGTAGACGTTTCGCGCAAGCTGCTGCGTGATCGTGCTCCCGCCTTCGGCCATCCGTCCGCCGCGGATATTTTTGACGATCGCGCGCCCGATACCCCGCAGGTCGACGCCGCTGTGCTCGTAAAACCGCCTGTCTTCTATCGCAACAGTGGCATTGATCAGGTCCTTGGGAATTTTATTGAGTTCGACAAACTCACGGTTTTCCTCACCGAACGTGGCGAGGAGGACATTATCGCTGGAATATATCTTTGATGCCTCATGAGGGCTGTATCCGGAGACTTTCGGAAGTTCGCGTGAAATACTGACAAAAAGGCCGATAACCACGCCTATTCCGATGCAAAACGCCAGAAGCACCCCAGCCTGAAGCTGGGTCACTATCTTTCTGAGCTTGCTTGGCTGTTTTCCTGACCTGAGTCTTCCTTTATTGACTTTAACCTGATTTACCATCAGCCGTTTCTACTCCATGCACTCTACCGCACTCTAGAATTATAAGTCCGAGGCCGCGCTGCGTCAAACCGCAGCATCAGGGCAGTATATCCTATTTTTGTATAACGCGACACATGCCGGAAAGGATTCGCGCATTTCCCTATGTACACCGCGGCACTGCCTTTTCACTGTGCACTGATTATACATTTACCTACGGAGTTTTGGTAGCTGATATAGCGAGTAATAAATACCATTTCGGCTGAAACTCTTTAGATAGGAGGTAAAGTCGAGTTACATGTCGAAGTAATTCAAATGATGCTTTTTTCTGTGGAACAACACTCAGTCAGACGAAGCATTTTTGAGGTTGAAGTAACCATATGGATGAACAATTAGAACAAGAAGACCGGGAGGAGCGCCCACAGCAGGACGAAAAGGACCTGCCTGCCGGGATTGCGCGCCTCCATGATGAATGGCTCCAGCAGGGACTGATTCCAACCGAATTGAAAGAGCCCGTGGAGCTGGAACCGGTAGTGTTTCCGGAACCGGTCGGTGATTATAAAATAAATGTCGAAGATGCGCGGGCGATGCTCGGTCTTTCACCCGATGCTATGGAACGGCTGTTGGTCGGTGGTGAACTCGACTCCATACAAGTCCGGTTTGAGGACGGTGTAAGGCGTATGATCAGCCAATCGGCGCTGTCCCGGTTCGTCGAGGACACCGGAATGGCTCCCGAAATTTCGGAAAAGCTCAATTTTCCGGCAGAGGAAATCAACGCCGCGCTTGAATCGATCCGCGAGGAGATGCGAGAGATGAAAGAGCTGCATACCCGCCAACTTCAGCAGTTCAAGGATATCCTGCTGCTCGAACTACGCAATCTGAAAGAGCAGGATCGGGACCTGACGTCGTTTGTGTACGACCTGACGGCAGCTCTTGAGGAGCTTAATCCCAAACTGAAGAAGCGGAAGCGCACGCCTCCGCCCGAGTAATACCGCCCCTTAGACCGGAAGTCTCAGGAGGAACAGTGAAATACAAAGATATTTTCGAGCTTGACAGTAAATACGTAATGTCCACCTGCACGCGTCAGCCGCTGGCTATCGTCAGAGGAGAGGGTGCACGTGTGTGGGATGATACGGGAAAAGAATACCTCGACTTTGTCGCCGGTATCGCGGTAAACGGCCTCGGGCACTGCCACCCCAAAGTGGTGGAAGCAATACAAAAGCAGGCAGCGGTGCTGATGCATACCAGCAACCTGTACTACACCGAGCAGCAGCCCGCGCTTGCGGAAATGCTCATAAAGTGGTCGGACTTCGACAAAGTATTTTTCTGCAACAGCGGAACCGAGGCGAACGAAGCTGCGATAAAGCTTGCCCGAAAATGGGGGAAGCAGCGTTCGGAGAAGAAAATAGAGATCGTCACTGCGATTGGGTCGTTTCATGGCAGGACAATGGGCTCACTTACAGCCACGAGCCAGGCCAAATACCAAAAATGGTTCGCTCCGCTCGTACCGGGGTTCAAATATGTCCCTTACAATGATATAGGGGCGCTTGAAGAGACGATCTCCGAAAACACCTGCG
The DNA here is from genome assembly GCA_039680575.1 of Armatimonadota bacterium. GTDB lineage: Bacteria > Armatimonadota > UBA5829 > UBA5829 > DTLH01 > JBDKSP01. The sequence continues at coordinate 49,314 of JBDKSP010000060.1, forward strand.
CGGTAATACTCGAGCCGGTGCAGGGTGAAAGCGGCGTCCATCCGGCCTCTCCTGAGTATCTGCAGTTCGCACGGACGGCATGCGACTCGGACGGAGCCCTGCTTATCTTCGACGAAGTGCAGACTGGAATCGGTAGGACCGGCAAAATGTTCGCTTACGAGCATTTCGGCGCAATCCCTGATGTAATGACCCTTGCAAAAACGCTCGGTGGAGGTTTCCCGATAGGCGCGTGCCTTGCCCGGGGAGACGCAGCCGGCGTGCTGCAGCCGGGAGACCACGCTGCGACGTTTGGAGGCAATCCCCTCGCCTGCGCGGCCGCCATGGCTGCGTTTTCGACAATCCACGATGACGGGCTTATCGAAAACGCGAGGGATAACGGAGAGTATCTCAAAAAAAGGCTCAAATCGCTGAAGAAGACCGGCGCGCCGATAGAGGAAGTCCGCGGGATTGGGTTGATGATCGGTGTCCAGTTGACTGAACCGGTTGCCAAAGCCCTGGTATCGGCCTGCATGGACAAGGGACTCCTGCTGAACGCGGTAGGAGACAGTATTCTGAGATTTCTTCCTCCTCTCATCATTACCAAAGAAGATATAGATTTAGCCATCGGCATAATCGCCGAAGGCATGTAAAGAGTAAACAAGACGCTGGAGTCGAAAGGATAATTACGGTATGTGGGATAAATTTACGGAACGCGCGCGCAGAGTGATCTTCTTCGCTCAACAGGAAGCGGGCAGGTTCGGGGAAAACCATGTATCAACGGAGCATCTCCTGCTCGGACTGATAAGAGAGCCGAGCAGTATCGCAGTGAAGGTGCTGAAGAACCTGGATGTGTCGCTCGACATCATAAGGGCCGAACTGGATTCGAATGTGAAGCGGGGTGAAGGCAGATTAGGCGATGACATGCAGCTCGCACCTCGCGCCAAACGGGTAATAGACCTGGCTTATGACGAGGCCAGGGAGCTCGACAACAGTTACATCGGCACAGAACACCTGCTTCTGGGGCTTATCCACGAGCGTGAAGGGATCGCAGCCAAAGTCCTTGCACGGCTTGGCGTAACGCTCGACAGAGCCCGCGTAGAAACGTGTGATCTCCAGGAAAGACGGGACCAGGAAGCCAGGGAACAGAGCGGAGAAGTCGCAAGGATGCTGATAGACGATGTTGGGTTTGGCCCGAACCATCCTCAAAGTATTGCAGGCCTGAAAAATACCAGGCGGCTTCGCGGCAGGAGCATCATGTCCATACTCGACCTGTCGACAAGTGAGATCGACCTTGTTCTGGGCGTCGCGGAACTGCTGAAAAGGACCATCAAGGAAGACCCGACTTCTCACAGGTCTATCCTGCCCGGCCGGACGCTTGCAATGATCTTCGAGAAACCCAGCCTGAGGACCAGGGTCACGTTTGAGACGGGAATGACCCAACTCGGCGGACATGCGATCTATCTTGCGCCCACAGACATAAGCATCGGAGTCCGCGAGACTGTGGAAGATGTAGCGAAGAACCTTTCACGGTGGTGCAACGTCATCATGGCCAGGGTGTTTTCTCACGATACGGTAACCGGGCTTACCAATAACGCGACTATTCCTGTAATCAACGGCCTTTCGGACCTCGAGCATCCGTGCCAGGTGCTTGCCGATTTCCAGACGATCAAAGAGAGAAAAGGCGAGTTCAATGGGCTGAAGCTCGCGTTCATCGGCGATGGGAACAATGTGGCGAACAGCCTGATGCTCTGCGCCGCGAAAGTCGGGACCCATTTTTCCATAGCATGTCCCGAAGGCTACGAACCTGGCGAAGAGATTACGCAGACCGCTCGTGAGATCGGTGAAAAAACCGGCTCCAGGATCGAGATAGTGAGAAACCCCGCTGAAGCTGCCGAAGGCGCGGATGTGCTTTACGCAGATGTCTGGGCGTCGATGGGACAGGAAGCGGAGCAGGAGCTTCGGAAAAAAACTTTTGCTTCGTATCAGATCAACAGTGAGCTGATGGCTAAGGCAAAACCGGATGCCATCGTACTCCATTGCCTGCCGGCACATCGAGGCGATGAGATCACATCCGAAGTGCTGGACGGACCGCAATCGGCCGTATTCGACGAAGCGGAGAACCGGCTCCACGCACAGAAGGCACTTCTCTCGTTGATCGTATAATCCGAACAATTTAGAGATGCTTTTTGGACTGGTAGAGAACCGCATGTTTTCGCGGCAAAAAGCTCTGCCGGTTTCCGTTTATTAACGTAGTTAAAGGAGATACAAATGAGCACCGTTTTACTCGTCTATTCGGGTGGGTTGGACACATCTGTCTGCATCCCGATGATGAGAGAGGATTATGGCTTCGATCACGTCGTGACCGTAACCATAGATGTCGGCCAGCCGGCCGCTGATATAAAAGAAGCTGAGACGAAAGCTAAAGCCCTCGGTACGGAACACTACACCATCGATGCGAAGGAAGAATTCGCAAGAGACTTCATCTTCCCCGCCATCAAAGCCAACGCCGATTATGAGGGTTATCCGCTCAGTACATCCATCGCCAGACCGCTGATCGGGCTCAAGGTTGTGGAAATTGCGAAGAAGACCGGAGCTGAGGCATTCTGCCACGGCTGCACCGGCAAGGGCAACGACCAGTTCCGCATCGAGTTCGCAATACGTGCATTCATGCCGGATGTGAAGATCATCGCGCCTATGCGCGAGAGAAATATGACCCGCACATGGGAAATCGATTACGCCAAGAAAAAGGGCGTTCCCGTATCGCAGAGCGCAGCCAAAATCTGGTCTATCGACGAGAACATGTGGGGACGTTCCATTGAGGGCGGCAGGCTCGAAGAGCCGGATTATGTCGCACCGGAAGAGATTTTCAAGTGGACTAAGAGCCCGTTGGATGCGCCGGACCAGCCGCGCGACGTCGAACTCGGGTTTGAAAACGGTGTACCTGTGTCTATAGATGGAAAGTCTTTGTCTCCCACACAGCTCGTGATAGAGATGAACCATATATCAGGTGAATACGGCGTCGGCAGGCTCGACATGATGGAAGACAGGATGATGGGGCTCAAGGTCCGCGAGAACTACGAGTGTCCCGGCGCAGTAGCGATCCTGAAAGCCCACAAAGCGCTCGAAGCGCTGGTATGCACTAAGGAAGAGCTCAGATTCAAGTCGATAGTGGATGTCGAGTGGGGCAAGCTGGTCTACGAGGGGTTGTGGTTCGACCCGTTCAAGGAAGACCTGGATGCATTCATCAACAGGATTCAGGAACGCGTGACGGGCACGGTCAAACTGAGGTTCTATAAGGGCAATGTGAGCGTCATCGGACGGGCGAGCAAGCATGCGCTTTACTCCGAGGAGATGGCGAGCTTCGACACCGACTCGTTCGACCAGTCCAGAGTGGCAGGTATGGTGGAACTCCACGGCCTGCAGGCCCGGATGTACCGGCAGGTGAAGGGTTAGGGACGAAAAGGGATTTAGGATTTACCTATGCTTCGGGACCGCAGTTCGTCCCGAAGCATGAATCTCCACTACTCCGAAGCAATGGAAAGATAGCAGAGGGCATGGATGCCCTGGAGAATGGGGGCCGGGGCATGGATCCCCCGGCCCATCAGAGGATGTAGTGGCCGGGCTCTGTCCCGGCCATCGGCAGCGAAGCTGCCAGAATCCTAAATCCTTCTGTTCCCCCATTTTCCCACTGAAAGCTAACAACAAATGACTGATAACTCAAAAAAACTCTGGGGCGGCAGGTTCGCCAAGTCTACTGATAAGGCTGTGGAGGAATTTACCGCCTCGGTGCATTATGATTCGCGGCTTTTCGTGCAGGATATAAGGGGCTCGATTGCCCACGCGCAGATGCTAGGCAAATGCGGTATCATCCCAGCGGACGATTCATCAAAGATTGTGGAAGGGCTCAAGTCGCTTCTCGAAGATTACCGCGCCGGCAAGGTCGAGTTCGACCCTTCAGCCGAAGATGTCCATATGAACGTCGAAAAGCTGCTTTACGCGCGTATAGGAGATGCGGCAGGGCGGCTCCACACCGCTAGAAGCCGCAATGACCAGGTTGCGACGGATGTCCGGCTGTGGATGAAGGATGAAACCAGCGTAATCACGGAGCTTATAACCGATTTTCAGCGCGTGCTTGTCGATCTGGCCGGAGACCACCTTGACACGCTCATGCCGGGCTACACCCACATGCAGCACGCCCAGCCGGTGCTTCTGGCACACCACCTGCTTGCGTATTTCTGGATGCTGGAACGGGACAAGGGCCGGTTCAACGACTGCCGGAAACGCGCGGATGTGCTGCCGCTTGGGTCGGGCGCGCTCGCCGGGACAGGATTTCCTATAGACCGAGAATTCGTCGCACGGGAGCTTGGATTCTCCTATATATCTGAAAACAGCCTGGATGCTGTGTCTGACAGAGACTTTATCTCCGAATTTCTCGCCGCAGCCGCGATTGCAATGACACATCTCTCACGGTTTGCCGAAGAGTTGGTCTACTGGTCGACGCCGGAGTTCGGGTTCGTCGAGCTTGACGACTCCGTCACCACCGGATCGAGCATCATGCCCCAAAAGAAGAACCCCGACGCTGCCGAGCTCACCCGCGGCAAGACCGGAAGGGTGTTCGGGGACCTGATGACTATCCTGACAGTCCAAAAAGGGCTGCCGCTCTCGTATAACCGCGACCTGCAGGAAGACAAGGAGCCCATTTTCGATGCTGCGGATACACTCCGCGGCGCGCTCAGTGTCTTTATACCGATGGTAGCGACAGCAAAGTTCAATAAAGACAGGATGCGCCGGTCTCTCAAGGGAGATTTTTCGACTGCGACCGATCTCGCGGACTATCTCGTGCGGACGGGAATGCCGTTCAGAAACGCCCATGCGGTAGTCGGCAAGCTCGTAGCCGACTGCATAGCTTCAAACAAGGATTTGTCGGACTTGACGCTCGATGAGTTAAGACACCTCGTCCCGGAGGCGGCGGAAGAAGCCCTTCGGGTCCTCAATCCTGAGGAAAGTGCCGCCGCAAGGTCGGTACCCGGTGGTACAGCCCGTTCCGCCGTCGAACACCAGCTCGATGCTGCGCGTGCGGCTTTGTCTATAGATTTTCGGCTGATTAATTAACGGCCAATCATATGTTGGCTGTTACCGAAAATCCTCCGAAAGGCCATCAATCGCTCAAACTGCCGCAATCGGCCCCGATTATGTCCGCTGTGATCCACTGCGACCTCGGACTTGCCAGAAGCGCTACCGCATTTGCGACGTCTTGGGGTGGTCAACCGCCCCATCGGGTTTCGCGCGGGCTAGTAACTCCCCACATTATTGCAGATACAGCAGCTCTAGAAAAGATGGAACAATGGGCAACATAAGCCGTCAAAAACGTTGTAGTGTGTAAACCTCATGACATCTCACACGTTATTATAAATGATAGCAGGCGTATGAGTCGCCTGCGGCATACCCCCGGATGGGTAAGCTATTATTGCTTAACGTAATCGAACTTGGGGGTACACTCAGACTGCCATTGTGTAGGAATTGTGGATAAGGAACACTGCTTGACACTGACCGGGGCTTCCTATATACTTGAGCCAGGATTATTACCCGGTTTCAAGGAAGGCCTGGAAGAGAATGGAGTGTTCTCTGACAGGAGGTTGACATAATTTGGACAAGTTATACATAATAGGTGGCACTCCACTCAGGGGAACCATCCGAGCCAGCGGCAGCAAAAACGGCGCACTGGCTATCATGGCAGCCTCGCTGCTTGCAAAAGGACGAACTGTACTTTCTAATGTGCCTAAGATAGGCGATATCTATACAATGGTAGAGATGCTCAGCGCACTCGGTGCTGATTGTGAAGTAAGCGGCGACAACGTTTCGATAGACGCCACCAACCTGCGCTCATCAGAAGCCCCATATGACCTGGTCAAGAAGATGCGGGCTTCTTTCACCGTACTGGGACCACTCCTTGCCAGAAAAGGTTATGCCAAGGTAGCAATGCCCGGCGGCTGCGATATAGGAGCAAGGCCGATTGATTTTCATGTAAAAGGGATCCAGGCGCTCGGCGCTCATATCGAGACCGAGCATGGGTTCGTGGAAGCTGAGGCCGAAAGGCTTCACGGCTCGGAGATTTATCTGGACTTCCCGAGTGCCGGTGCCACGCAGCATATTATGACCGCAGCATGTCTGGCTGAAGGCATGACTGTCATTCAGAATGCAGCCATGGAACCGGAGATAGCAGACCTTGCGAAGTATCTTACCGCCATGGGCGCGCGAATAGAGGGCGCCGGGACTACTACTATCAGTGTAGAAGGTGTTAAGGAACTGATCGCTGTTTCTCATCGCATAATTCCGGACCGAATGGAAGCCGGAACATTTGCCGTCGCGGCTGCAATGACTCAGGGTGATATAAAAATCGAAGGAGCCTGCCCCAGGCAAATGGAACCGTCTATATTGAAGCTGCGCGAGACAGGCGCGGTAGTCACAGTCGGCGAAGACTGGCTGAGAGTACGCGAGAATGCCAGGCCGCTTGCAACGGATGTCGTGACAATGCCCCATCCGGGCTTCCCGACGGATATGCAGCAGCCGTTCGTCGCACTGCTTTCAATAGCCCAGGGGACTTCTATAATAACTGAGAACGTCTATGAAAGGCGGTTCAGGTATATCAGCGAACTCCAGAGAATGGGCGCGGACATCAAACAGGATGGCCGGACTGCCATAGTCAAGGGAGTCGATAAACTGACAGGCGCCCAGGTGACGGCAACTGATCTGAGAGCCGGAGCTGCTATGATCGTCGCGGCGCTCGGCGCCGAAGGCGAATCTGAAATATCCGGCCTGGAGCACATCGACAGGGGCTATGAGCGGCTGGTCGATAAGCTGCAGGAACTAGGCGCGGAAGTTATGCGCGCGGATTCGGAAAGAAAGGGAAGTACTCTGTGTTCAGTATAGTCCCAGAACTTGGAATCGACCTCGGGACTGCTAATATAGTCGTCTTTTTGAAGGGTAAAGGAATTCTACTTCGAGAACCGAGCGTGGTTGCCATGTCCACGGTAACCAAGAAAGTCCTCGCTGTTGGTGAAGAGGCTCGGTTAATGATAGGCCGCACTCCAGGCAATATCGTAGCCATACGCCCGATGAGTGAAGGTGTTATAGCGGATTACACGACCACCCACAAGATGCTCGAATACCTTATTGCCAAGGTATGCGGGCGCAAGCGCATGTTCAAGCCCAGAGTGCTTATATGCGTGCCATCCGGCGTTACGAGCGTGGAAAGACGCGCTGTTATACAGGCATCCAAAAGCGCCGGTGCAGGCGAAGCCTTCACCATAGAGGAACCGATGGCCGCAGCCATAGGCGCGGGACTGCCTATATCTTTGCCCGGCGGAAATATGGTCATAGACATAGGCGGAGGGACCACGGATATAGCCGTCATATCGCTCGGAGGAATAGTTGTTTCCCGTTCGGTACGTGTAGGTGGCAATAAGATGGATGAAGTTATCGTCCGTCATATAAAGAGCAGATACAACCTTATGATAGGGGAGCGTACAGCGGAGGAGATCAAAGTCAAGATCGGTTCCGCGTATCCGCTGCATACAGAGATGACTCTGGAAGTCCGGGGCAGAGATATGGTTGCCGGACTCCCTAAAACGATTGAAGTCACGTCCGAGGAGATCCGGGCGGCGCTTTCCGAACCGGTAAGTATGATTGTAGACCGGGTCAAGAGCGTGCTCGAACTTACGCCACCTGAACTGTCGTCTGACATTATAGAACGCGGCGTCATGCTGACTGGCGGGGGCGCGCTTCTCCGAGGGCTCGACAAGTTATTGGCTATCGAAACTAATATTCCGATTCATGTGGCCGAAGACCCGCTTTCCTGTGTCGCTCTCGGCACTGGAAAAGCGCTTGACGAATGGGATGAGATACGGGATAACTTCAGCCAATACGGCTTGGAGTAACCGTAACCGCATCTACCGCTGTTTTCCGGCTAGGGAAAGGTCACCTATGGAACTAAAGATGGCAATTACAATGTCGCAAACGCCGGAAGAAGTCTCGGTGAATGTTACCGGTGACCTGGACCTCACGACTATCAATGCCTTTCAAACGAATGTTGAGCAGGCATTTGAACTGCGTGGGGGAAGAAAGCTCGTAGTCGATCTGCGAAAGACGGATTACATCGACTCAGCCGGGCTCGAGCAATTGCTTATAGCCAACCGGAAGCTCTTCGCGGACTCCGATAAGCTGCTGGTACGAGTGGCTCATGGCCGCCAGCCTCAGACAGTTCTCGCCGTGACCGGATTCAGCGCGGTCATGGATGTGGAGTCTTTAGACGAGGCTTAGTGATGGTCACCGGACCGGTACTTCAGGCTAAACTCGACTTGCCAGGCTCTTCAAAGAATCTCCAGAGTGTGCGTGAAGTTATCGAAAGCACTGCCAGTGAAGTGGGATTTTCGGTAGATGATGTGCGTAAAATCGTTACAGCAGCCTTCGAGGCCGTAGCTAACGCCGTCACCCACGGCTCGCCCCTTGAGAGTAAGAATACCATCAGCATCACTATATCCGTTTATGCCGATAAACTGGTCGTCGAAGTAGCAGACCAGGGCGAAGGCTTTCCTCTCAACATACTGAAGAAAATGCCCGATACATCATCCCCGCGAGGCAGAGGTATCCCGTTGATGTACTCCCTTGTCGACGAGGTCAAATTCGAAAACAACAGCGGCGGCAGGGTGATCCTGACGAAGTATCGAGGCTGATCGCGGCATCTTCTTGATGGACCTGGGGATCCTGCCCAAGTCCCGTTTCCGGGACATCCATGTCCCAGCCTATCATAGTCTCCATTAATTCTAAATACCTTCTGTAAAAACCTCTTTTGCGGCGTCTATAGTAGCGTTAATGTCCTCCTCGGAATGCGCCAGCGAGACAAAAGCGGCTTCGAACTGAGACGGGGCAAAGTAGAATCCGCGCTCCAGCATCCCCCGGAAGAACCGGGCATACCGCGCAGTGTCGGATGTCTTGGCTGATTCGTAGTCCGTAACCTCTTTATCCGTGAAAAAGAGCGTCGACATCGAGCCGACAGCATTAATCCTTACATCCACCCCGGCTGATGCAGCGGCGTTCGCTAACCCTTTCGCTAGCATCGAGCCATTTTCGTCCAAACGATCGTATATACCCGGATCCTGAAGCATTTTGAGCATCTCGATGCCTGCCGCGACAGCGAGTGGGTTACCGGATAGCGTCCCTGCCTGGTAGACAGGCCCTGACGGGGCTACAAACTCCATAATATCGCACCTGCCACCGTAAGCGCCCATCGGCAGCCCTCCGCCGATGATCTTGCCCATCGTGGTAAGGTCCGGCATCACCCCAAACCGCTTCTGCGCGCCTCCATAGGCCAGTCTGAACCCCGTGATGACCTCGTCGAAGATCAAAAGTATCCCATTTTCTACGGTTATCCGCCTGAGTGACTCCAGAAAGCCCGGATTTGGAGGAATGACGCCCATATTTCCTGCTACAGGCTCGACAATGATGCAGGCTATGCTCTTTCCGTAGAGCGCTACCGCCGCGCGGACAGCTTCGACATTGTTATAAGGCAGTGTGATCGTATCTACCGTGAGATTCGGAGGCACCCCGGCGCTGTCCGGCATTCCGAGCGTAGCGACGCCTGAACCGGCTTTGGCAAGCAGGCTGTCGCTGTGGCCGTGGTAGCCGCCCTCGAATTTCACGATCCTGTTTCGGCGGGTGAACCCTCGCGCAAGCCTGATCACGCTCATTACGGCTTCCGTACCGGAGTTTACCAGCCGTACCATCTCGACCGACGGGACAGCACCCACAATCATCTCCGCAAGCGTCACCTCGGCGGCTGTAGATGCCCCAAACGTCGTTCCACACTCGGCTGCTTGCTTGACCGCCTCGACTATCCTCGGATGAGCATGCCCGAAGATGAGCGGTCCCCAGGATGAGACGTAATCTATATATGAGTTGCCGTCTTCGTCGATCATCCGGCTGCCCTCACCCTTTTTGATGAAGACCGGCTCACCCCCGACGGATTTAAACGCCCTGACCGGGCTGTTCACCCCGCCGGGAATCAGTTTTTGTGCCTTATCGAATAGTTCTCTAGAACGTGAGATTTGCAAGTTGGTCACCTTCCAAACGCACTGCAAAATGTAAAGTTCGCGCGTAAACTTTACATTTGGCGACTCTTCATGTAAGGATACTGCCGTAACCTTACTAATGAAACATCGTAATCACACAATAATTTTCTCTCTAAGTAGTCTCCGTTTCTAGTAGCAGCTATGGTAGAGTCCGGCTCTTGCAGAGCTCCCCGTGGTCCGGTGGGTCCACGGGGTAGATGGCCGGCACGGAGACCGGCCACTACGTCAAGCTGGCCTGC
>JBDKSP010000061.1:0-29695 GCA_039680575.1 Armatimonadota bacterium
AGTTCAAAGCAGAGGTCTACGTGTTGACGAAGGAAGAGGGAGGAAGACATACTCCGTTCTTCAAGGGATACAGGCCGCAGTTCTACTTCAGGACAACTGACGTAACAGGGTCAGTAGAGATGCCTGAGGGAGTAGAGATGATAATGCCTGGAGACAACGTAACAATTGAGGCAGAACTCATCCAGCCAATAGCGATGGAAGAGGGACTGAGATTCGCAATCCGAGAAGGTGGACACACCGTCGGAGCAGGCGTTGTCAGCCAGGTTATTGAATAGCAATCAGCATTCAGTTTCCAGCATCAGTGTCAGCCGGTAATATACAGCTGGCCTTGATGCTGATAGCTGATAGCTAAGGAGCAAGAATGCGTAAGGATAAGGTTAGAATTCGGCTGAAGGCTTTTGATCATAGAGTCCTGGACCAATCGGCCGAAAGGATCGTAGAGACCGCGCGGCGGACAGGGGCACGGATATCCGGTCCGGTGCTTCTTCCGACAGAGAAGGATATCTACTGCGTCAATCGCGGCCCGAATATCGACAAAGAGTCGATGGAGCATTTCGAAGTAAGGACGCATAAGCGACTTATCGACATACTCAATCCGGGTCCTAAAACGATAGACGCTTTGATGCGACTTGACCTGCCGAGCGGAGTGGATATCGAGATCAAGCTGTAGGAACAGGGAATTGTGGGTTTGGCTTTCTTCGCATTAGGAAGAATCGGATCCAAAGTTACCCTTTTCCCGGGAGTTTAGAATGCTAAAGGCAATAATGGGCAAAAAACTGGGGATGACCCAGATTTTTGATGAAGAAGGGCGGTTGGTGCCGGTAACGGTAATCGATGCAAGCCCAATGACGGTCACACAGATGAAGACCAAGGAAAATGACGGCTATACAGGCGTCCAGGTCGGATATCTTTCCGTCAGAGAGAACAGAGTGACCAAGCCTGTGCTAGGCCATCTGAAAAAAGCCGGCGTCAAGCCGATGAAATACCTTAGGGAACTACCCATTTACGGAACAGACGATCTCGAAGTAGGTAACGAGATAAAGGCCGAAAATGTGCTTTCTGAGGGAGATACGGTTGCGGTAACGGGCACATCGAAGGGCAAAGGTTTCGCTGGTGCAGTGAAACGATGGCACTTTCATGGAGGAGATATGACCCACGGGTCAATGATTCACCGAAAGCCGCAGTCCGGTGGCGCAACAGACGCCGCCAGAACATTCAAAGGTGTCAAGCGACCAGGTCGAATGGGTGGTGACACCGTAACGGTCCGAAGACTCAAAGTTGTCCGCGTGGATACGGAACGAAATGTCGTTCTCATCAAGGGCGCGGTACCTGGAGCAAACGGCGGACTCGTTGTGATCAAAAAAATGGAGAAGGGGGAGTAGGATGCCTACGGTCACCCTTAAATCGAAAAACGGCGAAAATGTAGGTGAGATGGAACTCAGCCAGAGAGTATTCGGTGAGGAGCCGAATAAGATTCTTATGCACCAGGCTGTAGTAGAAGAGCTTGCCAATATGAGGTCCGGTAATTCTGACACGAAGACCCGCGGCGAAGTCAGAGGCGGGGGCAGAAAGCCTTATCGACAGAAAGGCACAGGCCGCGCAAGACAGGGAAGTATCAGAGCGCCGCATTATCCAGGTGGTGGAGTCGCGTTTGGTCCGCATCCGAGAAGTTATGAGCAGAGTATGCCTCGCAAGATGAGGAAAGCAGCCTTAAGGTCTGCTTTATCTGCGAAGCTTGCGGATGGTGAGATAGTCGTGATAGACGATCTGACGCTCGATAGTATCAGTACGAAGGCCATGGCTGAAATCCTTAAAAAGCTAGATGCCTCTGGCAAGATAATGCTGGCACTGTCGGATGTTACAGAAGAAGTGGTTATGTCCGCACGGAACATACCCGGTATCATTATTTGTGAGGCTCCGGCTATATCAGTGCTGGAGTTGATCGATAGTGACAGGATCGTTATGACCAAGGCTGCCGCGCAGGTGTTGGAGGAGGTATATTCGAAGTGAAGGACCCTTACTCAATAGTAAAGCAGCCGCTGGTTACAGAAAAGAGCATGGCCGGTGTAGCGAACAACAAGTACACCTTTGAAGTATCTATGGATGCCAATAAGATCGAGATTGAGCAGGCGATAGAGAAGATATTCAAAGTGAAAGTATTGAAAGTTAACACGCTTAAGGTCAAAGGCAAGAAAAAAAGACTTGGCCGGCATCCCGAGGGGATGACTGCAGATAAGAAGAAAGCCGTTATAACACTCGTGCCGGGCCAGCGGATAGAGATATTTGAAGGTATGTAGGTGAGCATCGGGCGTGAGAAGAGAAACGCGAGTGTAAACAACGCTGAATACTCTTTAATAGCTCATTGCTTTGGATAGGCCAGGAGGAATTTCCAGTGGCATTGAAACAGTTTAAGCCCACTTCACCAGGACGGAGATATTTCACGGTATCGACGTTCGAGGAAGTGACAAAGAAAGAGCCGGAAAAATCACTGACAAAGCCCATCAAGCGGACCGGTGGACGGAACGCCCAGGGTAAGTTGACAATGAGGCACGTCGGCGGCGGACATAAGCGGGCTTATAGGATTATCGACTTCAAGCGTGACAAGGCTGAAGTCCCGGGCAAGGTAACCGCCATAGAGTACGATCCGAACCGCTCCGCCAGAATAGCTTTAGTTGTATATGCGGATGGTGAGAAGCGCTATATACTTGCACCGATCGGTATCAAGGTAGGCGACAGTATAGTAGCTTCGGATGGCGCGGATATCAAACCAGGAAACGCTATGCCGCTTTCAAAGATTCCCGTCGGAACGATGGTGCATAACATAGAGCTTTCGCCTGGTAAAGGCGGCCAGCTTGCCCGCAGCGCGGGGAGCGGTGCACAGCTTATGGCGAAAGAAGGAAAATACGCTGCACTCAGACTTCCGTCAGGTGAAATGAGAAACGTCCTTGCTACATGCAAGGCAACAATTGGTCAAGTAGGCAATACCGATCACGAAAATATCTCGCTTGGTAAAGCCGGTAGAAGCCGATGGCTTGGAATCAGACCGACTGTCAGAGGTGTAGTTATGAACCCGCGAGACCATCCGCATGGTGGTGGAGAGGGCAAATCGCCGATCGGTCGTAAGAGTCCGTCGACTCCTTGGGGCAAGCCTGCTCTGGGACACAAGACTCGTAAGAAGAAGATGTCTGACAAGCTTATTATAAGAAGACGGAAGTAGGAGGGATAACTGGTGGCGAGATCGCTTAAAAAGGGACCATATGCCGAGCCAAAGCTCCTGGAGAAGATAGATCAGATGAACGCCAGGGGAGAGAAGCGGATCATTAAGACATGGTCGAGAAGGTCCACTATATTCCCCTCGATGATTGGTCATACGATTGCCGTACACGATGGCCGAAAACACGTTCCTGTGTTTATCACTGAGAACATGGTAGGACATAAACTCGGCGAATTTGCTGTGACGCGGCTTTACAGAGGACACGGCCATCATACTGAACGGTCGACCTCCTTGAAGTAAGGCGTTAGGAGATAGAAACATGGATGCTACAGTCGCGAGAGTTCGCGATTTTGTGAGAAGTCAAGTTGAGGGAGAGCGCATATGGCGCGTTGGAGTCAAACTGACAAAAGACTCCGGTACAGTAATTCTGTATACTCCTGATAACCCTGAGAGACTTGTCGACGAGCGAAGCAAGGGCAGAGAACCGATTATCGCCAGAGTTGACCGAGAGATTAAAAAGCAATTCGGTCCGCAGATGTCGGTAAAAGTTGTTCAATCGCCGACAGCTGTTGCGAAGTATATTCGTATCTCTCCCAGGAAAGTCAGATTTGTAGTGGACGCTATCCGAGGAAAGCACGTTCAGGATGCGCTGGCGATTTTGCAGTTCGTACCGAATAATGCTGCAAGGACAGTTTCTAAACTGCTCAAATCCGCTATCGCGAATGCTGAAAACAATCATCGGATGGATTCCGATTCGCTCGAAGTGATTCACGTTCACGTCGACGAAGGGCCGACTCTGAAAAGAATCAGCCCGAGAGCTATGGGCCGCGCATATCGCATTATGAAGAGGACGAGTCATATTACTGTCGGCCTCGGCGAGAGCAGTGGTCCGGCAAGGATCGGAAGAAGCGGTAAGAGTGTCGCAAAGACGGTTGCAAAGGCTCCAAGAAAGGCAAAAGCCGAAGGAACCACAAAGGCTAAACGCCCAGAAACCGCGGCGACCGCCTCCAGGCCGACAGGGGAAAGCAAAGCTAAGGCCCCTCGACGGCAGACCAAAAAAGGAGGAGAGTAATTGGGTCAGAAGATACACCCGATAGGGTTTAGAGTGGGCGTTATCAGAGACTGGGAGAGTCGATGGTACGCTACAAAGGAAATGGGCGCTCTGATCGCTGAAGATGCCGCAATTCGCAAGTTCGTCAAAAAGAAACTTGCCCAGGCAGCTGTCTCCAGGATCGAGATAGAGCGGTCACCGAACAGGGTCAAAGCGCTTATCCATACAGCAAAACCCGGCCTCATTATTGGACGTGGCGGACGCGGTGTAGATGAGTTAAGAGACCAGATCCAGAAGATCTCCGTAGGCAAACAGGTCCATGTAGCCGTAGAAGAGATAAGGCAGCCTGAATTGGATGCCCAGCTCGTAGCTGAGTCGATTGCGCTGCAGATCGAGAGAAGAATCTCTCATAAGAGAGCTATGAAGCAGACTATTACACGGACTATGCGGATGGGCGCTAAGGGAATCAAGATCAGATGCGCCGGACGATTGGGCGGAGCTGAGATGGCTCGTGTAGAAGTTGACAGATCAGGAAAGATACCGCTTCAGACTCTGCGCGCGGACATAGATTATGGTTTCGCTGAGGCAAAAACCACCTACGGCCATATCGGCATCAAGGTGTGGATATATAAAGGCGAAGTTCTTCCCGGTCAGCGGAGAGCTGAACCGACAGAGGAGCAGTTACTTGAAATCCGCCGTAGAGAGATGAGAGAACGCGGCGAAAGAAGACGTGGTCGTGATGGCGATGGTGCTCAGCGTGGCGAACGTGGTCCTCGTGGAGGCGGTCGTGGCGGCGCAGGCGGCGGACGCGGAGGTTCCCGTGGAGGTGGCGGCCGCAGTGGCGGCGGACAGAGAGGGGGCAGTCGCTAATGTTAATGCCTAAGAAAGTAAAACATCGTAAGGTACACCGCGGTTCGAGAGCCGGTAAGGCAAACTCGGGTAATAAGATAGATTTCGGTGAATTCGGGCTTCAGGCATTAGAGGCCTGCTGGATGACATCGAATCAGATAGAAGCCGCCAGGGTTGCGATGACAAGACACGTCAAAAGAGGCGGTCAGATATGGATTCGCGTATTTCCGGATAAGCCGGTAACTAAGAAACCGGCTGAAACGAGAATGGGTAGTGGAAAAGGTGCACCCGAAGTTTGGGTCGCAGTCGTAAAGCCCGGTCGAATGCTTTTCGAGATGGCCGGAGTAACAGAGGATCTTGCAAAGGAAGCTATGAGGCTCGCAGCCCACAAGCTGCCGATCAAGACCAAGTTCGTGACCAGGAAAGAGCAGAGTGAGATAAGTGAAGCAGTCGAAATTCAAGCAGCAACTGCAGTCGAGCACGAATAGAGAGATGGAGTCCCTGCTTGCTGAGGAGCGCAAGAACCTTTACGGGCTCCGCCAGCAGATAGCGATGAAACAGCTCAACAATCCGCTCGCAATCCGTGAATCGCGTAAGAAAATAGCGCGTATGCTTACCACTTTGCGGGAACGCGAGTTGAAAGAGGCTGGAGAGCAGGCTAAGGCATGATCGATAGAGGTTCAAGAAAAGTCCGGATCGGACACGTAGTTAGCGATAAAATGGACAAGACGGTCATCGTGGCTGTTGAGACTCTGGTGAAACACCCCATATATGGGAAGATCGTTCGCCGGACGACCAAGTTTAAGGCTCATGATGAAGCCAACAGCGTGGGCGAAGGCGATGTCGTTGAGATCATGGAGACTAGACCTTTGTCTCACGACAAACGCTGGCGTGTGTCTAGAATCGTAGAAAAGGCTAAGTAGTTCAAAGGTGCAGAGGACAGAGTGCGGAGAGGTAAATAGCAGCTCTAGGCTCTGAACTCTGGCTCTGAACTCTGAACGAGGTATAGCAATGATACAACCATATACACGGCTTCGGTCCGCTGATAACTCCGGAGCGCGTGAGATTCTGTGTATTCGAGTCATGAAGGGATCGAACGGGCACTATGCAGGGATCGGCGATATAATCGTCGGTGCCGTTAAGTCCGCGACTCCGGGATCGACGGTGAAAAAGGGTGATGTCGTCCGATGCGTAGTAGTAAGGACGAAGAACGATGTTCACAGGCGCGATGGCTCGACCTTGAGATTCGATGAGAACGCGGCGGTCGTAGTAAACAATGCGAACGAGCCGCGCGGCACAAGAATATTCGGTCCGGTTGCAAGAGAACTCCGTGATAAAGGGTTCATGAGGATCGTGTCACTTGCGCCGGAGGTCCTGTAATAATGATAAAAAGAAAGAAGATCATATTTGAAGGCCGGCTCCGGTTGAAGAGAGGCGATGAAGTAGTCGTGCTTACCGGTAAGGATAAGGGAAAACGCGGCAAAATCATCGAGACGATACCGGAATCCGGCAGGGTGATAGTAGACGGCGTCAATATCGCCACAAGGCACCAGAGGCCTCAGCGTGCGACACGTGCTACTCCAAAGACTCAGACCGGTCTGATACATTCACCGGCGGCCTTGAGTTCATCAAAAGTAATGCTTGTTTGTCCCAAATGCAGCAAACCGACAAGAATTGCTGCTGGGAAGACAAACGATGGTGGAAGAACCAGACGATGCACTAAGTGCCTCGAGCTGATAGATGTATGAGGAGACGCTTCCTATGTCAGCACGTATGAAAGATAAATACCAGAAGGAAGTTGTCCCCCAATTGATGAAGACCTTCGGCTATAGCAATATAATGCAGGCGCCGAAGCTGACGAAAGTCGTTCTTAATATGGGGGTAGGAGCGGCGGTTCAGGATTCCAAACAACTGGATGCAGCCGTCAACGATATGGCGATAATCACAGGCCAGAGGCCGATCGTCACTAGAGCAAAGAAGTCTATCTCGAACTTCAAAATTCGAGCCGGTATGCGAATCGGCTGCAAGGTCACTCTTCGTGGGGACAGAATGTGGGAGTTCCTGGACAGGCTTTTTAATGTGGTCATGCCTCGTATGCGTGACTTTACGGGGATAAATCCCAACGCATTCGACGGTCGTGGTAATTTTGCAATGGGGCTCAGGGAGCAGTTGGTTTTTCCTGAGATCGACTATGATAAAGTCGACAGGACCCGGGGGATGGATATTATTATAACTACAACGGCAAAGACTGATGAGGAAGGTAGGAAACTACTGAAATCACTGGGGATGCCGTTCAGGGAATCGTAATATAATCGAGGCTAGCGAGATAACCGCACGATGAAAAACTACGCAATTGACGCAATACGGAATGTAGCACTGGTAGGGCACAGTGGAGCGGGTAAGACTTCGCTCACAGAGGCACTGCTATACACTACGGGCGCGATCGACAGGCTTGGTAAGGTTGACGATGGTACGGCAACCACAGACTACGATCCGGATGAGATAAGAAGAAAAATAAGTATCAATACATCCGTCGCTCCTTGCGAGTGGAGTGGGCGTAAGATAAACGTGCTCGATACTCCGGGATACCCGGACTTTGTAGGTGACGTGATAGGCGCTGTTCATGTAGTCGAAAGCGCTCTGATCGTAGTCGATGCTGTTGGCGGAGTCGAGGTCGGAACAGAGACCGGCTGGGATGCCGCTGTAACTCGCAATATTACCAGATGTATCTTTGTAAACAAGATGGAGAGGGAGAATGCCGATTTCTACCGTGTACTGGAGCAGTTGCGGACGGTATTCGGGCGGAACGTTGTTCCTGTACAGCTTCCGATAGGATCTCAGGATTCATTCGAGGGAATAGTTGACCTCGTAGAGTTGAAGGCATACAAGTGGCAGAGCGGCAAATCGATCTCTGTAGATATTCCTGCTGATATGCAGGCGCAGATCGATCAATATAGAGAAGCTCTGATCGAAGTAGCCGCCGAATCGGATGATGAACTCACGATGAGGTATCTGGACGGCGAGCAGCTTTCAGCCGAAGAGATCAAACGCGGTCTGGGGATCGGTATTGTAGAAGGTAAGATTGTACCGGTTCTCTGCGGGTCAGGCATGAAGCAGATCGGCCTTACCACACTGCTTGATTTTGTAGCCAATGAGCTTCCTTCTCCTTCTACCTATAGCAAGATAGAAGGAAAGAGTCCCGCCGGTGCTGAAGAGACGAGAACTCCTGATGGTCCGTTCTCAGCCCTTGTGTTTAAGACTGTTGCGGACCCGTATGTAGGTAAGCTGACCTACTTCAGAGTCTATTCAGGGACACTCAAGTCTGATTCGACGATTTTCAATGCGTCGAAGAGTCGTGATGAACGCGTTGGCCAGGTGTATTTCGTAAAAGGTAAGCAGCAAGAAGCTACGGCCGGTGTCGGAGCAGGAGATATAGGCGCGGTCGCCAAGCTTGCTGAGACTGTTACCGGAGATACGCTGTGCGAAAAGGCGAAGCCGATAATCCTGTCACCGATAGAGTTCCCGGAGCCGGTTTATTCGCTTGCAATCCATGCAAAGACAAAATCTGATGAAGACAAGCTAGGTCCGGCGCTCGGTAAGCTTGCGGATGAAGATCCAACCTTTAAGACAGCGCGCGATCAGGCAACCGGACAGACTCATATATCAGGATTGGGTGACACCCATCTTGACATCGTCACAGACCGACTGAAGAGGAAGTTCGGGGTCGAGGTAGAGATCGAAGCTCCGAAGATTGCATATCGAGAAACGATCACAATGACCGCATCCGCACAGGGCAGGCATAAGAAACAGACCGGTGGACGCGGCCAGTTCGGTGATGCCTGGGTCAAGCTCGAACCGCTTCCGAGAAGTGGTGGTTATGAGTTCGTCGACCAGATCGTCGGCGGTTCAATTCCGAGACAATGGATACCGTCTGTCGATAAGGGCGTACAGGAAGCAATGTCGAGAGGTATTCTGGCAGGCTTCCAGGTAGTCGATGTCAAAGCTATCGTTTATGATGGGTCATTCCACAACGTAGACTCGTCGGATATGGCGTTCCAGTTGGCCGGTATCCTGGCATTCCAGAATGCGGCAGCGAAGGCCAACCCGGTGATCCTTGAACCGGTTGTAGAAGTCGAGGTAGTCGTACCCGAAGAGTATATGGGTGACGTGATCAGTGACATGAATGGCAAGCGCGGAAGAATTATGGGGATGGAGCCGATTGGACACGGCAAGCAGAGGATCAAGGCTACAGCTCCTCAGGGTGAGATGCTGAGATACGCAATCGACCTTCGATCCATCGCCCGCGGTAGAGGGACTTTCAAAGCAGCGTTTTCGCATTATGAAGAAGTTCCTGCGCATACTGCGCAGCAGATTATTGAGCAAGCTAAGAAAGCCAGGGAGGAATAATTGGCAAAGCAGGCTTTAATTGAAAAATCGAATCGTAAACCTAAGTTCAAGGTTCGTAAGTATAACAGATGCAGCATTTGCGGCAGGCCGCGAGGCTATATAAGAAATTTCGGCCTTTGTCGGATCTGCTTTAGAGAGATGTCGCATAAGGGACTCATCCCTGGTGTAACAAAATCCAGCTGGTAAAGAGTTATCCGCCGGTACCGGCTTCATATAGGGAGCAGTGCCGGCGTAATTCTGACAGCTTAAAGCGTTCGTAGCTTGACGGGACGGTACGCAAGGTGCTAAAATACATCTTTGTGACGCCTGTCTCGCGGGAGGAATAGATTAGAATGAGTGTTACGGATCCAGTAGCCGATCTTCTGACTCGCATTAGAAACGCCAATTCGGCGAATCATGATGCATTGGAAGCGCCGGCATCGAAGCTCAATATGGAGATTGTAAGAATTCTCCAGTCTGAGGGCTTCATCAAAGGATATGAGATGGTCAAGGATGCAAAGTTCCCGACCGTCAGGATCCATCTGAAGTACGGTTCCAAGAGAGAGAAGGTAATAACAAACCTGCGGAGAGTCAGTAAGCCCGGTCTAAGGGTTTATAAGGGCAGGCAGGATCTTCCGCGCGTGCTTAGAGGACTTGGGATCGCAATAGTAAGCACGTCTAGAGGTGTTATGACGGACAGAGATGCGCGCCGCAGAAATGTCGGCGGTGAGGTGCTCTGCTACGTTTGGTAGACAGTGCTCAGGATGTACCGATGAGTCTTGTAGACTCGAGGGATTACTGCAGACTGTGAACTGCTCTCGGGAGGATATAGATGTCGAGAATTGGTAAGTTACCGGTCGTTGTACCAGCAGGTGTTGAAGTAACGACCGATGACCATATCGTAAAAGTGAAGGGACCAAAAGGGGAGCTCTGCCAAGAGATCCATCCGGAGATAACTGTCCGAATGGAGGACGGGTCGGTATTTGTCGAGAGACCGAGCGATCAGGGGTTCCATAGGTCGCTGCACGGGCTTACCCGCTCTTTGATTGCGAACATGGTAGAAGGGGTGACTAAGGGCTACGAGCGAATACTCGAGGTCCGCGGAGTTGGTTACCGCGCGCAGATGCAGGGAGATAATCTGGTTCTGCAGGTAGGTTACTCCCATCCAGTCGAAGTGACTCCAAAACCCGGAATAAGCTTCGAAGTCGGACAGGATGTCAATACTAGGCAGCCATTTGTCGTTGTCAAAGGCATTAACAAGCAGGTTGTAGGCCAGCAAGCCGCCGAAATTCGTAAAGTAAGAAAACCTGAGCCTTATAAGGGCAAGGGAATACGTTATAAAGGCGAGTACGTAAGGCTTAAGGCAGGAAAGCAAGGTAAGGCTGGAGTCAAGTAGGGGACCTTTCAGATGGGTATCCGGTCGTGAATCTTTGATTGCGATATGGAACACTGAGTTTTCCGCTTACACTCTGCATTAGGAGATCTTTATGGACAAAAGAGAGGCGCTGAGGCAAAGGCGTCATAGAAGAGTAAGAAAGAAAGTTGCCGGCACATCTGAGCGGCCGAGGCTCAACATATACAGAAGCCTGTGCAACATATATGCGCAGATTATTGATGATACACAGGCAGTGACTGTGGCTTCTGCCTCTACTGTCGATCCTGAAATAAAGGGAAAGATAAAAACCGGCGGAAATGCTGAGTCAGCCAAGCTGGTTGGAGAAGCTGTTGCAAAGCGGGCTCTTGAGAAGGGGATCAAGAAAGTCGTCTTCGATAGAGGCGGTTATCAGTATCATGGCCGTGTACGATCACTCGCAGATGCCGCCCGCGAGGCAGGGCTGGAGTTTTAGGAGGATATATGCCTAAGATCAATCCGGATACGCTCGATCTCACTGAGCAGGTAATAAGGACCAATAAGGTCCAGAAGACCCACAAGGGCGGACGGACGCTATCATGGAGCGTGCTTACTGCCGTCGGCGACAAAGCCGGGCATGTGGGCGTTGGCCTCGGAAAAGCTCGCGGCATCCCGGATGCCATTAGAAAGAGCATAGAGGCAGCCAAGAAGAATATTATAAAAGTCCCGTTGGTCGGGGATACTATTCCGCACGAGATAGAAGTCTCGATGGGAGCATCGACCGTGCTTCTCAAGCCCGCATCACCCGGAACCGGGGTCGTGGCTGGTGGTGCGGTCAGACCGATATTGGAACTTGCCGGTCTGAGAGATGTACTTGCGAAATCGCATGGTTCCGGTAATCCTGTAAATACTGCAGCCGCGACGATGATCGCGCTAAAGCAGTTGAAACAGGCTGATAAGGTTAGCGCTCTTCGTGGTAAAAGCGTGGAAGAGATGGTGCCCTGGCTGAAGAAACTCAATTTGATTGAAGAGCCGGGAACTGAAGTAGTTGAAGAACCAGTCGCAGCAGTGGAAGGTTCAGAGACGGAATAAGACTTATTTATTATAGTCATAGGACTTAAGAGGAACGACCAGATGATTAAGATTACACTCAAACGGAGCGTGATCGGATTTAACGAGAAACAGCGCAAGACAGTACAGTCGCTCGGATTAGGGCGGGTCGGTTCGGCAGTAGTGCATGAGGAGACCCCTGTAATTCTCGGTATGATCCGTAAAGTGCCTCATCTGCTCTCGGTTGAGCGGCTTGAGGATCCGGTGGAGGGCAGCAAGTAATGAAATTGGCGGATCTAAAACCGGCTACTCCGCAAAAAGACCGAAAACGTATCGGTCGCGGTATTGGTACCGGACAAGGCAAGACTGCCGGTAAAGGCAGCAAAGGCCAGAAGGCACGAAATACTGTTAGACCGGGCTTCGAAGGCGGACAGACTCCTTTGCATAGAAGACTTCCGCATATGAAGGGCTTTAATAACAGATTTAGAAAAGTGTATTCGATAGTAAACCTAGAACAGCTCGAAAAACTCGATGCCGGAACGGAAGTAACACCAGAACTTCTTTCGGAAATGGGATTTGTAAAGAAGCTGGAGGATGGTCTGAAAGTGCTTGCGGATGGCGAGCTCACAAAAGCTCTGACCGTTAAGGCACACAAATTCAGCAAAGTTGCCGAGGAGAAAATCAAAGCTGCGGGCGGAAGCACGGAGGTATTATCGTAATGCTGACATCTATTCTGGCCGCTTTTAAGGTGCCGGATCTGAAGAAACGAATACTGTTTGTGTTCGGGATGTTCGCGATCTTTGTAGTTGGTGTGCATATTCCTGTGGGTGTTGACTCAACTGCTTTGAGAGATCTGGCTGAGCGGGGTGGTATGCTTGGTCTGATCGACGTGTTCACCGGCGGAGCTTTCAAAAAGTTCTCCATCTTTGCGCTTGGTATAATTCCTTATATTAACGCATCCATTATCATGCAGTTGCTTACAATGGCAATACCGCAGCTTGCAGATTTGCAGAAAGAAGGAGAGCCAGGCCAGAAGAAGATCAGACTTTGGACTCGCTGGATGACCGGCGCACTTTCAATATTGCAGGCCGCCGGTATGGCAGCGTGGCTGAATAAAGCTGCAGGTGGGGGCGCAATCGTCGGAGTGCAGTGGGCACAGGTCATTCTTACCCTTGCTGCAGGAACCGCGTTCTTAATGTGGCTCGGCGAGATGATTACAGACCGAGGGATCGGAAATGGCGTATCGCTGATCATTTTCGCAGGTATCGTAGCTATGTTGCCCTTCCAGATGCAGACGGTGTGGGAGCAATTAAAGGCCGGAGTCATCGGCTGGCATAATGCGATTGCACTGATTGCAGTATTTGTGATTACGATCATGGCTATAGTTGCGGTGACCCAGGCTCAAAGGAAGATACCGATACAACACGTTAAGCGCGTAGTCGGGAACAAGATGTACGGTGGACAGAGTTCGTATTTGCCCCTGAGGGTAAACTCGGCTGGTGTTATCCCGATCATCTTTGCGATTTCGCTTTTGATGTTCCCGCAGACGATAGCTCAGTTTCTGCCTGCCACGGGGACAGGTGTAATATCGTTTTTAAGGAACGCAGCAGACGTGCTGTCTCCGGGAAGTCACATTGTGGGATCTCTTGTTTATGCGGCTCTGATAATCTTCTTCACATATTTCTACACCGCAATTACATTCAATGTTCCAGAAGTTGCGGATAACCTGAAGAAGTGGGGCAGCTTTATCCCTGGCATAAGACCGGGCAAGCCTACAATGGAATACCTGGACAAGGTTATGACAAGGATAACTCTGGCAGGAGCAATATTCCTTGCTGTTATCGCACTGGCGCAGTATTACCTGCCTGTTTGGGTGGGTGTGACCGGGTTTACGCTCTTAGGTGGAACATCACTACTGATCGTAGTCGGTGTAGCGCTTGAAACAATGCAGGCGATAGAAGCTCAGCTCACAATGCGCCACTACGAAGGGTTCATAAAGTAGATTGAGAATGCTAGATGCGAGCGTCGGGAATCCTAATGATGGTTCTTGCCGCTCGCGCTTAATGAAGAATGGTTCTTAGGGGACACAATTTGCGGATAGTATTATTTGGACCGCCTGGAGCAGGAAAAGGCACGCAGGCGGTACGTTTGAGTGAGAAGTTCAATGCAGCTCATATCTCAACGGGAGATATCCTGAGAGAGTCCGTATCAAAAGGTACGGAGATAGGGTTGAGAGCTAAAAGTTATATGGATCGGGGTGAGCTAGTCCCGGACGAAGTAGTAATTGAAATAGCAAAGCAGAAAATGGAGGAAGTAGGGAAATCCGGGTTTATATTGGACGGTTTCCCCAGGACTGTTCCGCAGGCAGAAGCTCTGGACGCGGTTCTTTCAGATCTTGATCTTCCTATCGAATCTGTTATAAGCCTGCAAGTGTCTGAGGACGAACTTGTAAAGCGTCTGTCAGGCCGAAGAATATGCGCAGGTTGCAGCCGGCCAGCCCAAGTCGAAATGACGGAGCAGGGGACAGAGGCTGCATGTAAGGCATGCGGCGGTGAGATGGTCCAGAGAGCAGATGATAAGCCGGAAGCGGTTTTGAACAGGCTCAAAGTATATGGGAAATCAACCGCTCCGCTGATAGATTACTATCGTAACCGTAAATTACTCAGGGATATAGATGCATCCGGGCCTGTAGAGCAGGTATTTGAGAGAGTCGTAGATGCACTAAAGAAATGATTAAGATTAAGAGTCAGGAAGAAATCGAAAAGATGAGAGTGGCCGGGCGGTTAGTTGCCCAGACTCTGGAAGCAGTAGTAGCTTCAATTGTGCCTGGAAAGACCAGGACAATCGATCTGG
Source organism: Armatimonadota bacterium (assembly GCA_039680575.1). Classification (GTDB taxonomy): domain Bacteria; phylum Armatimonadota; class UBA5829; order UBA5829; family DTLH01; genus JBDKSP01. Next base: position 14,755 of record JBDKSP010000061.1, read on the forward strand.
ATATTCTTGCTGAGTATTTGATAACAGAACATGGCGGAGTACCTTCCTTCAAAGGTTATAACGGCTATCCGGCTTCGATTTGCGCATCGGTGAATGAGGAAGTTGTCCATGGTATTCCTGGAGATAGGATTCTTCAGCCGGGTGATATAGTCGGATTGGATCTTGGAGCGATTGTAAATGGCTACCACGGAGATTCAACAGTGACCGCTCCGGTCGGCGAAGTATCCGAAGAAGCGAAAAACCTTCTTAAGGTAACAAGAGAATCGCTTTTTAAGGGGATAGAAAAGGCAAAAGCCGGAAATCGGATCGGTGATATAGCTCACGCTATACAAGAGTATGCCGAAAGCAAGGGCTACTCGATTGTGAGAGAACTGGTAGGACATGGGATCGGTTCCAGAATGCATGAGGACCCACAGGTACCGAACTTTGGAAAACCAGGACATGGCGAAGTGCTCAAACCCGGTATGACCCTGGCGATAGAGCCGATGGTAAACGCTGGGGACTATAGAGTAAAGCAGCTGTTGGATGGTTGGACATATATCACCAAAGACCGGAAGCTGTCCGCTCATTTTGAGCATACAGTGGTAATTACAGAAGGTAAACCGGAAATACTCACGCTGAGGCGTGAGGAAGGGGCGAGGCAATAGTTAAGGTGGCCAAAGAGAAAGCGATTGAAGTCGAGGGTGTTGTAACGGAGACTCTACCGAATGCTATGTTTCGGATCGAGCTTTCGAACGGGCATAAGGTGCTGGCTCACGTTTCCGGTAAAATCCGTATGCATTTCATTAAGATTTTACCTGGAGACAGGGTATTGGTGGAATTATCTCCTTACGACCTGTCAAGAGGCAGGATAATTTATAGGTACAAGTAAGTTAGCGGGTATGATGTCGAGAATAGAAGCTATAAATCGACATTATGGCTCGCATCAGGAGAGTTACATTGAAGGTTAGAGCTTCAGTAAAAAAAATGTGTGATAAATGCAAGATCATTAAGAGGGAAGGCGTCCTGAGAGTGATCTGCAAGCAGTACCCCAAGCATAAGCAGAGACAGGGGTAATCGTGGCCGAGTGCTGAGCGATGAGTGATGAGGAATGAGCAATTGTCTCGGAACTCAGAACTTGATACTCAGAACTGATCAAATGGAGGTAGGCTAGACTTGGCAAGAATTGCGGGAGTAGACCTTCCGAGAGACAAGCGAATTGAAGTAGCCCTGACGTATATATTTGGTATCGGTGAAACTTCAAGCAAGAAGATCATCGAAGCAGCCGGAATATCGACTGATACCCGAGTACGTGATCTGACTGAGGGCGAGGTATCAAAGCTGAGAGAGGTTATCGAACGTGAGTATCAGGTCGAAGGAGACCTGAGACGGCAGCTTTCGATGAGCATCAGGCGGCTTATTGAGATCGGCTCTTACAGAGGGATCCGCCATAGGAGAGGGCTTCCAGTTCGCGGTCAGCGCACCAGCACCAATGCTCGAACCAGAAAAGGTCCGAAGCGGACGGTCGGTGTAAGGCGGAAGAAAGTTAAATAGAGTGAGGTGAAGGTTATTGATAACCATCTGGTCATCGGAACCTTCGATCTTTGACTCAAATAGGGGGATTCAGGCTTGGTAAGAAAAGCAACGACGACTGGTAGGGGCAAAGCCAAAGAGAAGAAGAATGTCGCTCTTGGAATAGCTCACATCCAGAGCACGTTTAATAATACGATTGTGTCGATCTCTGACACGTCAGGAAATCTCCTTTCGTGGGCGAGTGCGGGCACAGTCGGATTCAAAGGAACGAAGAAGGGAACACCGTTTGCAGCCCAGATGGCGGCTGAATCCGCTGCCAGAAGAGCTATGGAGCATGGGCTGAAACGCGTGGATGTATATGTGAAGGGGCCCGGATCGGGCCGTGAAACGGCGATACGGTCATTACAGGCTGTCGGACTGGAAGTGAGTCTCATAAAAGACGTTACTCCTATTCCGCACAATGGATGCAGACCGCCAAAACGGCGCCGGGTGTAAGACTTCAAGGAGAAGACACAGGATATGGCAACTCAGGGAGCGCCCGTCTGCAGGCTGTGCAGGCGAGAAGGTGAGAAGCTCTACCTCAAGGGAGACAAGTGCTTCTCCCGTAAATGTCCGGTAGAACGGCGCCCGTATGCGCCAGGTCAGCACGGACAAGGCAGGCAGGGGCGACAGCAGAAGCTATCGGATTACGGGATACAGCTTCGAGAAAAACAGAAGATGCGCAGGATTTATGGCGTGCGCGAGACACAGTTCCGCAATTACATGAAGGAAGCAATTCGCCGCAGAGGCGTCACAGGCGAGACACTGCTTCAGATTATCGAATGCAGACTCGATAATGTAGTCTACAGGCTGGGTGTTGCTTCCTCACGAGCTCAGGCTCGGCAGTTTGTGAGCCATGGGCATATACTCGTGAACGGGCGTCGAGTCAACATAGCGTCGTACCTCGTAAAACCTGGTGAGACGATCGAGGTTAAAGAGAGCGGCAGAAGTATTAAGCCGATTCTAGCTTCAATCGAAAGTTCAGGTGGAAGAGCTCTTCCGGCATGGCTGCAGTTTGACGCGAATCAGATGAGAGGGACGATCCTCTCAATGCCGGTCCGCGATGAGATTGATACGGACGTCCAGGAATCTCTGATCGTAGAGTTCTATTCGAGATAAGGACGGAGTGTAATCAAATATGGATATGGTAACGCCACGCATTGAGATACTGGAAGAAAACGAGACATACGGCAAGTTCGTGATAGAACCGCAGGAACATGGTTTCGGCACGACTATCGGTAATGCTCTTCGCCGCGTCATGCTCTCGTCAATTCCGGGCGCTGCGGTGACTACGATTAAGATCGATGGAGTACTGCACGAGTTCTCGACGATACCGGGCGTGAAAGAAGATACGACCGAACTCATCTTGAATCTGCGCGAGTTGAATGTCAGGATGATCCACGACGGTACAGGCAGACCGGAACCAAAAGTAATCGAGATAGATGTGCATGGGCCGGGTGATGTAACCGGAGCGGACATTAAAACACCGCCAGAGATCGAGGTAGCAAATCCGGAAGTCCACATTGCAACATTGGATAGCGAGACAGCGCACCTCAAAATGGAGATGACGGTCGAAATCGGAAGAGGCTATGTGCCTCCAGACAAGCAGGAACGTGCTAAACAGACCATCGGCTTGATTCCGATAGGCGCAGTATTCACCCCCGTAAGGAAGGTGAGCTATAACGTAGAGCCTACTCGTGTTGGGCATAAGACCGATTATGACAGGCTCGTTCTTGAGGTCTGGACGAATGGCACGATAATGCCGAGCGACGCGGTAAGCGACGCGGCAAAGATTCTCGACAAGCATCTCAGGCTGTTCTTCGAATTTTCGAGCAGCCCGAGAGCTGGGTTCGTAGATTTCGGTATGGATGGTCCAATGGCCGGTCCGCAGGCTCCAGATGCCCGGATCGAGGAATTGGATTTCTCCGTGCGAACTTACAATTGCTTGAAAAAGGCCAATATCTTGACCATTGGTGAGCTTGTACAGTACAGTGAAGTCGACCTGATGACCATCAGGAACTTCGGTCGAAAGTCGCTCACCGAGGTCAAGGAGAAGTTGGATATGCTTGGGCTGAGTCTCAGGAAGTCCAAAGACGGCGGGCCTGGCATAGCGCTTGACGAATCCGAAGATGAGATTGACGAAGCCGCTGGCGAGTCAGAGGATCTTGATACGACACCGGACGAAGAGGAAGAGGAGTAGCTCCACCGGAAACACCTGGATGAAGGTAGGTTAACTTAGGATGCGACATAGAGTAGCTGGAAGGAAATTCGATCTGCCGACCGATCAGAGGTTAGCTCTTCTAAGAGGGCTGGTTCGATCACTCCTTCTGCATGAAAGAATAGAAACAACTGAAACGCGAGCCAAAGATGTACGCTGCATTGCTGAGAAGGTCATAACAGTGGCCAAAGATAACACGCTGCATGCGCGAAGGCAGGCGAGGAAGGTGCTGAATGACGAGGATCTCGTCAAAAAGCTCTTCGATCAGATTGCGCCCAAGTTCGCAGATCGTTCCGGCGGTTACACCCGGATAATAAAGATCGGCTTCAGGCGCGGCGACGCTGCTCCGATGGTCAAGCTTGAACTGGCTACGGAGGAATAGCTTTAAAGCTGTCAGCAGTCAGTAATCAGCTACGGGTATAGAGATAGTTGATATACTGAAGGCTGATAGCTGATGGCTGATAACTATGAGGAATATCAAAGTAGTCGTTGAATATGATGGGACTGACTATTTTGGATTTCAGAAGCAGCCGGGGATGCAGACGATTCAGGGAAAACTTGAATCCGCGCTGACTCGGATAATAAAAGAAACCGTAGCGGTATGTGGAGCCGGCAGGACTGATGCCGGAGTGCATGCCCATGGACAGGTAATAAACTTTAAGGCCGGGGGCACGATCCAGACGAAGAAGATTGTCGTCGCATTGAATTCGATGCTTCCAAAGGATATTGTAGCCAAAGATGCGGTAGAAGCGCCGGATGAGTTTCATTCCAGGTATTCAGCCAAGTCCAGGGTCTACAAATATGTTATTTTGAACGATGAGATCCCATCGGCGATTTCAGCAAGGTTCGTCTGGTGTTTTCCGTATAAGCTGGATGAAACCGTGATGAACCGCGCAGCCGAAGCACTCCTTGGAGTGCATGATTTCACATCGTTTTCAGCGGCAGGTGCGGATATTCCGCACCGAGTCCGCGAAATAAAGAAACTTGCTGTTCATAGGAATGGTAAGCATATAATATTCGATATCGAGGCGAACGCCTTTCTGCACAGTATGGCAAGAATAATAGTGGGAACACTCACGGATGTGGGGCAGGGAAGGCTGGAGCCGAAGGATATAGCAAGGATATTAGAAGCAAAGGACCGGCGGCTGGCCGGCAAGACAGCGCCCCCTTCCGGGTTGTCGCTGATGGAGGTTACATATTAGAATGAGAACATATCAGGCTAAGCCACAAGAAATCGAGCGAAAATGGTATGTGGTGGATGCAGCTGATAAGCCGGTCGGCAGGGTTGCCTCCCAGGTCGCAAAGATATTGAGGGGCAAGAACAAGCCGATCTTTACTCCGCACGTTGATACGGGTGATTTTGTGATCATCGTCAACGCGTCGAAAGCAAGATTGAGTGGAACAAACAAGCCGGATGAACTGATTTATTGGCATACGATGTACCCAGGCGGACTGCGAAGTGTAAGCCGTGGAAAGCTGCTCCAAGAGCGGCCGGATAGGACTATTACAAGGGCGGTCAAGGGAATGCTGCCGCACAATAAGCTCGGCGCACAGATACTGCGCAAGCTCAAAGTGTATGCAGGCCCGGAGCACCCGCACGAAGCGCAAATGCCTGAAAAGTTGGAAATCTAGGAGGAAGATCCTTTGGAGCAGACCGCAAGATATTACGCCACAGGCCATCGAAAGAACGCAACCGCCAAGGTCTGGCTTACGCCAGGCGAAGGCAATATTACGATCAATGGCCGGCCTATGGCGGAATACTTCGGCCGCAAGACTCTTGAGATGCTGGTTCAGCAGCCGTTCGAGGCAGTCAACGCCGTAGGTAAATACGACGTAAACGTGACAGCTCTTGGCGGTGGGATCACCGGTCAGGCAGGAGCTGTTCGCCACGGAATATCCAAGGCGCTCCTCGAAGTCGGTGATGATTTGAGACCTGTCCTTCGAAGACAGGGCTTCCTGACCAGAGACCCGAGAGTAAAAGAGCGGAAGAAGTATGGGCGTAAGAGAGCAAGAAGAGGATTCCAGTTCTCGAAACGTTAAGATTATGGAAGTCAGCTTTCTCCCATCAGTGGTGGAAAGCTCGAACAGACGGCAGGAATATATGAGATGGTGGGACTCTCCGCCATCTCATTCCTCGATATTTACCCCTCATTACTGCTAATCTTAATTTACCTCTTGACGACTGTTCGCTAGTGCGTTAAAATGTGCCGGTTGATGTTCTGGGAACAGACCACAGAGTTTTGACGTCTGAAAATAGGTAGCATATTCCCCGATAATTATGTAAGGCTTTCGTGTGTCACCTGAAAGTCCGTAGCTGTGATGGAAATTATCCATCATTACGATACTCGGAGGAGAGGTCGACTTGAAACATATTCTCCTTTGCATTCTCGCCGTATTCGCGCTGGCGTGCATAGCTTCAGCAGATGGTGTAGTCACACTTGAGCTGGAGACCCCTAGTCTGCAGAAACAGGAGCCCAAACACGAGACAAAGAAGACCAAAACGTCTACCAGAAGTGTGAATGCAAGAGCGGAAAGAAAGTCCATCGGCAGGATCGGAATGGTGAATGTTGATAAAGCCAACATTTATGCCAAAAAGAGCACGAGTTCACGAGTGTATTCTGTCTGCCTGAAGGACACCACGCTTGCAATCACTACGACATCAGGCTCCTGGTACGGGATCATGATGATAGACGGCAGCACAGGATGGATAGCGGCAGAAAAAATTACGCTGCTCGATTATCAGGCTGTCCTTCCAGATGTAAACAGAGGTTCTTATGCAAGTCGCGGGGGGTTCGATGGCCGCAGGTCCGATAACCCTATTGTTCTGACTGCGCTTCAGTACCTTGGCGTGCCTTATGTCTACGGTGGAAATTCCACCACAACAGGCATCGATTGCTCGGCTTTTGTAAGGATGGTCTACAAGCAGTTCGGTGTAAATCTACCGAGGGTTTCAAGAGATCAGGCTAATGTGGGAACACCGGTTGCGATAGAAGATATTCAGCCCGGTGACAGGCTCTACTTTGCCTGCAAACACTCTTATGTTGACCACTGCGGCATATATGCGGGGAATGGTTATTTCGTCCATGCATCCGCGTCACATGGTGTAACGGTATCGAACCTTTCAATGAAGTTCTACGCTGATTCGCTCGTTGCCATAATGAGATAGATAAAGATAAACGAATTTAAATATTGGGACGAGCTTTTGCCCGTCCCGGTGTTGTGTACGCAGTATTCTCATCAATTTTACAGATGAGATAATAATACAGACTAATTTAGAAGGGGACCGGAATTATGCATAAGATGACGGAAGATGGCCTCAAGGCTTCATTTGCAGGTGAGAGCCAGGCGCATGTAAAGTATCTTGTTTTTGCGGAGAAGGCAAAGCAGGAGCAGAAGCCAAATGTTGCACGTTTGTTCTCCGCCGCTTCGTATGCAGAGCAGGTACATGCCGCAGCGCACCTCAGGGTGCTGAATGGAGTAGGGTCGACTACAGAGAACCTTGCCGCCGCAGTAACAGGCGAAGGGTTTGAAATAGATGAAATGTATCCCGCTTACATGGCTGTGGCGGATACTCAAAACGAGACATCAGCGAAAACATCATTTTTCAGAGCGAACGAGGCTGAAAAGGTCCACAAGAACCTTTATGCAAAAGCTAAAGAGGCTGTAGAGTCCGGGAATGACGCTGCTATAAGTGACATCTGGGTCTGCCCTGTGTGCGGATTCACCGCTGAAGGTGCTCAACCGGAGAAATGTCCTCTCTGCGGCGCTGCGGGAGACCGTTTCGTAAAGTTCTAGACCCTGTAAAAGGAACGAATTCGGCTGTTATTGCGTAGTTATTACTGGCACATACGCTGGTAAACCTTTCCTTTCGGAAAGAGATCTTTCCCCGTCCAAAGAGAGATCAGCTGAACAGCCTCCTGAAAGAACCCCGTGGATGGCCGCTTTATCCGCGGGGTTTCTTCTTGTACCTGTGGTTCTGAAAAAATATTCGCAGCAGGTGTTTTGATTATGAGGATTTTATAGTATAGTAGGGACAATTCATGCGAACCAGAAAAACAGATCATGGAGGTAGAAACCTATGAACAGAAACAGATTAGTGATTTTGGTAGGTATAGTGCTGTTGGCAGGAGCGCTGATATTCAGTTGGGCAGCGCAGCAGTCGCCAACAGCCGGTGGGAGCTGTTGTGGATCCAGCTGTACCGTCAAGGCGGTTTCTTCTGCACCGGTAAATGATACTCCGGGAACCGCGTGCTGTGGCGCGTCATGCTCCTGCCCGATGATGCAGGGAGCCGGAAAAGAGATCCATGATGCGTATATGAACGAGACAGCGGGACTCAGGAAAGATTTAGCGGAAGCCCGAGCTGAACTCGACACTTTGCTTTCAGCGACACCTGTCGACAAAGAAGCTGTCTCGAAGCAGGTCGAGAAGATAAACGGTCTTCAGTCGGAGCTTTTCACTAAAACGGTTGATATGTGGGTAGCGGTACACGAACAGTTCCCGGACGGCAAGACATGTGAGAACTGCAAGGGTCCCGTGGCATGCTGCATGATGATGAGCGATCAGTGCCCGAAGATGCTTTGCAAGGATAAACCCGGATGTGCCAAAGGCATGGGTTGCGGCAAAGCATCCGTAAAACCGGCAGCCAGCGAAACTACAGAATGCGGCCCAAATGGATGCCCTATCGTACGGAACGGAAAGACCTCTAAATAGTCTGTTCCTAGAGAATAGAAGGATGTAGGATTTATGGAGACTGTGGGAGTCTGCGCTTTCCTACATCCTTTCTTTAATTACGCTTCATTTCCTCGTACAGGCCTCAATCATAGCCCAGAGACTCTCGTTTTTCCTGCTGATAACCGGCTGCAATCCCACGTTTCGTACCTGGAGTCTGCTGGTATAGTGCTAACGGAAGTGGTTTACTCATCACTTGTTGCGGAGGTAAAGGTATGAGTAAGTTTGCACTGATTCTCCTTGTTTTCTGTCTTTTATGCTTATCTCAGATTGCAGTCGCGTCACCCGAAGACGCATCCACAGCGGAAGAATTTATCGGGATGCTTGTCAAGGGCGATTATACAAACGCAGTTGATAGGTTGGACAGCAGCATGAGGGCTGCGCTTCCCACTGATAAGCTGAAAGATGTCTGGAAATCCATTACAGACCGGTACGGGCAGTTCAAAAGGCATATTCGGACGAGCTCAGCGAAGATACAGGACTACGACGCGGTCATTCTGACCTGCGAGTTCGAAAAATCATGCGTCGAAATCAGAGTAATATTCAGCGCCCTGCATAGGATCAGCGGGTTGTGGTTCAGTCCGGGTCCGTGTAATGACGAATACAAACAGCCATCTTATGTAAAATCCTACACATTTAAGCAAAAGGAAGTCGCTGTAGGTTCGGCGGAGTGGTCGCTGCCCGGTACATTGTACATGCCCCAAGGAGAGTCGGCAGTCCCAGCGGTAGTTATGGTCCATGGCTCAGGACCGCAGGATAGAGACGAGACCATCGGCCCGAACAAGCCGTTTCGTGATCTTGCCATGGGGCTCGCGTCCAGAGGTATTGCCGTTTTATGCTATGAGAAGCGGACAAAGCAATACGGCGCAAAGATCGCTCTCATGGAAAGCAGTGTTACCGTGAAAGAGGAGGTCGTGGACGATGCCGTGGCCGCCGTCGCGCTTCTCAAACGGACAGGCAGCGTCGATCCCAGGCGGATTTTCGTCCTTGGACACAGCCTTGGAGGGATGATGATTCCCAGGATCGCAAAAGCCGACCCCGACATCGCCGGGCTGATCGTTATGGCGGGTACAAGCAGGCCGCTTGAAGATGTCATCCTTGAACAGACCGTCTATCTGTTTTCTGCCAAGGGTTCGCTTTCGGCAGATGACCAGAAGGCAATCGATACTGTCAAACAGCAGGTGGCGCGTGTCAAAGAGGCGAGTCTGAGCGCATCTACGTCGCCATCAGCCTTGCCGTTTGGTATCCCGGCCAATTATTGGCTGGATTTACGTGGATATGACCCTCCCAAGGCCGCTGCAGACCTCACGCAGCCGATACTGATCCTGCAGGGAGGCCGGGACTACCAGGTGACGAGTTCAGATTACGAACGATGGAAAGAGGCACTCTCAAACCGGAAAAATGTTGAGTTCAAGCTGTATCCCGACCTTAACCACCTGTTCATGACCGGCCAGGAGAAGAGCACTCCGGCAGAGTATAACGTTCCCGGAAACGTTGTAGAAAAAGTGGTAGTCGATATTGCGGAGTGGGTGAAGGCGAATGGGATAGAGAATCCTAAATCTTGACCTTGCAAATCGCGCTGGATCATGGTATACAGATGGTGGTAAATGAATTATAGTATCCTTGATGTTGAGCCGCGAGGGATTTCCTTTCGGTAAAACATTATTTATAACTACAGAGTTTCAGGAGATAAAGTAACAGCCTTACAGCTATATAAAAGTTCTCTGATATAGCTTTATCTGTTGATTTTACACTTACACCTGAAACTCTTCCGGAAGATTTTCGGCAACAGCCAATATATGATTGGCCGTTAATTAATCAGCCGAAAATCTATAGTTGCACTGATACCGGAAGGTTCGTCCCGACGTGAAGGCAATGATAATAGATATATTCAGGGCTATATCCTGTCTGCATATTATCCTTGCGCCGTCCGGTGCAGGGATTTTTTGTTAAGTGGAGGTTAGGGTGGATTCTAGAATAGTGGCCATAAGCATCATCGTGGAATCTCCGGACTCCGTAGAAAAACTGAACGGCCTGCTGCACGACTACAGCAAGTACATCGTAGGCCGTATGGGGATCCCTTACCCGAAAAGAGGCATATCCATCATATGCGTGGTATTGGACGCCCCAAACGATGTCATAAGCGCGCTTTCCGGTAAGCTCGGAATGCTGCCGAACGTGACGGCGAAGACCGCTTATTCCAAAAGTTTCGATTCCGAGTAGGCTCAGTGCCGGCTGCGCCTGAGAATGGAGGCAATTATGTATAACGTAAAATCCAAGGACGCTAACGAGTTCATAGACGATGGGGAAGTCCTGGCATCCATAGAACACGGAAAAAAACTGTCGGCGGACAGTGCCGAAATAGACAGGGTAATGGCGAAAGCCCGCCTCTATAACGGTTTGACGCACAGAGAAGCCGCGGTGCTCCTCGATGTCGATGATGATGAGACTCTGGAGAAGATATACAAGCTGGCAAAGGACATAAAGGAGAAGATTTATGGCAAGAGGATAGTCCTTTTCGCTCCTCTTTACCTCTCCAGCTACTGCGTGAATAACTGCAAATACTGCGGGTACAGATGCGCGAACGAGATAGGCCGACACCAACTCTCCCAGGAAGAAGTGCGAAGAGAAGTGCGCGCCCTCGAGGCAATGGGACACAAGCGGCTGCTCTTGGAAGCCGGTGAAGATGACAAGAAATGCTCTATCGACTATATTCTGGAGTGCATAAAGACTATTTACTCGGAGAAGTTCGAGAACGGGTCCATCAGGAGAGTAAACGTAGATATTGCCGCCACCACAGTAGAGAACTACAGGAAGCTGAAAGAGGCGAAGATCGGCACATATATTCTCTTCCAGGAGGCCTACCACAAGCCCACATACCTCGAAATGCACAGCGGCCCGAAGCGCAACTATGAATGGCACACGGAGGCTATGGACCGTGCGATGGAAGGCGGAATCGATGATGTCGGGATCGGTCCTTTATATGGACTGTACGACTACCATTACGAGACAATCGCTCTTTTGATGCACGCCGAGCATCTGGAAGCCGTGCATGGGGTTGGTCCGCACACCATCTCATTCCCAAGACTGCTGCCTGCGGAGGGTATGGACTACGACAGCTTTCCGCATCTCGTGAAAGACAGGGATTTCAAGAAGGTCGTGGCTGTAATCCGGCTGGCGGTTCCATACACGGGGATGATTCTCTCCACCAGAGAGTCCGTAGAGTTCAGAAAAGAGCTCCTCGCTATCGGCATCTCCCAGATGAGCGCGGGGTCCTGCGTCGGAGTCGGCGGGTATGCCAAGAGAGCTACCATAGATGAAAACGGTATAGAGGAAAAACCTCAGTTTGACCTGGCGGACCATCGGAAACCTTCGGAGATTTTGAAGTGGCTGGTAGAAGACGGCTATATTCCCAGCTACTGCACCGCCTGTTACCGCAAAGGGAGGACGGGAGACCGGTTTATGCCGCTTGCAAAGAGCGGTCAGATAAACAACTTCTGCCTGCCGAACGCGCTTCTGACCTTTGAGGAATATCTGACCGATTATGCTGACCCTGAGCTTAAAGGAATGGGGCAGAAGATGATAGACCAGGAAATCCAGAACGTGCCGGACGAGACCCGCAGGGCTGAAGCGCTCGATTACCTGGCTCGCATAAGGGCAGGGGAGAGAGACCTGCGTTTCTGATAGTTGTTTTCTATTGCATCGGGGCGAATTATGCCCCGATGCCACAATTATGTTGAATAATCGTCGCTATGGGTTTACTTCCTCGTGAGAATTGTTTGATGTGTATACCGAGCGTTTGTTGATCTGATATAATCTGCCTGTGATACGAATAGGGACCAGCGGATACAGCTTTCAAGACTGGAAGGGAACGGTCTACCCGTCCAATATAAAAGATGGGGAGATGTTCGCCTACTGCATAGACCACTACCGGTTGAACACTGTGGAAATCAACTACACGTACTACAAGCAGCCGGTTGCCCGCACATTCGAGAGCATGATCAAAAAATGCCCGGAGGACTTCTTCTTCACGGTCAAACTGTTCGGCGGCATCACTCATAAAGGCTTGAAGCCGGACCCGGAGTGCTGCAGGCGGTTTCTGGATGGTATAAAGCCGGTAATCGAAGCCGGGATGCTTGGGTGCTTACTCGCGCAGTTTCCCCCGACCCTAAATAGAAGCTCTGAAGCCTGGGATTATCTGCTGTCGCTCCCGGATGCGCTTGATGGGCTGCCGCTCGTATACGAGTTTCGCAACAGAACATGGGTCGCAGAGGAGACCGGCAGGACTCTGAAGGAAGCGAATATCGGCTACTGCGCTGTAGATGAGCCGCAGGTCGGGCAGCTTATGCCGCTTGTCCCGAATGTGACGTCTGATATCGCGTATCTTCGGCTTCATGGGCGCAACCGGAACTGGTTTACGGACCCGTCACAGAGGTACGACTACCTGTACAGCGAAAAGGAGCTGATGTCGTTCATTCCCATCATCGAGCGTATGGCGTCCGAGAGCACCTGCATCTATGTTCAGTTCAACAACTGCCATGCGGGGTCGGCGCTTCGAAACGTCAAGATGCTGCAGTACCTGCTTGGGTTGAATTTGCCCCCGATACAGGGAGAATTGTTCTGATTCTGCTGCAGCGGGGGAGTTAATACTATTCCTCGTCGGCGGGGAGGCGTTTTCCCCTCTCCAATGCCTTTTTGAGCAGCTTTTTCGCTTCTTCTGCGCGGGATACAGGGACTGTTATCGCTTCTTCAGCGATCGGACCGCCGAATGCATCGAGATCGGTATCGATATCCGCTCTTTCCCGGACCGGGATCCCGGCTTCTTCGAGGATATTTCTCAAAATTACTGCTTCAGTGGTGTCTTCAGCTATGTAGATCGGGACCATCTCCTCGATCTCCTCGGGCGGAAGTTCGGACACCAGTTCCGCCCCGCAATCAGGGCAGTTTTTGATACCATCGTTATACTCGTATTTGCAGTTAGGACAGTAAGGCATATCGCAGTCTCCTTTTAGTCTTTGAAGCCGGACTTATCGAAGAAATCCTTCAACCGTTTTCTCTCACGATATTCTTTATACCAGCCAAGAGTGCCTAAACGCGGCGCACGCGGGTTCTTTTTATGCAGATAGACCACTTCGCATTTTCCGGTTGTAATTCTATACCGGTTTCTGCTTGTTACGAACCAATAAGAAAACGCGCAGCCGAGAAGCGCGCTCACGCCCAGCAGCGGATGTGTTACCCCATAACCTATCAGGACTATGATAACATCGAGCAATGCCAGATATTTGAGCTTCATAGGGATGATGAAGCCGAAGAGCACAGTGTCCTCAGGGTTTTGCAGAGCAAAAGCTATTGTCAGCCCCGAGAGCGGCAGCGTAAGCCCCGTCAAAGCCGTTGCTGCGCCTGTTATTAACGCACCGATGTAGATCCCGAGCGCGGATACCGCAGACATCGCGAAGAAGAAGAATGCGAACCTCCGGCTGCCCCATGATCTTTCCAGGCATCCACCGGCAATCCACATCCAGAAAAGACCGAAGAAGAAGCAGATCGACATGCAGCACATACTGGCGAGCGGGTAAGTCACTACTGTCCAGGGTGCTTTCAATACGGTTGGAGTCAAAAACACGAAGGCATTTGCCATCGGCGCCCTGGCTGAATGGCATAAAGATCCCAGGACGAGCGTCAGGAAGTTCGACAGGATGATTAGTTTTGTTACGGGGATTTTATCGACTAAAAGCCAGTAAGCGAACTTGTCTTTTATGCTGTTTGTCCTCATTTATAGTGTCCTGCAGAGTTTCAGGTGTAAGCGTAAACCAACAGATGCAGCATTAACCGAAACTTTTTAGTTGTGCTGTCACCTATATTATCAGTGAATTTACAGGTTGTCGATAGGGTGCGACTCATGACAATACAATCGTGTTGAGGAAGATGTTCCTGATGTCTGATATACTTTCCGCTAACCCGAATCTTCGGTATTAGCCATGGCGATAGCTGCCGAAGCAAGAGATTAAAGTTTTGAAACATAAGAATTTGCACAATCTACTCCGTTCTCCCCTTGCGGGAGAAGGTTGGGATGAGGGGATATACCGTAATTCTGTGGAAAAACGTAAATTTATACCTTGACAAGCGGAGTCACTCACAGTAAAATATACACTGCTGTGGGGATGTGGCGGAATGGTAGACGCGCTTGGTTGAGGGCCAAGTGGGCATTACGCCCGTGGAAGTTCGACTCTTCTCATCCCCACCAAACCGCTCAAAAAGGCCTCTTTCGCAAGCTCAGTGATTGCGAAAGAGGCCTTTTCCACCTTCCAGCCAGCGTACAGGAGCATCGTTTTTAAGGAAGCAGAAGAGGAGCGGGTATGTTACATGAAATAGCCATGTAATTTAACAATTACGACACAGGTACTTTGAGGATCAGTGTCGAAGTAGTAATCGTGGGTACAAAC
>JBDKSP010000062.1:0-36229 GCA_039680575.1 Armatimonadota bacterium
TTCAGATACCACCTACAGAGTTTCAGGAGATAAAGTAACAGCCTTACAGCTATATAAACAGTTCTCTGATGTAGCTTTATCTGTTGATTTTACACTTATACCTGAAACTCTTCCGGAAGATTTTCGGAACAGACAATATATGATTGGCCGTTAATTAATCAGCCGAAAATCTATAGGAAGCAGTAAGGTCCATTTTGGAATTCCCTATTCTTTTCTATTTCCTGTCAGCTGTTCCCTATGCTACAATGCGGTTGGCTGAATGAAGTTAATCCAGGATTTTCGGATATTCTCTACAACTAATCGTATACCACTATAGCCAAAACTCTTCAGAAATTGATACAAAGGAGCTTAAGGATGTTTCACAACCGGTTGATGACTTTTTTCGCCGTTGTTTTCCTCGGAACGATAACCAGCACGCTCGCGTTCGGCGCACCAAAGCCGGTGCTGTCTGACGAGATGCTTACCGCCCGGACGAAGCTGATATATTCGAATCAGGACGAGTACAAAGACAAAGTATACGGCGCTTGGTATGGCAAATTGATAGGTCTGATCCTTGGACAGCCTACCGAGGGATGGACAAAACAGCAAATCGAGGAAAAAGCACGCAGGATAAACGCTTACCCAGTCACATACTACTTTCCTTCTAGCTTTGATAGCAGTCTGAAGGGCTTTCTTGCGGGCAATTTCGATGGGTCTCCAGCAAATGATGATTCCGACCTGATGCTCACATCTCTCCTCGCCCTTCGGGAAAATGGGATAGGACTTACATCCAGAAATATCGCGGAGGCATGGGTCAAATATGTCAGGGGTGCATGTACTGCGGAAGGAATCGCGCTCGCTAACTTCAAGAAGGGTATCTGGCCTCCTGAATCTGCTGCAATTGATAACCCTTACGATGAGTGGATCGGCGCACAGATGCGGGGCGAAATCTGGGGGATGATAGCGCCGGGAATGCCCAAGGTCGCAGCTCGTTACGCGGCTCTCGATGCGTCTATATCGCATAACAGAAATGGAATCTATGGAGAGCAGTTTATATCTGCGGCATTGAGCGTCGCAATGGTAGAAAAATCACCGGAGAAGGTAATCAGAACAGCGCTCACAGCCATACCTGATGACTGTGTCTACGCAAGCGCGATTAAAGACATCCTCAAATGGCACAAAGAGAATTTGGATTGGCAATCTGCCTGGGAACTGCTGGACAAAAAATGGGGAGTCTTTGAAGACGGCTCGCGCACCCGCAAGTTCAAAGACGACAGATTCAATACAGACAAAGACCTGTATCAGTGGCCTGACCAAAAGTGGGTTGTTGCTGATGTAAACGGCGCAGCATGTACTCTCGCGCTTCTCTACGGAGAGGGTGATTTTTCCAGCAGCATCTGTATAGCGGCAATGTGTGGCTATGATAATGACTGCAATTCAGGGACTGTGGGAGCTATCCTCGGTGCGATGCACGGCGAAAAAGCCATACCAGATCGATGGAAATCCCCTATCCGCGATATATACCATTCCGGCCTCTGTCTGACGGAGCGCGACCTCAAGATAAGCAAGCTGGCAGAGGAAACCGCACGGTATGGACAACAGGTAATGGAAAAACAGAATATTGGAAAGCATGACTGATTCCTGCTCTTTTCCTTGACAGCATCATCTATACGTATTACCCTTCTTCTATATCGTGTTACCGGAGGAGTTATGGAAACAGTAGAACGATTTGGAGTGTCTATGAGCCCTCGGCTTCTGGACAAATTCGATGAGCTGATTGCCAAGAAAGGATATGCGACGCGGTCTGAAGCACTCAGGGATATTATCCGTAATTACATCATCGAATCGCAGTGGGAATCGAGCGATACGGAGGTAGTCGGAACGTTGACAATCGTATACGAGCATTCAGCTCATGATTTATCCGATACGCTGACAGACCTCCAACATCAGCACTATAAGGAGATCATCTGCACGACTCATGTACATATGGACGAACACAACTGCCTGGAAATCATAGTTATGCGAGGCAGAAGCAAAGCGGTGCGAAGTATTTCCGATAGATTGATCAGTACAAAAGGGGTAAAACACGGTAAACTCGTCTGCTCGACGACGGGGAAGGAGTTATCTTGATGTATTCGAAAAGCCAGCTTCGGCGCGCGTCCTTTTGCGTCCGAAGCCGGCCTATATCCATCCATTCTATTCTGCATTTCGCTGCTGAAACTTTACTTCTATCCCATGCTCTCTAATCCAACGTCTGGCATCAGCATGCAGATCACTGAGTTCCTGCCGCAAGAGGATCATTTTATACATTCGAGCTTCCAGATCCTCGTCAGAGATATAATTGATCTCTTCCAGTTTTTCGGGGTTTCTTGCCTGAGCTTCTTCCCGGAGAAAGTCTCTGAGCGCATCGACATCACGCTTTTTAAGTATAGTCAACAGCCCTTTTATATAGGCTGAATCCGTATCGGGCATAAGTTGTCCTCCGAAGTTGTAATTCTATATCAGTTATACCCTGCATCATCACAATTATCGTAGCTAAACAAGCCTCGATGCAATTTGAAGGACTCTTCACTATTGCTTAAGTGCCGCATCCTCCACTTTTTCGGAGGTAATATCCCTGGAATCCCTGAGTTTTTCAGGAAGCTCCTGGAACGGCAGGAGAATGCTTACACGGCGGTTGATAAAGCTGTCCTTATGGTTAGGATCACGCGGTATTCGATCCGCGTAGCCGCGGACTTCGACCATTTGACCGGAATGAAGACCGCTTGCTTCCATAACCCGCCTTGCAGCGTTTGCTCTTGCAGTGGAGAGTTCCCAGTTAGTCCATCCATTTGGCCCCTGGTACTGCCTGCTATCGGTATGACCTTCGATTATGACCTTATTCGGAAGATTCCCAAGTTCTTTGGCAATCAAGCCAAGAAGCTGCCTTGTGCGGGGCTTTGTCGCCGCGCTGCCGCTATCAAAGAACAGGTCCTGTGATGACTCAACCAGGTCTATCCGAAGCCCCTCGTTTACGATCTTTACATCGACACTCTTTGCAATGCCCTTAAACTCGGGGTATCTGGCAATAACATCATTGATTGCGGATTTAGCATGCTCGAATCTTTTCTTATCTTCCTTGACAGACTCATCGGTCTTCTTCGCCATCTTCGTCAGCATGGAGTCGAGAGCGCCGCCCTGCCCCAGCGGGCTTTTACCACCCTCGACCGCTTTCATGAATCCTACCGGGTCTTTGAAATAACCGGCTACTGCGTTCTTCACAACTTGATCGAGTCCTACGATCCACATAACCAGGAAGAATGCCATCAATGCAGTCATAAAGTCCGCGTACGCGACCTTCCATGAGCCGCCATGATGCCCGCCATGCCCTTTCTTTACCTTCTTAACGATCCTCAGAGTTTCACTTGCCATATTATTCTATCCGGCTATGCCGCCTCCAACATATCTGCCGAGGATGTGGCAGCGCTTCTGCCCTTGACTACCCCTTCAACCTCCTGGAAGGTAGGCCTTACTTCCGGCTCTATGGTCCTGCGGGTGAATTCCGCAACCAGAAGCGGCGACATTCCCTGAGCGAACGCGATTATCCCTGTTTTCAAGCAGTTCAGATAACTGACTCCGGCTTCAGCGCGTGTTTCCATTGCAGCCGCGATCGGCCCTACAACACCGTAAGACAAAAGAATACCGAGGAAAGTCCCTACGAGCGCTGCGCCGACCTTTTCACCTACCTGCTCTGGAGGACCGCCAATTGCCTGCATTGTGACCACAACCCCAAGGACTGCCGCGACAATTCCGAAACCCGGTAATGCATCGGCTGTCTTAGTCAACTGCGCAGGGTTCTTTTTGACTTCTTCGGAATAGATTTCAATATCCCCGTCCATCATCTCCTGCAACTCATAGGTCCCTACTCCACCCATAACTACAAGCCTCAAGCTATCGCAGAGGAATGACAGAGCGTGGTGGTTCTTCGCAAATGTTGGATATCTTTCAAACATTTCACTTGATTCCGGGTACTCGACGTGAGATTCCAGTGCGAGAAGTCCGTCACGCCTTGCCAGGTTGCTTATCTCATGCAATAGTTGCAGAAGCTCCAGATATGCATCATGGTTGAATGGATCAGGCTTGAGCAGAGCGATAGCCTCTTTGAAGATCGCCATTACACGCTTGATCGATGTAGACGCAATCATACTGCTGAATGCAGCGCCGCCAATGATAATGAATTCGGAAATCTGCATCAGCGCGGCGAGCTTTCCGCCATGCATGGTGTAGCCGACTACAATTGACGCTGTTAGAGCAATTATTCCAACTATAACAAACAATAGACGCCCTTTCGATTATAAAAAGTAGGCCAGTATCCTTACCTTCACACTCATAATTCTGGCACTTTACCAGGGTGGACTCAGGCTAATGTGAGCGTATTGTGAAAAACCGGCATTTCTACGGGGAACTCCTTGCAAGCATTTTGAATACCAGTAATTGTCCATCCGGCAAGCTGGGTTTTAATATTCGCTAATGTGTTATAATGACCTACAACATTTTATGTGATGACCCTGCAGGTTTGGCAATCAGCCGCCAATGGGAAAGCTCTTCTTCAGCACATATTAAGAGGCAAGTTATGTCAAAATTCAACTGGGTATTGGTAATAATAGCCGCGCTGCTCCTTTTTTTCGGAAGCACGATTATAAGACTATACACGGATTCTCTGTGGTTTGCAGACCTCGGCTATTCTGTCGTGTTTTCTACGCTGCTCTGGACTAAGCTGGCCATGACCGCCATTTTTGCAGCCCTATTCTTCGCCATAATCTACACAAACATCTGGATTGCGAAACGGCTTGCGCCACCCGCTACTGCGAGATATTCCGGGATTGGAGATGAACTCCGCGATCGGTTCAGTATCATGGCGCGGCGCGGGCTCAATATACTGATTATCGTCGGCTCCATAGTCGTCTCGTTGATATTCGGCCTTCAGGCAGCCGCTCATGCCGTTGATTGGCTCAAATTCGCCAATGCGACGCCGTTTGGTGTGAATGACCCGGTCTTCAGCCGTGATATAGGGTTCTATGTGTTCAAACTACCGTTTATCAATTACTTATATGGCTGGTCCTTTGCCGCGGTCCTGATATCCGGGATCGCGGTAGCGCTGCTTCATTATGCCAACAAAGGAATCGATTTTATTGCAAACTCACCGAGATTTTCACCAGGAGTCAAGTCACATCTTGCAATATTGCTGGCCATCCTGTTCTTCTTGAGAGCATTCGGTTACTGGCTGGCAAGGTTCAGCCTGGTAAACACACCCGGATCACTTTTCTACGGAGCAGGATACACGGATGCAACTGCGCGCCTCCTGGCTTATTCCATCCTTATAGTAGCGACAGTCATCGGCGGTATTCTGGTGCTGGTCAATATATACCGTCGCGGAATCTTGCTTGCGGTGGGCGCTTTCGCAGGCGTCATTGCCGTGTCGATACTTGTCGGAGCAATATACCCAGGCATTATTGAGGGAATCAGGGTTAAGCCGAACCAGCTCGAAAAGCAGACTCCTTACATCAGGAGTGCTATAAAAGCCACCAGGATGGCTTTTAACGTCGATCAGATCTCTGCCAAACCGTTCGCATACCAGGATAATCTGACAGCGCAGCAGATTGCCAACAATCAGGCCGCCGTTCAGAACCTTCGGCTATGGAATTACGAACCGCTGAAGCGGGTGTATAACCAGATTCAAGTTTTTCAGCAATACTATGACTTTGGCGACGTAGATATAGACAGATATACAATCGATGGGAATTACAGGCAGGTGATGCTCTCCGCGAGAGAGCTATCAGGTCTGCCTGAGCGGTCACAGACCTGGGTAAACCAGCACTTACGCTACACACACGGCTACGCCTACGCTATGAGCCCTGTTAATATAGTGACCGGCGAAGGAATGCCCGTCTATTATGTCGAGGGAATTCCCCCCACGGTAAGGGGCGGGCTGAAGCTCGATGTTCCCCAGATCTATTTCGGCGAGCAGACTAATTGGCCTGTTTTCGTAGATACGAAGCAAAAAGAGTTCGATTATCCCATTGGGGGAGAAGAGCACGTAAATACATATACCGAGAACAACGGTCCCAGACTTGGCTCATTTTTCAGGAAACTCGCGTTTGCCATACGTCTTTCGGACTTCAACATGCTGCTTTCGAACGACGTCAAACCAAGCAGCCGCGTGCTCTACCGAAGAAATATAATAGAACGCGCACAGGCGCTCTTCCCGTTCCTTATGCTGGATAACGATCCCTATCTGGTTACGGTCAATGGCAGGATGTACTGGTTCCAGGATGCCTACACGATAACCGACAAATATCCGTATTCTGAACCGATCAGTATGGGATTCCGCAACGGCGAATCCGAGATCAACTACATACGAAACTCGGTAAAGCTAATCACTGATGCTTACACCGGCAAAGTCGAGGCGTTCGTTTCCGACCCGAAGGACCCAATTATCCGAACTTATCAACGCATCTTCCCGGGTATATTGAAGCCGATGGACAATATGCCCAGAGAATACAGGGCTCATATCAGATATCCGGAGGACCTTTTCAAGGCGCAGGCACACGTCTACGCAAAATACCACGTGACTGATCCCTCCACATTCTATAGCGGCACCGATCTTTGGCAGCTTCCGACTATGGCGAACAACAGCGATGGTTCCGACACAAGCGTTGTCGAACCATATTACGTTATAACGAGGCTTCCGGAATCAACAAAGGACGAATTTCTTCTTATCGTTCCTCTTATCCGTGCAAGCAGGAAAAACATGGTCGCCTGGATGTCAGCAAGGTGCGACACACCGAACTACGGCCAATTGATCGTGTATCGTTTCCCAAGCGGGGAAAGGGTCGATGGCCCAAGCCAAGTCAAGGGAAGAATCGATTCGAATACCGAGATATCCCAACAGTTGACGCTGTGGGGCCAGTTGGGGTCATCGGTTGTTCGGGGCGATCTTCTTGCAATTCCGATAGAAAACTCCGTGCTCTACATAGAACCGCTTTATCTGGAATCTACAACAACACAAATCCCTGAGTTCAAGCGGGTCATAGTCGCGCTTGGCGACCGGATCGCTATGGAAGAGACCCTCGAGCAGGCAATGGCGAAAGTAGTGGGCGTAAGCGCCCTGCCTACCGTTGCGGCAGCAGAACATCACATAGTGGGCTCCGTAAAACCGGGGGCAACCGTACCACAACCAGCGCCGACTCCCACGGCTCCGTCACCGGCACTCAACGAAGTCCGCGCACTGGCGCAGCAGGCACGAGAGCAATATCAACGGGCACAGGAACTGCAGAGAAAAGGCGACTGGGCCGGTTACGGAAAAGAGCTGAAAGCGCTCGAAAAGACGCTGAATGAACTTGAACGGCGGACCGAGTAAGTTTTGGGGAACAGGCATGGCCGGGCTCCGTCCCGGCCATCTCCCCCGTAGACCTACCGGACCACGGGGAGCACCGAAGGTGCCAGGAATACCCCTCATCCCAACCTTCTCCCGCAAGGGGAGAAGGAGCAGGCTGTGCAGATTTATTGCTTCGGACTGCTTTCCTAATTCACCACATTCTGCGGAGTTCCGGCTCTAAACGACCTGATGTTATTGATTGTCGTCTGCATGATCCGCGCTTCGGCTTCCAGACTGTAGAACCCGATGTGCTGCGTTATTATCACGTTATCCCGGTGAAGAAGCGCGTAGTTCTGGACCATCGTTCTCAACTTCTCGACCGGCAGGGTTTCGGCAATGAGCTGCGCTTCTTCCTTAATCTCCTCTTCGCCTTCCAGGACATCGAGACCGGCTCCATATATTATGCCCTCATTTAGAGCGGTAACCAGAGCGCTCGTATCGACGATTGACCCTCTTGCCGTGTTTATCAATATTGCGCCCGGCTTGATCAGTTTTATGGTATCGTGATTGATCATATGTTGAGTAGCTGGTATAAGCGGCACATGGAGTGTAATTACATCCGATTTCGAAAGGAGTTCCTCGAAAGAAACATAATGGTAACCCAGTACTTCAGCCAGAAGCTGCTGTTCTTTTGTATCATAAGCAAGGACGTTCATTCCAAAGCCCTTCCCTATCCTTATGACATGCATCCCTATCGCCCCCGCGCCGACGACACCTAAGGTTTTCCCATAAAGATCGAACCCCCTGAGCCCTTCCGTCGAAAAATCCATTCTCGAAGTTCTTAATACGGCCTGGTATATCTTTCTTGACAGCGCCAGAATCAGCCCGAATGCATGCTCCGCGACGGTATTCTCGCCGTAACGCGGCACATTTGCAACCAATATCCCGCGCTCCCTACACGCTTCCATGTCGATGTGATCAAAACCAGTAGAGCGTGTAGCTATCAGCTTCAGGTTCGGCATCGCGTCGAGCACTTCACGTGTTATATTGGAGTAGATGAATACAGATATGATCTCCGCATCTCCCGCCATCGCAGCGGATTTCACATGCAATGGCTCACGAAACACATCTACGCGTTCTATCAACTCCTGACGCTTCAGGTAGTCGATACCCCACTCTTCCATCTCGAAAAATACAGCTTTTCCATACTTTGTCAATTGTATACCTATTTTTTACCACGTTCGGATTTACCGCCTTTGGTGCCGGTCATCTGTTCCTCTTCTGTTTCAACTGGAATGCGTTTCATCCGTTCTTTCGCCTGTTCTGTCTTGGGAAGAGTAATTTCGAGCACACCGTTTTTGAAAGCAGCTTTTGCCTGATCCGGCTTTACGTTTGCCGGCAGATCGATAGTCCTTTCGAACCTGCCATAACGCCGTTCAGCCCGGTAATACCCTCTTTCCCTTGCTTCTTCTTCCTTCTTGCTCTCAGCTCGGATCGACAGGCTGTCATCAGTAGTATATATTTCGAGGTTTTCCGGCTCTATACCAGGAAGATCTGCCCTGACTTTGACATCCTGGTCGGTCTCCCATACATCTACTGCCGGAATCATGGACCTTATGCGCTCAAACGGCGAGACCATCATAGATGGGAATCCAAACTCAGAGAACATTCGGTCCATCTCGTCGCGGAACTTTCGCATCAACTGAAACGGCGATTCAAAGAACGATTCCTCGGATGGCCTGATGCCTCTCTCTTCACTTCTCACGGGCAATTTCTGCCCTTCTTCATGTGTTGATCGTTTTTCCTCAGCCATAGCCTTATCTCCTCCTGAAAAAATTGCTGTCGCCGTCTAATCTACCCATCAACTGACGGCAGCAAACAGGCGCGCCATGCTGGATTACAAAGGCGCAGGCAATTATGCAGCAAGAAGATCAATTACGCTAATTCGGGCTAATTATTATCAGAGGAAGCCGGTTTTTCGCACTGAGGCTCCACTGGAGCCGGAGTGCCAGTTATCGTGAGCGGATCAGGAACCGGCACGATCGAGGGTCCGAGAGAATCAGCAGACTGATCTCCCTGGGTGTTCTCGGATGGTTTATCGCCGATAATGGACTTGGACGGATCTTCCTGTTTTTGTGCTTCTCTGTCAATACTTCCGCGATAAATCTCCTGTATGGGGTATCGAACGAACGGCTGCACCGCTACCGACACATCCGTTGGATGTTTAACGGATATAGGCTTCGAAGCAGGCTTAGGTACGGCATTTGCAGCTATGCTCTTTTCCGGGTTCGCCAATGGCTGTCTATTTTCGACAGGAACCTGTTTCACGATCACCTTGGGCTGAATTTTGCTGTAACCGAGCATTGCTCCTCCCACGAAGGCCGCGGCAAGAAGAAGCGTAAGGGTAAATGTCGGACGGAACAGGCTGAAACCCCGGCGCTCGCTTTTGGCTCGGATTGCCCCCTTCACCGTCCACATTACACGCTGTCGTTCTTCGTCTGTGAGCTTTGGGGTATCCGTAGGAATGAGCGCGATAGTTCGAATCCTGTCTTCGATCTCATGGGAGCACTTGCTGCACTCTTCTGCATGCAGCCGTACATAGCGCATCTCATCAGGACTCAGGTCTCCGTAGACATACGCGCCGATCATTCCTGTAATTTTCTTACACGTTCCCATTTTCGCGTACCCCCTCCACTGACGATCCCATATATGCAGATAGCTCGACTCGAAGATGCGCTGTCGCGCGGGCAAGATGAGCCTTGACCGCCCCGACGGAACATCCCATAGTATCCGAAATCTCCTTCAGCGACAAAAATTGATAATGCCTCAGGATAAACGCCGATCTCTGTCTGACCGGCAACTTGTCTATCGCTTTTCGGATGGCCTTTCCCATCTCATGGTTCTGAAGGAGCCATCCGGGATCATCCTGTTCTTTTCCCTGCAGACGGTCCCACTCTTCCTCTGTAAGGTCCAGCCCATCGTTTCGTGACTTGCGTTTTACGTCTATGCAGTGGTTGAGACAGACTCTATAAAGCCATGCGCTCAGGTAACGCGCGCTGTCGAGCTTAGGCAGAGCCGAATGCAGCTTGATGAACACTTCCTGAGCAGCATCGAGGGCAGCTTCCCGGTCATGAAGCACACTCCATGCGAGGCCAAACACCTGGTCCATATGAAGAGCCATCAACCGGTCGAATGATTCCGCGTCACCGGCCCTAAACCGTTCAATCAGCAGATCGTCTTCGGCTGCATGCAATCTCTGATGCTCCTCTTTTATAGTCTTTCCCACATAATAGCTTAACGGATGTTTTATTGGGAAGGTTTACTTTTCAAAAACTATTTTTATGAACCTGCCCTTCAAGCCAATGAATATGACAACACTTCCCCAGTTCATCTCGATATTTGACATCAATGCTAACGTCAGCTTAAAATGTGGCAGCAAAAACGATCTTACAGGAGGCAAGATGCTATGGAAGAGACCTTACCCGTAAAACCGGGGTTTTTGGATCGAAAAGTAAGGTTCAAGTGGCCTTTGTACTTCATTGTAGTGCTTATACTGGCCGGGCTGGTCCTTTATGGCGTCATGTCCTGGCAAGCTGCAATCGTCAAGGGCCGTGCCAGAGACATGATTCGAAGCGAGATAAGATCGAAAGGCGAAGCCATCGCGGAGACAATTGCCATTACATCGAGGGATGATATTCGAAACGGTAATTTCGACAAGCTGCAGGAGTATTTTTCGGACCTCGTCAAGCAGAAAGACCTCCAGTATATAATCGTAATGCAGCCGAATGGGCAGGCTGTTGTCCACACGAATTCCAGGTATAGAGGAACCCTGCTGAAGGATGATTTGTCTGGAAGAGCACTCGAAATCACGAGTATTCGTGCGGTTGATGTGAAAGACCAGGGTTTATACGATGTAGCGGTCCCTGTAATGTCATTCACTCGAAGGGCAGCCATTGTCCGAGTAGGTATTTCCTACAATAGAGCCAATCAAGCATTCGAATGAGCAATAAATCGGATGGGAAGCCCCAAATCTTTGTGACTTCCCACCTATAAGCTGATTTATACTGTCGGAGGAGCAGTCTCTGCCTGCTCTTCGCTGGTTTCTACCTCAGGCTCGCCATGCATATGCGGATGCCTTACGGTAATTACGATCATGTCCGGCTTCGTGGCAAGCTCTATACCCTCAAGAAGCGGAATATCTGACGCATGGATAAAATGTCCGATCTGCAGATCAGTTATATCCACATCGACTTTTGAGGGAATATGATCTGCGCGGCTCTTGATCTCCAGTTCATCCATCATTATCTCCAACACGCCGCCATCTCGAACACCTGCTGCATCGCCGACAATCCCTATTGGCACTGATGTAGTGACAACATCCGACAGCGAAACGCGCTGGAAGTCCACATGAAGCACCTTTCTATTGATTGGGTTGGTCTGAACGCTCTTGATTACTACGATACCGCCTTCTCCGTGTTCAGCTCCCTCGATGCTCAGATCGAAGACACCATGGATTCCTGCCTCGGTGCGGAGCACGACCGCAAGGTCTGGGAGCGCCACTTCAAGTGGAAGCGCCGCCTTCCCTTTGCCATGAAGCGAGCCGGGAATTTTACCATGCCGTCTCAGTTCTTTCACATGGCTTTTTCTCATGTCTTCACGCAAATGAACTTGTAGTTTTAACTTTTCCAACTTATACCTCCTATAGATTTCCGGCAGTTCAGTTAGCAGCCCCAATCGAATGCCGGTTATTGCCGAAAATCTTCCGGATAGCTGATAGTTTAAAGCGCTCTAATCGAGTGCTGGTATACAGAGCCATCTTTAAAGAAGTATATTCCCAGTGGTTCTAATAAGTCAAATTGCGAGCAAATAATAGCATGGTATTTGCTCGCTTAGCCTACTCCGATTTGACGCTACTCCGGCTCTTCGGTTAAAATAGCCGGGATGGGATTATTTGTACCCGTAAATGTATTATCGATAATTTACATACAAGCCGCTTTACGGCCTTTTGAGGAGGAGACACTTCAATATGGATTATTTCTTCACGGAAGAACAGCAGTTTATGCGTGACGTAGCGAAAGACATCGCCGAGAAGAAGATCAGACCGGTTTCTGCGCATTATGACGAGACAGGTGAGTTCCCTTGGCCTGTAGTCAAAGCAATAGCCGAAGCGGATCTCTTCCGCGTATTTATAGATGAGAAATACGACGGTATGGCTGGCGGCAACCCCATTATGAATATGGTGATCGTCGCCGAAGAGCTTTCAAAAGCCTGCGGAGGTATCTCACTTTCATTTGCTGCTACAGGACTTGGGACTATGCCGATCCTCGTTTCCGCAAGTGAAGAGCAAAAAGCCAAATATCTGCCGAGAATCGCGGCTGGAACACTTGCTGCTTTCGGTCTTACCGAAGCCAACGCCGGTTCCGACGCATCAGGTATGCAGACGAGAGCCGTCCAGGATGGAGATTCATTTATACTTAATGGAACGAAGCAGTGGATCACAAACGGTGGAGAAGCTGAGATATATACAATCTTCGCTGTAACCGATCCTGATCGTGGCGCACGCGGCGTATCTGCATTCATAGTTGAAAAGGACACTCCCGGCTTCACCTTCGGCAAAAAAGAGGATAAGCTCGGAATCCGCGCATCCGCAACACGCGAACTGGTTTTCCAGGACTGCCGAATCCCTGCTGAGAATATGCTCGGAAAGCGTGGAACAGGGTTCTTTACAGCAATGAAGACATTCGATATGTCACGGCCGGGCGTCGGCGCTCAGGCTCTGGGTATCGCGCAGGGAGCGCTTGACCTTGCGGTCCAGTACAGCCGCCAGAGGAAGCAGTTCGGAGCGCCTATCTCCAGTTTCCAGGGACTCCGCTTCATGCTCGCAGATATGGCAATGAAGGTCGAAGCATCAAGAGCGCTTATTTATTCCACAGCCAGGTGGATCGACAAGGCAGCGCCGAGGAAGGCGACCACATATTCCGCAATGGCTAAGTGCTTCGCGTCAGATGTTGCGATGGAAGTCACAACGAACGCTATTCAGGTGTTCGGCGGGTACGGTTATATGAAAGAGTATCCTATCGAGAAGTATATGCGCGATGCAAAGATCACGCAGATCTACGAAGGAACAAATCAGATTCAGCGTGACGAGATCGGTAGAGGTCTTGTTGCGGCAGCAGCTCAGAGCTGAAGCTAATAAAATAAATCTGTAGTATTCTTGATCGAGAAGAAAGGATTTAGGATTTAAGGATCTAGGATTTAGGGGGAACGATGGAAATATATCACCCTGGATCCTTAATCCTATCTCCTAAATCCTTACGTATTCTACATATGATACCAAGAGAGAGAATAAAAGCAATATATGATGGTAAGCCTGCGGACCGGCCTGGCTTCTGGCTTGGTCATCCGCATGAGGAGACTCGTAAGAATCTTTACGAGTATTTTGGAGTCGATACGGATGATGCCGTAAGACAAATTGTCGGTGACGACTGCCGGTGGATAGCCGCTGACTGGTCTTGCTACAGGCATCCTGAAGGTATACCTCTATTTGATCCTATGTATGGTATCGGTTCAAGAACCAGCCTCGGACAGCCCGGCTGCTTTGCCAATTGTGAGGATGAGTCGGAGCTTGACGATTACCCATGGCCGGACGCATCGTATATCGACCTTGTTCCCATCAGGAACTGGTCTGAACGGAATTCTGAATATGCTCTATTCGGAGGTGCAAGCAGCTGTTTCTTTCATGTAGTCGCGGAATTCTTCGGCATGGAGAATTACTTCATGAAGATGTATACCAATCCGAATATAGTCCATGCGGTTGCGAGAAGGGTTGTTGATTTTCATCTCGCTGTGAACAGGCGTGTCTTCTCTGAAGCCAGAGACACGGTTGATGTATTCTTTTTCTTTAATGATTTTGGGACACAGGAAGACCTGTTTGTAAGCCCTGCTATGTTCAGGGAGTTCGTTCTTCCGTATTTCAAGGAATTGATAGACCTTGCAAAGTCATTCGGCGTGTATTCTCAGTTGCATTCCTGCGGAGCAGTCTCAAAGGTAATCCCGATGCTGGTCGAAGCCGGTATGGACGGCCTCCATCCACTTCAGGCAAAGGCAAAGGGAATGGCTGCAGAGAATCTCGCCAGGGATTTTAAAGGAAAGATCGTTTTTGTCGGTGGAGTCGACACACAAGAACTTATGTGGCGTGGCACACCGCAAAAAGTGAAAGATGAGGTTTCAAGATTGAGGGATGTATTCGGTGAACGCTGGATTATATCCCCGAGTCATGAAGTACTTATGCCGGAGGTTCCGGTAGAGAATATAATAGCATTGTGTGAAGCGGCAACGGGCTTATCGCTCAAAAGCTGATTGCCGTATTTAGTAAAAAGGAGTCTTAGTTTGAAGATTGCTGTCTGTATAAAGCAAGTGCCGCAGACAACGGAAGTTAAGATCAATCCTGAGACTAATACCTTGGTACGCGAAGGTGTAGAGTCACAGGTAAACCCGTTCGATATGTATGCACTTGAGGAAGCCGTCCGCGTAAAAGAACGGCTTTTGGAGAAAGGTGAAGAGGCGACGGTAACGGTAATCACTATGGGACCGCCGCAGGCAGATGCTGCACTCAGAGAGGCGATTTCGCTTGGCGCGGATGAAGCAGTTCTTTTGTGCGACCGAGCATTTGCCGGCGCCGATACCTGGGCAACATCTTTTGCTCTTGCCAAAGGCCTCACAAAGATAGAGCCTGATCTTGTTTTCTGCGGAATGCAGGCAATTGACGGCGACACCGGCCAGGTCGGGCCTGGGACCGCTGTTCATCTGGACTATGCCCAGGCGGCGTATGTCGCAAAGATCGAAACTATCGAAAAGAAGAAGATCGTCGTTAAAAGACTTATCGAGAACGGTTATGAGGTAGTCTCACTTCGTCTTCCAGCTGTTTTGACGGTCGTAAAAGAGATAAATGAGCCCAGAACTCCATCTCTTCGAGGTAAGATGAACGCGAAAAAGGCAGAGATTACCGTTTGGAAAGCTGCTGATATAGACGCACCTGCTGATAAAGTCGGCCTTTTGGGTTCGCCTACACAGGTTATCAAGATTTTCTCTCCTCCGCACCGCGAAGGCGGCGAGAGATGGACTGGTGAATCACCCGAGCTCGCCGATAAGCTGGCCGGTTTGCTGAAAGAGATGGAGATTATCTAGTTCGATGTCAATTAGAGTAATCAATGAAAAATGTACTGGTTGTACCCTTTGCACCAGGGCGTGCCCTCAGGGTGCAATAGAAGTTAATGACAAGCTTGCTACCATAGACCTCGACAAATGTACTTTTTGCGGGTCCTGCGTGTCCACATGCCGTTTCCGAGCTATTACTATAGAGATCGAAAAACAGGCAAAGGAAGACCTTTCGCAGTATAGCGGTGTCTGGGTTTTTGGCGAGCAGTGGAAAGGCGAACTCTCCCCGGTTGTTCTTGAGCTTATCACAGCCGGAAGGCAGCTTGCTGATGCACGAAAGAGCGAGCTAGCTGTAGTGGTTTTAGGCGATAAGCTAGACAACGTTGCACAGTTACTCTCCGAGTATCCTATAGATAAAGTGCTTGTCTATGAATCTCCGGAACTTGAGTGCTATGACGCAGAGAAATATACTCGCGTCCTTACAGATCTCTGCAGAGAGCTCAAACCTGAGATAGTCCTTGCCGGAGCAACGACAGTCGGAAGGTCATTCCTTGCAAGAGTAGCTGTCCAGCTCTATACAGGCCTTACTGCAGACTGCACCGGACTTGCAATAGGCGAAGACGGGCTTTTGCATCAGACAAGACCCGCATTCGGCGGCAACATTATGGCCGAGATCGTCTGCCCTTACACAAGGCCGCAGATGGCAACAGTCCGCCATAAGGTTATTCCGACATCGCCGAAGTCGTCGAATGGCAGTAAGCCTGAGATCGTTAAGATTGAGCCCAAATCTAAGCTATTCGGTTCCCGCAGTGAGATCCTTGAGTTCATCAAGCTGGTCGAAGACACTGTAAATATCGTCGACGCGGACATTATCGTCTCCGGCGGACGAGGAATCCAGGCTCCTGAGAACTTCGCTATGCTAGAAGAGCTCGCGAAGGCTCTCGGAGGTGCTGTAGGCTCAAGCCGCGCTGCCGTAGATGCTGGTTGGATCCCCTACTCTCACCAGGTCGGACAGACAGGAAAGACTGTATGTCCCAAGATATACATTGCCTGTGGAATAAGCGGAGCTGTACAGCACCTAGCCGGAATGTCGAGCTCAGATACGATCATTGCGATCAACAAAGACCCTAACGCGCCGATTTTCCAGGTTGCGGACTTCGGATTTGTCGGCGACTGCCTGGAAATCGTCCCTATGCTCACAAAGAAGATCGCCGCAATGCGAGGGACCGGAAACTAGACAAAAAAAGCGTGTATTAATAGGGGCAGGGTATTTCCCTGCCCTGAATTTTTAGTAAGGAAATATATTTGCGGCCCTTAATGGACCGTTACGTCCGTAGTTATAGTATGGGCATTATATTTACCGGCATCTGTCGATAGTAAATGACGATTGACCGATTTTTAGTGAGGAAACTAATGCAACGTTACATTGACTCGGCAAAACCAAGAATTATTCCGCCTCTCGACCCTGATTTCAAACCAAGTGTCCTGGCAAATAGGGAGTTCAGAGAAAGAATCCAGGCTGAAGGGCATTCCGTACCGCTTGTTATCGCACTCGAACGCGGTGACGGCTCAATTTCAACTTACAAGACAATCGCGTCAAGCGACCCGGCTGATATGCCAGCGAATAAGGTGTACGCTGAAAGGCTTGTGAAGTTCCTTCTCTGGCAGCGCGGAGGTTGGAAGGTAATCATCGGAGGTCCTAAAGAAATCGGGGAGCACATTAAGGAAGCCTATTCCACAACCGGAAAGCGTGCATTTGATTTCAACTTTATGGGCGGAGTATATGAAAAGCCTTTCACAGTCGAAGCCGTCGACGCAAATGATGTTCCTGAAACACAGGAAGAGGCTGCTCCACTTGGAAGACACCTTGAAGGCTGCAGAATCGGCTTCGATCTCGGCGCAAGTGACCGAAAGGTAGCCGCGGTCATAGACGGAGAACCTGTTTTCAGCGAAGAAGTCGTTTGGGACCCCCGAAATCAGACCGATCCGAATTATCATTACAGCGAAATAATGGCAGCGCTCAAGAAAGCAGCATCGTATATGCCAAGAGTCGATGCAATCGGTGGAAGCTCTGCCGGAGTTTATATCAATAACCACGTAAAGGTCGCTTCACTCTTTAGAGGTATCCCCAAGAACCTGTTCGGCACCAAGATCAAAAACCTTTTCATCGATATGAAGAAGGATTGGAACAACATCCCTTTCGATGTAGTTAACGATGGTGAGGTTACAGCGCTTGCCGGGTCTATGTCGCTCTCGGATAATGCGGTCCTCGGCATTGCTATGGGATCCAGCGAAGCTGCGGGATATGTCAACCCCGAAGGAAATATTACTGGCTGGCTGAATGAACTCGCATTTGCGCCTATAGATATCCAGTTAAATGCGCCCGTAGATGAGTGGTCCGGTGATGCCGGTGTTGGTGCAAACTACCTTACGCAGCAGGGTGTTTTCCGTCTTGCATCAAAGGTCGGGATCCGGCTTGATGATTCCCAGACACTCGCAGATAAGCTGAAATCCGTGCAGAAGCTTCATGCTGCCGGTGACAAGCGCGCAGAGCAGATCTGGGAAACAATCGGCGTATATCTTGGTTATGCGATAGCGCATTACGCTGATTTCTATGATATTGAGCACGTATTGATCCTTGGACGAGTGACTTCGGGCAATGGCGGTGGAATTCTCATCAAAAAAGCTAAAGAAGTCCTCACTAAAGAGTTTCCATCACTATATAAAAAGATAGAACTCCACCTGCCGGAAGATGAGTCAAGCCGGCGTGTTGGACAGGCCGTTGCTGCTGCAAGTCTGCCGTCGTTAAGTTGATTTTGAAGAAAGAAGTGATAGCAATGAAGTTTCATATGAACACATCCGAAATATTCGTTCCTGATAACACACCTGTCGAAGATGCTATCAAACGAACGACCCATATGGGTATCTCTGCTCACCAGGATGATCTCGAAATCATGGCGTTCAAGGGCGTGCTCGAGTGCTTCGGACAGAGTGACAAATGGTTCCTTGGGGTTGTTGTAACCGACGGAGCAGGCAGCCCTAGAGATGACATATACGCCAAATATACCGATGACGAGATGAGAAAAGTCAGAAGAGTCGAGCAGAAGAAAGCCGCTTTTGTGGGTGAGTATACCGCGCAGGCTCTGCTCGATTTCCCCAGCTCGGCTGTCAAAGACCCGGAAAATACGGATGTAGTCGATGATCTGGCGTGCTTATTTGCTGCAGCCAAGCCGAATTATGTATACACGCATAACCTGGCGGACAAGCATGACACCCATATAGGAACCGCTACAAAGGTTATAAAAGCTATCAGGACACTTCCCAAAGAAGACAGGCCAAAAGCTGTCTATGGCTGTGAAGTTTGGAGAAGTCTTGATTGGCTGGCGGATGCCGACAAGACTGTTTTGGACGTCGCAGCTCACGAAAATCTCGCCACAGCGCTTCTTGGGGTTTTCGATTCACAGATCGCAGGCGGCAAGAGATATGACCTTGCGACCATGGGCAGACGCCGTGCGAATGCTACTTATCATGCTTCCCATGGTGTGGATGATTCGACCAGTATCGCTTTTGCTATGGATATGACCCCGCTTATAGAAGATAAAACACTCGACATCAAAGAGTTTGTGGAAGGTTATATCCGTAATTTCGCAAAAGATGTATCGGACAGGTTGACCAGAGTTCTTGGCTGACGGAGCGTTATCTGAAGGATTGTGCAGTGAAAGAGATAATTACCCAGGAACAAGTAGAAGTGATACTCAAGATTGTCGCTGTTTCCGCTCCAGCCGCAGGACTGGTCATAGGTGCGATAGTTGGGCTTATCCGCAAGCGCATCGTCGGCGGTTCTGTGATTGGAGTCATAATCGGGTTTACAGGGACCGTTGTTTTCGGCCTTTGGCGGATGTATACAGCAGTCGGAGAACACTTCGGCTATACAAATACCGTTTGTATTGCTATTCAATTAGCAGTTTTTACTGTAATTGGTATATGCGCGGGATTTGCGATACAACGGTCGTATAGCATCAAGAGCCTGTGTGAAGGCACAGAATCAAGCAGGGAGAAATCGTTCAATGCCAGCGAAGATTTATAGCAGAAGCGATATAAGGCCGGATGTGTTGAACGGTAAAAGGATCGCAATCATCGGCTATGGTAACCAGGGACATGCGCATGCGTTGAACCTGAGGGACAGCGGTCTGGATGTAATCGTAAGCAACCGTCCCGGCAGCGAGAACTTCAAGAAAGCCGTGGCTGATGGTTTTCAACCGCTCTCAGCGTCTGAAGCTGCGCGTCAAGCCGATATCATACAGGTCCTCACACAGGATGAACTTATGGCGCAGGTGTACAAAGATGAAATCGCGCCGAACCTGACTTCAGGCAAGTCCCTGCTTTTCGCACATGGGTTCAATATCCTCTATAAACTTATAGTCCCTCCCCCTGATGTAGATGTAGCATTGGTCTCGCCTAAAGGTGTCGGCAAGATGCTGAGGAGGCTTTACACCGAAGGCCGGGGGCTTCCGGCGCTTATCGCAGTCCACCAGGATGCGACCGGAAGCGCAAGAGATATAGCGCTTGCTTATGCTGATGGTATAGGCTCATCTCGCGCTGGCATAATCGAAACGACATTCAAAGAAGAAACTGAATGCGATCTCTTCGGTGAACAGGCTGTCTTATGCGGCGGCGCCACCGCGCTGGTGCAGGCCGGATTCGAGACGTTGGTAGAAGCCGGATACCAGCCCGAAGTTGCTTATTTCGAATGTCTTCATGAACTCAAGCTGATTGTCGACCTGGTGCATGAAGGCGGCATAGCCTGGATGCGTAAGTGCATTTCCAATACAGCAGAGTTCGGTGATTATACACGCGGACCCCGCATTATAGATGAATCGGCAAGGGAGAAGATGCGCCAGATACTTACTGAGATTCAGTCCGGGGAGTTTGCCGGTGAGTGGATTCATGAAAACCAGACAAACCAGCCGGTATTGAACGCTTCGCGCAGTAGCAATAATAACCTTTTAGTCGATACTGTCGGCGACAAAATGCGCAAAATGATGCCTTGGCTGAAGAAATTTTAAAGAATGACTGGTATAATTTGTCGTGATGTGGTTATAATAAGGATAAAGATATCGACGGATGCATCTTAATCGTTTAAACCCTATAGGTGAGATAATAAGTATGCAAGTGATAATAGCAGAACATGCAGGGTTCTGCTTTGGGGTAAGAAGAGCGATAGAGCTCGTTACAAAAGCTGTAGAATCGGGCGGACCGCTCCATACTTTCGGGCCGCTCATTCATAATCCGCAGGAAGTAAAACGCCTGGAGGCAGCCGGAGTTACAGTCACAACGGACATTGAAGGCGAGAGAATAAAGCGGATAGTAATGCCGTCTCACGGCGTTGCCCAGGAAAAACTGGACAAGGCTCGGGAAATATGCGATGAGATCATCGATGCAACATGCCCTTATGTTGCGAAGGTCCATCGCACCGTAAGAGAGTTGGCAAAAGCGGGAATGCAGGTTGTCGTAGTCGGTGACCCTGCGCATTCCGAAGTTAAGGGTATACTATCTGCAGCAGGTCCCGGCGCGGTTGCGATCAGATCTTCTGCCGAAGCCGAAGAATACGACTGGCCGGACAGGGTAGGAGTAGTCGCACAGACCACCCAAACGGAAGACCATTTTCAGAATGTCGTAGCTATCATACGCCGGAAAGCGAAGGATGTTCGAGCTGTTAACACTATATGTGTTGCCACCAGGCAAAGGCAGGAAGCTGCACATGCCGTAGCTCCGGAAGTAGATGTTATGTTCGTTATTGGTGGGCGAAACAGTGCCAATACCAACAGGCTGAGAGAGCTTTGTGAAGAAGCTGGAGTACCCACCTATCATATAGAAACTGCAGCCGAAATCAAGGATGAATGGCTGACCGGAAAGTCGACGGCAGGGATCACTGCCGGAGCATCGACTCCCGATTGGCTTATCAAGGAAGTGCAAGATAGGTTGGAAGAAGTTTGACAGAAGTACATGGCGGCAAAATTGCCAAAATTGAATCAGGTAGTATAGCGGAAGAGGCTGGAATCCTCCCAGGGGATATTATAGTCAGCATCAACGATCATCCTATTGGCGATATAATTGACTATCGCTTCTATTCAGCGGATGAGAATGTCAATCTAATCGTCAGGAGAGGCAATGATGAGGCTGAGATATCCATAGAAAAGGATTATGACGATCCTCTTGGTGTCGAATTCGAAGACGAGTTGTTCGATGGAGTCCGTACATGCGGGAACCGATGTATATTCTGCTTTGTTCACCAATTGCCACAGGGGATGCGGCCTTCCCTTTATCTCCGGGATGACGATTACCGGCTTTCGTTCCTTCATGGCAATTTCGTAACGCTCACTAATGTCGATGGGAAAGACATCGAGCGGATTATCGAGCAGCGACTATCACCACTTTACGTATCTGTACACTCAACCGACCCCAAACTCAGAAACACCATCCTTCGAAACGAACATGCCCCGGATATCATGCAACAACTGCATACTCTTGCAGCGGGGAAGATCACTATCCATACGCAGATTGTCGTATGCCCCGGAGTAAACGACGGAAAGAAGCTGGAACAGACGATACATGACCTTGCATCGCTTTATCCAGGCGTCGCCTCTATTGGCATAGTGCCTGTGGGGTTGACCAGACACAGGCAAGCCGGACCTGCGATAGACGCAATCGATCCTGTCGCTGCCGGAAAAATCGTCCAGCAGGTGCGGAGATGGCAAAAGAAACTCAGGAAAGACCTGGGTACAAGACTTGTATGGGCGTCGGATGAACTCTACCTGGCTTCAGGAATACCAGTATCGTCTGCTTCATCATATGAAGGTTTTCCACAGCTTGAAAACGGCATCGGTATTGTACGCCGGTTTATGGATGACGCCCGAAAAACACTAAGCCGTCTACCTGAGAGCATCCCCCACCCTGTTAAGGCCACAGTTGTAACATCGACTCTGGCCGCTCCGATTATTGAAGAGTTTACGATTGAACTGAACAAGGTGGAGAACCTCCATGTGCTTGTTGCTCCGATTACGAACGAATTCTTCGGTGAAAGTGTAACCGTTACAGGACTTTTGACCGGGAAGGATCTAGTCAACCAGTTAAAGGGACAGGATCTGGGAGATTTTGTCTTTATCCCGACCGTAATGCTTCGTGACGGCGCTTTTCTCGATAATATGACGGTATCGGAGCTATCAGAAGCGTTATCATGCCCTGTTGCTGTAATCGAACCGACCCCCAGCGCATTGGCAGACAGACTCATCGGCGAAGTTTCCGATTAATCGCAGTTAATATTCACTCTTTCACGCTATTATCGCGCCTAAATATCGAGGAACATCCGAAGTAGCAAGATCACTCGTGGTTCAACGCAGGCCAGGTAAGGTTCGTCAGGTGGTCTATGTTGAACTAACATCCCATATCTTCGTGTTTTCACCAGCTTGCGAGCGGGTAATTCATTACCGCATGATTTCTTCATATTTCCAGCGGAGGTGATTTTATGCGGTCAGGATTCATGCTCATGATGGTAATTACTGCCGTTCTTCTTCTTGTGACCAGCTTACCGACTCCAGCCATCGACATCGGAGATGCGCTCACCGCATTCGGTATCGGGTACGCCGTAAGGGTCTATGGCAACCAGATCAACAGCGGACTGAACACGCTGATGGCGCAGCGCGGAGTCGAATGGGAAGGAACGACAAAAGTAGTACCGATATTATCTATCGGTACAGGCTCCTATATAGGCGCTGCTCAGGTCGCCGGACCACCGAGTCTTGTAAATACTGTCAAAGCTGTGGCTCAGGGCGAGACCCGGATCGGCAATAGCCTTAGGGCAAAACTGTTTATTCCTGTAAGTTCCACAAATGTTCTTAAGGGCGTTAAACGGGTCGAAGGCGTAGGACTTTCCGCGTTGATCGACTTCAAGCTTTAGGAGGATGCAGATGAAACGCTATGTGCCAATTATTGCAGCGTTGGCTTTACTGACGATAGCAGCGTCAGCCTATGGGGTAGTATTTACGTCCCGCACGGTGAATATGGGTGGTATCCAGGTCGGCGAATTGGTTGTAGACAACCAGGTTCCCATCAGGCTGAGATTTTCGGCAGGCGGACTGAGTCCTGCCGAGAGAGCGTCCTTAGTCGCTCAACGGCTCTCACAAATGAGCAACCTTTCTCCATCAGAAATAAGTTCCGGGCGCATTGGGTCATATTGGGGAGTCATCGCGAGAGGTGAAATGCTGATTACTGCGGACAACGCGCACGCAATGGTTAACAATACCACACCCAGCGGCCTTGCGTCGTCATGGGCAAGCCAATTGAGGAAGGCTATGACAGGAACACCGGTTGCAATTACACCGCCGACTACACCTGCGCCAATAGGCAGAGGTGCCGCGGATGTGGATACTGCTCAGAAGGTCGTGCCTATCATAAGTGTCGGGAGCGGACTTCGTATAGGTGCTGCACTCGTCAGCGGATCCGCCGCGCAGGTCGTCAAAGTTACTGCAGTTGCACAAGTTGAAGGCCAATTCGGTGACAGAGTTAGACTGAGAGGACTGGTCCCCATCGAAACGGAAAACGTCATCGGCAACCTGAAACGAGTACCGGGAACAGCGGTTATTGCGGTGGCGGATGTGAAGCTGTAGAGAAGAGTGGGAAGTATTGTTTCGAGACGAACTGCGATCCCGAAACATTAGGATATCGGATAAATGAAAGCAGGCGCCCATTTCGAATTATATGGACGCCTGCCGTCGTACCTATCGTAAGTATTGCAGCGGATCGAGATTAGCGCTGGGATTTTTTCTTGCGCCCGCCGCCATGGCTTGCCTCGCCGCCCTTCCGGCCGGCGACCCTGGCTTCGTTGCTGTCCCACTCGTGAGCAGTGCCTTTTTCATGGGCAGCACGACCGCCTTTTCGCGCTATCTCTCTCTGCTTGCTGGGGTCCATTGACGCAAACCCCCTCTGCCTGGTAGACATTCGGACACCTCCTTTGTCCATAACTAATCACTGTAGAGGTTGGTGTTTGTCTACTTTTACCCCAGGCTGATCATTGCTAAACTCCTCAGGCAGAAGGTTTGAATATTATGTTTTACATGCGAATTATATAGATCTTCAGCCTACTTTATAAAGAGCATTTCCGCATATGTCGGAAGCGGCCAGACTTCTGCGTCCACAATTCCTTCCAGCTTATCAGAATCGGCTCGAACAGCGCTCATAGCCGGTATAACGACGTCTCTGTAACACTCACCCTGCTTATTCAGATCGGAAATGTCGCTCGCTTTTTCGACTGCCGATTCAAGCGCCATCACATTTGTGCGAAGAGAGCTGATAAGCGTACAGACTTCGTTCAATATATCTTTGTGCGCCGTGCAGCATGCTCCGGCGACTTCACACGCGCTCGTCGCAGCGGCAAGACTACCGGAATAATCGATAACAGCAGGTAATATCTTGCGTTTAGCCATGTTGATCGTCGTCAGCGCTTCTATCCTGATCGTCTTGCAGTATCTCTCAAGAAGGATTTCATGCCTTGCGTGGAGCTCATTCTTGGAAAGAACACCATGCCGCTCGTATAAATCGGCAGATTCCGGCTCCAGCATGGCCAGAAGGCTATCTACCGAGCTCCTTATATTAGGTAAGCTGCGCTTTTCGGCTTCTTTCACCCAATCATCTGAGTAGTTGTCGCCGTTAAATATTATATTCCTGTGCTTCTTTGAGATATTCCGCAGTATCTCCTGAGCCTTTTTGTTAACGTCATCCGCCTTTTCAAGCTCATCTGCTATTTCAGAAAGCACGTCAGCAACTGCGGTGTTCAGAACATAATTCGGACCGGCTGTCGATTGAGTCGAGCCGACCATTCTGAACTCGAATTTGTTGCCCGTAAATGCGAAAGGTGACGTTCTGTTTCTGTCTGTTGAATCCATCGGAAGCGGCGGCATCGTGTCGATACCGAGCTGCAGTTTTCCTCTGGCTTTAGACGCCGTCCGTGTGCCGTTTTTCGTTGAAAGCTGGTCGAGAATATCCGACAACTGGTCTCCAAGGAACACTGAGACAATAGCAGGTGGTGCTTCGTTCGCACCAAGCCGGTATTCATTCCCGGCAACGGCAACACTCGATCTGAGCAGTTTCGCATATTTATCGACTGCCCGGATTACAGCGCAGAGGAAGATCAAAAACTGTTCGTTTTCGTGCGGTGTCTTACCCGGCTCAAGCAGGTTTATTCCATCGTCTGTGACAAGACTCCAATTGTTGTGCTTTCCTGAACCGTTGACGCCGGCAAACGGCTTTTCATGAAGCAGGCACATCATATCGTGTCTCAACGCGACCTTCTTCATTATCTCCATCGTAAGCTGGTTTTGGTCGGTCGCTACGTTAACTGTAGCAAACACTGGTGCAAGCTCGTATTGCGCGGGTGCGACTTCGTTATGCTGGGTTTTTGCGGAAACTCCCAGCTTCCAAAGCTCGCAGTTCACTTCGTTCATAAAGCGCGCAACCCGTTCGTGTATAGCGCCGAAATAATGGTCTTCCATCTCCTGCCCTTTTGGGGGCAGCGCGCCAAAAAGCGTTCTTCCGGTGAGGATAAGGTCCAGCCTCTGTTCGGCATAATTCTTATCCACCAGGAAGTATTCCTGTTCCGCACCGAGTGTGGTAATAACACGCTTAGATGTAGTATTTCCGAGGGCTCTCAACACACGTATGGACTGCTTGTTTATAGCTGCCATAGAGCGCAGAAGCGGGGTCTTTTTGTCCAGCGCCTGGCTGTTATAGGAGCAGAATGCGCTGGGGATATAGAGCGTGACAATGGAGCCGTTCTCTTTCACGAATACAGGTGATGTGCAGTCCCATGCTGTATAACCGCGCGCCTCGAATGTGGAGCGTAGTCCGCCAGAAGGGAAGGAGGATGCATCAGGCTCACCCTGTATCAATTCTTTGCCGCTAAACTCCATAATGGTGCGTCCGTCGGCAGTCGGTGAGATAAAGGAATCGTGCTTTTCGGCAGTCATTCCAGTCATCGGCTGGAACCAGTGGCAGAAGTGCGTAGCGCCCTTTTCGATAGCCCAGTCCTTCATCGCGTTGGCAACTACATTGGCAATCGACGAATCCAGCGGCACTCCTTGATCTATTGTCTGCTTCATCAAGTTGAAAATATTCTTCGGCAGGCGTTCGCGCATAACCGCTTCGCTGAAAACATTCGTTCCGAAGAATTTTGCAACTGGTTCTTTCATCTCACTCATTCTCTGGCTCCTTAAAAATACTAAATATGCTGTATTTGCACGCTGCAAATGGATCAGCATCAGGCAATATTATCTCGCATTTATGTTTCAGGTATGTTACATACGGATTAAGTCTGTTTTGACTTTACAGTGCGCAGGACGTAGAATATCGTCAGCATTATGCGCATGGAGGCTGTGTTAGTATTGATTGTTACGGTAACGCTGAATGCAGCGGTAGATAAAACTTATACAGTAGAAAACTTTACATTGGACCGGGTGCACCGACCATACGACCAGCGGAGCGTTGCAGGCGGAAAAGGGATAAATGTCGCAAGGGTCCTCCACACCCTTGGACAGCCGACAGTCGCAAGCGGGTTCATAGGCGGTTACAACGGCGGACTCATCGAATCCAGCCTGAAAAACGAAGATATTCCTTATGATTTCATAAAAGTAAAAGGGGAATCCCGCATCTGCATCGCCATAGTAGATTCAACAAGGCGGACTCAGACCGAAGTGAATGAAAACGGCCCATTCGTGAGCGCAGAAGAGGTCGAAGCGATGCATGCGAAGATAGAATCTCTCATAAAAGGCGCTTCTCACCTTATACTCTCCGGCAGCGCTCCTCCCGGCGTGCCTGACGATTTCTATGCCCGTGCGATAACAACAGCAAAAGCCGCCGGTGTATATGTTGTACTCGATTCGAGCGGCGAGCATTTACGTTCAGGGCTTACGGCGCTCCCGGATATGGTAAAACCGAATGTAGCCGAGCTTTCCGCTTATGTCGGTTCAGAGCTTTATACCATGGAAGAAATTCTTAAGGCTGCAAAAAAACTGGTCAATAGGGGTATACGCCTCGCAGTAGTCTCTATGGGCAGAGCGGGCGCTCTTGCAACGAACGGTAAGGTTTCCTGGCAGGCTGTTCCTCCTGATATAGACTTTGTAAGCGCTGTCGGATCGGGTGATTCACTTGTCGCTGCGTTTGTAGATGCACTGATTCGAGATGGAGACATCCCCAAAGCGCTTGCGGCAGGGACTGCGGCGGGTGCCGCCAACGCTATGATATATGGAGCCGGATACTGCGGCATGGAATCCATAGAAAGGCTGAAACCGCAGGTAAATCTTTTCCGGCTTCCGTAAAAGACTCGGGCAATGCGCGGCCTTGACTCTTCCCTACCCTTGCGTGCTACAATCGGTCGATATGGAAAAGGACCTCGACAGGTTTATCGACTATCTTAAGATCGTAAAAAGAGTGTCCCCTCACACGCTTCGCAGTTACTCCAGCGATATTGTACAGTTTCTGGAGTTCGCAAAGGAAGCTCAGACCGAGACTTGGGACTATCCGCTGATCCGCAGGTTCCTTGCTCATCTCCAAAGGCAGGGGTGCGAAAAGACATCTGTTGCGCGAAAGATTGCGGCGCTTCGATCCTTCTTCACGTATCTCGTTAGAAAAGGTGTCCTCGACGCAGACCCTACGTCGGGTGTAGTCCCGCCCAGGAAAGAAAAGAAGCTGCCTAAATTCTTAAGAGAAGAACAGATAGATGTAATCCTCGAAGCGCCTGATCCATCCGAACCCCTGGGACTGCGGGACAGAGCCGTCCTGGAGACACTATATGCCACCGGACTCCGCGTAAGCGAACTCGTGGCTATGGATCTCGATGATATTGGTGAAACCGATGAGGTAAGGACCGTCGGAAAGGGTTCCAAGGAGCGTGTAGTGCTGCTCGGAAGGGCTGCGATGGAGGCTATAGCGGAATATATATCAGCCGCACGCCCAATACTCGCTGTAAAATCACAAGACCAGTGCAGCGCGCTGTTTCTCAACTACAGGGGCGGCAGATTGACGGCAAGAAGTGTTGGGAGAATTGTCGATAAATACGTAGCGATGGTCTCCGATTCACTCAAGATCAGCCCGCATTCGCTTCGGCATACGTTTGCGACACATCTTCTTGCACATGGAGCGGATTTGAGGTCCGTCCAGGAACTGTTGGGACACGAAAGCGCATCGACTACACAGATTTATACTCACGTTACGCGGGAACGATTAAAAGAGGTCTATGACAGGGCACATCCCCGCGCAAAGACCGAGGAGGCTACATAAAAACATGCAGATGCACGGCACAACGATAGTTGCGGTAAAAAAAGACGGTAAAGTAGCCGTCGGCGGTGACGGACAAGTAACTCTTGAAAACACTATTATGAAACAGTCCGCCAGAAAAGTCCGTAGAATATATCAGGACAAAGTGGTCGTCGGGTTCGCGGGTTCCGTTGCCGATGCACAGGCGCTTACTGATAAGTTCGAATCGAAGCTCCAGGAGTCTCATGGCAATCTTCGCCGCGCACTGATAGAGTTCGCAAAAGAATGGCGGACTGACAGGGTCCTCCGAAGGCTTGAGGCG
The DNA here is from genome assembly GCA_039680575.1 of Armatimonadota bacterium. GTDB lineage: Bacteria > Armatimonadota > UBA5829 > UBA5829 > DTLH01 > JBDKSP01. The sequence goes on from JBDKSP010000062.1 coordinate 29,121, forward strand.
ATTATGATCGTTGCCGACCCACAGTATTTACTGGTCATATCTGGAAATGGCGAAGTATTGGAACCTGATGATGATATAGCGGCAATCGGCTCCGGCGGCGGCTTTGCTCTTGCAGCGGCACGCGCGCTGCGTGCGCATACTGACCTGTCCGCGAAAGAAATAGTCGAGGAAGCATTAAAAGTTGCTTCAAGCATATGTATATATACGAATGATAAACTCACTATCGAGGAGATATAAGGATTTTGGAGAATAACTGTGGTTAATGCAGATCAATTGACACCTAAACGAATTGTCGAAGAACTCGACAGATATATAATCGGCCAGGACAAAGCAAAACGAGCGGTTGCCGTAGCGCTCAGGAACAGATACCGCCGACGTATGCTCTCTGACGAACTAAGGGAAGAAGTCATCCCGAAGAATATCCTGATGATCGGGCCGACGGGCGTCGGGAAGACCGAGATAGCGCGAAGGCTGGCAAGCCTCACTGCAGCGCCGTTTATAAAAGTAGAGGCTACCAAGTTTACCGAGGTCGGATATGTCGGGCGCGATGTCGATTCTATGGTTCGTGACCTCGTACAGCTTGCAGTTCGGATGGTTGAAAACAAGAAGATCGAAGAAGTGAAACCAAGGGCTGAAGAGGCGGCTATAGATCAAATACTCGACCTTCTGGAGCCTCCGCTGAGGCATCCCAGGCAAGCTGCATCGCGTCAGCCGTGGCTTGAAGCGCTGGGCAATATGTTCCCTGGCACATATCAGGAGGAACCGCCTAAGGAACCTGCGGAAACGGCTGCGGAAGAGGAAGACTACAGGTCTGCAGCGGAAAGAAAACAACGGATCAGGCAAAAACTCCGCGACCAGCTTGTTTCGGGATTCCTCGATGACAAGCAGATAGAAGTAGAGGTCGAGGAAAGCGCAAGTCCTTTTCTCCAGGTCTTTACCCAGCAGGGAATGGAAGAGATGGGGATGGACCTGCCGGGAATGCTCGGCAATATGATGCCGAAGAAAAAGAAAACACGAAAAGTTACCATCGCTGAGGCCCGCAAGATACTCGCGGATGAGGCCGCGCGCGGGATGATAGACCACGACCAGGTCACACGGGAAGCGGTAGAACGAACGGAGCAGTCCGGGATTATTTTTGTCGATGAAATGGACAAAATAGCAGGACGTGAACGCGGCGGCGATGGCGGAGGACCACAGGTCTCCCGCGAAGGCGTCCAACGGGACATCCTGCCGATCATAGAAGGCTCTACTGTCATTACGAAGTACGGTCCGGTAAGCACGAACCACATTCTATTCATCGCAGCCGGAGCTTTCCACGTCTCAAAGCCATCCGATCTGATCCCTGAACTTCAGGGACGGCTTCCGATAAGAGTAGAACTGGACAGCCTGTCGGAAGAGGACTTCGTCCGAATCCTGACAGAGCCGAAAAACGCGCTGATAAAGCAATATATAGCGCTTTTGGAGACAGAAGGAGTCGAGCTGGAGTTTACGGAGTCCGCGATCTCGGAAATAGCCAAAATGGCAGCAGAAATAAACAGCCGTATGGAGAATATCGGCGCAAGAAGGCTGCAGACAATAATCGAGCGGCTTCTGGAAGATATTTCCTTCGATGCGCCGGATGTCGAGAAAAATATAACGATAGACGCGGAATATGTTCAAAAGCAGCTTTCGGATATAATTACAGATGAGGACCTGAGCAGGTATATTTTATAGCTACCAGCAATCAGCCGTCAGCTTTCAGGAAATACAAAGGCCGGGGTAAATCCCGGCCTGCTTTGCAGATTACTTTCTCATATGAGCAGCCACGAAAGAATAGATAGCCCAAGAAAAATAAGTACTGGCTACTATTAAGTATAGTGTTCTTAGTCTTCTTACAACGCGTAATTCGCGCCAATTCCAACCATATTTTTTCTCAAACAAACCGCAAATAGTATTAGGCAATAGCTCACAAAACAGGTAAAAAAAGATAATTACGGAAGCAATAAGACAAAACAAGAAAGCAAGGAAAATTACCAGTGTATTGTCTAATATACTTTGCAACACAGGAGACCTCCCATTGCAGTCAGAATTGTATAATCAAACGCATTTTCAAAAAAAGGCACACTCTCCACTAACCCGCTTGGGCAAAACAGCAGTCCGAAGCATCGGATTACAAGATTAGGCTATTATTACACATCCGGGATCAGAGATCTCTCTTATGCCAGTCCGGGCTGCATTACAAATGCAGCCCGAGTAAGAGAAGTAAAAAAACTGACAGATGATTGCTAATTACTTCTCGTGCGGATTATACACTGCGAACTCATCCAGCCATGCTGCGGAGCATATCGGCCGTTCCAATGTGTCGAAGAAACCGCCGTTCACGACAAACTTCGCTGCATCGAGCGCAGTCGATGCGCAGAACGGATGATAAATCTCTTCTATAGTGTTGAGTTCATACGTGCAGATTACTTTACAGGATTTATCTTTCAGGTCGAAACCTTCGACTTCGATACCGTTGTCCCTGACAATCCCCAAATAGCCCTTTTCGGGCGTAACGATTCCGGCAATTCTCGGAGTGTTGAACTGATCGCGTTCATAGCCCATCTTGAAAAGTACATCGTGAAGCGCGGCTTCCGGTGAAGCGCCTTCCTCCATCATGCGATAGATGGGATCGGTATGGCTGCCATTGGAGACTACCACGCCGCCGCGCGATACCCGGATACAGTTATAGGCAATGTAAGGGTTCTTTTCTATCTCAGCCGGGTCAAGCGGTTGTATGGCAACACCCTCCGGCGTGATTCGAGCAACACGGTTTGGAAACGAGCGGGATGATACCCGATAAGCAACAAATGGTCTGTCTGTTTTTCCGACAACAACTATTCTACCGACGTACATCAAAGCCTCCTATTGATTTTCGTCAATTGCCGAAAATCTTCCGGAGAGTTTCAGGTATTATCTGAAACTCAGTAGGATTTATGTGTCAGTTTATCACTGCTATTAATCCAAGTCAACGCTTGACTTGCTCATTTATCCAGTGCTAGAATCAATCGGAATTAATTGCGAACGACTTTACGCCGCCACCGGAAAAGTGACGGCGTTTACAGTGTTTGGTCCGGCTTGCCGGGAGGAACGATGGCAGTAATTGATAGCATCGATATAATGCACTCTCCGATGGTAACACTCGTTGGCGAATTGGACTCCGATGGATGCGGAAGAGCAACAGATGTTCTCCAGAGGCTCCATGAGTCAGGCTATTATTCCCCTCAAATCGACCTTGCCGGAGTCCGATCGATGGACTCTGAAGGGATTCTTGCAGTTATCAGGTGGTGCAATCAGTTCAGCGAAAGCCGTGGAGGGTTTAAAGTAATCTCGGTGAACCCATTGGTAAAACGCTTATTCGAAATTGCCGGATGTTCCGATATAATCCACCAGTCAGAAGAGTTCAGTATTCCACCACATCACGACCGCCAACCAATTACCGATTGCATTGCCGCAGCAGGCGATTGGGAACTCCGATCTTTTTCAGTTGCCGGCAGGCTCGATTCCTGTAAGATAGTCAGAGACAGGATAGATGAGACTGCTTCCAGAATGCGATTCACAGATGGTGAACTGGGAGACATAAAACTGGCGGTGGGAGAGGCTATATCTAATGCGATCCGGCACGGTTGCAGCGAAAATCCTGATGCAAGGGTAACTATTCGAGTGCTCGCTACCATTGATAAACTGGTGATAGAAATGACTGATAATGGTCCCGGTTTCAACCCGGATGCCACTTCGGACTCATCCATGGAAGCATTACTCCCTGAAGGCGGGATGGGGATACGCTTCATGCGCCATTGCATGGACGAAGTATCTTTTCAATTCTTCGAAGGGACCACGATCAGGCTGATAAAACTCGTTAAGCCATAAAACCCACAACTATGCAGCCTTATCCATTTCATCCTTCAGCGATTTGAGCAGTTTTCTGAGTTTACCTGAGTTCTCCAGATGCTCAAGTGCCTCAAATATCCCTGGATCGAACTGACAGCCGACATTTTCTTTCATATTTCTAAGAACATCACCGGAGCCGAATGCAGCACGATATGCTCTGTCACTTGTCATGGCATCGTATGCGTCCGCTACGGCGATTATTCTTGAAGCGAGCGGAATATCCTCGCCTGCAAGCCCGTCCGGGTATCCTGAACCATCATAGCGTTCATGGTGATACCGCACTATTTTCGCCACCTGCTTGAGCTGAGGCGCATTTGAAAGTATTTCTGCTCCTATGACACTGTGCTGTTTGATAATTGCGAGTTCCTCGTCGCTTAGCGCTCCTGGTTTACTGAGAATGTCGTCCGGGACTGCTATTCTTCCGACATCATGGAGCAGCGCTGCAGTCCTGATCGTGCTCATTTCCTCACCGGATAGCTTGAGATGCTGGCCTAACGCAAGAGCGCAAATGGCAACCTTCTCTGAGTGGCCGCGCATAAGCGGATCGCGCGCATCCACGGCAGCAGCAAGCGCCCTGACGGTTGAAAGACTGCCTTCTCTCATCGCAAGGTGGATAGTGACTGGGCCATCCGTGCTTGCAGGCTCCTGATCCTGCACTATATTGTAAGACCTTACTGCATTTCTGGATGTATTCTTTGCCGCGAAAAGCGCAAGGTCAGCAGCCATAATAAGCTCATCCCCACGCATTGCGTGAGTCGGATAGGAAGAGACACCCAGGCTAACAGTGAACTGGATTGAGAGCTTTGAACTGCTTCGTCCCTTTGTTCCGGCTACTTTCATTTCGAACACGGTGTTTTCGACCTTTTTTCGGATACGCTCGGCTGCCGCCATAGCTGACCTCAGCTTCGTTTCGGGCATGATAACCATAAACTCTTCGCCGCCATATCTTGCAACTACATCCGTATCTCTCACCATATCCTGTAAAAGATGCGCCAGTTGTCTGAGTGCCTGGTCTCCAACCTGATGACCATATTCATCATTGATCTGCTTAAAATGGTCTATATCGAGAAGTGCGATTGCAAGGGAGCGGCGATATCGCTTAGACCGGTTCAATTCCTGGCTCAATCGTTCCTGCAGATACCTGTGGTTATACACTCCCGTCAGTTCATCAATCATCGCATGCTGGGCAAGTGTGTAGACTCTTGATTGAAACATAACCTGGAGTGCCATTATTAAACAACACAGAATAATTGCAATTGATACGATCTTGGTCGTCCTCGCGGCATCTATTATCTTGTTCCTGGGCGTAATCGTTATAAACGATGCGATAGGCTCATTATTCCAGTCCTTAAGACCATGCCACACATATATACGCTTATGATGATCGGTGCCTACACGGACCGCGGTACCTCCGTTTCTCATACTATCCAATTTATTTACTGATATATTCTTCGGAAGAAGATCCGCAGTTGTTTCGCGGTCATAGATAATTGGTTTATCACCGGCATACAAAGCCAGCCCCAATTTCGCGGTCGATGCGAGCTTCGATATGATTTCTCTATCCAGTAATTTCGCGGTAGTCAACGTTCCATTTATGGGACCTTTTCCGGAAGAATGCAATACCGGAGCAGCAGCTATCATATAAACGGAATTTCCACATCGAATGAACCCAACCGATTGTTTTCCCTTAGCAGCGGATGCAATGGCCGGCTGGCTCATAATTTTCTTCCTGAGCCTATCGTTCAAGCCGGAAGATGCGACGATATTCAGCTTTTTGTCTGTCAGAACAACGACTTCTATCCCGAAATGCTCAGGAAGCCATCCGATGAGGTTTTCTTCAAGCCACTCTTTATCCGGGTGATTAACAATACTCCAGGTCTCATCCCAAAGCGAATGGTCGGTCAGGCATCTTTGAAGAGATATACACTGATCATTGAGCATGGATAAGCATATTTGCATATCTCTTTTGCGTTCCATGGATTCTTGCTCGTTGAATCGTGTGACTGCCATTCTGTAGCTCACGAAACCGTATATTAATAGAGGTATTATTATGATTAAAGGAAGTTTGCTTGCGGAAACCAGTCTATGGGTGCTTAGCTTGGGATGCACTCCACGTCTTGGTACATTTCTGTTTCTGATCGAGTTGGCCAGTTTACGATCCCCCTTGTGTGAATTAAATATCGGACTCTCTATAAATTATCGGCATCTTTTGCCTGCATCTAAAGAGAATCTAAAGACACAAATAACAATGTTTGGATACGCAGAGTGCAAGTCTAAAGAGCTTCAGTTGTGGGTCACATCTGTGAACACAGGTAGAAGATATTCGCAGTTTACGTAATCTATTGCTGTTATTGCTTTGTAATGGAAGTAGTAACAGTAGATACTGAATTGATGCATGTATGCTTGCGGGTGAGTTGCGGCATAATCATCCTGGTAACGACTTTGAAGCTGCCATGGGAATTCAAGAGCTTCCCTTGTGCAGCAGAGAAGTGAAAAACCGTTGATCCGCTGACATTCATCGACCCTTTTATATTACCAAACGAAGACCTGCCGGTTCCGCTATTCATGGAAGCTGCCATAACTGTCGCCAGGTCCATATTCGAGTTAATTGATTGCTTTATTTTCGAAGCTCTTAGTTTACCGAACGGGACTGAAACTGCAATCAATCTGCTGAATACGTTGATCCTGCTGTTTATATCAGGGATTGGAACCACTTGTTTGCAGGTGGTCCCGATGCTTATAGCTCTACCGGGAAGAAATAGCCCGTGGTGAGAGATACTTGACATAATGGAACTCAAATCACCGCTAATAATAGAATCAGATAGCGACCAAGAATTGTTACTTGTCGAGAGCAGTTTGCCGTATTTGGAGATAGTTATGGTAGATATCCGATCAGGCAGCTTTTTTGTGCTTTGCCCGGTATAAGCGCCGGGCGTGACAGATTTCATGTTTATGAATTTCAGCTGCAGCTTAATACTACTGGGTCAATTGTCATGTAGTGCGCCATTCTACGTAGTCTTCCGTAGAGTCTGAACGCTATGTAGCGGTCGGATGGTGCAGGCTCCCGAGCCGCCCACGGCGTGCCGCCTCTCTTTGGCACGGCGGCGGCGTTCTTGTCGCTTGCCGCCCCAGATAAAAGGTGTCGGATTATTGTTCCACCAGAGCGATGCCTTCTCCAGAGCATCCATCAATGCTCCGGC
>JBDKSP010000063.1:0-5377 GCA_039680575.1 Armatimonadota bacterium
TAATTCCATTAAAAGAGCAACTACGTCAGCTAAGTCCAGCGTCAGAGTCCGTATTAAGAAAGCTGGCTGGGACAACTCTTATCTCGAAAAGATTTTCGTGAGCTAGAATAAGATGCGTTCGCCCTGCCGAGGCGCAAAAGGGGTAAGGTATGAGAAATGAGTCATACACAGCGGACTCCGCCGCCTAATGGAATGAAAACAGCTCATTATACAAGCTGCGGAAACTTTTGACCGTGTAAAATTACAGCTTTAAACAAAAACAGCCGCTGTTACCTGTTCCCTATCCGCTCACTTTCGTGCAGCGTTCAGACCGATGTCTATAGCCTGCCAGAGCGCGTCTACTCCTCGCACTTCTATCCCGAGGCCTCGCCCTAACTTGTGGGTATTCCTGCCGGAGACGATTGCCTGGTTGAACCCCAACCTACCGGCTTCCTTCAACCGTTTCTCTATCTGGCCGACGGCGCGCACTTCACCGGAAAGTCCTATTTCGCCCAAAACCACGGTCTTGGGGTCTATGGGTATCTCTCGGAAGTTTGATGCCACCGCAAGCGCAATCGCAAGATCGACCGCAGGCTCCATTATCTTCAACCCTCCGGCCACATTCACGTACACATCCTGGTTGGCAAGGCTCAATCCGACACGTTTTTCGAGCACTGCGAGGAGCATAAGCGTCCGGTTGTAGTCCACGCCGGTCGTCATCCTCCTGGGACTTGAAAAATAACTCGGAGCAACAAGCGCCTGTATCTCCACCAGAATTGGCCTGCTCCCCTCGACGGTCGATGTGACGACAGAACCTGTGCCGTGCTCAGGCCGCTCCAGAAGCAGCATTTCTGATGGGTTGGACACTTCTGTCAGTCCGGCTTCTCTCATCTCGAAGATTCCAAGCTCATCCGTTGAGCCGAACCTGTTCTTTACGGCTCTCAAAATACGATAGGTCATGTGACGGTCGCCTTCGAAGTAGAGAACAGTATCGACCATGTGCTCCAAAACCCTCGGTCCGGCGAGCGCGCCTTCTTTTGTAACGTGACCGACGATGAATACTGGGATTCCGGTCGATTTGGCGATGCGCGCGAGCACTGAGGTGCAATTTCTTACCTGGCTGACCGTCCCCGAAGCGGAAAACAGCTCCGGGTGATACACCGCTTGTATCGAGTCGACTATGACAAACTTCGGCTGTGTCGTCTCGATATAATGGCTTATCGCCTCGATATTCGTCTCAGTCGCGAGCAATAGTTCTTCCGTAGCCACCCCAAGCCTGTCTGACCTGAGCTTGATCTGCTCGACCGACTCCTCGCCGGACACATAAAGTGTCCTCCCTGCGTTTCGGCTGAGATTGTTTGCTACCTGGGTGAGCAGCGTGGACTTGCCGATGCCGGGGTCTCCGCCGATGAGAATAAGCGAGCCTGGGACTACTCCTCCACCAAGGACCCTGTCGAATTCCGATATGTCCGTTTTGGTGCGGCTGCTCTCCCCGGACCGGATTTTGGTGACCGGTTCAGGAGGCGTGAGGGAACCCACGAACCCGCTGTTAGTGACGGATTTTTTCTTGGGCTCGGGCTCGATTATCTGCTCGACCAGGCTGGCCCACTCACCGCAATCCGGGCATTTGCCAAGCCACTTCGGCGACTCATAACCGCATGACTGGCATACAAATTTTGTCTGCTGTGCTTTTGCCATTCTTTCAACATTTTATCATATTCGCGCCCCCAGCTCAAGCAAAAAGGCGTTTTGGCACAGTCCATAAATGGACGGATGTAAAGCTTAGGAGGCTGGTTATTGTCCCTAACCCTGCGGATAACATAAAACAGATCACACAGTAAAAAAGCCCGGTTGGATGACTCCAGCCGGGCCTTTTAATCGTGTTACGCTCCCTTGTGAAGCGCCATTCCCTGTGTATCGAGCGCGGCTTCGTGAATCGGCTCGCTCAAGGTCGGATGCGGGTGGATTGTGGCTTCGATGTCGTCTATCGTGGCTTCGCTCTGGATTGCGAGCGCTGCTTCCGCGATCATATCGGTCGCGTGCGGCCCGATAATGTGAACGCCGAGTATTTCGCCGTATTTGGCATCCGCAATGACCTTCGCGAACCCTTCCTTTTCGCCCATTCCGAGCGCCTTCCCGTTCGCGATGAATGGGAACTTGCCTACTCTGATGTTTTCATCGCCGTAGCGCTCACGGGCGTCCTCTTCGGTCATTCCGACCGATGCGACTTCGGGATGAGTGAAGACAACACCTGGGACCGCTTTGTAACTCATATGTTTGTCTTCACCAAGACAGTTCGCAACAGCAACCGTCGCTTCGTGGAACGCAACATGCGCGAGCATCGGGTTGCCGACGCAGTCGCCTATCGCGTATATCCCGCTCACATTCGTCTGCATCCGGTCGTTTACGATAATCCTGCCTCTTTCAGTGCTGATTCCGACGGATTCCAGGCCGATATTCGCCGTATTCGGCTTTCGTCCGATAGAGAGAAGCACTTTTTCGACTTCGATCTCCTCTTCGACGCCGTCAGCGTTCTTGAAAATCACCTTCTTGCCGATGGCGGAATCTTCGGCCCTAAGAACAGCCGCGCCGGTCTTGATCTTGAGTCCTGCCTTCTTCAGGCTCTTTTCGAGTTCCTTGGCAAGCTCAATATCCATGTTTACCAGGAGCTTGGGAAGCATCTCGACGACTGTGACTTCGGTCCCGAGCTTGGCATAGGCATAACCGAACTCAAGCCCGACATATCCGCCGCCTACCACCAGGAGGCTTTTCGGGATCGATCTTGCGGAAAGCGCTTCGGTGCTTGTCCACACAGCCCCGCCAACTTCGAACCCCGGAAGAGGCAAGAGCGCCGGGACGGAACCGGTCGCGATTACAATATTCTTTGCGGTGATGCGCTCTTTGGCTCCATCAGCAGTCTCCACTTCAACCGTATGCGGGTCGACTATCTTCCCGACGCCTTGAACAAGGCGGGCATTCTCCCGTTTCAGCAGGAGTTCAACGCCCTTTCGAAGCTGCTGGACGATCTTGTCTTTGCGGTCGATGATCTTGGGGAAGTCTATCGAGAAACCTCCGATGTCTATTCCGAAATCGCCAGATCTCTTGACATTGTCCACGATCTCCACAGTCGAGAGCAGCGCCTTTGTAGGTATACAGCCGACGTTAAGACACGTTCCACCGACTGCTGCTTTTTCGACTATGACCGTTTTGGCGCCCATCCGGCCTGCCCGGATTGCTCCGACGTATCCGCCGGGACCTGCACCCAGGAATAGTATGTCAGCATCAAATGATCCATCTTTAGAAAGCATTTCGAGCACCTCTTCATGTATCTTATCCTGGCTTCCCAAATCCAGTTTTGGAATAGAATCCAGGAGCATTGGCGACAGGTTGAGTTTAGGGGGGAGTGATGTGCCGACAGTTCCGGTGTAGATACTGTAATTGCAGCTCAAGCTATCATCTCCTAGCGATAACACAATAAACAAGGCCGGCGGTCAGGGGCAATTGTACAAAACAACCGAGCCGGATACACAAATACGGCATCCGACTCTCAAACTGGAATTCGAGCGGTATCTGGTCATTACCCCTTAAGTAGTCCCGCGTCATGGCAATCTACCCACGTGTATCGCGGGGAAAACCGGCGGCCAGAGCAGTTTCAATATATCACAAGCAGCCGGGCTTGTCAAAAAACCGAAGAAGCAAAAGCCCGGCAGGTACTATACCCACCGGACTCTTCTTTTGACTATATGATTACTTTATGTCATCCGCAGGGTTGGGGACAAGAATCAGCCTTCTTAGCTTGCCATCCGTCCATTTATAGCAGGAGCTTATTCCTGTTATGGTGAGGAACTGGTTGGTATAGGACCTGCCGTCTGCTGATATTCTTACTCCTATGTTGTCTATTTCACCCGTCTTGGTCCCATCTCTTAATCCAGAGCCATCATTTATGTAGAAGTAGCTTCCTTCCGGGTCTATCTGAGTCACTTTGCCGTATACTTTGACCAGGAGTCCTATGTTATTCAAGCCTATAGCAGGGGTCTGTTCAGGCTGCAGACTCCACACTGCTTCCTGAAGTCCAATTACACCGCCGCCTATTGACAGGTTGTTCAGTCCAAGAGGTGCAACCGACCCCTCACCGTTTTCTATGGCTGATGTGGCAGCTATCGATAGCTCTCCATTAGGCGCTACTGCCAGTTTACCTTCTATGTCAGCTCTCATGCCTGCCTCAAGTGTATGTCCTGCATTCTCTACTCTTATCCCGCAGGACCTGTTATCACTCTCGATGTAAAAGAAACCGGGAAATACTGCTGTGACTATTGATCCTGTTCCTGTTATCCTGGCTCCATCAGGGGCTGTTCTCACACTTCCTATGTGCATCTCCGGTGACCAGTATTCATCTGCACCTATGTCTACTATTCCCTTGAATATCCTGCCTTCCCCGTCTATATCGAAGGATGGCAGCCCTGTGACATTCACCCCTGCATTAATACAGGGAGATATGGAGGTGAGGTGATAAGTGCTATCCAGCAGCGGATTGATGGAGATGTTGCCATTTGTCCCAGTGAGATCTGTCTCGTAATAATTCTGTGTACTGTTCCCATAGACGCAGTTGTTTTGGAAAACAGCTGGAGCAGCTGATAAAGTAACTCCTGCTCCGTTTGAAGCCACAATATTGTTAGCAATAGTGGCAGCCGCAGAAGAATTGCTGAATCCAAGGCTGGAGTTGCCAGCAATAGTGTTATTAATAAAGCTATATTTACCTTTGCAGACGACTGCAATGCCTGCTGAAATACCAGGGTTGTATGGGACATTGCCTACAATGAGGTTGTTCGATATAACAGACGGGCTCAGTAGGCTATCGCAGTTCATCCCGTTAGCGTATGACCCTCGATTTTCTGAAATAATATTGCCGCATACAGTCGCTTTGCATGTGCAACAGAAAATGCCCCCTGCACTACCACCTGATTGATTCTTCGTAATAAGGTTATCCGTAATAATTGCTGATATTGGCGATGAGCTATCTGTTCCGTAGATAAAAACAGCTGTTCCGCTATTGCCAGTTATTGTATTGTTGGATACCACAATGCCGTAATTGCTATAGTAGCTGTAAATATGGATTGCTTTTCCAGAGTTATCCGATATTGTGTTGTTTTTGATTGTTGGGGAAGCATTGTAGCCGTATATATTACCGCCACGTTCAGCAGAATTGCCAGTTATTACGTTATTTGCGATCAGAGGAGTCGATGCTCTGTTGCAATATATCCCTGCACCGAAAGAACTAATCGCGCCTACGGCGCGGCACGCTCCGCGTGAATCCACCACAGCGGGTACATAATGCCAGGACAGGATTGACACTGAAAAGTCGCCGGTTGTCCTGGCAGCCCCGGATCTATCGCGTCAA
>JBDKSP010000064.1:0-4888 GCA_039680575.1 Armatimonadota bacterium
ACAACCGGCGACTTTTCAGTGTCAATCCTGTCCTGGCATTATGTACCCGCTGTGGTGGATTCACGCGGAGCGTGCCGCGCCGTAGGCGCGATTAGTTCAGGGTGACGTGCTGGTTGTTCAAGGGTGACGTCCTTCCATCTATGATGATGTGTTGGTTGTGCAATTTGTTGTAAGATCTCTCATTAAGAGTGAACTGTTACTTGTTTTGCTGGGTTTTCAGCAATCCGAAAGGCTGGATTCGGCGCAAACTACGCGACCGAAGCATCGCGAATCCACTCTGTTCCCTGTTCCCTGCTGTTTATCACGCCTGCCTGCTAGACACCTGCTGAGGTGCGATGTATCATTTTCCTGGCTTTTATACCACACAAATGCGACGAAGAGCGCAATCCTCAGGAGTTAAAGGACGTTGAAAGGCGAAAGACTATGCCTCGAATCCGCCAGGTCGGGGCGCGACATTATTCTGGCTAATGATTTTATTCAGCTAAAACTTGTATACCGCGACGGGGGTTATTCCCAAGAATTTTACGGCATCGACAGCACCAACCAACCCAGGTTGATCCTCTCCACCATCCACCGCAACCTGATACCGTTCACCGAACACAGGTTACCGGCAGACCCGATGTTTTCAGGCCGCAGGCGGCATCTTTTCGAAGTGAACCGCGACTCTTTACGGATGGTCTATTCTGACGCTCAGATAACCGAAACCGATGATGAACTTAACGTCATGCTCTCCGGCGATTCGACCGAAGGAAGATTCTCCTCGGCAATAACCCTTACACCCGGTTCCAAATTCGTTCGAGTGACAATAGAATTCGAACCAAATACATCGAACCGGCAGCCGTTTTTCGAATACCTGACAGCAGCTTACGCATTCCTGCCCGATGGGCTGCTTCTCGATAACTACGGCAGGCCGGACTATGCCTGGGCTCCGTCACTAAGGCCGGAAAGCGACCAAATCATCGGCGAAAGCTCGTTCAAATCACCGGCTGTCCTGGTCCAGAGAAAAAAGCTCCTGGCAGCGATTATTCCAGCCCCTGACTGTTCTGGCACCCTGCCTGTTGCGCTCGACCTGGATATGATGAACGGCGTGATTTCCGCTCCGCTCCTCGTATACGGGTTCTGCAGCTCGGAACCGGACGGACAGTTCTCGTATCATGACCGCTCGATGCTCCTCTGGCCGGATGAAGGGAAAATCACCTGTTCTTTCTATATCTACATCGATGCGACGGCTAATGCGGCAGGATTCGAACCTGTACAGGAACACATCTGGCAGATGGCGCGGTCAAAAGAACAGGCAGCAGTCTCAAAGGAGATGCGCGACGATCTTCCATCAGCTTATGTTCATTTAACAAAGTCTCTGGAATTCCAGAAATCACATGAGATAATCGAGCAGGTGCTTGCAAACCAGACGCCCCCAGGGCTCTTTGCTTCTCAGGACATCGATCAGCCTTACGATACCGTCCGCGATGCCGAGACCTGCCGCTGGCTCCTGGCCATAAGCCGGTTAACAAAAAACCATGCACGAACGCTCTCCGCCTGCAGAGCGTTTGGAGACTTTCTCGTTTACAGACAGCTTTCATCGGGAGCAATCCCGCCGTGGTTTTCGTATGACTTCGAACCGCTGCCGGAATTAATGGAAAGCGCCGAGACCGGCGCAACAGGCAGGTTCCTGGCCGAGCTGTACAAGGCCACCGGAAAGCGGTCTTACCTGAAGGCCGCATGTAAAGCCGGTAAGTTCGTGGCAAAACTCATCGAAAAGGAGCATTATATCGACAGAAACGTGCTGCGCTCCGGCGCGCTCGACATCCGCGATTACCATACGATGGTCCTGCCGCAGGGGTCAGCAGCAGCGCGGTACGCCGCAGACCTGATGATCGCGCTTTACCATGTTACCGGGGATAAAAAATACCTGAAACCGGGGCTTGCCGCAGTCAGCCGGATGTACTGGTTCCAGAACACCTGGAGCGGCGTATTCGGATCGTTTGCGGCCGGAAACGCACTCGACGAAGGTGCATCAGGCGCGGCTTTCGGGCGGACTCTTCTCGAATACTACAGCGCCACCCACCGGAGCGAGTATATGGAGCGTGGACTGGCAGCGATATACGCAGGCCTGTCGCTTGGTGACTCTGACGCAGCGGCCATCCGCACATGGGCTGTAAACAGGTTCGGAGCGGCGTTGATCGATGCTAAAAATCACTGCGCGCATTCCATCGGGCTGTGCAGCATCCATGACCTTTCCTTCAAACCGGGGACAGTAGAATTCAATGTCCGAAACGGCTTCAGCAAAGACCATTACCTCCCCGAAACGATAAAATTTACCGGTTTGCGAGGAAATTCTTATAAAGTGACCATAAACGGGGAGGGAAACAGGTACTCAAAAGTCGAATTAGAGTCAGGGATAAGCGTTAAACTCTGATCGGAGGTGCACCTTATGCGCAAACCTGTAGCAGTCCAAAGACGCGACTATTTAGCTACCACCGGACCGACAATCTTCGGCATAAAACGTATGGACAAAGTCCAGTCGCTGCGCGGCGAACTCTTCACGTTCCTGGGAGTAAAGGACGGTGAAGTCTATATGGAGCGCGATGACAAGACAAAAGGCGAGCCGTTTATGATTATCGACAGCTCGGACTTCAGCAGTTGGCAGAAAAAGTAGGATCAATTAAGGAGAAACATCAAGGACATGCAGTCTATCCAGAATATCGAACTCGAATGGGCAATACTTCACACCGCGGACAGCGCTTCGGACTCTCCGAGACTCTCGGATGAGCAGGTCACGCTGGACGAAGACCTCAGGAAATACTTCGAGGACCACATAAAGTCGTGCCTGAAGTCCAGCCAGACACGGATGGGGAAGTTTATGTCCTCGGAAGGGTCGGTGACATCATCGTGCGACAGAATGATAGCCGAAGGACCTTCCTGCTTCAAGGATGTTTCGCACGCGATAGCCTGGTGGCTGCAGAAACAAGTCGAAAGAGAGAGTTCTCTGACCGCGGACCTTGCGATATGCCCGTTTATCGACCTCGATACGGATGACAGGTATGTCGCGCTCCTCAAACTCGACCCGATGCGCGTGTACCTTCGCCGCCACGAAGAAGACGAACTGTCATTCGAGCAGATATTGGTCTTGCCGGACGCGGCTCACGGCCTCATAACCTGGGCAATCATCCGCCCGTGGCAGGAAGAAGCGCGTTACGACCTGCTCTACCGCGCATCCGGTGATGATGATGGGTATTGGGCATCCGATTTTCTGGAGTGCGAAGAGCTTGCAACTCCGAGGCAATTGACGAAACTCGTTTTGGCTGAGACCAGCAAGTGGCTGGATGCCAATGCCGAGCAGATAAGCCCGGAAGTGGCTGCCGACCTCTCGCGGACAGTGCGTGAGACCGCACAGACTCACGTTATGGACCTCGAAGAACTGGCTGAGAAGGTCATCCCGAACTCGATGATGCGGGACGACTACATAGGAAGGCTCCTGGACAAAGGAATGACCGAGATGAGGTTCGAGCCGGACCGCGACTACGCTGAGCGCCAGTCCAGAAAGACCACCTATGTGCTGGATGACGGAGTTACGATCGCCGGCCCTTACGATGTGATCGACGACATAGTTACAGTGCTCCCCAAAGACGATGAAGGCAAGACTCACTTGGCTATCGCGTCGAAGAAGTTTTATCAGAAGTAGCTATACAACTAAAAGCCCGGCGTCTTATGATGCCGGGCAAGCAGTACCACATCCTAAATTTGAGGTGATACGGTAATGATTAGACGATGGGCGTTATTTGCAGTTATAATCACTCTTTTTGTATGCGGCGCGGCATTTTCTAAAGCTACATCTTCCGATGATGATGAGTGCGAATTAAACGTACAGATTATCAACAAAGCGAAGCTCTCACCGGAGCGGCTTGCCGATGCAATTTACGCAAAGGCTGTGCTGACGGATAATCTCAAGTTGATCGAGCAATCAGCACAACTCGTCCCAAGCGACCCGGTCTACGTCTTCCAGCAGATCTCATACGGAACACTGGCAGATTTAACGTATGAAATGATCTCAAATCAAGATGCAGAAAAACGCAAGCAACGTGAAACCCAAAGTTTACTCGATAAAATATACGCTATCGCCCCGAACTACCTTCCTGCACTGTATCTTGATGTGGTGAATAAGCCTACACTTGAAGAAAAGCTCGCGGCACTTGAGAAAATCGCGGAGATCGACAAGGACAACGCTAGACCTTATTACCTTATGGCCGAGCTGAAATTAGGTTCATATACCAAAGGTAGAAGACCTACAGTAGAAAGCGGTAATACTGCATGTCCACTGACTAAAGACGAGCTTAAGGACGTTCTCGACCTCATCCGCAAAGGAAACGCCAGACCAGCCCTCTCATTAACCTTACTGAGAGTTCCATCTGCAGATGACATCAAAGTCTCTATCAAAGGGAAAGTGCTTCCAAAAGAAGCGGTTGAATCTTTCCTGGCAACTAATACAAATGTTTTTTACGAGTATGGTTTGGCTCCGACAAGTAACGTCTTCGCACGGCAAATCTGCAGGCAAATCCGGTGGGAATCGAAGCAGTTATCTCTCAAGGGACGCAAAGATGAAGCACTCGACTTCATCGGTGCAGGTCACGCTTTTGCCGACAAGGTGGCCGCAGAAAAACCCTATAGAATGATCACGTTCCTGGTCGGGAGCACAATGCACAGCATACTGCGAAAAGCTGAGTCTGATATTCTTGACGCATCGGCAGATAAAGACCGTATTGCAGAACTAATCGCGCCTACGGCGCGGCACGCTCCGCGTGAATCCACCACAGCGGGTACATAATGCCAGGACAGGATTGACACTGAAAAGTCGCCGGTTGTCCTGGCAGCCCCGGATCTATCGCGTCAA
>JBDKSP010000065.1:0-2693 GCA_039680575.1 Armatimonadota bacterium
TTGACGCGATAGATCCGGGGCTGCCAGGACAACCGGCGACTTTTCAGTGTCAATCCTGTCCTGGCATTATGTACCCGCTGTGGTGGATTCACGCGGAGCGTGCCGCGCCGTAGGCGCGATTAGTTCGTTTGCCCCGGGATCTCCACAGCGTTTCTCTTGATTTTCCAGAGAATAGTGATTATCATTTGCTTGTTCTTCACTACTTACCCTACAATAGATAAAGGCTTGCATTGAGTGACCTCCTGAAGTGGTCTCAATGCAAGCTTAACAACTATATCGTTATTAGTCAACTATGACTGAGAGGGAAGGGTGAGGGTGAAAGATTTTGCAGACTTACAGCGTACCCCTCATCCCAACCTTCTCCCGCAAGGGGAGAAGGAGTAGATCAGATGCTTCAGACTGATTGCTGACGGCTGATAGCTACAAAATGGACGACCAACATTTCGAACATAACGAGCGTGAAGATGAGCAGTTCGAAGGCCGGATGCGGCGGGACCCGAAATTGCTTCCCCAAAAGCGTCCTGAGCCTACCGCCCATGACCGCGCACAGATAGGCGACTGGCTTTGCGATGAAGGCCGCGTTGACGACGCCATAATCCACTACCGAAAGGCGGTGCAGATGCAGGGCAACAACGCGCACTTCCGTGAAAGGCTCGGCGACGCTTATGCGTATTCTGATGAATCAGTTAAGGCTGTTGGCGAGTACCGCCGCGCGCTGAAGCTCAACCCGCGCCGCGCCGAACCGCATTTCGGTCTGGCTGAGATATACAAACGCTACGGCAAGCTGAACTCCGCTGTGGCCGAGTATCGGAAAGCTGTCCAGTATAACCCACTGAACCCTTTCTACCGCTACAAACTCGGCGATTCGCTCGCGCAGATCGAGCTTCTGGACGAGGCCATAATTCACCTGGAAATCGCAGTCCAGGTAACTGAAACGGATGGGTTCTACCACTTCTGGCTCGGAGACCTCTACGCACTGGCCGGAAGACTTGGCGATGCGATAATCGAGATGCAGCAGGCGACAATCTTCGCGCCGCTCGATGCTTACTATAACCTCCGGCTTGGAATGCTTTATATGAGAGCTGGATACCCCCACGATGCAGTAGCAGCGCTGGAGCGGGCTGTGAAGCTGAAACCTGCCGACATGGCTTATCACGCCATCCTCGCAGACGCATACATCAGCCAGGGCTCTACGAGAGAAGCACATATCCACTACAGAAAAGCCGGGAGAATGGACGATTACGACGCCGCCAACCTTGAACGCATACGGCGGCAATCAAAGGATGAATGTAAGTAGATGAAAATTCAAGCGCTGGTCGTTGGCCAGCTTGCCGCCAACTGCTATTTGGTCATCGATGATGCGACTAACGCCGCTGTGATTATCGACCCAGGAGATGCCCCGGAAGAGATCGAAGCCACTGTACTCGCCGCTGGAGCTGATGTAAAGTACATCCTGTTCACCCACGGCCACCCGGACCATGTGTTTTCAGCAGGAGAAATCCAAAAAGTCTTTGACGTCGATGTTCTTATGCATGAGGCCGATGTTCCTCAGTTTGATGCATATCAGAATCTGATTGCAGATCTTTTCGGTATCAGCCGCTACATCCAGCCCCGGTTGGGCAAGTTTTTGAACGACGGGGATGCGATACGTATCGGTGAGACGGAGCTGAAAGCTATCCATACCCCCGGCCATTCGCCCGGCGGGCTCTGCTTCATAAACAACAATGTCACATTCACCGGAGACACCCTTTTTGCCGGCGGAGTGGGAAGAACCGACCTGCTGGACGGCTCTTTGGACGATTTGACGCTCTCTATTCACAGAAAGCTCCTCATCTTACCGGATGATACGATCATATACCCCGGCCACGGGCCTTCCTCTACCATCGGAGCAGAAAAGGCCGGAAATATCTGGCTTTGATCATAGCATATACTGCCAGCTATCATGCTATAATACAACCAGTCGCGGTACGAGCAATAATGCCCGCGCCAGGCGATGGAGTCCGCCGCAACCGCCCGATATGGGATGATGACTCCTGTATCTACTTACCGGAGGTCATATCGGTCGTGTTGCAGAAGATGCTATGGCTGTCGCTCGCCGGGGCGTGCGGCACAGTGAGCCGCTTCGCCTTGTGTGAAGCTGCGGCAAAGGTAAAAAGCTGGCCGGTTCCACTCGGAACCTTCACCGTCAACATCCTCGGAAGCTTCCTGTTCGGGTTGGTTTATGCGCTCGCCCAGAGAAAGCTCAACATCAGCCCGGAAACAAGAGTAATTCTGCTTGTAGGGTTTATGGGCGCGTTCACCACATTCTCCTCGCTTGCGTTCGAGACGGCCAAGATGATGAAATCGGCCCAGTGGATGCTTGCCTGCGGTAATGTGGCCGCTCAAATCACTCTCGGAATAGCCGCGCTCGGCGCCGGCGTGATGGTCGGCAGGGCCGCTTAAGCGGGACCAGCCATCCTCGGGACCTTCCTGTTTCACAGCACGATTATTGGCTCGCCCCTCAGTCTGTGACCAAACGGGCAACCGATTTGGTCATATCGCAACGAACAGCCAATCTTGATGAGCCACAGGAGCATCGTTTTTAGACAGTGAGCTTGTATATGATTATCGGGTGTATAGGATTGGTCTGGAAAAATGGCGGGATTGTTAGTATTGATACGAGAAAAAGGATGATTACGGGACTTCTATGCAGA
>JBDKSP010000066.1:0-2982 GCA_039680575.1 Armatimonadota bacterium
TTGACGCGATAGATCCGGGGCTGCCAGGACAACCGGCGACTTTTCAGTGTCAATCCTGTCCTGGCATTATGTACCCGCTGTGGTGGATTCACGCGGAGCGTGCCGCGCCGTAGGCGCGATTAGTTCATCAAAATGATAGTAGCGTATACCATTTGCTGCATCAGTTCTGGCTATTAATGCACCACTTGGTTCACGATAGTAGTATGCAGGTGTCTCGTCCACCACTTCCTCTATCACAGCCGGTATTCCTGCTGTCCTGTCATAGATGAAAGAGCATACTTTGCCGTTTATCGTAAGCCCGACCCGGTTGCCATCTGTATCCCAAGTATTTGTTGCAGTATGGTTCCCCTGGGCTGTGACATAAGTCGCTTGGTTCAGCAGTCCTGTTGGATGATATGTGTAGCTGCTTACGAATGGTATGATGGCTCAGTCTTGGGACTGAAGGAAGCATTTGAGCCTGGTGTTGGTTCACCAAAGCTTCTCCTTTACATGAACAAGCCTGTAGCTGGTTTGGGTAACAGAATGTGCTCCATAGACATCATCGGAGGTACATTGGCTACTTTATCAAACGGACAGAGAGCTATAGTAAACCCACAGGCAGTTTATGTCTACACAGATACCAAGGGCAGATATATGTTTGCTCTGCCTTGGTTTAAGTGGATTTACAATTCAGAAAATGGACTCAATGGTGTGTCTTCTATAGAGGACTCAACAAAGAGTCTCGATGACCTGATTAATATGTGGCCCTGGAAGGTGCAAATAGCACCATAGGACTCCAACGATCATACATGCGGCTTATGGGCGCTAACATACTACCATAAGCCGCTTCTTTCACTTTCTATTTTCTACGTCAGCTCGATGACTTTCCGTTTGCCGTCGTCATTAAAATCATCAGGCATGGGGCCATTTATCAGCCTCGACATTGCATGGACTATGTCACTCCGGCTTACGATGCCGACGATCTTGCCGTCCCGCACTATCGGGACCCTGTTGATGTCGTGCTCGATCATCACGCGCGCTATATCCGTTACGGCGGATTCTTCCGTGAAAGTAATCACCTTCGGGGTCATTGCATCCTCGACCAGAGTCCCGCGAGACCTGCGGTATATCTCCTCCACCAGATCGTCCGGCATCACCCAGAGCCCGTAAAGCGCCATTCGAGGCGCGGACGTGCTCCCCTGACCTTTCAAGAGGACATCCGTCTCGGTAATTATCCCCTCTATCTTGCCCTCTGTATCCACAACGGGCAAACCGCTTATATTGTTCTCCGCCATCAGACGGAGCGCTTCCTCTATGGATGCTCCCTTGCGTATAGTGACGACATCACGCTGCATTATGTCCTTTGCGCTGAAACTGAGCATCTTTTCTCCCTTCAGGTGTAGTACTTATCTATCTCAGCTATACCACTACCTTCAGCTTGCCAAACCTGAGCTTTCCTGCTCGCAAAATCTGGCCGTCTTTTATCTGAACACTGCCGGTAGGGTTCGTGATGCGCTCACCGTCCAATGTGACCGCACCCTGCTGTATAAGCCGCCTTGCTTCACTGTTCGAGCTTGCCATTTTTGCGGTCACAAGGAGTGTCGGAGCCCATATACCTTCATCAGTCATCGAGGACTTGGGGATCTCGACTTCCGGGATGTCCGAAGGCAGTTCATGCTGGCTGAACACCCTCTCGAACTCCTCTTTTGCTGCCTGAGCTTCTTCCGCTGAGTGATAAATCCTCGTTATTTCATAAGCGAGCCGCTTTTTGGCTTCCATCGGATGGAGTGTGCCGTTTTCTATGCCTTCTTCCATTTTACGGACTTCATCCATAGGAACGTCCGTCGCAAGTTCGTAGTACATCGGCATAATGTTGTCCGGTATAGACATGGCCTTCCCGAACATATCCTTTGGATTCTCTGTGATCCCGATGTAGTTTCCGAGCGACTTGGACATCTTCTGAACACCGTCCAGTCCCGGGAGAAGCGGCATGAATAGCCCCACCTGGGCTTCTTGTCCGTGCGCTTCCTGGAGGTCGCGTCCCATCAGGATGTTGAACCGCTGGTCAGTCCCGCCCATCTCTATGTCGGACTTAATTTCGACGGAATCGAGCGCCTGTGCAATCGGGTAGAGCAGTTCGTGGAGTCCTATCGGTCGTTCTTCGGTAAAACGCTTCTGAAAATCGTCTCGCTCAAGAATTCGGGCAACCGTAACCCTTGATGTCTCTCTTACGACATCGCTGAAGGTCATCTTGCCGAGCCAATCGCCATTGAATGTGAGGGTGGTTTTTTCGCGGTCGAGTATCTTCCAGAATTGGGTTGTAAATGTCTCCGCGTTGGCTCTGATCTGTTCCGCGCTGAGCATCGGTCTGGTCTCAGACTTACCGGATGGGTCACCGATGCTTGCTGTGAAGTCGCCGACTATCAATATCACCTCATGACCGAGATCCTGGAACTGACGCATCTTCCTGAGGACAACTGCGAACCCCAGGTGGACGTCCGGCGCTGTCGGATCGATCCCCAGTTTGACCCTTAGCGGCCGTTTTTCCGTTTTCGACTTCTTTAGTTTCTCTATAAGCTCTTCTTCGGGGACTATATCTGCAGTACCCCGCTTGATTATCTCCAATTGCTCTTCTATAGACAGCTCTTTCACGGCTTCCCCCACCCTTATCCAAAACAAGCTCCGCCAATCACTGCAGAGCCTGAATTCTTCCGACTTGACGCTCAATTATTAATTAATATCAGGTTTGGATGTTTACTAAAAATCAAAAATCCGTAGTTATCGTAGCATCGGAAACCAGATGATGTCAATCTATAAGCGCATTGCTTCGATTGATAATAGTTGTAATATATGAAGAGCCGCCCGAGGAGACTCGGGCGGCTCTTTCTAGATAGACAGATGCTTTAATAAAGCATCATGAGTAGTTAGTTGGTCCTCTTCAGCATGAATCCGCTGAATGCATAAGAGATTCCACTGTTGCTGCCATCGCCGCCAGTTGAGGCT
>JBDKSP010000067.1:0-29537 GCA_039680575.1 Armatimonadota bacterium
GTCACGACCCGAGCTTATCATATTTCCAAGGTGCGAGCGTTGCTCGTTACTTAAATAGACTTGATGTTTCATACCTGTATATACGAGTACAGAAGCAAAATGATTCAACTTTACAGAACACTAGCCACAAATTGCAAATTGTTTAGAAGGATCATTAAAACAGATGAGCGCGTATAAAATTCCGTTTAACAAACCGGGGCTTACCGGCAAAGAACTTCATTACATTGCCCAAAGCATTCAGGACGGACACATATCCGGTGATGGTCTGTTTACAAAGAAGTGCAATGAAGCCTTACGCAAGATACTTGGAACAAAAAGGCTCCTTCTGACCACGTCTTGCACACATGCACTTAGAAATGTCTGCACTGCTTCTTGATATTCAGCCAGGAGATGAGGTAATTGTCCCGTCATTTACATTTGTCACCACTGTAAATTCATATGTATTGCGCGGTGCGAAGCCTGTTTTTATAGATATCCGTAAGGATACCCTGAATATCGATGAAACGCAGATAGAATCATACATCACACCTCGTACAAAAGCCATTCTTCCGGTACATTATGCCGGAGTTGGATGCGAAATGAGCGTTATATGCGATATTGCCAAACGTCATGGCGTAGCTGTTGTCGAAGACAATGCGCATGGCCTGTTCGGTAAGTACAAAGGCAATTGGCTTGGCTCATTTGGTTGTCTGGCAACCCAGAGTTTCCATGAGACAAAGAACCTCTACTGCGGTGAAGGCGGAGCACTGTTAATAAATGACGATCGGCTCGCGGAGAGAGCGGAAATAATCAGAGAAAAGGGAACGGACCGCAGTCGTTTCTTCCGTGGCCAAGTCGACAAGTACGGATGGGTGGATATCGGCAGCAGTTATCTGCCATCCGACATGCTGGCGGCTTTCCTCTATGCACAGCTCGAGCACTGGGAGGATATTCAAAGCAAACGCAAACAGATTTGGGAAAACTACGATCAGGCATTCAGGGGCTGGGCGGAGAATTATAATGTCAGGCTGCCTTATGTCCCCGAGCATTGCGACCAGTCTTATCACATGTATTACATGCTGATGCCTTCGTTCGAAGTTAGGACCAGATTCATCGATCATCTGAAGAAGCAGGGCATCCTTTCCGTGTTCCATTACCTCCCGCTGCATCTCTCTGCAAAAGGTGTAGAACTCGGTGGCGATAAATACGATTGCCCCGTCACTTGCGAGGTCAGCGATAGACTGGTGAGGCTGCCATTCTACAACGACATGACCAATGACGAGCAGGATACTGTGATATCGGCTATCAAGGAGTTTTTCACGAAATAACGACGCCATGGATAAAACAAACTACTCTGCACTAACATACATAGGCCTTTGCATAATATTCACGGTGATAGGGCAGTTACTCGTCAAACACGGTGTTCTGCAGGTTAGCACATCCAAGACCATGACTGTTGGGCTGGTGAATTACATCTTGCGGACATTTACAAATGTATGGGTAATAATCGGCCTTCTAAGCGCCGTTGTAGCAGCAGTCGCATGGACGATGGCACTATCGCGCTGCCAGCTCAGCTTCGCTTATCCATTTATGGGGCTTGCTATTGTCCTTGTCCTGGCATTGTCCGGAATTGTTTTCCAGGAGCATTCAACCATGACTCGATGGGTTGGTGTTCTGATAGTTTGTCTGGGGCTTTTCGTCGCTTCCCGTGGATAATTGTTATAATAGTGCGGCTCTGTCTTGAGCTTAAGCAAAAACGGGGTTATCTTTTGAGACAACCCCGTTTTTGTATTTCTATCAGTCCTTACATACCGAGATAGCCATTATATGGATATTGGTATTGTTCGGCAGCGTCAGGTTTTTTGCACCTTTTGGAGCATCAACATAGAAAGTATAGAGATATGAGTAGCTGTAAGTCATGTTTTTACCATCTTTGTTGTGCCTGTGCGAGCTGAACCACGATACCTGCGCGTCCTTTACATAGCTCGGGGCTATTTTCTCTAAATCCGGTGCGGGAGAGCCATCGCGAGGCGAACTCTTCCACACTCTATTATCCCACTGGCCTATATATCCGCCCCAATCCTGAATGTCGAGATTCGTTTTCTCGCCGTCAACATCGAAAAGCGCCGACTGGTCGCCGTCTGACCCGGCTGCGAGTATCGCTATCTTCCTAATATCACCCTTCGGAAGAGCGATTGTCTGCCCCTTGCACGTAACGGAGTTAGGTTTACCGTCACTTATGTGCTGCAGCTTGTAGGTCACAGCGCCGTCGGTTATTACATCCGGCAGCATCTCGGCAGCAAGACAGATACCGCCTGCGTCGAACCCACCCGATGATTTTTCGCCGTCGCAAGAGGTCACGCACTTATCATACGGAAGGTCTACGCTCTGGCATGCCGGTTTCTGTGTCTTGCATTTCGGCTGGCCGAGCTTGACTGCAAAAGTCCGAATACTATATGCATTCAGATCGGTCGTCAGTTTGCCGTCCAACACTGTTGCAGTCCCAACCGGCAGTTCCTGGCCGTTTACCTCGCGGGCGGAGACCACTTTACCGGCAAACTCGACATGGACGTTCTTTACAGGCGCGCCGGTTGTCTCGACAACCCTCACTACGATCTCATCGCTTTCCTCGGCCTTTTTGACCGCCATGACTTTGACATTTGGGCAGCTCACATGCATAAACGATATAGATTTGCCCAATTTGCCGGTGTGCTTATCGGATTCAAAAGACATGAGCGGCTGCTCAAAGCTGAGCGCTTGCCAGTCTGCTTGAGAACTGCGCCAGTCGTTCTTGTGTCCGACAAGCGCGAATTTGATGTTGTGATACCCCCAATCCTGAGTAGACTGGTCGCAAAATTCTTTCTTTACTCCAGGGGTGATGAGCATTGTAAGCCTGAGCGTAGAATCGTCCGGTTTATCGGAGCCATATTTAAATGGAGAAAGCACGGTGACGCCATAGTCGCCCTTGGTGTCCGTAAGGTCGAACCACTGATGCGAGGGCACTTCATATTTCTTCGGATAATTATTACCGCGCTCAATCGTACCGACTCCCCAGTTGTACGTTGCCATTGGATTTGAAACCGTTAAGGGAAATACCGATTTCAGGATGCATTCCTTGCTTCGCCAGTTTATAGAGTTGGATACTTCTACGCGGTTACCTGCGCTGCCGCTCGAAAGGCTGACCGTCTGACTGAATGTCGATCCTTCTCTCTCCCGCTCGACTTCTACAGCCACTCTCACCGGCCCGTTTTCTACGATTTTTATCTTAACAGGACCAGCTACATAATCACGCGGCGCTGCACTCTGGTCTTTCCAGTCGATATTCCAGGCTGGCCATTCACGCGGATTATCGGTTATAAATGCTAGCCTGATCGGTGAGGACAGCATCTCACGGCCTGCGAGTTTGTCGTATATGCTGGAAATGTCGCCGTTTTCGTCCAGAGCGACCCGGTATCTGGCATTTTCCAGAGACTTTTCTGTAACGGAAAGATCATTCTCAGCCGCACTCTGAGCATCAGTAGGGCGGACATCGTAGACTGCAAACCCTACTGATGGCACTTTGGCTATAAATATCACTGTCAGATTGTCACCTTCGCGCTCGATTACCTGCGAAGGTGTTACCTTACCGTCCGGTCCGACTACTTTTACCGCGTTTACTGAACCAACAGATTTGACCATTGCCTTAACGACGTCTTCGCGGTCGACAGACAGTGGATTATATACAACCACAGCCCGGCCTTCCGCGCTGGTGTCCAGTTCTGAGGAAATCGAATCGGCTGCCTGGCAAAGCACATTCGTGAACTGGTTTATGGCCAGAATTTCGTCATTCCAGGAATACTCGTAGGCCTTTGGCACCGATGTTCCGGGAAGGATGTCGTGGAATTGGCCGCCCATCACGAGCGTCCATGCGTCATTGAGTTTCTTTTGCTGATAATGAAGCCCTCCCAGCCAGTTCGCGGCGACGGATGCTCTCTCCGCGCTGTCACCAAGGATCTCATTCATACGGTTTAGCTTCTTTATGTATGCTTGAGAGGTAATCGAAGCTGCCGAATGCTCGGTAAGGAGCAGGTCACCTTTGTATTGATGGAGTTTATCTTTCTTCGCACCTATGTCCATGAACATCTGGTCGGCCTTGGACGAGATGACCTTTACCGGACCGTCGCTCTTTACGGATGTTTCGACCCATTTGACTGAATCTTCATGCGGCGCTCCGCCTGTGTCACCTATTCCATAGTACTTATAATCAGCGAAGACACCGCTGGATTTGCCGTTTTCATCAATGCGTTTGAGCCATTTATCATCCTTGGACAGGTCTCCTTCGACTTTGCTTATGTAGCATCCAGGGTTAAACGCGGCGATTACAGATGAACCATCTAAGCCTTCCCATAACCCCACATTGAAAGGGATTCCGACTATCGATCCCCAGGTAAGTTTTTGAGAGGAGAATCCTGTGACTCCGCAGTGCGATAGCAGTTCCGGCAGCGATGCCGGAAACCCGAAACAATCGGGGATCATAAACTCGTTGCTTGCTACTCCGAACTCTTTTCTGAAATAGTGATTTCCGTAGAGTACCTGGCGTATAATGGACTCGGCTGAGGTTGCCAGCACATCGCACTCTTCCATAGACGAACCGCACGGGAACCATCGTCCCATCGAGATGTAATGCTTCACCTTCTCATAATCCGAGGGATAGTATTCTTTTATCATCCGGTAACGGTTTGCGCCGCTGAAGTTGAATACATAGTCAGGATATTTCTCAATCAGACTGAAGTTGTCGTGCAGAGTATGCGGAATATACACGTTGATAGTATCCACATAGCTCCACCGCCACTGGGTGTCCAGATGAGAATACCCTACCGTATAAAGTGTGTGTCCGGCGGAGAGGTCGATTGAAGGTAATTTCACCTCTGATGCAATTACAGCCGTAGCCAGCCACGATATAGCGGCAAGCGCTGCTAAAAGGTATACATGCTTCATCCTAATAATTCTTCTGTCCTTTCAAATACTGGTATTGGGAGGGTTCAGCTCCGATATAAGGCAGGCAAGTATCTCTTCCCGGTCTTCAGCTGAAATAAGATGCTGCCTGAAATCTTCATCCATCAGCTTTCTGGCAAGATTCGAGAAAATGCGCATATGCACGTTGTCTTTATCAGATTCGCGCATCGCAAGGAGTATTACAAAGCTCACCGGCTTATCGTCTATCGATCCCCATTCGATAGGCTGCTTGAGCTTCAAAACGGCAAGCGAGTTTGCCTTCAGTATGTCCGTTTTGCAATGAGGAATTGCAAAACCGTAGCCCAGGCCCGTGGAATACATAGCTTCCCGTGCCCATACTGCATCTTCGAGATCATCGCAGGAGTCCGTACGCCCGGTGATATATAGCAGGTCGGCAAGTTCCTTTATAGCTTCTTCTTTCGAGCGGCTGTCAGAGTCCGAAACTATGAGATTCACGTCAAAAAGCGGCTGATCGCCTAGTTTTGCTTTGAACTTACTCAATAATGACTCGACTTCCGATGTACTTGCGCATGAAACAACCGATTCCAGCAGTTGCCTGCATTCAAGTGTATTCAAAGAAGAAACAACTTCTCGAACCGCAGGAATATTCGGAGCTGACAAGCTGATCTCATCCAGCCCCAGACCGGCCAGAAGAGGCATATTTTCGACCTTACCGGCCATTTCGCCGCATACCCCAACCCATTTGCCGCGCCGGCGGGCACTATCCGCGACGGATTTCAACAGCCGAAGAAAAGCAGGATGCTTTTCATTGTAAATTGACGATACTTTCGGGTTTCCGCGCTCGGCTGCCATAAAATACTGGCAGAGGTCATTGGTCCCTATGCTGAAGAAATCGACGACTTCGCACAGCTTGTCTATCATCATTGCAGCCGATGGAACCTCGACCATCACCCCGACCGGCATATCTCGGTCATACTCGATGCCGTCCTTGTCAAAGCTCGATTGGACATCGCGGATCAATCCTGCAAACCACTTTGCTTCATCGACCGACGAGACCATCGGAGCCATCACTTTCAAATGCCCATGAGCCGATGCCCGCACAATCGCACGGATCTGGTTGGTGATGGTCTCGATATTGTCTTGATACAATCTTATCCCGCGGCATCCAAGGAATGGGTTCGCTTCAGCGGTTTGGTTAAGATAAGGGAGAGGCTTATCGCCGCCAGCATCTAGCGTTCTTATCGTGACAGGTTTTCCGCCCATCGCCCGCGCGACTTGAGCGTATATCTCGAACTGCTCTTCTTCTGAAGGAGGATCCGGCTTTTCTGAGAACAACATCTCGGTGCGGAAGAGCCCTATGCCTTCCCCACCGTTTGCGAGAACGTTCTCCACTTCGGAGCCGGTCGCTATATTAGACGCGATCTCTATTCGCGCGCCGTCGCTCGTCACAACAGGAAGATCACTGCACTTTGCGATGCGTGTCCGGCGGCTTGTCTGTTTTTTGATCTCTCTTTCGTAAAACCTGCGAACGTTTTCATCCACCGGAAAGACGGCCATGCATCGGTCTGCGTCTAATACGATATCTCGGTCCCCTACCCGCGTGCATGCATTGGGAATTCCGGTAATCGTTGGGATTCCGAACGAGCGGGCGAGAATTACCGCATGTGAGGTAGCTCCTGCTTGTTCGAGGATAAGACCGCGCAGAAGATTTCTATCGAGCGAAAGTAATTGCCTGGGAGCGAGGCTTTCCGCAACTAAAACAGATGGTTCAGTGAGCACAGCTTCCTGCTGTTCCGATAAAGCACAGTTCATACTCTCCAAAAGCTGTAAACCAATGTCACGCAGGTCGATGGCGCGCTCGCGGAGGTATTCGCTTTCCATAGTCTCGAATTTCGCCGCGAACTTCTCTACGGTCTCGGCTACTGCCCTGCCCGCTGTCAACCCGCTGTCTATCAGGCCTGTCATCTCTCTGATGAACTCCACGTCATTTGCAATTGCAAGATGGGCGCGCAGCACGGCGCTTTCTACTGGGTTTTGCGTATTCGCGAGTAACACTTCAATATCCGACCGTACGCTGCTTATTGCTGATTCGAGCTTCTTTCTCTCGGCATCAGGGCTTTCCGGGGACACTGGGTAATCTATTTGCAAGGCAAGGCTCTTTACCGATACGGCTTTACCTATCCCGATCCCGCCGCATGCCACATTCCCCGGCAGAAAGTTGATATTCAGACCTTTGAGCAGCCTGGGGATTTTGATCTCACCCTGCGATTCGGTTTCGGGAAGCGGCTCATCACATCCGGGAAGCGTATTTTTGATGAATTCAACCACTGCCGCATGCGCTTTATCTTCATCATCGCCCGAAAGCATGATACAGCAGCAGTCGTTATTCCTTATGTCGGCGCTTATGAGATCCAGCACACTCGCAGCGTTGGCATCATGACCATTACGCTCATTTACGAGCATTGCATGCGATCTATAGCCTCCGACCACCTCGGCAAACAGGCTCGCGGGACGCGCATGCATGCCATTTGGCAGAGGGCAGATAAAAGTGTATTCCAGTGACATGAATTACTCGGCAAGTTTAGCAAATATCGACTTTGGGTCCTTCAGCGCAAGCTGGACCGGGACTTCTACAATCTTGATTCCGTTGAATCTCTGTCTTTCCTCGACTTCTATATCGACCGCAAATAACGCGACATCGGCGTTTTTGATATCATCGGCAGTGAGCTCGTTCTCGATTCCCATTGCGCCCTGTGTCTCGACCTTTATCTTGTGGCCAAGCTCCTTACCGACCTTTTCAAGCTGCGCAGCGGCCATATATGTGTGTGCAATGCCCGTAGGACATGCGGTAACAGCTACTATATTCATATTTTGACCTCCTTTGATAATAAGAGTTTAAAGTTGATAATTACAACGTCATACTGAACTGCCAAAACGTCATGCTGAACTTGATTCAGCATCCAGTGGACCCTGAATCAAGTTCAGGGTGACGTCTACCGTTCAGAATGACGTGATATTCGTAGTCTAAAATACTCAGACAGATGCCTTCTGTTCCGTCTCTATTTCAGTCTTCGAATTCTTGCGGTTTACAAGAGCTTTAAGCGTGTTGATAAGCAGTGCGGTCACGAAAGTGCCGGCTAAAATCGCTATTACATACATCAGACGATGGTCTACAACAGGAAGCACGATCGGCCCGCCATGGGGAGCATGGTCACCGACTCCGCCAAGCATAGCAATCACTGAAGCTACTGCTGACCCGCACATAATGCAAGGTATCACTCTGAACGGATCGGATGCCGCAAACGGAATAGCACCTTCCGTAATGCCTATCAACCCCATCGCAAGGCTCGCAACTCCGGCTTCGTGTTCTTCATCGCTCCAGAGACGCTTGTTTAAGAGCGTCGCAAGCCCCAGTCCAAGCGGAGGAGTGCAGATAGCGGCGGCGCAAGCCCCCATTACGGCAAAATTGCCTTCTTTTATCATTGCAGCCCCGAAGAAAAATGCAGCCTTGTTGACCGGCCCGCCCATATCGAAGGCAATCATTGTTCCGAGGATTATTGCAAGGACGACCGCATTGCCGGTGCCCATCTGTTTGAGCCACTCAGCGAGGAAAGTCATCAGGTTTGCGATTGGAATGCCTAAAACTTTGAGCATCAACACGCCGATTATGAGTGATGAGAATATCGGAATTATCAAAATCGGCATGATGGGCTTCAAATATTTAGGGACGGGCAGCTTTTTGATGAGATTGACAACATAACCTGCGATCAATCCGGCTATCAGTGCGCCGAGAAATCCCGCTTTTACTTCGCCTGCGAGATAACCTCCCACAAACCCTGCAACAAGTCCTGGCCTGTTTGCCATAGCATAGGCAATATAACCCGCCAGTATAGGCAACAATAATGCAAAAGCAGCGCCGCCTATATCATTGATGAGTTTCAGATTTGGGGAATGGGAAAAATCAGGCCCAGTGGCGGTCATCGGAGCAAACGCAATCGAAAACGCTATCATAATACCGCCGCATGCCACAAACGGAATGGCATGTGAAACACCAGTCAGTAGGTATTGTTTGATCTTCTTCAGATTCTCTACCACACTATCGGATGACATCTGTTGAGCTCCTTAGATTACATGCTATAATTATAATCACGTAATCCGGCTACCGATGTCAATGATGCCGGGTTGCATTTATTGTATTATTGTGACATGCGATGAGCACACCAGACCTTACAGAAAAATCACTTCACAAGTTTCTGGAAACGCATAGATTAAGGCGGCTGTACTTCGCTGACAGCTCGCTTGCACCGCCGCCGCTTGCCTATGTGACGCCTTTTCCGAGACTGGCAATACCTCTTTCGGGACGCTACCCCGTGGAGATTGCTCATTGCCATAAGACAAAACAGATCGACTGCATTCCCGGCGAAGGTGTGTTTGTCGGAAGGCACTGCTGGGATAGACCGAAGTGGACGGAGCCTGTCAGCGTGCTGACACTCCTTTTCGGCAAGAAGCAGATCGGTTTCAGTCTCGTCACTCACGATGGTTCTACGAGTGATCCCGTTGGCGCGATGAAATGCAGTATGCCTATATCGAGAGACAGCCTGCCCAGCAATATACTCGACACGATAATCGGCCTGAATGATCCTTACGCACGCGAGTCTGTAGGGCTGCTGCTTGCGGAAGCACTGCTCTATGCATGCACGCTGATTTTGAAGAAACCGGAAAGCGCCAAGCCCAAAAAAGCCGGTCACACGTACGATGCAATCTGCTTATATATACAGGAAAACCACCAGCAGATGTTGACGAGAGATACCGTCGCAAAGCATTTTGGACTGCATCCCTGCCACATCTCGCGCCTGTTCCGAAATGAAGGTAACATGCGTTTTTCGGATTATGTTAATCTGGTGCGCATCGAAAGAGCCAAATTCCTGCTTAAAAACTACGATATTCCAATGAAAGAGATCTCATCCAGCTGTGGTTTCTCGGATACAGCCTATTTTTGCAGGGTGTTCAGGACAATGACCGGAATTACTCCCACATCGTACCGTTTGAGGGGGTTGTAGAATAGGATGAGACTTATCAGCGTATATTTGCAGCACCTTTGCTTTTCCGCCTAAAGCCACACTAAAAAACTCCGATAATAAAGATACCTGGTAATCTTACTGGGTTACATCCTCAACCGCATGTAGTTTGGTAATTAACTCGCAGGAAGGCAGAGAAAACAGTGACTTTACGAATAAACAATCAATCCAAGGATAATACGGCGCAGTCCATTAATAAACAACTGGGACTTAGAGCTTATTCGGAAAAGCGCTGGATCGAAGCAGTCAGTTATCTCGAAAAAGAACTGGAGAACAACCCGACTGATGCGACTGTGATGAATTACCTGGCGCTTGCCTACGATAACCTCGGTGACGGCAAAAAAGCTCGCACCATACTTGGAGACGCTATCAAGGCAGTGCCCGGCTTTGCTGGCACCTACAGGAGCCTTTCGCTGCTTCTCAGTCGAGACGGACGGATACTAGAAGCAGCCGATAACGCCTGCAAGGCCGTCGAACTCGATCCATCGAACCAGGATTCGGTGGATTCCCTGAAGAAAATCCGCGCCAATATCCGCGGGCTGAAGCCTGCTAATAAAAGTAAAGGAAATAAGCATAAAGTTAAACATGGTTTATCACAGGAAGATATAAACACCCGCCTTAGGCGGGTGAAATCCGCGCTGGCCAAAGCGGAATCCGTCCCACAATCGTCGAAACCGAATTTGTCCTTGTGCATGATAGTGAAAAATGAAGAGGAGTATCTGCGCGGCTGCCTGGAGAGTGTCAAAGATATAGTCGATGAGATGGTTATCGTTGACACCGGTTCGATTGATGATACCGTCGAGATTGCTAAATCGTACGGCGCTAAAATC
Source organism: Armatimonadota bacterium (assembly GCA_039680575.1). Taxonomy (GTDB): domain Bacteria; phylum Armatimonadota; class UBA5829; order UBA5829; family DTLH01; genus JBDKSP01. The sequence goes on from JBDKSP010000067.1 coordinate 10,844, forward strand.
TACTCCTATCCCTGGAACGACAACTTTGCAGATGCGCGAAACAACGCCATCGAGCATGCGACCGGTGAATGGATACTCGTCCTGGACGCGGATGAGCGTCTGGATGAGAATTCAAAGAAAACGGTCCTTAAAGCCATAGAAAATCCTTCCATCGATGCTTATGAGCTGCTATTCTACAACCACAACCGGGCTGATTCCGAAGCGGATGTGTTCGTACACCCGACCTGCCGGCTTTATCGCAACAGGTCTGAACACCGCTACAGAGGGCGTGTGCATGAGATGATCGTGCCATCGATCGAGGCCGCAGGAAGGACAATCAAGCGGCTTGAAGCGAAAGTCCATCACTACGGGTATCAGCCGGAAGTGATGGTGAAGAGAAATAAGCATGAACGCTATATCCGGCTTCTCAAGGCTGACCTCGCGGAGAACCCTGACAATACCAACTGCATGTACAACCTGGCAACAGCCTATTCATCGTATGGCGATGCGAAAAACGCTTTGAAATACTTCGATCAGGCTAGCAAGATTGTAAACACGAAACAGGATTTCTATGCCGTGGCAACTTTCTGCGGACTGGTCAGCACGCTGTGCAGTTTGAATGAACCGGAAGCGGCTTTATCCGCCGCGGAGCGTGCTGAGAGCATGCATCTTCATCATCCGCAGTTGAGTTTGTGCAGAGGTAACGCTCTCCTGCTTCTGAAGCGGTATGAAGAAGCTATATGCTGGTTCAAATCAGCCCTCGAAACCGGTCAAAACAGTAATTTCACTGGTGATATGGCAGCTCTTGGCTATAAAACCTATCACGGAATGGCATCAGCATACGCCGCGTTGGGAGATTATACCAAAGCTGTTCAATATGGAGAAAAGGCTGTAATTGAGCAGCCGAATCATACGCCGTCACTTGAAGTGCTTGCTGATTCCTATCTTAACCTGAAGCAATATGATAAGTGCAGAGCTCATATGGAACACTGCCTTGAACTCAACCCAGATTCCCCCAACGCACAGATGGTTATGGGCAGGCTTCATGCGGCTCAAGGCAAGGTTGCAGCCGCGCTCGATTGCTTCGTCAGAGTACTTGAGCTGGACCCTTCATTAGTTGCAGCGTACGCTGCCGCAGCCGATGTGCTTTATTCTCACGGCAACTACACCGACGCAGCCAATGTTTATCAGAATTACCTGTCCGTAAGCCCTAACAGCGCTGATGGATTCATTGGCTTGGGTAACTGCTACCGGCAGATGGGTGTATACGATGCTGCTAAAATGGCTTATCAACAGGCAATGAAACTCCAGCCTGAATCTAAAGAAGCATCAGACGATCTGGCCGGTCTTGAGGAGATGACGGCCACATGCCGCGCTGCTTAGGCATATAGCCTAAAGAGTTTCGAGTAATAAGGAGTTTTGGTCGAAACAGTGTTTAGCACTTGCCAAAACTCTGCAGATACAAATTTACGGTTCTGGTGGCTGGCTTTTGCAGCAAATCTATATTGCGATCTTCCGTCGCCACTTGTTGCGGAGTATCCACATCATCGGTATCCAGAGCCGCTTGCTCATTATCTGACTTGCGTTATAGGGAAGCCAGCACCGTTTGTCGCAATTTTCCACCATTTTTCTTACGTCTGAAGCCCGCCTGCTGTGCCATATCTTCTCGAAGGGATTTTCCGTGATGTTGCCTATAGTCTCATCCATCATGTTGCAGGGCTTTATGTCGCCCCAGGGCTCGCACAAAAATTTGTTATGTCCCATGACACATGGAAGCAGCCGCTTACCTCCGTTTATATGATTGATTATGCCATGGTTTATATAGGCTCTGAACCAGTCCTTAGGCCTTTTATTCTTTAGCTGCGCTGCCACAAGCTGCCGGAAAGCTTCGCAGATACTATCGTTTTGAATGATCTTGTTATCGAACTTCCGATAGGCGTAGCCATTATGAGCTATACCAGCTGAAAACTGCACTCCCAATTGTTTGGACAGAGTGTAGAGTTCCATGAGGTCTTTATAATTCTTGTCTGTAACGGTGATATTGATACCTACATCCCCTGCACCTGCTTCTTTCAGCATAATGATTGTCCTGAGTGCATGATCGAACCCGTCCTTTATTCCCCTCAGCTCGTCGTTGACTCTTGGCAGGCCTTCCATGCTCACGCGGAAAGCAATATCCTTATACTTTTTTGCCATCGCTACTATGCGTTCTGTGTAGTATCCATTCGTGCTAATCAGAATTCGATTGCATTTCGGATGCAATATGCGGATGATATCCGGCATATCTTCTCTAATGAAGGGCTCGCCTCCCGTGATACTCAGGAGTGACATTCGGGGAAACCGTTCGTAGTATTTAATATCCATCTCGCGGATTTCGGAAGCAGGAACTTGCCATGAATTACAGATATGGCATCTACCGTTACATCGGTAGGTTGCAATTATGGTGCCTTCCATCTATCCCTCCACCATTGAGTTCTTTTGCTGAACCGGACTGACACCACGTTCCAGGCTGACCTTCCAGAACGCGCATTCATAGACTATATATCTATAAATATGCCTCCAGGGTATACCCTGGAGGCATAATATTCAAACAAGCAGACGTATAATCCTGCATTTTTGTGCGTTTGAGTTATTAATTCTTAACAAGCTGTGCCGCTGCGCAATAGTGACAGCAGGGATCAAAAGGCTTCTCGATCAATGGAGCCAGATTCAGCGAACCGCTGTGCGGTATATCTGATGGAAGCCCCCACTTTTCCTTGAACAACTCCCAGTTCTTCATAATCAACCTGTCTCTGTCGATATTCTCCCCAGCAAATGTCTGACTGCCGAAATGATGGACGAAGCAATCTTTCACAATCAAAACGCTGAATCCCGCAATCACGGCTCTGATGCAATAATCATCATCCTCGAAGTTACCGAGACCGTACCTCGTATCAAGACCACCCACTTCTTCTATCACCGAGCGGCTGATGAGCATAGAAAACCCGACAACCCGCACATGCGACAGAATTTCACCGTTATATTCTTTCGCCAATTCTGCAGCGAATTCGTTCAACCCTTCCAGCGTGGACTTATTGTAACAGGCATGCTTTACAAGCTGAGACCCCGAAACAAAATTGCTCATCGGACCTGTTATACCGACACCACTGTGGTACTCCATAGGCCGCACCAGCCGTTCCAGCCAACCCGGAGTCACGACTACATCGTTATTAAGCAGCAGCACATAATCTCCCGTACTTGCTGCTATACCACAGTTGTTGCCGGCCGCATAGCCAAGATTCTCGCTGTTTTTGATCACCTTCACCGCTTTGCAGAATCCGTTTTCGATCTCCGACTTCTCCCACCTGTCCGTTAAGCTGTCCAAATAATCGGCGGTACCGTCTGTCGAGCAGTTATCGACTACTATGAGCTCATAAGGAACATTCGTGTACTGTTCGATGCTCTCCAGGCACTTTTTTGTATAGTAAAGCTGGTTGTATGCAAGGATCACGATAGAGACAGTCTTCTCTCTCGGAGCCGGAGACCTGCCAAAGAGCATCTTCCGTAACCTCGATTCGACCGATTCAGGCGACCATTCGGCTGCCTTTTGCTTACCAGCCTGGGAAAGCCGTTCCCAGAGTCCCCGGTCACGGTAAAGATTCACTACTTGCGATGCAAACTCATCCGGGGTATCCCCTATCAGGACATTATGGCCGTGAGTGAGGTCCATGCCTTCAGCGCCGATAGAAGTCGTCACCACGGGAAGCCCCCAGGCGAGCGCTTCTCCGACCTTACCCTTCATCCCCGCGCCGTACCTGAGCGGGCTTACAGAAACGCGAGCCATCTTTAGGTAATCGGGAAGGTTTTCCACGTATCCTGTAACGATGATATTATCCGAAGCCAGTAATTTGATATCTTCCGGCGGGTTTCCACCGACTACATGCAGTTTTATATCAGGAATTTGCTTCTGAACCGTCGGAAATATCTCCTTGCAGAAATACCGGACCGCGTCCGCGTTTGGCGGATGGTTGAAGTTACCTACAAACAGGAGGTCCGAGGTCTGATCGAACACCTTTTCCACATTGACCTGTCCGTGGATATTCGGAACGACCTCGACCGGCACATTTTTGATTATATTCCCGATAGTCTGCTTTTCCTGCTCGGTTATAACCCAGAGCCTGTCAGCCTGGCGGTAAACATTCAGTTCCATGCGTTTTTTATGAGCGGCGGTTTCCATCAATGGATTGTCGTTTTTCAGCTCAGCTTCTCTCATCTCCCGAACGAAGTGGATATCCACCGTATCGACTATCACTTCGGTATCAGGCGCATATTTTCTGATGAGCGGCATATAATACTGGGCAACATCCCAGAACTCCATAATGGCATAGTCGAACTTTTGCCCGCCGAAGATAGACTCATAGTCCAGTGGAGCCTTATCCACCTTGTAACCGGCTCTTTCCAGCGCCTGTGGGTCCCACGGATGCACTTCTATGCCCATAGACTCCAGGATCGGGACGTATCTCTCCTCCATAGAGCCCATCATAGAAACAAAGGTGATGCTGCACCCAAGTTTCCGCAGTAGTTTCAGCATATTAAACAGCCTTAGTGAACCGGATGCGCGGTCGAAATACGGCAGGCATTTATCTATTACAAGAATATTCGGAGCTTCCCCACGTTCACTCAGCGCTTTATTCCTGATGGATGCGACTTCATCGATGTAGCCCTTCCACCTGTAAGCGTCGAAGGCGGAGTAATACAACTGGTGCAGCAATTGCTCGGCTGATATTACTCCATTTGCAGTATCTACTGCCTTCGCTCGAAGCTCGGGAAGTGTCGATTCCTCCAGCCAGCCGATATTGCTCTCAAGATCAGCCAAAACAGGTTCCACCCTGTTCCACTTACCGGCGGCATCCGGTACTGCGAAATAAGCAGCCAGTTCAGGGCTCTGATGCTTGCGGGTTATCTGTGTAGCCGCAACGCCGAATGTGAGACGGCGCTTCTTAAAGGCACTGTAGTCAAACGAACGCAGTATATAGCTTATTATCCGCGGGTTATAGTATACCTTGAAACCCGTGTGACGGAGCCTGAATGCCAAGTCCATATCCTCACAGACCGGCGTACCCTCGTCGAAGTTTGCGACTTCCATCAAAAGCTTTCGTTTGATAGATGCAGTGCCGCCCCAGAAGCAGTGCCAGGGAAGCGGAACATTCGGCTTTATGGACGGATACGAAAGGTATTGCTGTCCAACCTCGGTGACATGATACATTACAGGAGTGAGTTCCAGTTCCGGGTCCCATGAAGTGTATCCCAGCACTGCCTCGTTATCCTCCGGGTGTTCCAGATGGGACCGCATATGTTCGGCCAGAAGCCTTCGCGTGGGGCGGTCGTCATCGTCGAAGAAAGCTACAAAATCCCCCTTCGCAGCCTTCGCGCCCGTATTCCGCCCTGCTCCGACCCCACGGTTTTCGTCATGGCGAATGTATCTCAGAGGTATCCGTTCCGAATACTCGGTTATTATGCTGCTCAGGTCATCATCCGAGTGATCGTCGATCACCAAAATCTCGAAGTTCCGGCTGGGAAGGGTCTGGTTGCAAAAGCCTTCCAGACAGATTTTCAACCATTCCGGTCTGTTATATGTAGTTATCACAAGGCTTATCACCTTGTCGGTCTCAGGCGGGGTGACATCCCCGATGAGATTGTGGTAGCAAACCGCCCAATCGTGTACATAACTGGCTGAAATTCCCGCTAACCCCACAGTAAAGCCTGCAGCCCAGGTAGAAGACCGGACTTCTTGAAGGACATTCTGATCGGATGCTGTAACAAGATTGCATGTTGCACCCAACCTCCTCGCGTAAGCATTTTCCACGGCGAATTCATCTGGACCGGTGCTATTTCCCTCGCGGCCATTCATCAAGTCAGCATTACAGAGTGTAAGAACCGTCGGAATACCGGCTAACCGCGCTTTTTCTATGAGCAGCGGAGACAGCGAACCTTCAGAGTGGATAAAATGGACGAGGTCCACATCCTCATCTGTAAGGATCCTCCCGAAGACGCTTTCCAGACGCGGATCACCAAAACACCAGTATGGCGACGATGTCAGGCAGTTGATTGTTCTGATCTCGATACCATCCAGGCTCGTTTTGCCGATCTCATAGTCGGGAGTATCTTGTTTAGAGACCGGGTGCAGCATAACCGGCTTATAACCGATCTCCTGCAGCGCTTTCGCAAACGGAAGCAGGTCACTCGACGTATCAGGAGCGACGATCATCACAGTCCCGCTCATCCCGTCGGTCGAAAACTCATCACAATGGACCTCATCAGCCGGATTTTCTTCGCCCACAGGCTTGTAGACAAGCCGCTGCTCATCATCAAGACGGAACAGCTCGACTGATCCTCTGCTGATGCTGAACACGGACAGTGTGCTGAGAATATCGGCCTTGTCTGAGTTTCTAGCTTCCTCGATTTCGCGGCATACATCCTGCAGATAAGGGTCGTCCGCCATCTTGATCTGGTTTACGAGCTGCAGAGACTCATCCCATCGTCCAGCCTTCGCATAGGCCACTGCCAGATTGCTTGCCACATGGAGAGATTCCGGTACGAGAGTATGTGCGACTTCCAGAAAAATACAGGCTTTATCCAGAGCATCGAAAGGTGACTCAAGCAGCCTCGATCCGAAGTCCAGGCAGGCGTGGAAGTTAGCGGCGTCCTGATCGCGGCAGAGCTCGATAGCCGGATAAAGGTCCGCAAGGTCGATCTCTTCGCCAAGCCGCGCCATGGCCTTATCAAAAGCGGCCCGCGCGGTTTTCCTGATCTTCTCAGGTATCTGAGCCGTCATACTCTGCCCATGAGTCCGGTAATGGTAGAGCACCTCCGGCACATAGACCGGCTGGAACCGCTCCATTATCCTGAGCCACATATCCCAGTCTTCAGCGCCTTCGAGTTCCGTGTCGTAGAGCCCGACTTCGTCCATACAGGTACGCCTGTACATAAACGATGCTATACCGGGGTTGCATGAAAGCAGGCTGTAGTAATGCAGGTTCTGGTCACTTATCCTCTGTCCGGTGAGCCGGCCGTTATCGTCTATCCAGTCGAATGCGGAGCAGGCAAAACCTGCTTCCGGGTGGGCATCCAGGGCAGCGACAAGGGTTTCGAGGAACCCCGGCAGGCACAGGTTGTCCGCCGATGTCCATGTCAGGAGTTCACCTCTTGAAGCCGTAAAACCGGTGTTCAGCGCGCCCGGCAGCCGCTTGTTTTCCTGGTGAATCAACTTCACTCTTGGGTCTTTTATGCCGTCCAGATAACTCCTGGTGCCGTCCGTAGATCCGTCGTTGACTATTATCAGCTCAAAATCTTTATACGTCTGCGCAAGCACGCTCTCGACTGCGTGAGGCAGATACTGCATATGGTTATACGAGGGCATTACCACCGACACACGCGGCGTTTTCTCCTCTTCTGGAGCCTGCACGGTAAACGAGCGAGCGCTGGGATGCTTTTTGAGGGACTCCCGGTATTCCCGGTTTCTATTTACATACTCCACAAGGTGCTGTCTGAAGGGAAATTGGTTGTCCGTCCTGAACGGATATGCTACCAGGCTCGGACATTTGTGGTTGCATACTTCAGCCGGTAGCGTATTCAGAGTCCCTTTGAAGAAATTACCGCACACTCTGCCTGAAAGGCAGGGGGTAATGTCCCCGTTAGGATGCACGGTGAAGAAGTGCCGGTTCGCTTCGCACACGGACGAAGTCTTCTCGCACCTGAGATGCTTCCAGTCCTCCGGGCAGAGATACTGCGAGATAAATTCTTTATATTCAGCGTATCCGGGGGATCTCGGGTTATCTACCAGGGCAAAATCCCCAGCTATATTTACAAAAACGCCGATCTCGTCGAACCTGGCAATAAGGTCATCCACCGACATATTATACTGGCTCTTCAGGATGTCCATGTTGTATGGGCTTGCCACAAAGTTCAGCATCCCCACCATACCAAGGTCGTTCAACAGGCGGATCTTCGATTCCTCCTGTTCCAGCGTATGATATTGAGTATGCCAGGAACAATTGAGTTTGACCTTGTCCGTCGGACAGCGTTTGGCTATCTTCTCTGCAAATGATATATTCGTATCCAGTCTGGAGCCGCTGATGACGTGATCGTATGCCGTCCACCCCTTTACGATGTCATAAGTGCCGTCGAGCAGGAACGGTTCGCCGCCCCAGCAGTAGAACTCGACATCATGGTCGCTGTAATTCCCCATGGCGCGGACCCATTCCTCCGGGGAATGCAGATCGAACATCGTGTCTCTTGTCGATTTCTCATCGTTTGAGACGAAGCAATAGGAACACCTGAAATTGCACCTCATTGTAGGGACAAATCTAAACAGCAGATACTTATCATCCATTTATAACGCACTCCATACTTTTAATTGAGCGATCAATGAGCCTGTTTGCCGCGAGCTTCATCTCCGCGACTCTCTTTGCCAGGTTAATCCTGAGCACTTGTTCGTTGGCTTTCATCCTGTCAACAGTCTCAGCGAGACGGCCGCTGTCTTTTATGTCGAGACAGTAATCCCCGATGCCCAGCTGCCCGGCAAGTCTTTTCACTTTGGGGCAATACGCGACAGAGACCGGCAGCACGCCCATCATTGCTGCCGCCAGCACGATGTGGAACCGCATGGCGACTACCATGCTGCAGCCGGTAAGCTCCGCGAGTATCGAGTTTTGACTCACAGGCAGGCCAAGCTGCTCCTGAGAATTGCTGCAGTCCGGGATAAGCGACTTTACACCGGCATGGCGCAGGGCTGCGCCCCACTCTACCCAGTCCAGGTCTCCGGTAATGTCGGGGTATGGGATATTTCGAAAGTTTGCGGAGATACCTCTTCCTGTCCGGCGCAGCCTGCCGAGAGTATCGTTTGCGAACACCATGTCTACTCCGACTTCGGGAAGTTTCGATACTCCGGCCTTCACGAAGGCTTCTACGGAGTCTTCATCCCTCGTGTAAAAGAAATTCGCAGTGTCGCAGAAGAGTTTCAGTGAATTATTGAATTCCGAGTAGTCGAATGACCCGGTACTCAGCCCGATTACCCCATGAGGCACTCGGAGCTGGGGGTATACAGAGGTAAAATATCGAATAACGTCCGGAGCCCAGCGTTCTATCAACCCGCCGCCCACGAAATAGAGAAAATCCGAGCTATTGGCACGTTCTATCAACCGGGAAGCTGCAAGTTTTTCGCTTACTTCCACAGTCTCTGTCGTAAATCCCTGCCGGCAGAGTTTTTTTTCGATCGTTTGATATATCAGTTGATCGCCGAAGTTGTTTTCATACAGGCAAACTACGAGAAGGACTCTGCCCTTCGAACCTGATGCATCGAGCTCTCCGGTTACAGAGTCATCAATCAATGACGAACTGCGTGACATCTACTGCCTCATTGAGTTTTCATATTTAGTGAGTTCCAGATACACACCTGAAACCCTCCGAAATACTCATCGACAGTTGGAGGTATAAACTTTAGCGTTTTTTGAAGTATCTTTGGAGTAAAATGCTGCTTCCTATGCTGGGCACGAAAGATATGCAACAATCTTCCGTTTATCTTCAGTTCAGTTCCCGCAGCCATTGCGACTGTTACTATGCATCGGGACCGCAGTTCGTCCTACCCCGTGGACCCACTGGACCACGGGGAGAAGCACGACATTTGCCAATTTTCCGTTGCTGCGGGAATTAAATCTGTGTAAATCAGTAGATTATACAGACCTGCCATTCCCGCAGCATGCAACACCCACCAAGTATATCAGCCGTTCAGGGGACGTCCCTTTTGCGGCTCATAGCGTTTTGTCTGCTCCGATTCCGCTGGATCCGGTATAAAATGCATGAATTTCTCTCCCTGGTGTACCAGCAATCCCATCTGGTTGTCCTGAATGTTTGGAAACACCGAAGCCGGTACCAACAGCTCCAATTCATTGCCCTCAACACCGAAGGTTATGAACCCGTTGACCACGTTGAGCAGCGTCACTTCACCGGAAAGTCTGCCAACGCTCTTATTTGATATCCTGCGCCGCCCCGGGCCGCGTCCGAGTGTGTTTATGATTATGTATATCGGATTCAGCGGGGCGTCGATACTATCATCCCTCGTTCTACGTCTGAGCACGATAGCCCTAACCCGGCGCACAGGCTGCATTCGGTTCTTAACTGCAGACCATACCAATACCGAGAGCATACCGACTGTCGCCAGTATCAGCAAAAGAATAATTGTATCCATATGTCTTCTCCAACGGTAACAATCACCGCCTAATGGCAAGAGTTCAGAGTTGATAAGTACAACATCATGCTGAATTATTACAACGTCATGCTGAGCTTGACTCAGCATCCAGGAAGAAAATGGACCCTGAATCTATGGATTTTCGGCTATAGCCGAAAATCTTCCGGGGAGAGTTTCAGGTAATACCTGAAACTCCTTAGTTCAGGGTGACGTGCTTCCATTCATGATGACGTGCTGATTGTTCAGGGTGATATATGATTCTTGCAAGAGTGAACTATTACGCCTAAAGCCAATCCACGCCGGGAGCAGCCTTCGGCTTACCGTCCATTTCCAGCTTGATGACCGTATCATAGGGATGCGGCGGACGTTTCGGCATGTTTTTGATGAATGTCCTGTTGTTTGTCCCTCTGACCACATCAGCTTTTTGACCTGTCTGAAGGACAGTAGCCGATTTTATCTCGTTAGCGATATTAGGAATGACGACCTCGCCCTGTTTCGGCCAGCGGAAGACGTGAATATAGGCGTTATTGCCCTTGGCTGTAGTGCTTCCGATGATCCCTGCGCCGAACGGGCATCTCTCCGAGCCATAGATCGACTCGCCGTTCACTCGCAGCCATTCGCCCATCGCGTGAAGCCGGACTTTTTCTTCGTTTCTTATCGTCCCGTCAGGTTTTGGCCCGATGTTAAGCAGGAAATTGCCCTCACACGCTGCCGCTGCAACCAGGTTCTGGATAAGCTGCGGCACGGTCTTCATATTCGGGCTGTTCGCAATGTAGCCCCACCCGACCGAGTCACCTATGGTCATACAGGACTCCCAGCCACGCCCGTGCTCAGATGCTGTCACGTGCTGTTCCGGCGTGTCCAGGTCTTCACTTAAGCCGCATCGGTTGTTGATAAGTATATGCGGCTGCAGTTCCCGCACCATTTTGTTGACTTCACGAGCGCCCCAGAACTCAGCGGCACGCTTGTCCGACTCTTTGTCAAAGAGTATGGCACCCTTGTTCATGTTCACGCCAGGCACCCAGTGGCCATCGTACCAGAGAATGTCTATCTTCCCATACTTCGTCATAAGTTCTCTGATTTGAGCGTGCGCCTGATCGATCATAGCTTTAGCGCTTTCCGGACGCGCTTTCGAATCGAAATAACCAGGGAATCTCCAGTCGAGCCATGAGTAATAGAACCCTACCTTCAACCCTGCTCTTCGAGCCGCATCCACATATTCTGCTACAAAATCGCGTTTTGCAGCTGTTTTAACGCTCGTGAAATCGCTTACATCACTGTCGAAAAGGCAAAAGCCCTCGTGATGCCGTGTTGCAAGCACCACATACTTCATCCCAGCGTCCTTTGCGACAGCCATCCAGGCATCTGCGTCGAACTTTTTGGGGTTGAACTTCTTCGCCAGTTTTGCGTACTCTTTTGCGGGGATCTGCTCATAAAGCCTCACCCACTCACCGCGGGAGAGCAGCGAATAGAGCCCCCAATGGATAAACATGCCGAACCTGGCATCATGGAACCATTTCATCCGTTCTTCATATGATGGAATCTGTACGGTCAATTTTCCCTCCGTTTTATGCTGCGGGAACGAAAGATATGCGATCATTTTCGATTATCTTCAGTTTAGTTCCCGCAGCTTACAATGGTATTAGCCTACTGCTACGGATGCTATTCCGTGTGCCGGGACGCGAACGATGAGAGTGTCGCCTTCCATCCGCGCAGTAGAATGCTCCAGCGCCTGCTCCATCATGTCTACTTCGACAGCCGGAGCATTCGGTTTTACTATATCGCTGATCTTGATCTTTGCCTCGGTCTCCACACCCTCCATCTCGTAGACTCTCACAACGATGGACTCGGAGTCTTCAGCCTTCTTGAGACATGTCAGCATAATATTCGGAGTAAACACCTCGGCAAAGCCTTTGCTGCCGGGGAGTTTACCCTTATGGATGCTTGTGCTTACTACGCTCATCGGCAGGCCGAACGATGCCGCAGCCCTTGCGGCATCCGGTGTGGAACAAGGCCCATCATGCGGAGCTATACCAAGAATAATTTCATGGTGGCCGATCTCAGGAAGCGGGTCGGGATCGTAGCTGGACCTGATAAGCGTAAGCCTGAGCGTATTTTTATCCGCGTTATGGCCATATTTATCGGCGTTAACCATAGTAATTCCGCAGGAACCCTTCTTTCCCACGCAATCGCCGGAAAGATCAGCCCACTTGAGCGCCGGGACTTCCTGTCCATTGGATGGGCGCTCGATGCTTCCGAACGGAATCTCGTAGGTCCCTTTCGCGTTCTCGATCTTCGATGGGAACGCAATTCTCAGCATCGGAACACCTGTCTCTTTTGTCCCCCGTTCGATCCAGTCGGCTGTAACCTTGAAGTCGATCATCCTGCTTCCGGCGTTCAGACCGATCTCCACAGTTATACAGGAGTCGTTTACCTTCCTGCTTGTCTTGACAGCGGCACGATACGGTCCCTTCTGAACTACCTTGAACACACCGTCGTCACTGAGCTTCTTCAACCGCTGAGTCTGACCTATCTCCCAGGCTGTCATATCGTGCGGCACTTCTTGGTAATATTCGAGCACGCCAGCAAGTTCACCTTCTGGGACGAATTCATAGCCGGTCTCTTTGTCGATCAGGCTCTTTATCGCACCTGACGGCTGGTCTATCTCCACTTTCAGGAACTCGTTCTCCATCACGCCTGGGGATACCATCTTCACTTCTTCCGAGGCCGCAGCCGGAGTAAGAGCTTTGTCTATGGTATAGATCCTGTAGCCCATTGCAGGTATATCTTTAGCAGAGAAAGCTATAGCCGTGAAGTCATGTCCCCAATAGTTTCCGGTCTCGAGGACCTGCCCGCTTGCGACATTGCCGGAATCGTCACGAACGGTTATCTTGTCTTTCGGGAGCTTCTTGTTCCATACCGTTGCGATTACTACTTCGGAGCGTTTGAACGGCATCTGGTTGAATATCATAAACGGTTCGGCGGAAACAGCGGTAGATGCATAGGCAGTTACTCCGCCGGGATACTTACCGTTGCCCACTCCGGCGCCGGTGCCGTCACCGATTGTCGCGCCGAGCGATCCGGCGGCAGGCTCGATTCCCGATGCCGCACTCGTATCTACTGCGGATGCGAGCTTTCTTAGCGCGTCCGTACGTATCGATTCGGCTGTCGCTCTGATCTTCTGGAACTGCCCCTGAGCGTAATCGTAAGTCCCTCTGACCCCGGAACCTGGCAGGATGTCATGGAACTGGTTGAACATAGCCATGTACCAGGCATTCTTGATCTCATCGGCTCGATATTTATAACCAGAAGCTGCACCGGCGATAAGAGAAACCGACTCTACTTCAGGAAGAATATTCTCGCTTATCCTGTTCGCATGCTTTACGTGGCTCTCGGATGTATAGCATCCTTCGAAGACACAATTGATCTCGTCTTTATGCACAGGCAGTGAAGTCAGGTCTTCTTTCTCAACAGCATTGAAAAATGCGTCGGTCGTCGATAATTTGACGTTCGGGAATACCGGCCAGGTGCTGATATCGACCGCTCTCACCAGGTCGCGTCTGGTCGGACCGCCGCCGTGGTCTCCTACACCATAGACAAAGAGATAGCACTTGAGTCCGGTCTCTTTGCAGAAATTGACCATGTGGTGGCCCATTTTGGGCGTGATCGGGTTGATGTACCAGGTCTTCTCTGAAAAGACGAGCACTCTGGAACCATCAGGACCTTCCCACCAGGAGAGTGCATGTTCTACCGGACTTGGGCGACAGCGATAGTACCTTCTTACGCCGCCTCTTGAGAGAATCGATGGAATTGTTGCCGCATGTCCGAATGTATCCGGTTCCCAGTCGATCTTTATCGCATCGTACGGCAGGCCGAACTTCTCTTTCATATAACGGCGTGTGTAAAGGAGGTGCCTGCAGAGGATTTCGCCTGATGCGAGGTTCTTGTCGCCCTCTACCCACATGCTGGCGGTCGGTTCCCACCGGCCTTCTTTCATGCGCCGCTTGATCGTCTCGAATATTTCCGGAGAGTAATCCTCCATAGCCTGGTAGGTCGATGCCTGGCTCTGCGAGAAGTGAAATTCCGGGAACTCATCCATCAATCTATCTATTGTTGTAAATGTGTCTCTGGTAGTGCTCACAGTCTCCGGCCAGTCCCACAGCCAGTTCATGTCGATGTGAGCATGTCCAACGCAGTAGATCGTATAGTCCTTCGCGGCCTTACCGATAGGCGCGAGAATTTCTTCCGCCTCTTTTACAATGCTCTTCAGCCCGGCTGTACCACCGGAAGCGAGCTTGCTTGCCACAAGCTCAGCAGCTTCGACGACCAGCGGCTGCCATTCAGAAGCCTTGCCCGGATACAAATCGACGAATTCCTGAGCGAATTCGATCTCTGATCGGATTCGCCCGACAAGTAAATCCGATTCTTTCTCTGTAGACTCAACATTTTGCAATGCGTCGTTCAGTGATTCTAAAAACCCCATGAAAAACTCCATAATTAGCGGTTATTTATACTTACCAATTAGTCTGTTTGCTTTCCTTCGCGGGGTTTCCTCCCCCATTTGTTGAAATATATAACAAATACGCCGCAAAAAGGAGGAGTTACGGCCTGATTTGTCTGAACATTCCTGTGGGGAAACTCTTTTCAGCGACTTAATCTGGAGGAAATTATCTTGAAACCTATATCTATCCAGCTCTACACCGTGCGCGATGCTTCTGCCCAGGACTTTCCGGGCACACTCAAAAAGATTGCGGAGATCGGTTACAAAGGTGTAGAGTTCGCGGGGCTCCACGGACATAAACCGTCCGAAATAGCTATGCTTGTCCAGGATCTCGGACTTCAGGTATCGAGCAGCCATACAGCTCTCCCTACGAAGGAAAACCTGGCAGAGCTTCTTGATGTCGAGCTTGCTCTCGGCAATAAGCGCGTAATCAGCGGGTTTGGACCGGACAGGTTCACTACTATAGATTCCTGCAAGAAAGCAGCGGAAGAATTCAACACCGCCTGCGAACTCGTGAAGCCTTACGGGTTCACTTACGGCATGCACAACCACTGGTGGGAGTTCGCGACTGTTGATGGCAAGCGGGTTTATGACATTATAATGGAAGAAGCCCCTGAGATGTTCAGCGAACTCGATGTTTACTGGACGGCTTACGGCAAATCTGACCCTGTGCAGGTCATCAACGAATATAAATCGCGCATGCCGCTTCTCCATATAAAGGATGGCACTCTTAAGGAGAATACTCCTCACCTGGCAGTCGGAGACGGTGTTCTCGACATTCCAGCAATCGTCGGCGCGGCAGACCCGAACGTCCTCGAATGGCTGATAGTCGAGCTGGACTCGTTCGACGGTGATATATTCGATGCAGTGAAGAAGAGCTACGATTATCTGACCTCATCCGGTCTTGCTGAAGGCAATAAGTAAATCCGAACGGTGTTGAAAGACACTTTAAGAAAATACGGGAAAGCACCGTATAAAATAGCAGTTATCCACGGCGGTCCCAGAGCGCCCGGAAGTGTTGCCCCTGCACCAGGGAGAATTCTTCTTATGCGGGCGTTCTGGTACCGCTCCAGAACGCATACAAAGCATGGATTTCCTCAATCAACGCTATACAGGCCTTACTTCTGACCTAAAGGCAAGACTCCAAAAGCATAATGAAGGCGGCTCTCCCCACACAAGTAAGTATAAACCATGGAAACTGATAACTTTTGTCCGATTTGAGGACGATGATAAAGCTGCAGCCTTTGAAAAGCACTCAAGAGCGGTTCCGGAAGGGATTTTGCGAACAAGCAGTCAATCAATAGAGTTCTATCCGTCTATGATCCAGCTATCATCGATTACCTTTGGCTCGATTGTGGGTAATGCAGAGCATCTGGCAGTTCTTGGCCGAACTATCGCCGCCCTTACTCCACGCGGAAACGTGGTCGGCGTCCATTTCGTCGAGCTTGTAGATTCTGCTCTTATTCGCATTGTTTCCTATCGCGCAGAGCGGGCAGTTGGAATTGCCCTTCGGTTTGGCGTCGCTCGTTTGTTTTTCGTAGACTGACCTCTTCGTGGCATCGTCGAACACCCGCACATTCAAAAGCTTGGTATCTTGAAGACCGCCGAGAACGTATTCGAAGACGCCGCGACGATTCTTGACGTAGGGGTCGCCATATAGCCGCTTGACCTCGGCAGAAACTTTGGCCAGGTCATATGACTTGGAATGGTATTGCTCGTAGATCCGTCCCCACTCGAGTCCCCGCATTTCGATCTCGACATCTTTGAACACGCCCGAAACCCAGTCGATCACGCTGTTGAAGTAGGTCTTCAGCTCATTGATGTTGTTGTCGTTGCGATGCTGGCTCATGTAGCTGCCGATGTCGCCCTTGCTCACCCAGTCCAGCGCCCGCTCCAGGAACTCCTGCCGGTTGGCGCTGCCCTTGACGTATGCGCTCCATTTCTGGATGTTCGCGTTCTGGCTATTGCTGAACTCAGCCTTTGCAAGCGTCACGAACGGGCCGGAGTAGATGGCGTTCAATAGCTCTTGTGGGTTGAGCGGCACACCTGCGATGTTGATAGTCTCAAACCACTGCTTGATTTCGCTCTCCGTGCCCTCGCACTCGTAAATCAGCAATTTCGAGCCTCGAATCCTGGCTTGTTGGTCGGCGGGCAGGCTGTCGAAGTTCTTCGGATTGCCGTTATCCATGATCGCGAACTTATTCGTAACGAACCGCCCGATACTGGTGATCCGCTGCTGGCCGTCCAGCACCTCAAACTTGTCCTTCGCGACTGTGTTGAAATAGATCAGTCCCAGCGGATACCCATTGAGCAGCGATTCGATGACCGCTTGCTCTTTCTTGCCTCCGCCATCCGCATAGATGTAGTTGCGCTGGTACTCCGGCTGGATGGTGAGCTTGCCGTTAAGACCGTACAGCCCTTTGCCCTCCAATTGGTTGTACACAAACCCCGTGCAGATGTCGGCGACGGTAACGTCGATTCGAAGCTTGGTGTTCATTTTGTCTCCCCTCTTACGGGCCGGGCATGGTGGCGGATGAAAAGGCGCTTGTAGACTCTTTGTCCATTGACTAAAGCTTGTGCCGTCCCTCCACACCACAGCCCGTTGGAAAAGCCTTTGCCTTCGCTTTCGGTCGCTCCCAAAATCTCGAACTGGTCGGGGTTGTACTTGTCGAGGAAGGTGATCGGCACACCCATGACACCGTCGTATTCGCTTGGGATTGCGTCGGTGAACGGCACTTCGATTGCGTCGTAGTTGTCGTACCGGTCGTAAGCCGCCTTACCCTTGATCTCCTTGTGCTTGCTGAACCGGAAGTTGTCCGCCATGGTCATGAGCGGCAGCTTCTCGTGCCGGCGTCCATGATCGAGGTTCGTGTACCAGCGAACACCTTTAACGCGGATGTACTTGACGCCGTTTTCGTCGACGCGCCAACCAGCCGCGTTCAGCGGATAGTGGTCTGGAACGCGGAACTCGCGGTCGCCGCTGTGAATGGTGACACCCATCCATAGATTGTCGGCCTTGATGAGCGGGAAGATCTCCTTGTAAGTGATCGCTTGGACGTTACCTATGATCAGGAACTTCTTTCCAAGCTCCACAAGTTGCGCCACATACACTCGAAACAGCGAGAACGGCGGGTTGGTAACCACGATGTCCGCCTGTTTGAGATAGCCGATGCACTCCTCGCTGCGGAAATCGCCGCCGGGGTATTTGTCGTCGCCTTTGAGCGCGATTCGTGCGGCCTTGTTGCGCTTGAGGAAAAGCTTCACGTCGTCCATGTTGGCTGCCCCGTCGCCGTCCTCGTCCTTGACATGGTCGAGGATGACGGCCAGCGCCTTGGGCTTTTGCCGCTTGCCGTTTCCCTCGTTGTATTCCGGAAACAACGTACCCTGCCCGGCGATGGGCGAGCCATCATAGCTGGTGGAGATAAGCTTCTTGAGGCCGAGTTTGTTGAAGTTGGTTGCGAAATATTTGAAGAAGTTGCTCTCGAAGGGGTCGTCGCAGTTGCAGTAGACGACCTTGCCGCGGAACGTGTCTGGATCGAACTCCAGGTAGGCTTCGACCTCTTTCTGGATGTCGATGTACTGGGTGTAGAACTCGTCCTGCTTGGCCGCCTTCGCGGCGTGCAGGCTTAGGTTCAGCGGCTTGCTTTCCATGGGCAATTTGCTTCCTTGACATCATTTCGGTTATAAGTGATTCTACGGACCTGCCTATTATCCCTTGTGGGGTGATCAGTGTCAAGTTCGGCTCTACAGGCGGGTTGAAATGCTTCGTCGCAAAAACCATGCGCTGAAGCAAAATTATCATATATGTTCTCTTTTCTAGCTCCGCACTTCCCCAAATAGCCAAAAATAAGCCATCTCTATCCCAGGGCAAACGCACAAGTATAATTTCCGTTAAGAGTGCATGCGAAGGATTAATTGCGAGTACAGTTTGTGACATATATAACAATTAGGTACTATTAAAAAGGTTGTAGAAGTAGTAGGTATATTGC
>JBDKSP010000068.1:0-15363 GCA_039680575.1 Armatimonadota bacterium
GCAATATACCTACTACTTCTACAACCTTTTTAATAGTACCTAATTGTAATATATGTCACAAACTGTACTCGCAATTAATCCTTCGCATGCACTCTTAACGGAAATTATACTTGTGCGTTTGCCCTGCTTTAGGGGCTTTTCCGAACCGAGTCATTGCGTTCTGCATTTCATCCCACTTGTTTGTATCGCGCGTAGTATCCCACCCACACTCAATTACCTGACAATACGATAAGCTCGATTAACGTCTATTTACAATCACTTCGTCCTGCTCGGTTGCGTCACCTCGCTTCAGAAGCGTCTCGATCCCGACTCTCATGTTGGATGCAACTGTCTGACCGGTTCGCGCGAAACCGAAAATGCGAGCCGTTTCATTAACTAGATCATCAATTGGCATGCTGATTTGCCCTTCTAGAATGTGCAGCGCAGCATTGGCGATTTCCTCCGGCGGCAGCTCATTGGCGCTGCGCCGGGAGGCATCGTCGTTTCCAGGAACACGGAATATCCTGTAGTGGCCGGGGGTTACTTCAGGCCGCCACAAGAACACTCGTTTCTGACTTGTCGTTCGAGCAACGTTGGCGTGTGATGCTATTTGAGAAATCCGTTCCGCGACCTTCGAACCGACTTTACCTATGCCCCAATGACCTGCTACTCGTCTTGCAGTCAAGTCCAAGCTAACAGGCCCCTCGCATTTGACCACGTCCTCGATGATCTGACGGATCATGCGGTCGGTGCCGGGTTGGTAGAATGAGGTCAGGTCTCCCAGCACCTTTGATATCTTATAGGGTTCGTAAAGTGGGAAGCTCTTACTGACGGGAACAGGCTGAGACCTCTGGGCCTGTTCGGCGCGAACTGGCTCAAGATTCATCGATATTTGTGCTGGCGCAGAAGCGATCTTGGTCTGTTCGACACTCCGCACAGGAGCTTTTTTTGCTTCCTCGATAGCTGCCTCAATACGCGCGAGCTCTTCATTGGGCTTCTCCCACCAATCGGTGGACCACACGCGATGCAGTCGCCACCCGAGATCCTTTAGTACTATCTCGCGCAGGCGATCCCTATCACGAGCCGTCTTTGCTCGATGGTAGTTTGCCCCATCACATTCGATGCCCAGCAGATAGCGGCCTGGGCTTTCGGGATCGACAACGGCAAGGTCAATACGATATCCTGAACAGCCGACCTGCGAGTGGACTGTATAGCCATGATCTCGCAGTGCCTCGCACACTTGCAATTCGAAAATGGACTCACACTCAGCGTTCGGATCCGTGGTGCGCTGTTCTGCAAGAGCCACTGTTCCGCGTTCCGCATAATCAAGAAAGCTCTTGAGATCGGCGACGCCTCTCGCGCGAGTCCGAGACAGGTCGATCTGCTCTGACCGGAGAGTCGAGAACACTATGACCTCTCTGCGAGCACGGGTAATCGCCACGTTTAGCCGTCGTTCGCCACCGTCGCGGTTCATAGGGCCGAAGTTCATGGATACACGGCCTTGCGCATCTGGTCCATAGCAGATAGAGAAGAGAATGGCATCCCGCTCATCCCCTTGGACGTTCTCCAGGTTCTTCACAAAGACCGGCTCGTTGTTTGGCGCAGACTTGCTATCAAAGTATACTTCGATCTCTGGATTCGCTCGGCGTGCCTCATCAAGAAGGTCCTCTACCAGTGCCTGCTGGCTAACACTGAACGTGACGATGCCTACGCTGAACCGAGAGAGGCCGGGATCACGAAGCCGACACAGGACTTCGGCCACGACGGCCTCTGCCTCAGCCCGATTTGTCCGAGACTTTGACTTGTCATACACGCCCTTGACCGGCCGCAGTGATACACCCAATTGCTGCGACGGTGAGGGGAATGTCAGCAGTCGGTTCTCGTAGTAGTGGTAGTTGCTAAACGCTATCAGGCTTTCGTGTCGGCTTCTGTAGTGCCAGCGCAGATACATGGTCGGGAGTTGCGCGGCCAGACAGTCATCAAGAATGCTCTCCATATCCTCAACTATATCGTCCTCAGCCTCGGGCTCATCAGAGCGCGTGAAGAAGTTTGTAGGCGGTAGCTGCTTGGGATCGCCCACTATAACAGCTTCACTGCCCCGCGCGATGGCACCAACCGCATCCCAAACTGGGATCTGGGACGCCTCATCGAAGACAACCAGATCGAATGGCGGATGCGCTGGGTCAAGATACTGCGCGACTGAGATCGGACTCATCAGGAGGCACGGCTTCAAGCGCGGCAGAAGGTTTGGTATTTTCTGGAAGAGCTGTCGTATCGGCATGTGCCGGCGTTGCTTCTGCCTTTCTCGTTGAAGGATCCCCATTTCTGAATTGTGGTTAGCCGCCTGCCCTCCATGTGGCAGCTTGGCGGCAAGCCTGGCTTGGATCTCATTGCGTGTCATCTCAGTGTATCGCTGATCCACTTCCCGGAACTGTTGAATCTTTCGCTCAAACTCTCTACTGAAGAACGTGCGTAGCGCTGGCTCGGAGTCCGTAACTCGATCAACCCACCACTGATAGAAGCTGCGCCGGAATACAGGTACGATCTGGGCAGGTGAAAGCCCACTATGTTCGTACGCGTCAACCACGGATTGAAGGCCAAGCTCAATAGCCTGATGGCGCACCGCACGCCAGTGACACCACGAACGTAGTTCATCGAGATGCTGACTCCATCGATCAAGGCGGGAGGTGACAGTACCCAAATGATCAGGCAGCGAAGTCTCACCCCACGCGCCCTGAGTATCGAGTGCCAGTGTGGACTCCAGCGCATTTCGCGCACCGGCAAAAGCCTGGGCACTGTCAATATAGTCTCGCAACAACTGGCCAATAGGGCCACCGGTGGAGAGTTGCTCGTGACCTTCGCTCACCAGCGCAGCCCAATTCTGCCTCAAGAGAGATGCGCGTTCGATATCAGTGCCAGCAACTTGGGCTGCCAGCGTTCGCAGCGCCGATGTTGTCTCACGCATTTGCGCGACATCATTCCAGTTAGCTTCCCCCTCCTGCCAGAACTGGCCAAGTAGCTCGCGTGCGCGGTCGCTGGCCTTAGCAAGACACCTCTCTTCATCCCGCAAAGCACGTGCCGTCCCAAGATCATGGAGCATCGTCGCCGGGTCCACCTGTTGACCCGGCTGCGCGACACGTGCGAGCGCTCCCTTTACGCTTCTCCGACCAAGCGCGCGGGGCAGGAACCAAGCCCCATCTGCATCTGCCAGCCTCTTGGACAACCCATCCAAATCGAGTTGGAGCAGTTTCTCTGAGTACCTGATGTAGAGCTGGTTGCGTAGATCATCTCTGCGCATACCATGCGCGATCCATTCAGTGACTGAGGCGCTCAGACTCTCCCAGTCTGATGCTGTTATCATTGAGGCTGGGGTGGTGGGAGAATCAAGCAGAGCCTTGGATATGCTGCTAAGAGCGCGCAAGTCACGTTCGCACCAATCGCCTGTTCCCATCCCAAGCAAGGGAGCTACAGCTTCTGCGGACTGCTGGAGTTTTCGACTGGAGTCACGCAGTTGCTCCAACGCAGACTCGACCTCGCCCCGCCAGCCGGGACTCCACTCTTCGCTTGCCGCCGGAGACCATACACTTATGCCTGGATGTATGGATGTGCTAGCCGCTATCTCAAGCTGACTGACAACATCTTGAAGCCGGTCGAAAACATCGCGGTCCATTCTCCTATCCGCGAGCCAACCCAAGGAAACAGGAACCACATCGCGTAGGCCGGTAAGCCGAGAGACACCCTGGAACAGGCTCTCGCCGGTCTCTCGAATCTGGTGCAACGCGCGGACATAGGCATTTAGCTCGCCGCGCAGCGCGGCGAGCCGGTTTGCTTCTCGCAGCCAGTTCTCACTTGAGTTGGAGGTGAAACCATCAAGAGCCTTTCCCAGTTGCTCAACAACATCTTTCTTGTGGCTCTTGTTGGAATGGACCTCTAGGCAAAACGCACCCAACCCGGACTGAACAAGTCGGCGATGTACCACGCTCAGTGCCGCCATCTTCTCAGAGACAAACAGGACACTCTTGCCGTTGGCCAGAGCATGAGCGATTAGGTTAGTGATAGTCTGAGACTTGCCGGTACCGGGAGGACCGTGAAGAACGAAGCTCCTCCCTTCCACCGCAGCGCAGACCGCCGCGAGTTGAGATGAGTCTGCTTCCATAGGGCAAAACATCTCACTGGGTTTGTGAGTATCATCCAGGGCATCGGGATCAGGTAGCTCGCCACTGGTCTTATAGGTCTCGTGGGGAGTATTGATCAGGTGAGAGACAACCTTGTTCTTCTGAATGTCCTCCGTGCGGACCTCCAGGTCACGCCACATCAGGAACTTAGTAAACGAGAAATGTCCTATGCACGCCATGTCAACCACTTCCCAGCGGTCGATCATCTTGACTGCTTTTCGGAAAGCAGTCAGAATTCCCGAGACGTCTATCCCGTGATCATCGCGCGGAATAGGGTCCATGCCCGGAACAGACAACTGGAAGTCGTGTTCCAGCAACTCGAGCAATGTGACATTGACTATAGGGTCGTCATCGCCCTGGTTGATGCTGAAACCTTCTTGGACTGACTTGCGCTCGATCTCCAGCGGAATCAGGATGATCGGAGCCAGACGCCGCTGACTGGAACTCCCAGACTCATACCAAGCCAAAAACCCCAGCGCAAGGTACAGCGTGTTCGCGCCGTTTTCCTCAAGGCTGGTCCTTGCCTCACGATATATCTCTACAAGCCGCCGGGTAAGCTCTGTATCGGTCACATCGGAGCGAAGCCGGTGTGCGCGAGACTCCTCTCGGAGCAGTTCTTTGAACGCGTCGTCACCTGTCCTGAGCCTGTGCACTTCTGTATCGCGCGGCTGGGATTCATCCAGATCGTTGGGACGTGGATACAACCTGAATGCATCGCCGTCAGCCAATGCGTCTTCCAGAGACGGCAGATCCGGGCACAAAACGGGAAGCGTCTTCTTCGTTTCACGGAAGTTCAGTAGCCGGTTGTTCATGGTGAGATCGAGAAGCTTCCGTTTCCACCTGTCCAAGCGTGACGCGGGGGCTTCCTCGACCGGTACAGTGGACGCATCAGGAGCCACACTGGGCAAGAACGACGTAGTAACCGGGATGCCCGCACTATCGGGAGACTGCTCCACTGGAGTCGCTGCTGCGTTGGCGGTCGGAATGCCGGATCGCATAGGTAGCGGACGAATCCGGCTTTTTCGCGAGCGGCAGATGTCAATAACGCAGCGGAACGAATCAGTCTCGTCCAGACGCCTCTGTCCTTCTTTCACGGCTTGATCGAACGGCACTGCGGGATCTGACGTGACAAGGGTCGTCTCAAACACGCACACTTCTCCCAGTTCCACGCGCTTCCGCAGGCGCAGAGCATCGTCAGTGGAGCAATCTGGGAAGCACTCTTCTTCGAGCCAAACACCTGCAAACGCATGGCCGGTGACAAAGGATATCAGGGGATTGAGTCCTGCTTGCTCCAGGCACGCTGCCGCCAGAACTGCCAAGTCAAGGCAGGTGCCCAGTTTGTTCTCCAGAACACGGTCCGGAGTGCGTATCTTCTGGCCGGATTCTTCAAAACTCGCCGGCGGGCTGATATAGCGGATGCCACTACGCTGCAACGCAGTATAAACGGCCGCTGTTGTGATTGCCACTCGATTCCTGTCCTTGCTCTGGTATCCGGACAAGGACGGATCACCCGTCCATTGTTGAAGCAACGAAGCTGCGGCTGCGAGAATAGTCTCAACAGCCGGGTGGTTAGGCAAAACGAACGCTGCAAGAATCTCTGGTATTCCGCTCAGACCGCTCCACTCATCATAGGCGAGCACCCCGATCTTCTCGCTCTTTTGGACTGCTGGGCCCTCTTGCGTCGAGACCGCAACAGATATGGTGCCCAGAACACGTTCGGTTAGCTGGAACAGAAAATTGTGTGAAAGTGCAAGATCGACCTTACCAAGGTTATACGTCTCGTCCGGGCCGATGGAAGCAATTCTCATCTCCATTGGTGCAGCAAAGGCAGGCTCGGCGCTTATGGATACCCTTATGTCCTGTAGGACCGAATCGGATATGTTCCTGATCCGAAGGGAATGGATGACTGGTATATCGTTCTGCTGGGAGGCGTAGTTGACCGTCCGGCTCAGCATTACCTCAACGGATATAGGATTATCCGAGCCACTCACAGCGATTGATTCATTTTCCATCACTATCCTCCAGCCAGCACTAGCCTGGCCTCTATTCTTTCCCGCTTCAACTGAGCACTATGTGGAAGTCGGACAACCACTTATCAAGTGTGACACCTACCTACTCGATAGTCTGTGCTGGCAGTATTAACGGTCAAGCGCCCTATTGCGACAGCTTTTCGTGGAAGGGATTCTTCTCGATCACCGCTGCCTGTGTCTTCTCTTTCAAAAACTTTCTCAAGTCCGTCTGCCGTTCAAGTAGCATTACTAATTCTTGGATGGTGCAGAGCACGACCACTTTCTGAGATAAGGCTCCTCGACAAGCCTCGATAGCTGGGCGTGTATAGCCGGAAGCAGATATGATAATGCCTCTGACTTCGCCTCTTGAGAAGAGACGAGATATGTGCGGCGTAACCAGTTCAACTCCCAATGGGTCTTTGTGCCATTTCATCTCCACCAGATAGATATGACCATCTAGCTCAATCGCGCCATCAATCTGCTCAAGAACAACAGAACCATCACTGCTCTCGACTGTAAACGACTCCTTTACCAGAACGCCGGATGTGTCGAATAACCTGTTGAGAACTCCCTCAAGGCTCTTGCCTCGCTTCTGAGGATTGGTCTCTCCAAGCAGTGCGCACAGATCCTTCTTGATTGATTCCAGCTCATCTTGCTTTCGTTGCACGGCTTTGAGCTTGGCAGCGTGTTCGGCCTGCCTCTTTTTGCGTTCTTCGTCCTTAGCCTGCTCCATCCTGGTGAATGCGTCTTTCTTCTGAACCAACTTGCGGATGGATTCAACAAGTCCTATTGCCTCTAATCGGTCGTTGTCCCAGCAGGCGGAGAAGTCCTCCCATTCCACCACACGCTTTAGGACTTCGCGCCGTTCACGTAACGCCGCTTCGCCTATATCATTTAACCGCTGCAGAACGGTCCTTACCATTTCGTACTTCTTGACGCTGTCCCTATCAATGCGCAGCTGTTCAGCGATGTCGGCAGTATATGCGTCGCCCACACCTGCACCCTTAAAGAACAGGAGCACATCCGGCTTAGCTCGATTTAGCCGGGGTAGCGCATCAACCAAGAGGTTGAACAACTCAGGTGGGTAGTGGTAGGTGATATCCATTATGTCTCTGACTCCCGCTCCGTAGCCGCGGTATCGCCACCTGAGGCCGCAGTGACAAAGCCACGAGCCAGCCGCCTGACAACTGCTATCAAACGCGACACTTCGGCCGCGTCAATCGTAACTCGCCTGCCAAGGATAGCGTCCGGATCACCTGATTTGGCGATATAGTCTTCGTCGATCACACCCATCCTGTGTGCAATAAGGTGTCGCTTCTGGAAACACCTGACTGCATAAGCCCATTCATCGGCTTCAACGACGCCTGATAGATCAATACCAAACGCCTTCAGCATGCGATCACGGGCACCTGCGAGATTCTGGAACGATACACTCGCAGTCTTGGCAGGAGGCGGAGTGAACACTTGGCAGGTCTCTCGCCCGAACCCATCCAACGCTGAGACAACATTGCCCAGCGAATCAGAGATAATGGCCTCCGAAATCTCTGTATCCAGTGAAGCGGCCAATGCCAGTTTCTTCTCGGCTAAGTCAAGATTCTTGTCCAGCATCTGAAGCGAGTTATGTTTGCCGCAGTCCGGGCAGAACGCAAAGACCCCGTACACCGCATAGCGCAATCCGCAAGTATCACACTCTACCTCCGTTTCAAGTTCTTCTTCGATATAGTGGTGAATCGGGGCAGGTTTGCCCTCTACTTTGACGCTCAACCCAATACCAAAGCCTCCACGCGGTTTCGACTCAAACTCCAGCGCCTTCTTGGCCATCTTCAGTATGTCGCCCCAGAGCTGGTTTCCTGCATACGATAGCGCATACTCTCTCTGCGCTTCCGTCCAAAAATCCGATATATCCGATGCATGATTGCAGTAGGGACAGTGCAATGGGGGATGCCCCTCGGTTATGCCTGTGCCGGGCGTGATCTTGAAGTACCTCTCGCATTCGGGGCACTCGCGACCGAGGTAGCCTTTATCATCGGTATACATCGGAACAGCAATCTGCCGAATATCGCCATTGTCACTGCTCATTGTTCTGATTCCTCCGTGCGAGACATCTCATAGAGGAACACTGCAAGCGCTGTCGCCGAACCCACGACGAGACCAGCAAGCTGCTTGGGTGGCAACTCAAAGGACACATCCTTGCCGTGTCCATTACCTTGCAGGTTTCTGATCTCGGCTATGGACTGAGTCACGGTAGCCAGCCCATTCAGCATACTTCTTACTGCCCCTGTGGTCTCCTTGCAGCGGTGGGTATCATCTGGGAGTAGGTTCAAACAGGCTATTGTGGACTTCACCAGCTTGGGGAAGTCTAGCTTGTCCGTGTGCTGGCCGACCTTGTCTTGGAGAATCGTCTTGCAGATTGTCTCGACGAACTCTTTCGCCGTGCCAATGGCAAGCTCGGGGTCTTCCTCGACTGCCGATTTCATCCGAGCCAACTGCTGCGTCAAATAGTCGGCGTTGATCTCCTGAGCAATTGTTGATGCACTCTCTAGCGATGCATGTGAGACCAGCAACTTGGTGGGACCGTAGACAGGCCTCCCCGCGATCTCTGATACTTCAGTGATCTGCCAACCTTCTGATCGAAGCGCTTTGTTGAAGAAACCAGCCAAGCGCTCAACCTCTTCTGCGTCTGCCCTCACGACAGGATGCAGCATCTCACAAAGGAAACGTAAGAGAGCGTCATCCGGCGAGTCCATTAGGTTAAATCTGGCGTCATCATATATCCAGTCATCAGCCCAGTCGAAAGGGTTATTAACGCGGTGTTGCCATATATCATCGGCAGCGTCCTTGAATCGGCCGTCGTAGGAGATCATGCTGGTCAAGTCGTATAGCCTCTCGAGAAAGGCGACGTCGTCGAGCTTTCCTGACCAGCTCACTCGCTCTATGCGTAGCGTATCAAAGATGCTTCGGCGGGTCTGTGCTCCTATCATAAAGTCAACCTTGCCTTGGCGCTCAGTCTCTTCAGCAGTAATGGCAATCCATTCTCGACCTTGAATGCTCCTGCAACCTGATCATTCTTTTCGGGGGCCTTCTCCAGGCGCTCGATAAGATACGCTGGAATTGCATCGATTCTGTTCAGATAACCCATCAGGGTGTTGGCATGGCGATAGCTGGTTGCTGACTCAAACCGAGCGACAAGTGCTTCAGTTACGCGGGGTTCCAAACTCGGCAGCTTCGCAAACATGATCTCGAACAGGCTCTTAGCGAGTATGTGTGCTGCTTTGCCGTAACCGGGAAAGGCTTGATACTTGCCGATGAATCCGTAAGGGTCTCTGCCGAGTTTCACAGGTATCACCGGAACTTGGCGGCCGATGGCGACACCGACCTCTTGATCGGTCCAATTGCTGTTATGGAACTCGGGAGTAAGTAAAGCCACAAGCACTTCCATACTGAGAAGTGCATTCTCTATCTCACCTTGCCACTGACGTGTGGGTTCAATGTCTTCATGTGCGACAAAGCAAGTGACTCCGTAGTTTGCAAACTCGTTCTTTAGGTCGGCAGCCTCCACCTTATGCTCTGCCTTGTGGCTCAGAAACACCCTCAGAAATCCAGGGTTCTTCCATAGGTCATCGTAGTCGCTCGGCAGTTTCGTATTCTCAGAAACACCAGCAGAGATCGTGAGAGCTATAGTGTCTGGTTCTTCACCGATAGCTGCAATGCGCTGTTTGCTCACAATCTTGGCCGCGTCTTTGATTTCAATGGTAACTCCAGAAATCCACTCGTTGGCGACTCTGGCGATGTCATTGATGCGCTTTTTGATCTCCTCCTCAATTTTGGCCAAATCATCGATGATATCGAAGTATACGGTAGAAGGCACCTTGAGATGAACCATGTGCCCGTACTGGCCACCGTTCCAGTTGTCGTAGTCGTAACTCTCCTCGACTTCATAATCCGATTTCACGAGGAGATCGCGCATCAATACTTTGCCCTTGCGATCATAGTCTTCGGCTAGAATCGCTGCCAGGTTTTCCAGCTTCCTGGGCAACTCATATTTGTATGTCGCACTAGCTTCGGCCACGCGCTACCCTCCGCATTACAGAACCTGGAATGGATATCATATCAATCCACCTCCTGACTACGTTCTGGGTTCGTTCCTTTCCCTATCATCTGCTCCGCCGGACATAACCCATTCATCGACTTCCTCTTGGCGAAACTTCCATCGCCTGCCAACTCTATGGCCCGGCATTTTCTTGCTGTCGACCCAACGGTATACGCTGTCGCGCGTAACTCCTAGATAGGTAGCGATCTCCTCAACCGAAAGCCAGCGATCTTTCATTCTGCTCCTCCGTCCAACCCGACCTCACAGTCGAACTACTACGAGACTGCTCTGTGTGAGAGGGCGGAAGTGTGATGTTATGACGACCAAGCTGAGTCGTCGTATTGATTATAGCAGACGAGCTGGACTTTTACCAGCCGACGTTTTACGATTAGAGCGATTCAATACGACTGGTCTTGACTCTATCTAGCTTGTGCAGGTTTCGATGACACATTCTCGATACTCCAAGAATGTGCGCAAATTCTTGAGAACGGGGTTCTCTCAACCCGTTCTCAAGAATAGAGATAACCATCGATTAGAAAGATAAATGCGAGGTAAATGCGGAGTCTGAGACGCTAGCCCCGTTTCCGAGATTTGGTCGGAGCTATATTGGGTTAAGTGTTGGATTCGTGCTCAGATTCGTGTCTACAACGTCGGGACAGCCCTCATAAACAGGAAAAGCAAACCAACAGAGAGGTGATTTTCGTCTCAAGTTTGGTGCCCCAAGAATTCACGCAAACTCATCTTGAGAACGGGCTTTGCCCCCGTTCTCAAGTTTCAGAGAGAACTGGCGGAAAGAGAGATAAACGGGGGCAAATGTGGGGCCTGGAGCAGTAACCCCGTTCTTAAGATTGGGCGGGTGCTACATCGGGTGAAACAGCAAATTTGAGCTTGATTTCACGCGTGGAATGGCTAAGCGGAGGCCATATACGACGAAAGCGGAAAACCACCACAGAGATGATTTTCCGCTTCACTTTTGGTAGCCCCGAAGGGGTTCGTTGGCCTGACCAAACGTTCAGATTGAGCTGGAGAAACAGGGTTTTTGAACGTGAATTGATGGAGGTTTGAGGGTGATTCGTTGGCATGTATAGCTTACGAATCATCTTCTGCCGATGCATACACTATTAATGCTCGAGTAGTGGTGACAAGCGGCGTTGTCGGCTATCATGCATTTGCATTGCATGGTAGCCGACAGGTAACTGCATGTACCTGCCACGCATGCCTGAAGACTTGGCAGGGCTGGCATCTGCGTCAGTGTCAACAGTTCTGCGGTGTGTGAATTAGTGCTTCCGCCACCGATAGCATCGGAATTATTGCCCGACATTTCTCAGGTGTCAGATGGATGGAGTTTCGTGATTTCCCATTACGCCACCCTAAAGATCGCGCAGCAACATGTCAAGAATATAGTACATATAACTTGACAAAAGTGGTCTGCTAGGGGCATAATAAATTGTAAAAGCGATCTACGAGGACTAGGCAATGCGATCAGTTACGAAGAATAAACAGGAGAGGTCAGTCGCGTCGGCGATCAGAGAGGCTATCTTGCAATCAACTGACAGGATCTGGATATACACGGACTTTAACAGCATGCCACCTGCGGCAGTTAGCCAGGCATTATCCCGACTTTATCGTGAGGGGCTGGTTAAGCGCGTACGCAAAGGGGTTTATTATCGCCCAAAGCAGACTGTTCTGGGTGAAAGCAAGGTTTCGCTTGCTGCCTTGATCTCGAAGCTTCTCCCATCCGATGCTCGCCCTACCGGCTACACCGCCGCACGAGTGCTTGGGCTAAGCACGCAGGTGCCTGTTGAGCCATCATACGCCGTTTCCAAGACAAAGGCGCCAGCAAGCGTGGCTGGTGTAAAGGTCACAGTCCGCCGCCCTGTCTCCAGCGTCTGCGTAGGCACGCGGGAAGCTGCCATCCTGGAGTTTCTGCGCGAGAGGGGCGAAACAAGTGAGCGTTCCCCAGAGGAAACTGTTTATAGGCTGCTGCGCATCATCAAAGAGCCAGGAATGTTTGCCAATCTGGCCGAAGCAGCAATGCAGGAACCGCCGCGAGTGCGAGCTATGCTCGGGGCGCTGGGACAGGAGGCAATAACCAGAAAATCAGAACTTGTGAAGCTAAGATCGTCATTGAACCCACTGTCCAGGTACGACTTCGGGCGACTGCGATGCATGAGATATGCTAAGGAGTGGCTAGCGAAATGAAGCTTTTTGAGCACGAGGACTTTGGTCCGATTCTCACCGAAACGACCGCCTGGTTAAAAGAGCAGCACGGCTTGGAACGCATCAGCGCCCAGATCGTGGAGAAGGACTACTATGTCACTCAAGTCCTGCGTGCCATCGCAACAAACTTCAGCGGCACAGTCCTGTTCAAAGGCGGCACCAGTCTTTCCAAAGGCTGGGGGCTGATCCAGCGCTTTTCTGAGGATGTGGACCTGTTTCTTAACCCAAAGGCTTTCGACCCACCGCTCGGGGAAAGCAGGATACAAAAGACGCTGTTCAAGATGAGAGACATGGTTGGAGAGCAGCAGGGGCTGACATGGCTGCGTAATGATTCCAAGGTTGACAAGAAGTCCCGTGGCGACGTTTATGGCTACAAGGCGCATTACGAAGACAATCCCGATATTCCTTCTGAAGTGCTAATGGAGGCGGGCATCAGGAGCGGCCATTACCCTAACGAGCAAATCAGTCTGGATTCCTATGTAGCTGAGTTCTTACGCACGAGAGGTTTGGGTGATATTGCCGAGGATCTTGAGCCTTTCCCGATGACGCTTCTCCACTTCAGGCGGACGTTTGTTGAGAAGCTTTATACGATCTACTCCAAGGTTGAGCTGATGGTGAGTAACAACGAGCCGAGTCTTGGCGATAATGCCAGGCACTATTATGATCTGGCGCAACTCGCACGCCGGCCGGAAGTGCAGACAATGTTTCGCTCACCTGAGGAGATGGAGGAGATAATCGACGACTATTACACGGTTACAGAGAAGCATTTTCCGAAGACGCCGCTACCTGATGATCGCCGTCTGTGCAATAGCAGAGCTCATTTCCCGGACAGAATCCTGAGGGCAAGCCTTGCAAATACATATTCGGTACAATGCGGCAGGCTGTGCTACACTCGCGACTACCCAACTTTCGATGAGGTTTTAGGCGAGTTCGAAAAGATCCGCGAATTTATCTGACCCACCTGCACTACGTGACATATATACAAATCGCTGTAACCAGGGACTAATGCATGTCTCTTTATGTATTAACTCATTATGACCTGCTTTATGCTGAGATACGAACGCGCGCTGGCATAAAACGATGCCGGTCAAAAAGGAAGATACCGCGGTGAGTTGGAAAAGCTCTACGCCGACGCGCCCGCTTATGAAGATGTGGCGCAGAGGTTGGGATTATAGCCTTCCGAGTTCATTTCAGGCCATTAGAAGGATATCAGCATGGACGAAGTATATGATCGTGAAAAACTCTACGAAGAGATATGGCGAGAACCTGTCACAACGGTAGCCAAGAGGTATGGCGTCTCGGATGTCGCTCTGCATAAGGCCTGCAAAAGGTTGAATGTGCCAATGCCACCACGAGGTTACTGGGCGAAGGTGCAGGCTGGTCAGGCGTTAGAGAAAACGCCTCTCCACAAAACCGATGGGCCAAAAACAATCATCCGTCACATCGCACCAAAATCAGCTGTCGATGCATCCACGACAGAAGCTCCTGAGCGTTTTTCGTTTTTGTCCGAGGAAGAGAGAGCCACGGTTATTGAAATATGCGACGCTGTTAAGGTTCAGGAGAAACTTCTGAAGCCACATCCGCTTATCAAACAAGATAAAGAACTGCGCGTGGACAAGAGGCGCAAAGAGCGGGAAGCAGAATTGAGTTTGGACTGGCTCTTCAAAAACGGACACTTTGTTAGGCTGCTTTAGCTGCTGCATCTTCAAACTCTACGGGGCTCATGTAGCCCAGGTATGAGTGAATGCGCTGCCTGTTATAAAACACTTCGATAAAATCGAAGATTTCCCTTCTCGCCTGCTCCCTGGTCTCGAACTTGGCGCCGTATATCAACTCCTTCTTTAAGGTCGAAAAGAATGTTTCAGCGACCGAATTATCCCACGGATCGCCTTTTCGACTCATCGACGGTTGCATCTTTTCGCGCCGGATGACTTTCTGATAGTCGCCACAAGCATACTGAACACCTCGATCTGAGTGATGAATCAGACCGGGAGCCGGTTTCCTCGCAGCAATCGCCATCTCCAGCGCATCAATTGCAATCTTACTCTTTAGACTCTCGCTCATCGACCAACCGACCACTTTTCTTGAATACAGATCGATTACCGTCGCCAGAAACAACCAGCCCTCGTCGGTCCAAATGTAGGTGATGTCGCTGGCCCACACCTGGTCGCGATAGTCGACCCGAAAGTTCCTCATAAGCAGATTCGGATAGGTCTCCAAACCGTGCTTTGAGTCGGTCGTGATCTTGAAACGACGTCTTCGCTTCGGCAACAGACCCAGCTTACGCATCAATCGACCGATTCGATTGCGCGTGCAGCGAATGTGCTTTTTTCGCAGCTCACGACATATTCGACGGCTGCCATAGGTTTTGCGGCTGTCCTCAAAGATCGTGCTGATGTGTTCGCAGAGTTCATTGTCTTCGCGCCTGCGAACTCCATCGGGATCCTTGAGCCAACCGTAGAAACCGCTGGCCGATACCTTGAGCACTCTGCACATCGACGATACGTGGAACTGACTCTGGTTTTCCTTTACAAATGAGTATCTTACGGCAATTCCCTCGTGAAGATACCCATCGCTTTTTTTAGGATGTCACGCTCTTCCTGCGTGCGTTTGAGCTCGCGGCGCAGTCGGATCAGCTCGGCATGTTCATCCGGCCCGAGATTTCTCGATCCATTAGGTTTTGGTTTTGTGCCGAATTGGCGCACCCATTTGCGAAGCATCTCGGCATTCACACCAAGGTTCTCGGCAATCCTGCTGACGGGCAAATCACCGCATTCCGCCATCTTTACTGCTTCGGTTTTGAACTCATTGCTATACTGTTTTCGTTTCAACTGACACCTCCACTAGATTATACTGCTAACTTGGTGTCCGTTTAACAAAGTACAGTCCA
>JBDKSP010000069.1:0-15408 GCA_039680575.1 Armatimonadota bacterium
TCCGCCTTCGCCCACAGAGCATCGTCAACTCGCCAGATTGTTGGCACTCGTTCTTTTTTGGGTTCTGTCGCTGATGTAGTCATATCAGCACTTTACCCACTTATTCCCAGTTTTGGGATGCACTCTAAGGAGTTTCAGGTATTACCTGAAACTCTCCCCGGAAGATTTTCGGCTATAGCCGAAAATCCATAGATTCAGGGTCCATTTTCTTCCTGGATGCTGAGTCAAGCTCAGCATGACGTAGTGTTCGTTCAGCATGATGTTATACCCATCAACCCTGAACTTTTGCCAGAGGGAAGGCGTTGATACGGCGTTTCAGAATCTGCGGACCTGAAAGTCGTGGAACTCGCCTGTTGCGGGGAGGTAGACGGCTATGACATCTCGAACGTGAGCGCCCATCGGACCTCGTTTCAGCATCTCTTCGAACCTGGTTAGAGCCGGTTCTTCTCCTTCGGCCACGACTTCCACATCACCATTCGGGACATTCCGCACCCAGCCTTTGAGCCCGAGCGACCCCGCACGGGTGATTGCAAAATACCTGTAGCCTACCCCCTGGACTGTCCCCTTGATTACTACACGGAGTCTTCGTTTCATTGTTTTTAATCTACAGCTATGAGCATATTGTCATTGCAGACCACGTAGATTGTGCCGTCTGCGCCCATTACAGCGGCTTTGACGCGTGACGCTTTTAGAGGGATCGTCTTTATCAGCTTCCCTGTCCTGGAGTCAATTACCGCAATGTTTTCATCTCTTGCCAGATAAAGCCGATCATTCGACGCGATTATGGGGGACACTTCCCTCGGCTGCCATAAACCCCGTCCAGTCCATTTTACTTTACCGTTAGCAGGGTTGATCGCATATATATTGCTGCCATCGCCTGCATACACTGTGCCGTCAGTCCCTATTGCCGGGCCGTATCCCGCCAGAACATTCTCCGGGAGTTCGGAAGGCTTTCGTAAACGTTTGACCGGAGGAGTGAAGCGCCATTTTTCATTGCCTGTTTTGTAATCGATGGCTGCTATATAGCCTTCATCAGGGTTGGCGCCATAGAGATATAAGTGATTATTGTCGATAGATATCGATACCGGCCGGCTTTTGATATTTCTCCATTTGACTTTGCCGTTGGATGGGTCCAAAGCAATTGCTCCGCCAACATAGATTGTGCCGTCATTCCCGATTGCAGGGATAGAGCCCTCAACGCCTCCAAAATCAGTCTGTTTCCAATTTTCCTTGTGCATCCATACGGTTTTTCCGGTATCTCCGTCTACGGCATACACATTGTTGTTCTTGCAAAATACGACCTTGTTATCGCGTGTGACAGTCGGAGACGACATATTGATGCAGATCGTAGATGACACACTTTCCGGGATCTTTTTTTCTACGAAGATCCATTTGCGTTTCCCGGACGCGCTGTCAAGAGCATAGAGATTGCCGTCTATTGAAGGGAAATACACCATGTTGTTGGAACCTACTGCAGGTGTAATAATACCTTTGCAGGGTCCATAGGAGAGAGAGGAAATATGCGGTATTTTTTGCCAGAATGGTAGATTGTTGACGTTCGATCCCCACTTTACCTTTCCGGTCTTACTGTCGAGCGCATAGGCCTTGGCATTCATGCACTGGAAGTAAAGAGTGCCATCCGCACCGATTGCAGGGGACTCGAAAATACGAGACGGCGCATGGTATGTCCATGCGATTTTGCCCTTGGTGTCTTTTCCGACACCAAAATAGCTGTTTTGGACATTCCCGCCATACTTCCACCAGGACTGTTTCTGTGGACCGGAGGGCGCAACTTTTGGAGGGGCAGCCTTGAACCGCTGAGAGGCCATCCAACCGCCTGCCAGTACTACTACTGCTGCAAAAATCAGAAGTGACTTCTTTTTCATTGAGCGTCTTCTTTCAAGGTTTCGAGTTCAGAAAAGGGATTGGTGGATGCCGTTAATGAAAGCTTCGGCACATAAATTGCGCCGAAGCATGACATAATTCTTTTCTGCTGATGGTTGAAAGCTGTTAGCTGTCCAGCCCTCGCACGGCCTCTTCGATCTTCTTCGCTGAGGACAAGAGTTCTCTTACATCCGACAGTTTCAGCATGGACGCTGCGTCGGAAAGGGCTTTCTCAGGCTCAGGATGGACTTCCAGGAAGAGTGCGTCCACTCCGACAGCCATTGCGGCGCGTGTCAGGTGAGGGATGAACTCCCTCGCCCCGCCTGAAGCATTCCCCTGGCCGCCAGGCCGCTGAACACTGTGGGTTGCGTCAAAGATCACGGGATATCCATAGGACCTCATTATCGGAAGTGAGCACATATCGACCACCAGCGTATTGTAGCCGAACGAACATCCCCGCTCGGTCAGCATCAGGTTCTGGTTTCCGGTGCTTTCGATCTTCCCAACGATGTTTTTCATGTCCCAGGGAGCTAAAAACTGGCCTTTTTTCACGTTTATGGGCTTTCCGGTCGATGCAGCGGCGACCAAAAGGTCGGTCTGCCTGCAGAGAAACGCGGGGATCTGCAAAATATCGACGACTTCTGCCGCCGGGCTGATCTGCCATACCTCGTGAATGTCCGTCAGCACGGGAACACCGACTTTTGCCTTCACTTCAGCCAGGACTTCAAGCCCTTTGTCGACTCCAAGCCCTCTGGCTGAGTTGACTGACGTCCTGTTGGCCTTATCGAACGACGCCTTGAAGATATACGGTATCCCCAGCTCTTTTGCGATGACGTTTACTGTCTGTGCGACTTCCAGGCACAAATCCGCCGATTCTATAACGCACGGTCCGGCGATAAGCGCAAACGGCCTGCCTCCGCCGATATTCACGTTTCCAACTTTAACAACTCTTGTCATACCGATCTCTCCAAAAGCAGCATTCTAACTTTTATAAGGTCTTCTTCCGTATCGACCCCGATAGGGCTGAAATCCGTCTCGATCATCTGTATCCGCCAGCCGGACTCAAGCGCTCTCAACTGTTCGAGTGACTCTGCCATTTCTAGCGGGGTGGGCTTCAGTCTGCTGAACTCTTTGAGCGCACGCACGCTGTAGCCGTAAAGCCCGATGTGGCCGTAGGTCTTGAGCGCGGGGTGTTCGTCCCGCACATAGGGGATAGGCGATCTGGAAAAATACAGCGCTTTGCCTGATGTGTCGGCCACGACCTTTACTAAGTTGGGGTCGGTGGCTTCCGTGCGGCTGACGGGGCGCATAAGGCTCGTCATTTCAGGCGCATCGGTTTTAAGGAGCGGCCCGATCAACTGGTCTATGGCATCCGGCGGGACCAGCGGCTCATCACCCTGGACATTTATAACGATGTCATCATCTCTTAGCACGGAAGCGGCCTCGGCCAGCCTGTCCGTGCCTGAACGATGGTCGGGCGAGGTCATAACAGCCTTTCCACCGAATGATGTGACTGTATTGATGACCTCATTATCCGGGGTGGCTACGAGGACATCGCTTACGCGGGCGGCGCTTTTGGCCCGTTCGTAGACCCGCTGGATCATCGGTTTGCCGCAGATGTCGGCAAGTGGTTTCCCCGGCAGGCGTGTCGATGCCATCCTCGCCGGGATGATCGCGACGATGCGCGGAACGAAATTAACTTCCATAAGATTCCAAAACCTTCGCTATTATATTTGTGGTGGAACGCCCCTCGACGAGCGGTATTATCACTATTTTCCCGCCGTAGGCCTTGACTGCCTTAGCTTCCGGCAGGTCATCGGCTGCATAATCGCCGCCCTTGACATGGATATCCGGCTGAAGGCACGTAATGATCTCTGTCGGCGTGTCCTCGGAAAAGAGAGTTACATAATCGACACATTCAAGCGCCGCTATGAGCTCCGCGCGCTCGAACTCAGGTACCAGCGGGCGGGAATCGCCCTTGAGCCGCTTCACAGTATCGTCCGTGTTGATGGCAACTACGAGGCAATCTCCCAAAGACCTGGCAGCCTCGAGATAACGCACATGTCCCACGTGGAGTATATCGAAGCACCCGTTCGTAAACACGACGGTCTTTCCCGCCGATTTCAGATCACCGATGATATTCTTAAGTACCGACCTTCGTTTGACCTTCGAAGCCGTCGTAAATTTGCTGTTTTGCACTACTTCCTTACCTCGCCGACTACCTTTTCGATCTCTTCCACGGGAAGCGCGCCGACCCTGAGTATCCTCGGAATATCTTCAGTCACATCGACCACGGTCGATGCCTGGCCGAACTCTGCCGGACCTGCGTCCAGTACGACATCGACCTCGCTTCCGACCTGGGCTACCGCATCCGCCGCTGTTTTGGGCTCCAGCCCGCCTGAGATGTTGGCACTCGTGGCGATGATAGGGCAGCCGTACTCCCAGAGCATCTTAAGCGCAACCGGATGGTTCGGCATCCTGACGCCGATCTTATCGCCGTTTGCAGTCACAATCTCCGGGATGTTGGCGTGCTTCTTCAGGATAAGGGTGATAGGGCCGGGGAAAAATTTGTCGATCAGTTTTTTACCTGCGTCTGGAATCGACTGCGCGACCTTTTTTATGTCGTTTTTTTCGCCGATCTGCACAGGGAGCGCTTCGGAAAGCGGCCTGCGCTTGGCTGCGAAGACCTTGGCAGCGGCTCCTGCAGCGAAAGCATCGGCAGCGAGCCCGTAGACGGTCTCTGTAGGGAAAATGACGAGTTTTCCCTGCCTGAGCGCCGATGCCGCGCGCTTTATCGCTTCTTCATCTATCCGTTCCGGGTCGATTTTATATATCAGCATAATAACCCTCGGTCTCTAACGACATTCACTATCGCTGATGGACCGGGGGATCCATGCCCCGGTCCCATTCTCCAGGGCATCCATGCCCCTTGCTGTCTATCGAGCCTCCACTAATCCCATCCCTCTATCCTCGATCCTTCCTCAAAGCTCGCAGCTTACAACCCGATCTATGCCTGCGAGGTCGTTTATTACTTTGGTATTAGTATATCCAATATTCCGGGCGTAAGCTGAAACAGCTTCGCCCTGGCCGATTCCTATCTCCATGTGGACCCACCCGCCGGGTTTCAGCCACTCGCGGGAGGCTTCGAGTATCTTGCGGTGGTAGTCCATCCCGTCTTCTCCGCCGTCCAGCGCGCCGCGAGGCTCATAATTCGTAATCTCCGGCTGCAAGTGATAGATCTCTTCCGATGGTATATACGGAGGGTTCGACACAACTGCGTCAAGTTTGCCTTTTACCTCTTCCGGCAGCGGATCGAGCAGATCACCTTCCAGTATATCTATCCTGACCTCCACCTGATGCTTTATGGCATTGCGCCGGGCAACTTTCACGGCTTCTGGAGAAATTTCAGTCGCATAGACCACCGCATCCGGCAGTTCGACTGCGAGTGAGATTGCTATTATCCCGCTCCCGGCGCCGATATCGGCAATAAGAGGATTTTCCCTATCTCGAAGCGTTGGCAGTGCGGTCTCGATAAGTGTTTCGGTCTCCGGCCTGGGTACGAGCACCGCCGGGGTCACATCAAAAGAAAGCCCCCAGAACTCTTTCTCGCCTGTTATATAGGAAAGGGGCTCTCTTTTAGCCCTTCGGGCGGCAAAGTCACGGTAGCGGCAGAGTTCGTCATCGGTAAGCGCCCTTTCTTGATGTGTAATCACATAGACCCGCTGAGAGCCGATGACATGCGCCATCAGCACTTCTGCATCGAGCTGAGATGTTTCTACCCCCTCCTGCGCGAGTGTACCCATTGCTGACGCGAGTTCCTGTGCTATCGTGCGAGTCTCCGCCAATACGCTAAACCTCCGAACAATCCCCGCATAGTATACCACTTTTAGCTGCCGGTATTCAGCCATCATGGTAAGGGTTCAGAGTTGATGAGTACAACATCATTCCGAATTATCACAACGTCATTCCGGACTTGATCCGGAATCCAGGAAGAAAATGGACTCTGAATCTATGGGGCGAGTTTCAGGGTGACGTGCTTCCATGATGACGTGTTGGTTATTGGGGATGATATATAATTTCACAAGAGTGAACTGTTACATCGAATTGGGAAGAGAAGTTGTGAATAGAAAGGGGTTGAGATATGAGGGACAATGGTGTGAATTTCCACCACTCATCCCTCATCCCTCATTTTCTGTCCCTGAATCTGTAATTACCCTATGGAGTCGGTACGGACATTGGCTCCGTGGGTGTATCAGGCGCAGCTGGTGTCTCCGGTGTACTCGGCGTTGGTGTCACAGTAGGACTTGGTTGAGTTACCGGTTCGGTTGGTCCGGCTCCGGCAGGAGTTGTCTCTGCTGATTCCGAGGCAGCCGGTGCCTTTGGGGTTAGCTGGACATTCGAGAATGTCACGTCGATAGGGACAGTAAACCGGTCTCCCAGGTTGCGGTCGTGCCGCAGAATATCCGGTGCGGGTGCGTGAACCCTGATCGAGTAGCTGCCCGAAGTCGGAATGGAGAAGTTCGCGCCGTAATGGTCAGCCATCGGATGCCAGAAGTAGGAAAGCTGCTTCGATTGCACTGTATTTCCGGACTGATCGATAACATCGAGTGTGGGCGAGACCGGAATCGGTTTGCCGGTGAGAGAATCCAACACAACTACTTCGATGTGCTGAGTCTCGCCTGGCGCCGGCGGCACCCATGTAAGCTGGCCGTTTATCGTCTGATAGTAGCCTTTCGGGGGATTTACCATATAGGCCACCTGGTAATCACCCACAGTGCTCTGTCCACCGGATTGTTTGATGGAATTCATCATCATCTCTTGGGACTCACCCATGTTATCCACATGTCCGCGCTGCTGGATCACTGAGATCGGCGCAATCGAGATAGCTGCTGCAGCCTCAGCAGGACCAGCACCAGTCGGTTGGGTTGTCGGCGTGGTCTTTTTCTTTCCGTTAGCCCAAACGCCTGCAGCCATCAGCAATACCAAAAGCATAATAATCGCCAAAAAAACAATTCTACTTCCCTTCATTGCAGATTAGCCTCCTCATTCATACCTTGCTTCCGCAAAATTGCCGTAACTGGATACAAAACTACCCATCATTAATCGCCTGTCAAACTATAGGTTTTTGGCTGTTCAGTTAACAACCAATTGTATACAGGCCAAACTGGGCTTATCCGCTTCGTGGATGAGACTTAACCGAAAATCTGTAGATAAGGGGATTCGGGATCCGGGATTCGAAATTGATGGTGAATATTTGCAATGTCTTTCCTAAATCCTTCCCAATAACTGCAGATTGATTGACTCAGTATCACGCGGTGGGTAAAATCTAATTATAGATTCTCGGTTATTGCCAAAATCTTCCTGGAGAGTTTCATTTGTCACTTGAAACTCCTCAAGAGATTATCTGGAGGTTATATATTGTCGAATTTAACTCGCCGCGCTCTGTTACCGGCTTTTACCTGCGTGGCTCTTGTTGTTATCACAGGTTTATCAGCTCACGCCCAGTTCGTCCCGCAGGTGGACTACGCGGCAAGAGGCAGTGAGGCTGTAGTCACGATAAATGGCCGCGTCGCGGTCCGGTTCAAAGCATCTAATGCCAGGTTAACCCCGCTCGAGCGAGCGAAATTGACTGCAGGCAGGCTGAAACCTCTCGCGACCGGCGGGTGGAAAGCGATTACTGTAAAATCCACAAGCACGAAGCGTTCTCAAGTTGTTGTCAACGACAAGGTAATCTGTATAGCCACTGCGGCGGATGCATCCGCCAGTAAAACATCCGCACAGACACTCAGCGAAATCTGGGTAAGGAATATGCGACGGCTTTTCTCCATGCCGCCAATAACACTGACTCCCGCTGAGATCACAATACCCGAAAACGAAAAGCGGATGACTGTTATCAGCGGGGCGGCGCAGGGTGCGATAACCGTTTCCGACGGCAATCCATCAATAGCGGTATCATCCTTCGACTCTGCTCACCGGTCCGTAGTTGTCACAGGCAGGGCGGTCGGGCGTTCCACTGTAGAGGTAAGCTGCCAGGGCTGCAGATGTACACTTGTGGTCAACGTAAAGCGATATGCAGGAAGGCTGACCGGTATAAAGACTATTGAAGTCACCGGGGAGCCCGCGCCGGACTGGCTGCTTACGAAAGTGGCGAAGAAGGCTGCGTCTTCAGTCGTGGCGCTCGAACCGGGAGCCACGGCAACATACGGCAGACCGAAGATAGCATGCGATTCTCTTGGAAAGGGTAAAAGTGTACGCGCCCTCGTTCCAGTAAGAGCCAGCGGTTCCAAATTCATCACTACAGATATGTTTGCGCCGGTCGAGATTGTTAACAGACCGCTGTCTCACAAATTGGCTGTAGACCTGTTTTACAGCAACGATCCCGAGCGGCTTACGCAGTACGGGACACTTTTTACCGGCAAGCTGTCTTTCGATGAAAAGACCAGGCTCTTTTACCACCACCAGAACATGATGGGTAAGCGTGTGAGGCTTGCAGTCGAGCTTTTGAACGCTGGGGATACGGAAGCCGGAGTCCAGGCGATAAGCGGGATCGGCCACCCCATAGTAGATACGGTGGTTGTTGGCTACATGGCTGGAATGGACTTCATCCGGGACCACCTGCGCAACGTGGGAATGGTCTATCGTATCCCGCCGAGATCAAAAATCGTCGTCTACGCTGATAACCTGAGCCATAACATCACCGCAAGCGGCATTATAGACCTAAGACAGTTCGCGGGAGGAGATGTATATGTTAAGGTCTCTGCAAACCCTCCGCGCCTGGGTCAATTATCGGATGGACAGACTGCATCGATCAACGATGCGGACATACCCACGTATTTGTCCGAGCATGTATACATGACCCCGACCAAGCAGATGGAAGCGAATTATGTCATAGGCGAGCGCTGGGAATTTATCAGGATTGGAAAATATGCGATCAAAGATGCAGCCGACAAGAAGCAGCTTTTCGGCAACTACGGCGTGATCTACAACATCAACATCCGCATCGAAAACCCGACCGCCGATGCCCGGACTGTTAAGATCATTTTTGATCCTACTGCAGGTCCCGCATCAGGGATTTTCGTCATCGGCGGCAAGATAATAGGCATAAAGATAGTCGCGCCGCCGAAGGAGTTCCAGATAACGACGGTCCGGGTCCCTGCCGGGCAGGCGAGAGAGCTGACAATAACCACAATGCCGCTTGGAGGCTCGGCCTATCCTGCATCGATTGTGATAAGACCGTAAATCTGCCTTGAGCGCATCTGAGGCAATTGCGCTGAGTTAATCCGAGATCGATAGCCCGTTGTCGAAGTGGTTATTATCCGGTAATCACAGACACGGAGGAGGAAAAACGTCTTGTCGATGCCGGAGAGGTGCTTTTTATGGTACACTGATTGGCACTCTCCATTAATCTGTGCCTGAACGGACAACCATTTTGGACTTAATGCAACGACCTCAGCATTTGCCGTTGATTTTATGGTGTGAATGCGGTATAATAATGACGAAACTGAATACGTGGGGGCGAATGGAGTCGACAGGGAAGCAGCGGCTTTGGTTGCGGGCCGAGGCGCCGCTGGCCTCGTAAAAAGCGGCAAGCCAATAAACGGCACAAATCAGTACGCACTCGCAGCTTAATTAGCTAGCGCATCCGCCCGGTCTATTTCGGCGTGACCGGATACGGGTGTCAATAGAGCCGAATTGCTCCTTCCTATACGTTCGTAACGGGAAGAGGACACAATACGAACTGGCTTGAAAGAATCCCGCCTGTGGGAGTCTGACAAGTGAGAATTAAAACGCTGGATACGCTCGTAGAAGCCTCTGTCAGCTCTTCTTTGGACCCGGGTTCGAGTCCCGGCGCCTCCACCAACATCATTGAGACTTACATGTCTCTTGTTGTTCATGTATATGAACTGTGCCACGCTCATATTTTGACGATGTGAGCGTGGTTTTGCTTTATAGGCTGCCCAAGTCTGTGACAAACTCCTTTGGACTGGGTTTAGGCGGATGTTACCTCAAAACTTGCTCAACCGGTTCTCTTTCGGGCTGTTTTTCTCTGTTTTCTCCGGTGGATTCTCTGCTCAAGTCCAAAAGACCTCCGTTCGCAAGAGATAGTAGGTAAGCGCAAGCTACTTCGAGTCTGTAGACTTAACGGCTGCAGAATTGAGAGAATACAGTTGAGGTGTCAGCCCGCATAGCGCTAAGGAGAAAAGCCAATGAGAAGAGAATCACAGACGCTCCGATTTGTGCTGGCCCACAACGTCCGACGCCTGCGAAGCCAGCTGGGAGTATCGCAAGAGGAACTTGCCGACATGTGCGGACTCCACCGCACGTATGTTGGCTCAGTTGAGCGGTGTGAGCGCAATGTTACGCTCAGCACTATCGAGGTGTTAGCGCAAGGGTTGGGAGTGAGTCCGGACAGTCTGTTGAGAGAGGGGAATGGCTAAGTGAAAGATCTGCATACGCCGCTTGCATACGCGGACAATATCCGGCAGAGTGGATTGGATATATACGCGTCGATTGACGTAGGGGACCCGCAGTTGTGGATACCAGCCCCCGAAATGGAATTCCTTCTGAACAGCGCACTGAAGGGCACAAGCCTCGCTGGACTTCCCCTGCGTACCCGCTCCAAAGTGGTTAAGGCCGCCGTCTGTGAAGCGATGGGATACACTGTGCCGCGTAGCTTTCGGAAGACCCAACCGCGCTTCCCCGGCCAGTGTCTGGACACCTATGTACAGAAGTCATCCAACCTGCAGATATGGAATGAGGAGATCGCCCCTAACCGAAGA
This sequence comes from Armatimonadota bacterium, assembly GCA_039680575.1. GTDB lineage: Bacteria > Armatimonadota > UBA5829 > UBA5829 > DTLH01 > JBDKSP01. The sequence continues at coordinate 10,665 of JBDKSP010000069.1, forward strand.
TACGCCATCATCAAGGTGGCTCAGGATGATACCATTGTCAAAGTGAAAGTGGTGACCGGAGATACTTTGGCCTTACTCGATACGACCGGCACGCTCACCCGCAAGTATCAGGCACGCATTACACCAGGAGACGCAGACGTGGAACTAGTCAGCGATGTCGACACCGAGAACCTGGGGCGGATCACTTGCCAATACCGTAACACGCCGGGATTCGCGGTCAGCCCAACAGCACATCCTTCAGTCGGTCAGTTGATGCCAATAGAACTTGTCTGTCGTAAACTTGAGCAGTTGGTAGGCAACACTTTTGTCGATGCAGGAATTGACCAAGAACGGAACCGTGGTGGCGAACTACACCGCCGGGTATGTGCAGCCCTGGGTTACCAGCGTCACCAAGACGACGGAGCGTTTCCTGATATACGCCATCAACTGATCGAGGTAAAACTGCAGACATCGCCTACTATTGATCTGGGCCTGGTTAGCCCAGCCTCAGAGGAACCCCTTGATACGCCACGGTTGGAAAATGTACAAGCTCGACATTGCGATGTCCGATACGTTGTGTTCTATGCCGAAAGAAACAACGCGAATGTAACTCTTACCAAGCTGTATGTCTCCACTGGTGAACGATTTTTCGCGCGATTTGTGCAGTTTGGCGGCTTGGTTACAAACGCGAAGCTGCAAATACCGCTGCCAGCTTCCTTCTTTGAAGACTAACTAAAGACGCTCCAAACGAGCCTATCGAGCTCTTGTTCAAGCACCAGCCCCTCATCAGATGGGGTCAATTCATAGATGCGTTTAGCGAGCGCTACCATTTGTCTCGACTCCAGGCGCGCCGGGTCTGGTACAGGGAACTGCTCCACATACTGGGTCATGAAACGTCGTCGTCCGGCATATAGCTTGTTGTTGAACTTCTTGTCATAGAATGCCTCGGTAAAAGACGAGTTCGCAACAGCCAATGCCAGCCACAGAATGTCTGGATCAGATGAAGTGGAGCATAGCCAATAGCAGTCGCCGTTTACTACTGATCCTCCTAGATCCATCCAGAATGTAGGATGCTCACTGATGTCGCGGAATGCTATCTTTGGCGATTGCCAAACCGCTGGATCCTGAGGAACCCATATCTCGTACCAGTTGCGGCCTGCCGCTATGACATACTCTCGCGCCTCCAGAGTTGTCCGGTGCTTTTCAAGATACTCTGCGCTCCGGGGATATTCGGCAAGATCAACCGGATAGCGCCGACCGTCTATCGTCTTGTGTGTATATAGAATTTGCCGTTGTTCGTCAGTTTCCAAAGGGCGGAACCGACGCGCAACGTGGTGTGTGATCAATGGCATCAGAAGTTCGGGCACGTCATCGCCCAATATCTCATGCCAATCCTTACGTATGAACACTTTGTCAGCTGTAGTTTTTACACCAACGCGTATGTCGCCGATATTCCCAAACGTGCACCAAGTATTTGTGGCTACCCTATCTAGCCAAGCCGAACTAGATTCCGTCTCGATACGCCATACATCCTCTGTTGATTTACCAATATGCAAGTAACCGTGCTGTACGTGAAAGCGCTCACCGCTGGTCAGTTGTATATTGCCCCGCTCCTGCATTGCCTCTATTGCGTCACGGCATATTATATCGGGATCAAGGAAATCGCTTGAATAAATGTTACTGAATAGCGTACGCTCCTGAGGCTCAAATCCAGCATGCTTACGGCTCAACAGCAAGACAGCAGGCAGCACCGCAGCCGAAAACAAGCGCGTATCTCCGAAATCCCAAATGTGAAGAGGATCAAATTGCTGAAGTATTTCGTCTCTGACCGCCGCGCCCGATCTTGTGGTCATAAAGCGGTTCGACACTATGATACCAGCTATTGCTCCAGGGTTCAGTATGCGGCCGATGCCACACAGGAACGCGTGGTAAAGATCAATACGCCCGTTCAGTCTAAATCCCTCTGCAATACTCTGCGCTGTCTCCGCACCGAGAATTTGGGTCCGCACATAGGGTGGATTTGCAATAAGCACATCGTAGTGTGTGGAATCAGCGGACCTGAATAGGCTCATCTGGCTGTTGTCGTAATCTGAAAGCACGACGTCAAGGAAGCTCCTGCAGCATAGTTGAAGCTCTATCAGCGGGAAAACACTTTGGATACGCTTTCGGGCTAGCTCAAGAGCCGAACTGCTCGTATCAAATCCAGATGCTGATAAATGCTGGTAGCCGTGTTCAAGTAGCTCGTGCACCAGAGCCAGAATGAGTTCGCCGTCCCCCGCAGCAGGATCGACAATGAAAAGCCTTGCGTTCTTGTCGCGTTCTCCGAGAGCCGCAACAATCTGCTTCGCAACAAATGCAGCGAGAGCAGGCGGAGTGTAGTGTGCCCCTTCCGCCTTCACATCGTCCACATCTCTATATCTGGCTACGCCAGCCACTCTCTGAGTTGCCAAGTCGTGTCCTCACTTGTCCTCTAGGTATACCACAATGATACTTGCAGTCATCATAATAGTCAAGTGAACCATGACCACTCCGCCTTTTGGACCTGAGAGAAAACTGCCGTCACTTTTTGCGGAGGGCACGCTTCCTCCACCATCATCCCAGAGACTTAATAGTCTCTTGCTGTTCATAATCCCGAAATGTGCCACGCTCATGTTTTGACGATGTGAGCGTGGTTTTGCTTTGTACTCCGCCTGAGTCTGTGACAAACTCCTTTGGACTGGGTTTGAGCGGATGTTACCCAAAACTTGCTCAACCGGTTCTCTTTCGCGTAGTATTTCTCTGTTTTCTCTTAGTAGTTCTCTGGGCAAGTCCAAAGGATGAGATGATAAGGTAACAGCAGGCGGACTTTGTGCATCTGATATAATTGTGATATTGTTCGGTGTGGCTTCGAACTGCCATACAAGGCAGCAAAAGCCGAGGTGGGTGAATGGAAAATGATTGTGCAATATGGCACGTTTCTTGCACAGCTTGTTTATCTAGCAAACATAATGAAAGGCGACTTAATAAATGCATTCTCTATATAAAATCAAACTTTTGTTGAGCCAGATTGTATTAACAGCCATTGTCGCATTGACTGCGATATCTATGCCGATATACGCACAAGCCCAGGCTACTTCCAGAACAACGCCGGTTGAAGTGAAGAACCCGGTTTCTATTGATCAAAGTGGCAATACCGTGAATGCTCAGCAGAGCGGGACATGGAGTGTTGGAATCGCAGGCATACCGAGCGTGAACGTATCGAATACACCCGGGGTGACAATTACAAATACGCCCAACGTAAATTTAATTAATTCACCCACTGTGCAGATAGACGAAAAATGCAATTCCGTAAAAACTGCAACGCAATCCTCAGCGATGAAGTTATGGAACGAAAACGTGTTCGTAGCACCGTCTGGCACTATTTGGAGCAATAATATATGCTGCAAAGGCTACAAGGAAGTGAGAATTGTAATCAAGCTCGGCCCATATAGCAATGATCTTACAAAAGTGTATGTAAATGTTTATATATTCACACCTGATGGTTTCAAAACGTTCCTCGGTAAAATTGTATTTTCATCACCAACCGTAAAATCCATAAGCCAGGGCGATCTTGAATATGGCGCAGATTCATGCATTTTTACAGTGCCTGTCATGTCGGACAATATGGCAATTCAAATTTACAATGGTGATGTTAAGCAGCTTCCTATATATAGCAGGGATACTTGGGCATATCTGGTCAATTAACATGGTTTTGCTTTGTTCGAGTCTGTGACAAACTCCTTTGGACTGGGTTGATGCGGTTGTTACCCCAAAACGCTCTCAACCGGTTCTCTTTCGGGCAGTTCTTCTCTGTTTTGTCCATTGGCGTCTGTGGATCAGTCCAGAGGTTCCGTCCCTCACGTCGTTGACCAGTTTGTCCGGTCGACAGTATCATATAGGCGTCTGAAGCTTGGCTTTGCGCCGGTTCTCTCGATTTGCGAGGTGTCAAAAATGACGGAAAAGAAAAATCATATGCTGGTATGTTATACCAACCCGGCGATCCCGAACTTGTTGCAGACCGTGATATTACCGTAAGAAAATTATACGATTACAACAATCTGAACCCTTTGGACCGTGACGTGCGTCGAGTGGCTATACATGGTTTGTTAGGTAAGGTCGGAGATAACTGCGTTGTGGAACAACCGCTTTTCTGCACTTATGGATATAATACCACGGTGGGCGACAATTTTTTTCTCAACGTCAACGGAAAACTTATGGACAGTGGGAAAATTACGATTGGAAACAATGTGTTTATTGCCTCTAATGTTTCTATTATAACGGAAGAACATGCAATGGATGTTGAACAACGTCTGGCAGGATTAGAATATGCTTATCCTGTCACGATAGGCGACAATGTCTGGATTTGCACAGGAGCTATAATTTTGCCGGGCGTGACAATCGGCGAAGACAGTGTAATCGGCGCGGGTAGTGTTGTGACAAAGGATATACCACCGAAAAGCTTAGCTGTCGGCAACCCTTGCAAGGTAATCCGCAAACTTTAATTTAAATAGATTGTTGGTGTATCGGGATTTGAACGCGGTGGAAATCCCGATACGAAACAGCCTTTGGACTTGAGAGAAAACCGCCGTCACTTTTTGTGGTAGGAACAATTCCTCCACCACTTAGAGTGCATCCCAAAACCCAAGTGATGCGCTTGATCATGATAATATCTGCCTGTATATGATTAGGCAGCAGGCAAACTGTATAAGAGCAAGGTAGTTCTCCGGTATGCGCTCATATCTCACAA
>JBDKSP010000070.1:0-22246 GCA_039680575.1 Armatimonadota bacterium
TATATAAACAGTTCTCTGATATAGCTTTATCTGTTGATTTTACACTTACACCTGAAACTCTTCCGGAAGATTTTCGGCAACAGCCAACATATGATTGGCCGTTAATTAATCAGCCGAAAATCTATAGTGCCAAGTGTGCTTTGGGATGAAAAGAATCCCGAAACATAGGTAAAGGGCATGGATGCCCTGGAGAATGGGGGCCGGGGCATGGATCCCCCGGTCCATCAGAGTGCGAGGTCTTTACTGATAGCTGACGGCTGAAAGCTGATAGCTATCTGGAAAACTATGTTTATTCGAGACAACATACTATCCATACTGATCTTTCTGCCGGTGGCGGCGAGCATAATCGTGCTCCTTATACCGAGACGGTTCGACGCGCTCATCCGCTGGTTCTCGCTTGCAGCAGCCATGGCTGCGTTCGCTTTATCTGTTCCACTTTTCTTCTGGTTCGACCTAAAAACATCGGGGATGCAGTTTCAGCAGTCCGTCCCGTGGGTCGAGACAACCCGGTTTGCCATCAACTACCATGTCGGGATAGATGGGATCAGCCTGTTCCTGGTGCTACTTACTGCATTTCTGGTGCCTGTCGCCATGCTCGCATCCTGGAGGAGCATCACTGAACGCGCGAGGGAGTTCTATTTCTCGCTTTTGATTCTTCTTGGTGCAATGACCGGCGTATTCGTTTCGCTAGACCTGATACTCTTCTACGTTTTCTGGGATGCTATGCTGATTCCGATGTATTTCATAATCGGGGTCTGGGGGTACCAGAACCGGATTTATGCCTCGATCAAATTCTTTATCTACACTCTGGTCGGAAGCCTTTTAATGCTTGTGGCAATCATCTATCTGGGGTTTCGAAACCCCACCGGCGTGACTTTCGACCTTTTGGAGCTGACAGCCGCCGGGCCGATAGCGAAAAGTGTCCAATTCTGGCTTTTCGGGGCATTCGGCCTTGCATTTACGATCAAAATACCGATATTTCCGTTTCATACGTGGCTTCCTGATGCCCACACGGAGGCTCCAACCGCCGGAAGTGTCATTCTGGCCGGAATTCTTCTCAAAATGGGGGCTTACGGGTTCCTCAGGTTCTGCCTGCCGCTCTTCCCGGCTGCAGCGGTATACTTTGCGCCGCTCCTTATCGCACTTGGGATAATCGGGATCATCTACGGAGCGCTCGTCGCCTTTGCACAGCCGGATGTAAAGCGGCTTGTGGCCTATTCGAGCGTAAGCCACCTGGGGTTTGTCGTGCTGGGGATATTCGCGTTCAACATTCAGGGGATTCAAGGTGCATTACTGCTCATGATTGCCCACGGGCTTGCGACTGGCGCGATGTTTCTCATTGCCGGCATACTCTACGACCGGCGGCACAGCCGGTTGATGGCCGATTTCGGCGGTGTCTGGCGGGTGATGCCCGTATTTGGTGGATTTTTTATGATTGCCGCGCTCGCGTCGCTCGGGCTTCCGGGGCTGTCGAATTTTTCAGGCGAGTTTCTGGTGGTAGTCGGCACGTTCCTCGCCAGAAACTGGATATATGCCGCGCTTGCTGCAAGCGGAGCTGTGCTGTCCGCGATTTACATACTGTGGCTTTACGGAAATGTGATGCAGGGGCCGACCGAGAAGCCCGCGGTACGCAGTATGCGCGACCTCACTGTTCGTGAAGTTTTTGTACTCACGCCGGTGGTAATCTTCATCATCCTGCTCGGCGTCTTCCCCGGTCCTTTTCTTTCGAGAACTGAAGCATCAGCAGTGAGGGTGATGGAAGCTGTGAAAAACAGGGAACAGGAAAGAACAGTCAGTAGTCAGCCGTCAGCTGTCAGTAAAGACGTCACCCTGAATAGCAAAGACGTCATCCTGAACAATCACTGCGTCACCCTGAACTTGATTCAGGGTCCATTTTCTTCCTGGATTCCGAGTCAAGCTCGGAATGACGTTGTGATAGTCCAGCATTCAGTTGCAACAACCTGCTGGCATCTTGCATCCCAACCAACCTCTAGCCCCCGAACCTCATCCTCTGAGGAAAGAGGTGAAAAGCGATGAGGATTCCGGTCAGCGCGGCGGATTGGCTTGTTGTAATCCCTGAAATTATCCTCATCGTTACGGCTGCGGTTGTTTTAATGCTGGATGCTTTTACTAAGCGCACATCAGATAAGGCTTCTCCGTGGATTGCGCTCATTGGGTGTTTCGCCGGATTGGTGGCAGTCGGTCTTATGTGGGGGCGGCATCTTTCCGGGTTCGGCGGAATGGTCATAGCGGACAATTTCTCTGAGCTTGTGAAAATGGTGATACTTACTGCTGCCGCGCTAAGCATTCTGCTCTCTGTCGATTATGCGAGGCGGGAAGAATTCCAGCAGGGCGAATACTACTCGCTTATGCTCCTCTCCACTGTAGGAATGCTCCTTCTGGCATCGAGCGCCAACCTGATTATGGTGTTTCTCAGCCTAGAAATGCTTTCAATTGCGCTTTACGTTATGACAGGATTTGCTATCGGCAGGCAGAGGTCTCAGGAAGCGGGGATGAAATACTTCCTGTTAGGCTCGTTTTCGGCTGCAATCCTGATCTACGGCGTTGCACTCATCTACGGAGCGACCGGCACTGTCGATATGCGGGCTGTAGCGTCTGCGATTGCTTCACGAGGAATGGCCGGTAATCCAATTCTCCTTGCAGGAGCAGGATTAGTGCTGGTAGGACTTGCTTTCAAGGTGGCGGCGGTCCCGTTTCAGATGTGGGTTCCGGATGTCTACGAAGGTGCGCCGTCACCGGTCACGGCATATATGTCTGTCGCAACAAAAGCGGCGGCGTTCGCTGCGCTCACGCGGATTCTTGTTTTTACATTCAGCGACCTAAGCAGTATCTGGCTTGCAGCCATCTGGATGTTGGCTGCGCTGACGATGATCGTGGGAAATGTCGTCGCGATCGCGCAGGATAACATCAAAAGGATGCTTGCATATTCGAGCATTGCTCATGCGGGCTACATATTGGTTGCGGTTGCATCGGCCAATCAACTCGGTATCCAAAGCATCCCGTTCTACCTTAGCGCCTATGCGTTTATGAACCTCGGCGCGTGGGCGGTGGTAACGGTTGTCACGAAAAAAGGCGAAGAAGCCACAGGGCTTCATGACTACAGCGGGCTTTTCTGGAGAAACCCACTTCTTGCAAGCTCAATGGCGGTTTTCCTGTTCGGGCTTGCAGGGCTGCCGCCGACATCCGGCTTTACAGCAAAAATTTATATTTTTATGGCTGCGGTTAATGCAAATTTAATCGGACTATTGATTGTTGCCATAATAACAACTATAATTTCAGTCTATTTTTACCTGCGGATAACGGTCATAATGTTTATAGAGAGACGTGAGAGCGAACCCGCAGTCAACGTACCTGTGCCGGTTGCGATAGTTATCGGTATTGCAGTAATAGCAACAATCTGGCTTTTTCTATTTCCGAACAGCACTCAGGCTTTCACCGATGCCGTCTGGAGACTAATGCTATGATTATTCGCAACTTGGACGCTGACGAATGCCATCGTTTGGCTGAGATCGACCCGTCATTCGTGACAAACAAGACCTACAGGATCGACAGCGAGAATCCTTTCGAGCCGCGTTTAGTGGCTGTTGATGCCAATCCCCCGATAGAGGTCATGCCTCCAATCTTTGGCAGCACATCACCCAATGCAGCTATGAGATACTTCGACGAGTATGACCGCTACGACCTGTTCCTTGCTGCCGAGGAAGATAACCGGATAGTCGGAGCCGCTTGCTGTATGCCGCTTGTCAGGGATATACCTTTTTGCATGGCAAAGCCGGGCGAATATATGCTCGCAACGATAGCTGTAGACAGAGAGGAACGTGGAAAAGGTATCGGCCGGCAGTTGCTTGAAACTGTAAAACGCTATTGCGTGGATTCAGGGAAATCCATGGTCAGTCTTTGGACCGGGTTCGATTACTATCCGGCTGTGAAGTTCTATCTATCTCAGGGTTTTGCTATCTCAGGTTGGATGGTGCATCCGGGCTGTTATTATGATGAATGCATGATTTATCTTACCTGGAAACCCTAGCTTTCTTTCCGACTGTGTGACGTGTTGATTGTTCAGGTGATGTATGATTTCATTAAGAGTGGATTGTTGCCAATCAGATTGTCAATAATCACTTATGCGGAAGAAAGAAGGGTCTTGTGAGCGTGTTGTCTGCACCACGGTATGTCGATGTTGAAGTAAGCCACCGGTTTCTATTGGAAGTCCAGCAAAAGATAAAGGAATCCGGCTCGCCGGGTGAAGTCGTGCTCGTCGTGCCTCGACCGGGTGGGGGAATATTGCTTCACACGAAGTCATTCTATCCGCCCGAGACCTACCGGCTGCCTACCGGTAAGCTGCTGCCTGAAGAGGACTCTCTTGATGCGTTCCACCGGGAATTTACCGAGGAACTTGGAACCGAAGGTCGCGTGGACTGCAGCCTCGGCGTGGTTGTACACAGGCTGAAATCCGGAAATGAAGAGCCGGTCGAGTTTGTTTCACATGTCTATCTGGCGCATGAGATGACCGAAGAACCTGTACCTCAGGACGACGGCGAGCAGATTACCGGGTTTATCGAGGTTTCAGCCAGTGAACTTACGAGTGTTGCCGACCGGCTCGAAAATCTCCCTGGACATTGGCTCGACTGGGGACGCTTCCGGGCTATCGCCCATAGGTTTGTGGCTGAAAGCCTTTTGTAGAGAAGCCGAAACTGCAGGTGTAGAGAATCTTTGTCCAGAAACCTGCCTTTCAGTGTGTCAAAATAGTATGTCGATAGAAAAGCGGAAGCTAATGCTTCCGCACTCCAAAGAGATTGGTGGAAAGTGTGCTTCGGGACGAACTGCAGTCCCGAAGCATGAGTCTCCACTAACCCTATTCCTGAGTCTTTTCTTACTTCTTGACCGGAGCTTTTGGAGCCGGAGCAGTTTTCTTTGCAGGTGATACAGTGCTTGATGGTTGTTTCTGCTCAGGTTTGGGTTTTACTGTCTGCTGTGTTTCCGCTATCTGGGAATACACCTTGATTGCATTCCCGAACCATGCTGCAAGTTTGGGCACATCTACAAATCCGACTGTCCTTGCGACATACAGCCTGCTCTTGTTAGTGTCAACCCCGACGGCGAGAAAGTCCTGCCCGCCATGCGTATAAACAGCCCCTGCTTTTGCCGGCGCCATCGAGATGTCATAGATGATCCTTGACCAGCCATCATCGGCAGTGAACTTCGCCTGGTAAAAATCGAGCATTTTGGTTATGTTGGCGGTTTTAGGAATATCGAACTGCAGGACGCGTACCTGGCGCACTCCCTCGATGGCGGCGGAGAAGCTGTCGATATCGAGCTGCTTTATCAAATCGCCGACTTCTCCCGGCGTACCGGCAGCAGCTTGTGCAAACGCAGGGAGGGCTTGCTTAATCATCCCGAGTATGTCCGTATCGCTCAGGTTGATCTCTGTAACCAGTGTTGCTCCAACTGGAGCTGGGATTTCGGGCTGCTGGGCATATGACGCCGCTGCAAGCAGTGCGAAAGCAATCGTGATCAATACCGTCTTTTTCATCTTATTTATCTTTCTCCTCGGAAATAATAATGGTCTATTTCAACGATCCGCAGGCGAAATCCACGAAACCTTTACCCATGATCTGCGGAATTGCCGGTGCGATCAGTTCCACGACATTAGCGATGTTCGGACAGCCGGATATCCTTATCGCTTTTATTTCCGCGCCGGTGGTATTATTGCTTTTGTTCTTCTCGGCTTTTATCGCAACGGCGAAATAACCGCTGTTCTGCGGCAGCGCCAGGATCAGCATCCCGGATTCAGGTGTATCTTTGCCGCAGTTGTAAATAACACGATTGCCGTCGACTTTTTTCTCGAAAAGCGCGAGCGTATCGGCGGCCGTATACTTCCCATTCAGCTTCATCTCGGCAAACTGCACGCACTCGACCGTACCAAGCGCCTTATCCAGCTTTTCGGAGTCTATCTGCAGGTCGGGGTAGGACTGGCTGAGATACATGGGGAGAAGATCCATTATCTGGTCCCTTGTGACGCTCATTTCCGTCGTAACGGCAGCTCCAGCCGGCGTAGGAATCTCAAGAGGAGACTTGGATTTCTCAGCTTGATCCTGTCCCATAACCGGAACCGCTGCGACGATCATGATGACTGCCATCATAGCGAATAATCTTTTCATATCTATCCCTCTGGTAATAAATTATTGAATGGCTGCGTAAAACACCCAGTATTCATGAGTCGCACTGCTGCAGTCCACATTGCCGTTGACAAGAGATGGAAAGGTATGAGTGGTGGGGATTCCACACCCGCATTCCATAACATTCCACGAAATTTCACCGTCCGCTTGCTTGACAGTGTAGTTCACCTCTACTATAATGTCCGCAATGCCTGCATGAGTGGATAGCTCGTGTCCGGCCATCATTTTGAGTGTTGTTTTTACTACGTGAATGCATCTTTGACCGATTCTATCGGCACAAATAATGATGTTGTTCTCCGCTGGCAGGTTCACCTGGCAAAAGAGCAGCCGCGGAAGCTGATAGTAGTCATCGCCGCAATAATCGCGATGACTGCAATGGCATGCGTCTGGTTCCGCAGCCCTATTGCCGTCATCGTAACAGTGCTGGCGCTTATCGGCGCTCTTTCCGATTTCCTCTTGCCCATGACTTTTGTCATAACCACCAAAAATGTCTCCGCTTATACACTGGCAGGTAAGCGTATGATGGCATGGGAGGATGTACGCAAGTGCTACATCGACGAAAGCGGTGTGAAGATCAGCCCGCTTCCGAGGGCATCCCGGCTCGAAGCATATCGTGGGGTTTACCTGCGCTTCGGGGACCGGAAGGAAGAGGTTATAGCTGCCGTAACCAGGTTGAAACCAAAAGATGGATAATATTGACGAGCCGTTAGGTGAAGAAGAAGCGCGGAAACTGGCCGAAGAAGTCGCTTCGATGATTGTGAAAAGACGGCTCGAAACGCCGGCAGTGCTATTTTTGGAAATGCACAAACCATTGAGCTTCATTGCCAGCCAGGGCATGATAGTAGCGATGCCGTTTCTGGCTCCGCTCCTGGGGCCCGAAAAGGTTTCGAAGTTCAGCCGTTTCTTGAGAGAACGTGAAAATATAGAGCGCTTGATCCAACGTATAGAGGAATTATCCGAGGAGCGCGATCTGGCGAAGAAGGAGGACGCGCAGAAGTAACATGTCACATGCTAATTGGACCGTATATCTGCTTGAGGGAATTGTCGTTTCCCTCATACTGTACAAAATCCTGTCCGCGCGGGCTGGGAAAAAGCTTTTCATCCGGCGAATACCAGGACTTTCGGCGATAGATGAAGCTGTCGGCCGCGCTACGGAAATGGGGCGACCCATGCTTTACTCGACCGGGCTCGGGGGGCTGGATATCGTTTCGCTGCAGTCATTATCGATTCTGTCTCACATTATCAAGGTTGCAGCCAAGTATCGCGCGAGGATTATCGTTCCTACAGCCGATGCACTGCTTTATACTATTGCAGAAGAAACCGCGAAGGACGCTTATGAGTCGGAAGGTGCCGGTGAGGCGTTTAACCCGGATGATGTCCAGTATCTTTCCGGTGACCAGTTTGCCTATGCATCAGGCGTCGTCGGAATCCTGAATAGAGAGAGAGTATCCGCTGCTTTCTACTTCGGTAACTTTTTTGCCGAGTCCCTGATTCTGGCGGAAAACGGCCAGCAAGTCGGTGCGATTCAGGTCGCAGGGACACCATGTATCACACAAATCCCGTTCTTCATTGCTTCATGTGACTACACGATTATCGGCGATGAGTATTATGCGGCAAGCGCATATCTGTCAAGAGAACCCACATTGCTCGGGAGTCTTGTCGGGCAGGACTACGCTAAAGCAATAATCATTATAGTCATTCTGCTCGGTATCATTTCAGTCTCAACCATAGCCGTATCCACAGTACCGTTTCTTGAAACAATCCTACTCCGCTTTATTGGAGCGTTCAAAGGATAAAACTTATGATAGGAATTACCAACTGCTTATCTACACTTTTTGTCCCGATTCTAGGCTCGCTGGAATATGTATATATCGCAGCATCGATCCTCGTCGGGATAGCCTTCCTGTTTTTGCTCACCAGAGTGCCGAACCGATGGCGCAGGCCCATAATTATCGGAGTCACATTCGTAGCAGGATGGTTCTACTTCATCGAGTTTATCATCCCGTCAAGCAGCGAGATGGCGGTTGTTCGCAAGGAGACTCTTGTTGCCGAACGATTGATCCGCCGGGCTGCAAACGATGTTAGCGTGATTGAGAGGCAAGTAGCAGCGCACAAAGATGTCAGCCCCACCGCCAGTTCCCAGCGAACTGCCAGTGCTGATAAAGACCTGAGCGCCGCGCTTGTTCATTTGAGTAAGATAAAATCGGAGCTTGAAAGGGCTAAACCGCGATTCGACAGCAGGATAGAGTCCGAGCTGAAAAAGACCGATGCGTTCGCAAAAAACAACCATCTGACGGATGCAATGGTTGTTCGAGATGAATATAACGGTAAGTCCGTAATCGTCAACGGAAAAGTAAAATCGTTGATGAAACGATCGAATGATATAAACAATGCTTACGACAGCATTACCAAGCCGTTTCCTCCTAAGGGCGAGAAATGGGCAGCCGGAGCTATTGCTCTTGTCGAGAGTGCGAAATCAAAGTTGGGAGGCATAACCCAACCAGAAAGCAACCTTGCAGGCAGCCTCAATAGTGCCGCCGAACAGACAGCGGCGGCAAGGACGTCTGCGATTGCGGACAACTTCCTGTCTCCCTACAAATTGCCGCTGGCCACTGTTAACCAGGTTGTCGGGTCTTTCGCATTCGCGATGGGGCTTTTTGGACTGTTCTCTATCCATGGTAAGGCTATCACCAAGAAGAAGAAGGGTTGGTACAACAGTCTGGCATTTTTCATCGCTATAGCGACAATGACGGTCCTGGGGCTCATGAAGACATATATCACAGGCGGATCGTTAGTCGGTCAGTTTTCTCGCTCGGCATACAGAATGTTGTTCGAGGGCGGGTTGACTGCGCTGCAGTCGACTATGTTCTCTCTCGTCGCATTCTATATAGTATCAGCAGCCTACAGAGCATTCAGGATCAGGTCGGTGGATGCAGTGATTATGCTGGCATCGGCGTTTTTGGTTATGCTGTCGGTTGTTCCAGTCGGAATGTATTTGACGCATGGATTGGGCGGCAACTTGGCGTTTCTCAGGTTGGAGAATATAGGCGACTGGATTATGACGATTCCGAATATGGCCGCACAGCGCGGAATGCAGTTCGGTATAACCGTCGGCGGACTGGCGATGGCTCTGCGAATATGGTTGAGCCTTGAGCGCGGCAGCTATTTCGATAAGCAGTTGTAAGGAGTTTGGAATGAAATTCTTGATGAATCTCCAGAATATAGACCGTAGAATAATGTATATCCTGCTTATTGTGGTGGTTGCTATTCCGCTCTATCTGAAATGGAACCAGCCGATAGCTGTAACGCCCGAAGTAAAATCGCTGTACAACACGGTAGAGAAGATAAAAAACGACAGGATAGAAAAAGGCGAGTACAAGGTAGGTATTATCTCCGTATCATGGGGAGCCGGAACACTTGCAGAGAACAAGTCCCAGACGGAAGCTGCCGCCAGGCACATGTTCAAAGACGGGATTCCGATAATCCTTCTTCCCTGGGACCAGCAGGGCAATACGATTGCAACAGAGTCTATTAAGCGGATTGCTGAGGAAATGGGGAAGGAATACGGGAAAGACTGGGTTAGTACCGGCTGGCGGCCATTTGGTCAAATGGCGCAGATTATACAGAGCCTGCCGCGCGGAGTGTCCGATACGCTCGGTAAGGACATGTACGGTACACCGCTTAAAGATATACCGATGATGAAAGATGTGAAGGACTATAAAAATATAGGTATCGTGATGGAAGCCACAGGATCAGGCACTGTGGGGTTATGGATCAACTACTTTGGTCAAACTACAGGAGTGCCTGTTGCATACTTGCCGACTGCTGTGAATGGACCGGAAGGATACAACATGCTGGACGCAGGTCAGATCTGCGGTATGATGCCCGGTCTGATAGGCGCAGCAAAATATGAGACGCAATTGGCAAAGGATAATCGTGATCTCAAAACAACGGACACCTTTGCGCTTCGCGGCGCGAATGCACTCTCGACTTCACATCTGTTGATTATCCTGCTTATTATACTCGGCAATATCGGTTATTTTATGTCGCAGTCGCGACGGCAGTTGATGTAGGAGGCGATGGCAATGAGTGGGATCATAAGTTATATGTCAAATCATGTGGTCGGTATCTCTACCGCACTAGGTGTGATCTGTACGCTGGCCATTTTCTCCATACTTTACAAGGAGAACCCTTATTACAGGCTTTTCGAGCACATATTTATCGGGCTAGCCTGCGGACAGGGTGTATACATGACTTGGACCGACATGCTCAAACCCAAGTGGTGGGATGTTATGTTCGTTCAAGGACAGTGGTGGTGGGCTCTTGCGCTTCCTGCCGGACTGATGTTTTATTTTGTCTTCAGTAAGAAGAATGCATGGATAAGCAAACTCATGTTTGGGTTCCTTATGGGACTCGGTGCAGGAATGGCGTTCCAGGACTTCGCCAATACGACGATCCCGCAGGTGCGAGGATCGTTCAAGCCTGTAATACCCGCGCCAGGTATCCCGACAACTGAAGCGATAAACAACTTCGTATTCGTGTTTATCCTGATCACCATTATGTCTTATTTCTTCTTCTCGATAGACCATAAGACAAAGACCATGCGGGGGTCAGCAAAGCTCGGTAGATGGTTCCTGATGTTCGCGTTCGGCGCAATGTTCGGATCGACCGTTATGGCGAGGATGGCTCTCTTCATAGGGAGATTGGATTACCTGATCAGTTGGGGGACATCGGTCTCTTTACTGGGATGGATTATAACGATTGGAATAATTGCCCTCATATTGATCTTATACTTCCTCTTCAGACCGCAGCCGCCTAAGAAGATGGAAGGGGTTTATGCCGGAGAGCCGGCTAAGGAATTGCCCGCTGAGGCTACTGAATCATAAGCTATCATAGATCTGCTGTAAAAGGACGGAGTCGAAAAATTCCGTCCTTTTTTTATGTACATCCGTTTCACTGCCGGGCTTGAGGGGTAGCATCAAAAGCGAATGGACAAATAAAGAATCACCAAGCTGAGGGATGCATATGGACGAAATGGATATGCTGCTCGCGGAGGCTGCATCGTTTGCCGATGATGTGATAGCGGATCTTGACCGGGTTTCGGAAACTGACTCGCCCGATGATGCGAAGGAGGCCGTGCATGAGGCACTGCGTTTGGGCGAAGGGATGATGAACAGGCTGGAAGATGCTCTGGACCTTGTGGAGTCTGAAGAGGACCAGTCACGCATCGAAATGGCTATCGTGAATATGGAAGACGCCTTGGACTCGGGACATCTGGCGCTGACATCGGACAACCCCGTAAAAGACCTGGAAAATATGCGGTCAAAGGTGGAAGAAGCTGTTGTACAGTTATCAGCTTACGAGGAGATCTATGAATAGCAGCGAACCTCTACCTGTTCCTTTCACAGCGACAGCCTTTATTCACTGGTAAGGATCGGGCGGATTCCAGCAGTGCTCTGGAGAGATGGTCTCCCATGGACGCCATCATCGCCATTACCTCAGAGTGTGAGAGCGGCATGGGGGATATGCCCGCGGCGTAATTAGTGATGATTGCAATCGCTCCGTAGCAGATGCCCATCTCTCTTGCGAGTATTGCCTCAGGAACGGTCGTCATCCCGACGACATCTGCTCCCCACGATCGAAACATAGCGATTTCAGCGGGGGTTTCGTATCTGGGACCATCCGAACGCAGGTAAACGCATGGGGTTGTCACTTCGAATCCCGATTTTTGTGCCGTAACAAGGAGAGAGTCCGATACTTCAGGGCAGAATGGCTCACTGAAATCGGTATGGACGACTCCATCAGGCGAATCGAAGAAAGTGACCACACCCTGCCTGGAAAAGTCTATAAAATCAGTCAAAACAGCGGCAGTGCCGGGTGAAAGATCGACGAGAAGCGACCCTACAGCCGCCGTACCGATGATCCGTTCCACGCCAAGTTTGCCAAGCGCCGACATTAATGCCTTGTAGTTGATTCGGTGAGGAGGGACGGTGTGACCTCTGCCATGCCGTGGTGTAAAGAACACCGTCGATCCGTCTATTTCGCCTCTTTGTAATTCTACCGTTCCGTAATCTGTTTCAACTGAATGAGTCTTCCAGGAGCAAAAGGGTTCAAGCTGTCCCACACCTGATCCTGCAATGATAGCTGCTGTGCTCATAGCAATAAAATCGCATGAATCGATGTGTATGTCAACTGTTTCTTCTTTTTATTAATCCGTTTGGCTTGTCGCCTGGTTGGGAATCAACTGAACAGCCAGGATTTTGGGAGGTAACACCGGATGATTGCAGTTTTTGGAGCAACAGGAAAAGTCGGAGGCAAAGTAGCTGCTATGCTGCTCGAATCGGGGATCCCGGTTCGGGTAATGGCACGCTCGCCGGAAAAAGCCGCCCCGCTCAAGACTGGAGGAGCGGAAGTAGTTATCGGTTTACTCCAAAACGGGGATGATATAAAGACCACTCTCGATGGGTGCGACAGCGCATTCCTGATGACTCCCCTGAACAGAGCCAGTGATAATTACATCGAAGAGGAACTTGCCATCGGCAGGAACTACGGAGCCGCGCTTAAGGACATGGATGTCGGGCATGTGGTTTATCTGTCCGTGATCAACGCACGCGATAACACCGGAATCCCCTTCTTCGATTCCAAGGCCGAAGTTGAGGATTCAATCGCCAGGTCGGGTGTAGACACGACATTTCTAAGGCCGACCTACTTTATGGAGAACATGTATCAGCAGGTTCCGATTATCCAGCAGTTCGATATGGTCTCATTGCCGCTCCCGGGTGATGTACCGGTCCCTATGGTCGCAACTGAGGATGTCGCTTATGCCGCTGTTCAGTCACTGATTCGAGGCGGAAGAGGCAGCGAGGCATACGACCTGCTCGCACCGAAAGACTATACCATGCTTGAAGTTACGGATATTTTCAGCGGAATCATAGGGAGAAAGCTGCGATACAGCGTAGCGACACGCGAGCAGGGCGAGCAGATGGCGATACAGTCGGGGATGACGTCCATAGCTGCGCGAGACTATATGAAAATGTTCGATGCCATACTGGACGGAAGGATAGGCGGCGACAGAAACCGCGTGTATGAAGAGTTCAATTTCGATCCGACGCCGCTCGAAACAGTTATCGGCACAATGACGGGAATGCTGGCGGTGTAATGCCTATTCCTCCGTTATCCGTCTTGCTGCAGCGAGTTTTGCCCGAACGAGCAGCCTGCCCGATTCTGAACCGAAAAACGGGCGGCCTGTACAGGTTATCAGTGTAAGTGTCGGACTCCGGGTGTCTGCGAGCGCCTGTATATCGTTCGGGCTTACTACCTCCTGTCCCGTTACTCTGTAGGTATAACTCATTTTCTCGGACTCAAGATTCACTATATCCCCGCTGGATAACCGCGCAAGCCCGCGAAACCACTTTTCTTTGTGCGCCGCTATACAGCAGTTACCGGGATGACCGGGGTCGGGCGTTCCGGCCATGTGCATCGGTCCCTTATCCAGATCAGACTCACTGACTTCTTCGACTACCACCGCATCCAGGTCCAACTTCGGTATTATCAATCTGTACCGCTGAGGCTGAAGTGACTGCGTCCCTCTTTTTTGATTATTGTCCCATATTTTTCGCTCACTCGACTGGAGATTTCCCGCTCGCAGAGACCAAATGATAGGTGTAAACAGGCATATCAACCCTGCAACTATAAGAAATTCCGCAAAAACCGGTAATTTTGTCAGGCGTAACCCTTGCATATTGACTGTACCTCATGTATAATGAAAACAGGCGCTGCTTTTTAAGGAACCGCAGTACCGTAGTAGTATGAAACAATCAAGACCCCTCCTGGTATTATCAATCGCCCTGTCAATGCTTCTGATTGGGGTATTACCCACATTCAGCGAGAAGATTCCTTCGCGTTGCCTGCTTTCAGGTGTACCGTATGTCAAGCAATTGACCAATTATTGCGGCCCGGCGACTCTTACCACCGTGCTGAAATACTGGCAGGCGGATGCCAACCAGGAATCAATCGGTGAGGAAGTATATGACAGCAGCATAAAAGCTACCAATGGCGCTGATATGATGCTGTACGCCCGGAAAAGGGGTTTTTCCGCTTATTCCTGGAACAGCAGCCTCCCGGACCTCAAAGAAAAACTCACGCTCGGCATCCCTGTAATCGTGCTTCAGGACACGAGTGTTACGGATAGATCAGGGCATTATCGCGTTGCTACCGGGTACGATGAGACAGCAGGAGTCGTATATGTGAGCGATCCGTATGAACCGGATAAAAAGCAGATCGACTACGATATGTTCCTGACGCTTTGGCAGCGGCACGGAAACTGGAGCCTTCTCGTATGTCCGGCTAAACGGGACGTATTCAAGCAGGATCTGGACGAGAAGAACCCTGTAGTCCATATAGATCTCGCGTACATCTACTACAAACGCGGTGACAATAAGGCTGCAGAAAGAGAGAGCCGTCTCGCGCTTGCGCTTGAACCTCAGAACTACAGCGCGCAGTTGCTTTTATCAAAAGCGATAAGCGCTGCCGGAACTCGCAACATGGTAGATAAGTCTGCCGGAAAACAGAAAAATCACTGACGTTCGTCTATTCAGATCATCGTATTTCTTCTCCTCATCGCAATTCCGGCTGCTATCATGGCTCCACCCAGCAATGAAATCCAGCCAAGTTCAATCCCCGCGCGTGGGATCAGTGCACCGTCCGCTTTTGTGACAGATGAGACCTCTTCTGTGAAGCCGCCTGCAGGAACCAAACTGGAAGAGCCCGGACCGGCTCCGACTCCGGCGGGTGTGGATTGGGTGGTTGGTTCAGTCATATCGATCTTCGGCACTGTCCGGTTATCAGTTGGGGTCGTTGGTTCAACCACTGTCGGAGGAGCAACTTCCCCGGGTTGTTCCGGCACGGGTGTTACTTGTGGTTCTTCAGGTTCTGTCACCGGAGCAGCCGGCGCTTGGACTCCACCGGGTGTGATGGTAGTCGTTCCTCCAACATTTGGCGTCGGGCCTCCAACATCGGGCGTAGAAACCTGTGCCTGTATTGCTCGCGTGAATACAGGGCTGGTCAAGGATAAAAGAATTACTATTATAACCAGTATATAGAGTGGATTTCGCATATATTCCCTCCTTCGGGAGAATTTCGGCTATAATTGCATCATAGATGAACGGTAATCCTGTACCCGGCAAGGTTTGAGTGTTAAACTAGGTAATAAACGTCGACAAGGCAGGCTTGTAGATACCAGGCAAGCTATAGAATGTGCAGATGTAGGTAATAATAGGAAAATAATATTAAAAGGGTGAGTGTTGCCCATGGATAGTGTGAGAAGGTTGTCGTTCTGCCCCGTATTTTCCGCGAACAATACGGGTTTGAGCTGTAGGAGAAGGATCAATACGCGGGATTCCTCGCTTTACTCAGCTGCTACGTGTTTAGTGGCGGTACATAAAAATGTGTGTAAGTGATAGTATACGGGTAATAACCCAGCCGTAAGGGTGTCATCTATATGAGATATATAATCCGGCGAAAAAATGTATTCCTGAATGGGCTGATGCTGTTTGCCATTGTGCTTGCATCACCGTCTGTATTCGCCCATTCGGACAGCATCACATATCAGAAAAGATGGGCTGCAGGGATACCGGTGCATCTGGTAACAGTAAACCTGAACGACGTGGATGTCCGCATGTCGCCTGTCCTTCCACGCTATGGGGTGGGGCATTCGGAGTTATGGAGCACGATGATCGGGCGCGCGAGGCCGACTGCGGCTATCACCGGCACATATTTCGATACCCGTTCGCTTTACCCGACTGGAGATATAATGGTTGACGGCGATTTTGCCTGCCGGGGTGTTGTGGGGACAGCCATAGGGTTCGGGTGGAACAATGAAGTCCTGTTTGTGCCGACCAAAAGGGGAAGGATCAGCGATTGGTCAGCATTTCAGCACATATTGGTCGGTGGACCTGTGCTGGTATGGAACGGTAAGCTGTCCGTAAACCCGCGAGCCCAGGGGTTCAGAGACTCATCTCTTTTCGCCAAACGTCAAAGGACGGCAATAGGCGTTAATAAGCGCGGTAAACTTTTGTTGGCGGCGGTAACCAGGCCGGTGTACCTCCGCAAGATTGCAAGGGCTATGCGTGAACTTGGTGCGATAAATGCGGCAGCTCTGGACGGAGGCAGTTCGACAGCGTTATACTATAGAGGCAGGTCTATTGTAAAGCCGAGCCGGCGGCTGACTAACCTCCTCGCGGCATACGATGATCCTGTCAGACACAGCGAAGTCAGATATTTACTTGCTCCGGCAACAAACCGTTATATAGAGCAGCCTGAGTCCACGGAACGTTAGGGCTTGGTTTGCGTCAATATATATGGTGCATATAGCAGGCGGGCTGTAATTGTTTGCCTGCTGTACCGACAACAGCTAATGATTTTTGTCTCTGTGCCTAAAACATATTAAAGGATCGCAATTTTGTTAGTAGGTTTGTGAGTGGTAATTCAATGGAAGATATTCTGCACAGTATACCTGTAGAGCAACCTTCCAGGCGTAAGGTTGTGATAGTCGTATCGAGCGACAGGTCGCTCGCTGAATCTTTGAGAAGTAGCCTGGCGAAGGAGTTCGACGTTCTTTTGGCGAGGGACGGAGGCGAGGCTGCAGCGAAGTCCCAGGCGGTAAAAGTGGATCTCGCGCTTGTGGATCTCGGAGCACCGGTTTTGGGTGTATCTGCCCTTGGGAGGATGAAAAGCCACGTTTCTTCTCCCATCATATGCGCGCTCGTGAAACCGGAAGCAGCTCAGGCTCAGACTCAGTTCGATTTCGATTATGTGCTGGCACGCCCGGCGAACGGCGCTGACCTTCCTGAACGGGTGCGATTCATCCTCGCAAAAGCGGCGAAGTAATGTCAGTCCTCCCAGATAAACTGCCAATCCTTATCGAGGCTGATCGTATACCAGAGGTTGAAGTTTTTCGCGCCTGCTGGTGTCGTTTTGGCAAATCCATCGAACTCACATTCACACGAAGGATATAAACCCAGGCTAAATGCTCCTGATCGATGCTCTATCGGTTGCAAATGGAAAAGTCCGACGCGAACCGGGTCTTTGACTGGCTCTCCTTTTTCTGCTCGTGCAGCGAGCGAATTGAGAGTGGGCCTGATCATAGCAAAATGGAGTCTCAGTGGCCAATCGATCAGCCCTATTGACACCAGTATGAGGACAGCCAGTGGAATAGAAACATAACTGCGAAGAAGCCAGTGGTTACGCTTCCAACCAACGGGGGTGAAAGATGAGAGCAGCACTACGATCGGAAGAATCACGATGGTTCCAAGGACGGCCATGAGTCGTGGTTCATCGCCAAATGCAGCAAACCCAATTGCTGTAACAACAAAGGCATAAACTAAGTATGGACTCCAGGTAAAGTTCTTCATAACCGATCCTCCATATCAACAATACGAAATATCTACTGCGTAGGTCTTGCCACTGCCAAACTACATTGTTCTCAGCCTGCGGATGCGTTCTTCCACGGGCGGGTGCGTGCTGAAAAGGTTGTTTATCGTACCGCCGATGTCTTTCAACGGGTTATAGATATAAAGATGCGCCGTAGCCTTGTTTGCGACTTCGAGCGGCTCCTGGTCTGCGGCGATTTTCTCCAAAGCGCTTGCGAGTCCTTCCGGGTAACGTGTCAGAAGCGCGCCGGAGGCATCCGCCAGAAACTCTCTTTTTCTGGAAAGCGCAGCCTGCATAAATGCTGCTGTGAGTGGCGCGAGTATGGCAACCACAATCGCAATAACAAGCCATATCAGCTGAGCACCGCCTTCATTGCTCGAACTGCGCCGTCTGCTTCGACCGCCCCAGTAGGTGCTCCTGAGCATCCAGTCCGAGAGCAGTGCTACGATTCCGACCATCACAGCCACGAGCGTCGAAAACCGGATGTCGTAGTTCTTGATGTGGCTCATCTCGTGCGCGATGACGCCTTCCAGTTCGACCCTATCCATCTTCTGGACAAGCCCGGTTGTGACGCAGATGACGCCGTGTTCGGGGTCGCGGCCTGTTGCAAACGCGTTCGGCGCGGTATCATCGATGACATAGACCTTCGGTGCAGGTAATCCTGCCGCCAGCGCCAGACCTTCGACACTGTTAATGAGGTGTGCGTACTCTGGCTTCTCGGCAGGACGAGCCTGAGACATCGCAAGGACAATCCTGTCGCTGTAATAATAACTGCTGAATGTCATTGCGATTGCCACTATGACTGCAACCGGCATTACCCATGGGCTCTTGGTATACTGCGAAAAGACAAACCCAACCGCGAGGATTATCAACATGAAAACGAAGATAAGCCCCCACGATTTCCATTTATTACTTGATATTTGGTCGTACATAGCTAAAAAGCCGTCAGCTTTCAGCCATCAGTAGAGAATGGAGACTAACGGCTGACCGCTGATTACTAAAATTGCACCTTTATCGGTTCGCGGGCGACGTCTTCCATCGGGAAGTATTCTTTCGTCTGGAAACCGAACGACCCTGCGATGATATTGGCAGGGAACTGCTGGATCATCGCGCTGAATGCCATTACGGTATCATTGTAAAACTGCCGGGCGTAAGCGATTTTCGATTCCGTTCCAGAAAGCTCTTCCTGAAGCAAGAGAAAATTCTGGTTTGCCTTCAGGTCAGGATATGCCTCGGCTACCGCAAACAGGCTTTTCAGCGCCTGGCTGATCATATTTTGTGCCTGTCCCTGCTGCTCAACGCCCTGCGCGTTTGTCATAGCGGAACGTGCTTCGGTGACTTTCTCGAAAACTTCGCGTTCGTGAGACGCATAACCCTTTACTGTCTCCACCAGGTTCGGGATAAGGTCGTAACGGCGCCGGAGTTGCACATCTATCTGTGACCATGCGTTTTCGATCCTGTTGCGCAGCACGACAAGCCTGTTGTAAGTCAGAATTGCCCACAAAAGCAGCAGTCCGACCAGTGCGAGAACAATTATCAGTCCGGTTGGCATAGGTTATACCTCCTACTATATCAGTGATGAATATTGTGCTGCATATGAACCGGAATGTCAAGAATCGTGAAGTTCAAACCTGCTTTTCACGTTGACATTCTCACATAGGTGTGTTACGTTTGCAGATAATAGCAACTATAAGGACTGCTCAATAAAATGAACGACAAAGGCAAACGATTCCGAGCCAACATGCTGGCGGACCATCTCTTCACCCGCTATAAAAACAATCCCGTCATCACAAATGGGGACATGCCTTACATCTGCGGCGCTGTATTTAACGCCGGCGCGACTATATTCGAGGGAGAGACCCTGCTGCTCTTACGGGTCGAGGACTTGGAAGGTATTTCACATCTCACCGTAGCGAAGAGCCATGATGGATTCACCAAATGGAGGATCGAAAAAGACCCGCTGATGTTTCCGTGCATGGATAATGGACCCTATGAGATCTACGGCTGCGAGGATCCCCGCTTAACCTATCTCGACGATCTCAAGAAGTGGGTCATCGCATATACGGCGTACTCGCCGTTCGGAGCCGGAGTCGCGCTGGCGCTTACGGACGATTTTAAACGGGTAGACCGGCTGGGACTAGTCCTTGCACCGAATAACAAAGATGCTGCCGTTTTCCCCCGGAAGATCGGCGGCCGTTATTGGATGGTTCACAGGCCTGCCGCGGGTGATATCGAGCACATTTGGCTGACGGAGTCGGACGACCTTGTCCACTGGGGACACCCGTGGTGTGTCATAATGGAAAGAGACGGACCCAGATGGGATGCCTGTAAAATCGGCGCTAATACTGTGCCGATAGAGACACCGGAAGGTTGGCTGATACTCTACCACGGGGTCAAGATGTTCGCAGCCGGTCCTACCTACAGGATGGGCATGGCGCTCCTGGACCTTGAAGACCCGCGCAGACTGATCGCACGGCTTCCATTCTGGGTGCTAGGTCCATCGGAGTACTATGAGACTTCCGGCGCAGTGCCGAACATAGTCTTTTCCTGCGGGCACACTCAGGTCGGCAGCAGGATAAACCTGTACTACGGAGCTGCAGACTGCAGGCTTTGTGTGGCGACTGCGTCGGTGGACGAGCTGATCGACGAACTTAAGAAATACCGGGTCTGAACAGGGTATTTAGGTTCAGAAGTAACGGAATATTCAGGCCGGAGGTATTAGCTCATCCGGCCTGTATCTAAACGCTGCATTGAACGTAACTTACCTGACCGGCACTATCGGATATACGACCGCGCTGAAACCCTGATCGGCAAGTGATATATGCACCCTGATGCTTGTCGCCCCTTCCGGGACACGGGCTATTATTTCATACGGCGGGCTGGTCACTGTGCCGGTTTCAAGCACGTCTCCATTGAATGCCAGGACGTCGACGGTCAACTGTACTACCGTTCCGGGTCGCGATGGAGCAGCCACCTTTACTTCGTTACCACCAATCCACTTGACCCTTGGTTTGACCATAGGCATTGCAAGATCCGGCCTGTCTAAAAGCGTCTGCTGTCCCCGTTGTCCACCGTAGATATAAGGTCCGTAGCCCATGCCCATATGTCCCGTTCCGTATCCGTAGACCTCCCAGCTTTGCGATGGATAGTAGTTGTAAAAATACCTCGCCGAGCCATAGTCGGGATAACCGGGCCCCGGTCCGAAGTATCGCGGTAAATCAGCATTCCCCGCCAAAGCCGGCAGGGTAAGCAGTACCGCCAACACCAGTGTTAAGATTGCTACCGCAGTACGGATACTCATCTTGAGTGGCCTCCTCACCCGTAGGTCCGAGTAGAAACCTGCAATATTATATGTAACCAAGTACCCCCATATAGTATATTTCACACTTGCAGGGATCTTATACTTGTGCTGGGAACAATCCAACTCAGGTTATCGTCGTAATAGAGGCAGCTTTTCAATACTGCCATTGCCATAACACTCCTTAAGTGCCTGTTGAGGTAAAGGATTGAGAGAAATAACAAAGAACGCCAATAAAGGCGTCGCAATGACGGTAAGAGGAATAGATGTCTCAAGCCGTTTCTTCTGGGAAATCGCTCTGCCTGTTTTCGAGTCCGAATTTCCCTCATATATAGATCAGATAGCTGTCGGTCTTGTTGCCGCAGGTTCAGACTGCGCCGGTAACGACGACGAGGTTTCGCGTGACTTCGACTGGGGCCCCAGGTTTCAAGTGTTTTTGACCGAACATGACTTCAAAAAGATCGGCTCCGATATGCAATCCCTTCTCGACGAACTCCCATCTGATTTCCACGGGATAGAATGTCATCCTTCCGGCTTACATGCAAGCTGTGTTTACTCTATCGATGGTTTTTTTACTCTGAACTCTGGTTTCGCTTGTGCTCCAGAGTTACCGGAGGACTGGCTTTGCATACCCGAATCCGGCCTGTTTGATATAACGCACGGACAGGTGTTTTATGACCCGCTTGGCGAGTTTACCGAGCGCCGCAAGAGGTTCATGGCCTATTATCCTGACGATGCGTGGAAGAGACTTATCTTTGCATCACTTAGAGACTGCGGTGAGTATGGCGAACGGTTGTTGCCGAGATCTATCGCCCACGATGATTACTATACAGCACAGATTGCCTGGTGGAATTTCGTCGAGGCCGCAATGAAGCTTGGATTCCTTCTGGACCGCCGTTATGCGCCGAGAAAGCAGTGGTTATACCGGGAGTTTTGCAAGCTGTCTGTCGACTCGGCTGATGTAGTTAATCTGCTGTGGAATGCGCAAAGCGATATTGTTCCAAGGATCGAGCTTGTCGATAAGATAGCCCGAATCTATGGTGGTAAGCTGCACAATCTTGGCCTTATTAGTGGTTCTTCGGGTTCGTTTGATTTGTGGGCTGGCGATATTCAATACGCTTAGGGATAAACCTCATTACTATACCCGTAACAGTTCACTCTTAATGAGAATTATATATCAACCTGAACAACGATCACGTCACCCTGAACTAAGGAGTTTCAGGTATTACCTGAAACTCTCCCCGGAAGATTTTCGGCTATAGCCGAAAATCCATAGATTCAGGGTCCATTTTTTTCCTGGATGCTGAGTCAAGCTCAGCAT
>JBDKSP010000071.1:0-108603 GCA_039680575.1 Armatimonadota bacterium
AACGCTGCTGTTATAGCCGCGGTCAGCGTGGTCTTGCCGTGGTCCACGTGCCCGATTGTCCCGATGTTTACGTGCGGCTTCGTCCTCTCAAACCGCTGCTTTGCCATCTTATTCGTTGCCTCCCAAAATTACTGATAAGTCAATAACGGGCATCCGCCCCAACATGTGGTACATTCTTACTCCCCGCCCGATCGATAAATTCAGGAAGGGAACCTGGAGCCCACGATGGGATTCGGACCCATGACCTCCTCTTTACCAAAGAGGTGCGCTACCCCTGCGCCACGTGGGCGTACTTCCGTGCGGCCTGAAAATCATGCCAGACACACACTGGCTCCCGGGTCCGATCAAAAAAGGAGCCGGAAGCCACAACAAAAACCATTATATCAGGATTACTCAGCCCTTGCAAGTGAGCTTGGCAGATCCTTTTTTGGATCAAAATAAAAGGAGTTGGTGGTGGGAGTAGGTTTCGAACCTACGTAGGCTTCGCCGGCAGATTTACAGTCTGCTCCCTTTGACCACTCGGGCATCCCACCATATCAGAGGCTAGTAGCTGGAGGCTGGAGGTTAGAATTTTCTGGCCTCCAACCCCTAACTTCCACATCCTGGAGCCGACGATGGGACTCGAACCCGCAACCTGAGGTTTACAAAACCCCTGCTCTGCCAATTGAGCTACGTCGGCACTTTCACGAAAAAATCCCCGCTTTCGGGGATTCATCGCGCCGGCTCCAGCCATATAATTGGCGACTGGAACCTTGATACAATGATTATAATGGCAGATAGATGCTCTGTCAATAGCCTTTTTCGCGAAATATTGCAAGAATCCGCCCTGAAATTTGAGTTTAGCTGTTAATCATCTTTAGCTGGATCAAAACTCGGCAAGTTATGCCATCGTAAGGAGCCAAGCCAGATCGTTATTATTACAACTCCTGAAAAAATGAAGCTGAGCGGTAAACAGCCAACAAGTTTCCATGGTTCCGGTATGGCACCAGTCATTACCATGACGAAACAGAAAAGGACCTGAAGAATGATAGCGACAATAAAGCTGTCGATTCCACACCGAAATCCAAGATACTTTCTGCTTTTCCGGCCGTACAGAAATGCGCCGCCAAAAATAAGAAAAGTCGGGAGCATGAAAGCAAAACTAAGCTCTGGGATGGTGTGAAACTGAATATTAAATACAATGCTTTCGCCTGCTAATGCAAATTCCAACGCATTTGGGGCAAGCATGGCAATCAGCGCAGACACAACAAACTGCGAATCAATTCGAAATCTCTCAGCAGGCGGGGCGGGATTATCTTCCACCAGGGGAGAATCACAGTCTGCACAGACCGTAATGCCGGGCTGATACTCTGAACCACACTTCGGACACCAGGGCATGGTTATCTCCTTCTCTGGATCTGCTCCATTTGATTCCTGCGCGTATTTTACTCCGAAACCAGGCTTTTCTAACTCCAAAGAGATCGGGTGAAAACTCGTGCTTCTCCCCGTGTGCCCACGGGGTAGGACGAACTGCGATCCCGAAGCATCAGGGTGAATGCACTAAACTTCCACCATTCGCGTCAATTCGCCAAATCCGCGTAATCCGTGTTTCAAACGCTGATAGCTGATGGCTGACAGCTAAATTCTACCCGCCTACGCCTGCCCGGTCGACCTGGCCCTTGGCTTAGGCTTCGGCTCGGCCTCATGAGGAGGAACCGGTTCGTATCTGTCATACGATATATGCTCTTTTACCGGCTCAGCGCCGTTTCCACGCAGCACCCGGTATACTGAGACAGCAGTCACAACCTTGCCGTTAGCTCTATGTATCTGTTTCGGAGCGCTTGTCAGTATCCGAACATCTCTCTTGCTCTCACCTGACCCGTATATCTCGACTGTGAGATGGCTTCCCCGGACCCTTGTAGCAATGTAGATCGGTGCGGATGTCGTATTCCTGAACTTAAGATCAAGAAGCCCGTAAGCTACTGTCGCATCCCTGCCCATCGGAACGTACGAGACCGGCATCGAGTGGTTGCTCCTCTCGATGATCTTGAGATTTGCAAGAAGCGCAGCGTTATACACCGTGCTGGAAACCTGGCATATGCCGCCGCCGGTACCAGGGATTATTTTCCCTTTGACGTAGATCAGAGCGTCCCTGAACCCGTTTTCCTTGACCCTGGGCCCGACAATATCGTTATAGGAGAATATGCCGCCCCGCTTTACGAGCTTGCCGTTGATCGACGCAGCAGCCAGCTTTACGTTGTGAGTCCTGTCCGTGCGCCATGCGGCAAACCTGGTGGTGTAGCGGGAAAGAAGTGTATCGACCTGTGTCAGATCAGCCGCAGTCACCTCCGGCTTGTCTACGACTACCGGCAGAATAACTCTGGATTCATTGCGGTCGACAGTCGTTTTAATCAGCTCGGTTGCATTTACCGGGTCCACCGTCGTTCCCGTCGCTTCAGGCGTGATAGACCTGTACCCGTCCTCAAACGACAGATTTGCATCCTTAGCCGGTACCGCGACAGCCGAGTTTATCTTATCTACGAGTTCACGGAGCTTATCGTTATGATAGCGGTAGCGGACGCCGAGATCAGCCGTTCCTCTCAGGATTCCGAGCCCCTCGACCAGTCTCACCGGCAGGTTCCCCCGCCGGCCGATGGAATAAGCCTCCGCCGCCATTTTTTTGGTATCGACCGTTACGCCGATATCTCCAAGGACGCCCGTCCACCTGCGTTCCGCCGCAGTAATCTCAAGGCTGGTTGCGAGCCGTTTCTTAGCCCATCCTCTAAGCTGATTAGCGGCTTCGTCCTGCTTCAGTCCTCCAACGTTCACCCCGACAACCTTGACCCCCGGAGCTATACGCCCCGACACGAGGAAGCTGAATTTTATCCCTAATACAAGAGCCAGCGCAAGCCCTGCTGCAACCGTTATTCCTATGCGAAATGATTTCCTCGCCGACATCTTTACCTCATCCGACATCTGCCGTCTACAGAGTTTTGGCAGTTGATGTAACGAGTAATAACTAATCGTTTCAGCCGAAACTCTTTATATCATTTTACTGCTATCAGGGGAGAAAAGTTTACATATATTCGAATGTTTTCTTAAAAAGCTGTCAGCTATCGGTTTTTTGGAGATGCGGAGGCTAGGATTTACAGAGTTTCGGGCGTAAGCGTAAAACCAACAGATGCAGCATTATAATTGGCTGGCTATGCGTCCGTAGGATTGTTACATCATTACCCGATGACTGAGAGCTGATGGCTATATAAAAGATATCGTGATAATTCACACAAATGATTGTCTCGGTCGTTGACTAAATATTCACCAGAGGTTATACTACCCCTGACAAACGTATATAATAAATCGTTAAAAAATGCACAATTAGCTCGAAAAATCGCGTTATTGAGCTATCAGTGCTTGTGAAGTATATCGCAAGCCTATCCACAGCTTGATAACTCGAATTATCGCCATAATAAACCCATTACAATCAGGAGAGGAATGTCGAGTATGAAATCACTTGAGGATCTCCGTAAGATCAGGGAACAGGCGCTCGAGAACATGAAGGTCCGCGAAAGCGGTTCCAAGTGCAAAGTCGTTGTCGCCATGGGTACCTGCGGGATCGCCGCCGGCGCGCGAGAAGTTATGGCCGCCATTTTGGATGAACTCGAAAAAAGAGGCCTGACCGATATCGCTGTCACTCAAACAGGATGCAAAGGTCTCTGCGAGCAGGAACCGATGCTGGATGTCTGCAAACCAGGCCAGCCGGTCATCACCTACGGCTATGTCACCCCCGAGAAAGCCCGGACTATCGTCGCCCAGCACCTCGTCAATGACAGCATCGTCGGCGACTGGGTCGTGACTACAAGGTAATAGGAGGATCCAAGCTTGGAAAAGAAAGAATGCTCCTGTTGTAAGTCCTCGGAGGGGGAAGGCGGCTACACCGCCATAATCCGCGCCTTCGAGAAGAAGCGGGGGAATGTCATCCCTGCCCTACACGCGGTCCAGGCGAAGATGGGACACCTTCCTGAGAGTGCCATGCAGGAAATCGCCGATTGGCTCGATGTCCCCATCGCCGATGTCTACGGTACCGCCACTTTCTACACGCTTTTCTCCACCGAGCCCAAAGGCCGGTATGTTGTCAGAATCTGCGACTCCCCGCCCTGCCACATAGAGGGATCGAATGCCATCAGAGCAGCCATCACCAAGGAACTCGGCATCGGACCCGGTGAGACCACCGAAGACGGCCAGTTTTCTTTCGAGACTGTAAGCTGCTTCGGCCTGTGCGGAGTCGCCCCGGCTATAATGGTCAATGAGGACGTCTACGGCAACCTTACGCCGCAGATGATCGGTGAAATCTTCCTCAAATACAGGAAAAAGGAGTCATAAATGCCGTTCTACAGAGCTCATGTACTGGTCTGCAACGGGACTCCGTGCATCCTAAAGGGAAGCCGCGCAATCCAGGCCGCCCTGGTCGAAGAGATCAAGAAAAAAGGGCTGGAAAACGAGATAAAAGTAGTCGAGACCGGCTGCCTCGGTATCTCGGAGTACGGGCCTGTGATAGTTGTCTACCCTGAGGGGACGACTTACTGCGGAGTTACCGTCAACGACGTTCCTGATATCGTCGAAGAACATTTACTAAAGGGACGAGTCCTTCAGAGGCTCGTCTATAACGCAAAACCCGCCGGAATCACCACCGCTCCCGCGTCCGCCAGGCAGAAAGAGCACAGGATCGTACTGAAAAACGTCGGTACGATAGACCCGACTTCCATAGAAGAATACATCGCGGTCGGCGGCTATGAGGCGCTTGGGAAGGCGCTCACTGAGATGCGGCCGGTGGATGTAGTAGAAACCGTTAAAAAATCCGGCTTGAGAGGCCGGGGCGGAGCGGCATTCCCGACAGGACTCAAATGGGAGCTTACCGCCAACGAATGCGGCGATGGAAAGGCTATCGTTTGTAACGCCGACGAAGGCGAGCCGGGCAATTTCAAAGACAGGCTTATTCTTGAAGGCGATCCGCACTCGATCATAGAAGCTATGATAATCGGCGGTTACGCAGTCGGCGCGAACAAGGGCTATGTCTACATCCGCGGCGAATACCAACAGTCCGTAAGCCACCTCGAGCTTGCCATCGCACAGGCTCGGGAGCTGGAACTGCTTGGAGAAAATATCCTGGGAAGCGGATTCTCTTTCGACATAGATGTGTTCAAAGGCGCGGGCGCTTACATCTGCGGTGAGGAGACAGCTCTTCTGGAATCGCTCGAAGGGACCCGCGGCGAATCAAGGATGAAGCCGCCATATCCTCCGACATCCGGGCTTAACGGCAAGCCGACTGTCATAAACAACGTCGAGACACTCGCCAACATCCCTCAGATTATCTCGAACGGCCCGGAGTGGTTCGTATCCATCGGGACCGAAAAGAGCGCGGGAACGAAGATATTCTCGCCCTGCGGCGATGTGCTCATGCCGGGAGTCTATGAAGTGCCGTTCGGGACGACGATGCGCGAAGTCATCTATGAGATGGCGGGCGGAATCAAGTCCGGGAAGGATTTGAAGGCTGTTTTGATCGGCGGTCCGTCCGGTGTATGTGTCAGCAAAGCAGACCTGGACCGACAGTTTGCGTTCGAAGACCTTCCGCCCGGAGCCGGCGCGCTCATAGTGATGGACGACGCCAAGTGCATGGTCGATATGATGCAGAACTGCGCTCAGTTCTTCCTGCACGAGTCATGCGGCCAGTGCGTGCCATGCCGCGAAGGGACTAAGCGTCTTCACGAGATGTTCACCTGGTGGCAGGCCGGAGCGGGAAGCCCCGGAGACATCGAGCTTGCCAAAGAACTTGGAGAAGTCATGTCGGTAGCGGCCAAGTGCGGCCTCGGCCAGTTTGCGGCCACGGCGTTTCGCACCAGCCTGCCGCTCTTCGAAGAGGAGTATCGAGCGCATGTCGTCGACAAAGTATGCCCAAACGGCGTGTGCGAGATGGATAACGGTCACGGAAGCGAGGTGGTGTGACGATGGCTAAGATCACACTTACGATAAACGGACTCCCCGTAGTTGCCGAAGAGGGGATGACAATCCTCCAGGCGGCTCAAGGCGCGGGGATTTATATCCCGACACTTTGCCACCATCCCGACCTCCGCACGGAGGGAGTCTGCCGCATCTGCGTAGTGGATATAAAGGGGCAAAAGCTGCTCCAACCGGCGTGCGCCTTCCCTGTCTCGGACGGGATGAGCGTCATGACCCACTCTCCGAGGGTACGGCAGGCAAGGAAGATGATAATCGAGCTTTTGCTTGCCAACCACCCGCAGGACTGCCTGACCTGCTCCAAAAACCAGAAATGCGAGCTGCAGAAGCTGTCGAAAGAGTACGGTATAGAGGATGTCCCGTTCCGCGGCGAGCGAAAGGTCTACGATGAGGACGATTCCAGCGCATCCGTCATCCGCGACCCCGAAAAATGCATCATGTGCAAGAGGTGCATCCGGGTCTGTCACGAAATCCAGAGCGTGGGGACACTTTCGGCAAGCGGCAGGGGATGGGATATGACAATCGGCCCTGCGCTCGGCAAGACTATGGTCGAAGCCGTCTGCGTAAACTGCGGCCAATGCATCAACAGGTGTCCCACCGGGGCGCTCCGCGAAAAAAGCTCGGTCCAGCAGGTCTGGGCAGCGCTTCATGACCCGGCAAAGCACGTTGTCGTCCAGACGGCTCCTGCCGTCCGCGCGGCGATAGGCGAAGAGTTCGGAATGGAGCCCGGTCATCGAGTCACAGGCAAGATGGTCACAGCGCTTCGGGCGATGGGGTTCGACAAGGTGTTCGACACCGACTTCACGGCGGACCTCACTATCATGGAAGAAGGTTACGAGCTTATCCACCGGATAAAGAACAGCGGGGTGCTGCCCCAGCTCACATCCTGCTCGCCGGGATGGATCAAGTTCATCGAGCACTTCTACCCCGAGCTTTTACCGCATGTATCGAGCTGCAAGAGCCCGCAGCAGATGTTCGGCGCTCTCGCCAAGACATACTATGCCGAAAAAGCCGGAATCGACCCGAAGGACATCGTATCCGTATCTATTATGCCTTGCGCGGCGAAGAAATACGAGTGCGACAGGCCGGAGATGGCCGACAGCGGCTATAAGGATGTAGATTACGTTCTGACGACCCGCGAGGCGGCTGCTATGATGAAGGAAGCAGGGATCGAACTGCCGAACCTGCCGGACGGCCAGTATGATGACCCATTAGGAGAGTCGACCGGCGCTGCGGTCATCTTCGGGAACACCGGAGGAGTCATGGAAGCCGCCATTCGGACTGCTTATGCAGTGCTTACGGGGTCAGAACTCGATAATGTGAACATCACGGCTGTCCGAGGCATGGATGGAGTGCGCTCGGCGGAGATTCCGGTAGCCGGAATTGCACTCAAAGCGGCAGTCGCCCACGGACTGGGTAACGCTAGAGAGGTTCTCGAAGGGATAAAGTCGGGCAAGTTTGCCGATTACCACTTCATAGAGATAATGTGCTGCCCCGGTGGGTGCATTGGCGGCGGAGGCCAGCCCATCCCGACGAATGAGGAGATCAGGAAGAAGCGGGCTCAGGCGATCTATGAAGAGGACGAGGCAATGACCGTCCGAAGATCACACGAAAACCCGTCCGTCCAGAAACTGTACAAGGAATTCCTGGGCGAACCGCTCTCCCACAAGTCCCACGAGCTGTTGCATACCCACTACACGGCCCGTGGAATGAAACCCGACCCCAAACCGGAAGAAAAACCGGTTAAGGTGAAGATAGATTAAATATTAGGGGCGGCCAGCTTAAGCTGGCCGCCTTTTCTTATCTTTAATCCGCAACTAATCTTAGTCTGAAGTTCAACAACCTCCGCACCTGACAAAAAATTATTACATATTGCATATTGACAACACCAAGATTGTCGGCTATATTGGGATTATCTATTATGGATCAGGTAGATGGGAAATCGAGATTCACTTCCCACTATGGTCTTACAACAAGAGAAGAGCAGGTCTCTAGCATAAGCAGAAGACCTGCCAAAACCACATAATACTTTTAGGTAAAGGAGAAAATGCATGAAAATCACAAAAGTATTACTAATCGTAGCAGTGCTTGTTATGGCACTTGCAACCTCCGCAATGGCGAGTGAAACTAAATGGTCTTTCGCCATGGACATCACTAGTTCAAACTACAACAATTACCAACTGGGTACAGACGAAGCCGGTCAGGTAAACGGCACAAATCAATCCTCAAGCTACATTACGAATACGGCAGGTTATTGTCTTGGTTACTCTGGAGCAACGAGGTTTGACACTAACTCAGAGTTACTAGCTATAACTGCTGGCGAGTCCGGGACATGGTCCGCGTATGCTTGGGTTGGTAACGGTTTTGTTGGAAATACGGCTACGATAAGTTGGAAGAGCCCTACCGGTCTTCCCGCTACCATCAGCAATATGCCTTATACGCTCAAGGTTAAAATCCTTAGCGATCCGACAAACACTTATGCCGCTGGTACAGAGTGGATTATCCCTTCCAACTTGGGTGCAACCTACGTTATCGGCGCAACATTTGGTAATGCGAATGACGCCACCAAGTTGGATGCGATAAGATATACCCAGCAGGCAAATGTAGTGCCGGGTAAATCATCAGCATTTGACCTTAGCACTCTTAACAATGGTAAGGCGGTCAAGATGGAAGTTACAATGGCTCCTACGCCTTCAGTCCCTGAGCCGGGCAGCATGCTTGCACTCGCAACAGGACTTGTTGGTCTGGCAGGCGGACTTCTTAGAAAAAGAAGTTAATCCTTATAGTTCTTGTTGAAATTACGCCCGCAGTATTCCAAAATGCTGCGGGTTTTTTTATAAATTCTGTATGACGGAAAGAAATGCGTCTACGGAATCATATATCGCCTGTGAAGAACAGTCATTAGCTGAGTATTGTATATATTACTACTCATTTCTGCATTAGCGGTCATCTGTTGATCATGTTTATGAAGCTCAACATTTTTCTGCTCAATAATAATAATTATCACATTGTCTATTGACAACTTTAAGATTGCAAGCTATTAATATAGTGGTTAGCTGATAATGGTTAAATAGAAAGAACCGCAGGATGCACTTCCTATTACAGCCCCACGACAAGAGAAGAGCAGGTCTCTAGCTAGTGCAAGCAGAGGACTTGCCGAAACCACACAACACTTCAACGTAAAGGAGAAACAGGTATGAAAGTCACAAAAGTAGTACTAATCGTAGCAGTGCTTGTTATGGCACTTGCAGTCTCTGCGATGGCCAGTGAAACCAATTGGAAGTTCTTTGCAAACACCACAGGTAACCCGACAGGTATCCGGGTAGGCACGCTATCTACAGCAGGAGCTAATTCTGCATCCGTGAATTTAGTGACAGGAACCGGCTGCGCTATCTATGATCTTGCTGCACCAACATACGGGACGACGAACCTTTTATCTATCGATATGACGGCACCCATAACAGAAGGAACGTCTAGAGCATGGACCATGCTGGTATGGGCTGGTAAGAGTTTTACAGGTAGCAGCATTACAGTGAATTGGCATGATGGTGGCTCTAGCTACCCTCTTCCCACCAAAATTGGTAACACTGAATATTCATTTAAGCTTAAGGTGGTTACAGATCCGACAGGCACATATGCTGTTGGCACAGAGTGGACTTTCCCTACTACGCTGTATAATTCCGGATCCTACTCTGCATCGCCGATAGTATTTAATAAGAATATAAGTTCGATAATGTATAACCAAAAAAGTATCACTGATCTTTCTCCTGCTACTGGGGCTAATGGTGCACAGGCAATCAAACTGCAGATTTCAATGGCTCCTACCGTTCCTGAGCCGGGCAGCATGCTTGCACTCGCAACCGGACTTATCGGTCTGGCAGGCGGAATCATTAGAAGAAAGAAGTAGTTTTTATTTATTGAAACTCAAGCCCACAGCATTTTAGAGTGCCGCGGGCTTTTTTGTATAATCCTTATTTCACTCTATTCCTGTCATCTGTTCACCCTTACGATAATTGACACCATTTTCCCTCGGTGTTATAGTTTTTCAAATGAAACCTGATGAGTTTACAATAGATATCCTTAAGATTCTTGAGAAAGATTCGCGCGCTACACTCTCTCAGATTGCCGCTATGACTGGGAAAAGCGAAGATGAAGTGCAGAAAACAGTCGCTTTGCTTGAAGGCCAGGGGATAATCAGGCGTTACAAGACCGTAATCGACTGGCAAAAAACTAGACTGGAGTGCGTCAACGCCTACATCGATGTCAAAGTCGCGCCGTCGAGAGGTGTCGGGTTCGATGACGTTGCCGAGCGCATCGCCAGATTCCCCGAAGTCCATTCGATCTATCTGGTATCTGGCGAGCTCGACCTTCGCATAATCGTGACAGGTAAGACCATCCTTGATGTGGCGCATTTTGTCTCCGAGAAACTGAGCACCATAGACCGCGTTCAGTCGACTATCACCCATTTTGTGCTGAAATGCTATAAGGAAGACTCCGAAATCTTCGGGGAACCGTCGGATGACAAGCGGCTGCCGGTAGTGCCATAATGAAACCAATATCCCACCTGGTAAAGTCCGTTCCGCCATCGGGAATCCGGCGGTTTTTCGATATCGTTGCCCAGATGCAGGACGTTGTGTCGCTCAGCGTCGGAGAGCCGGATTTCGTGACACCTTGGAGGATCCGCGAGGCCTGCATCTACTCGCTTGAAAAAGGTTACACCAACTACACCTCGAACTATGGCTTGCTCGAGCTGAGAAAACTCATTTCAGCCTATCTCAGCAAGCGGTGGGGCGTGGAGTATAACCCGGAGAAACAGGTTCTGGTAACGGTCGGCGTAAGCGAGGGTCTGGACCTTGTAATGAGGGCGATATTGAACCCTGCCGATGAGGTCCTTGTCCCGGAGCCGTCCTATGTATCCTACAAACCCTGCGTGATGTTCGCAGGGGGCGTTCCCGTGCCGCTGCCTACGACCATCGAGACCGGGTTCAAGGTCACCCCGGAGCAGATCGAGAAAGCGATTACATCACGGACCAAAGCGATCCTCCTCAGCTACCCATCGAACCCTACAGGCGTAACGGCAAGCCGCGATGAGCTGCAGTCGATTGTCGATATGGCTCGAAAACACGACTTGTTTATTATCTCGGATGAAATCTACGACCGCCTTACCTACGGCGGCTGCCATACCACCATGCCCTCGCTCGACGGAGCCTATGAGCGGACGATACTCCTTAACGGTTTCTCCAAAGCCTACGCAATGACGGGCTGGAGGATCGGTTACGCAGTAGCTATGCCGGATATTATAGAGGCTATGATGAAAGTCCACCAGTATACTATGCTCTGCGCTCCGATGATGGCGCAGATGGCTGCAATCGAGGCGATGAAAAACGGCAGCAGCGAAAGCGATGAGATGGTGGAAGAATACAACCGCCGCAGGCGGCTCATTACTTCAGGATTGAACTCCATAGGGCTCGACTGCATTCTTCCCGGCGGCGCGTTCTACGCTTTCCCGTCCATTCGGAGGACCGGGCTTACCGCCGAGGAGTTTACTGAAAGGCTCCTTATGGAGGAAAAGGTGGCGATAGTCCCCGGAACTGCATTCGGCGAGTGCGGCGAAGGCTATGTCCGATGTTCATATGCAACCGACACCGACAGCATCAAGCTCGCGCTGGAACGCATGAGCCGGTTCCTGGAGAAGATCGGCGCTGCCGGCAGTGTTAAAGCAACCAGGCGGGAATAGGCGCGGGCCTTCTGCGTCTATGTAGAGAAAGACTAAGTGTTTGAAGCCGATGGCTGACCGCCGGAAGCTATAACCACTGATTGAGGTGACTAAACTGCGCAAGCTTACTCTACTTTTAATAATTCTCCTCGGGTTGGTCCCCGCCATAGTGCTGGCTCAGGGAAAGCTGGCCGGCTATACGACCTGGGACGAAAACTATTTTTACGCCGCTTTTACCGTGGACGATCCCGATATAACCGGGACAAACACCTCGCCGTTTTCCAACCCCTGGGAAGACGATTCAGTCGAGATCTTCCTTGAGACGGACAACAAGCATGAGTCCGGCAGGTCCAAGTCCACTTACCACATGGCTGTCAGTTCCGCAGGCGGAGCAGCTTTCACCGAATCGGACGGCGGCGGCTGGCGGATCAAGAAGATACTTTCATTCAAATACGCCGCCATCTCAGATGGCTCCATAAGCAACCCGAACGACCTAGACATAGGCTACACGGTCGAGATGGCTCTGCCCTGGAACGAACTCGGTGTCAAAGCCCCGACTCCAGGCACCATGATGAGTTTCAACGTAGTCGTGCGGATGCGAGGAGAGACGAACAAGTTCGTCAGCCTTTCTCCAGCGGTCAAAACAGAGGAAGAGATCCACGACGCATCGAAATGGGCGAACATAGTCTTCACCGGAGCGGGGTTTGCAGTAGCAACTACATCGCTCGATAAGATAGTATCGGCCAAGTACATCGCCAGGATGCCTCTTATCGACGGTCAGGTAAGGCAAAAAGAGTGGAACAATAACACATCATTCGAACTGCCGCTGCCTATCGAAAAGCAGAAACTGCCCCAGCACCAGATTCAGAAAATGGTGCTTACACATTACTTCTATTGGTACCAGGACAACCCCAGAAAAGCCGCTTCCTGCAAGTTCGTCAGGACAGGAGACGGAATGCTCGGGCTGAGCAACACCCCCGTCAACGGGACAGGCCCTTGGTTCTCTTACGACAGGGTGCAGTTGCACAAAAACGAGTTTTCGGACATGAAACGCGCGGGCGTGGACATCATGCTGCCTGTTTACCGGGGCGACACCGCAAGCCGCGCAGCTTACGCAGCCAAGGGACTGGACACCATAGCAGAGGCGCTGAGAGAACTGAAGTCCGAGAAAAAGCCCTACCCGCTTGTCGGGATGTTCTTCGACACATCCTCAATGGCGCTGGCTTATAAAGACAACCCTCAGGCCAAAGACCCGGAAGATGTCAAACGGACCTTCTATGGGATGATGCGCGATTTCTTCCTGCGAGTACCGGAGGAGTTCCGAGCGCAAGTGCAGATGTCGGATGAGCGCAAGGACCACCCGTGCTACATCGTTTATCTTTACTCGTGCGAGCCGGTCCCCGGGTTCGACGCGAGCTTCATATCTTATGCAAACGAGCGATTTGCCAAAGAGTTCGGCGCCCACATTCTATGGATGGGTGCTGAGGACTTCAAAGACAAACAGGCATCGTTCGATGCTTACTGTAACTATGGCGCGGGAATCAGCTCAGGCTATGACGATACGGCCAGGATCAGGGTAGCAACAATCGGTCCGGGTTACGATGACTGCGCCATAGCCGTTCGTGAGGCTCATATAAACGCCAGAAACGCAGGCGATATCTACAAGGCAGAATGGGCTGAAGCGCTCAATAAGCGGCCTAACTGGGTAGTGCTCGACGGGTGGAACAACCTTTCGGAAGGGACCGAGATCTGCGGAAGCAGGCAGTACGGGTTTGCTTATGTCGATACGACGGCACTCCAGACCCTGAAGTTCCGGGGTGCGAGAGAGTATGACGCCAAGTATATACGGCACAACCTTCCGGCAGTCATAGCCACCGGCGCGTTTTACCAAGCGGATATTACGGTGCAGAACGACGGCACGAAGCCTTGGAAAGCCGCAGAGGGTTATGCCCTTGGATACCGCTGGTATCAGAACGGCGCGCTGGTCGCGGAGAGCGGCATCAGGCGGCCTATTCAGTATGATGTTTTTCCGGGGCATTCGTCCAATATCACCATCGGAATTGCCGGTGTAACTAAAGACGGGCAAAACCTGCCGGAAGGCGACTACGATGTCCGGTTCGAGATGGTGCGGCTGGCTGATGATAAATGGTTCTCCACACTCGGAGATGACGGGTTCGTCGTGCCGGTCATAGTAGGCAAGGAGAACGATGTTCAGGCGAGATTTTTGAGCATCGACGGGCCGGTCATGATGAAAACCGGAGCCGTTTACCAGTTCGAGGTAACAGCAAGAAACGACGGCGCTTCCACCTGGAAAGCCGGCTGGACACTCGGCTGCAAGCTCTTCAAAGTATCGAACTATGTGTATGGTGGGCCGAACGACTCGCGTGAAGAGGTCTCTATAGCGCCGGTGAGCGTCAGTCTGGGGAAGGATGTGCCGCCTGGTGAGACTGCCGAGGTCACGGTCAACATCAACCTGAAGGATGCGGCCGGGCAGCCAGTCCCTGTCTGGAAACAGACTGACCCATGGTCTTACCTCCTCAGATTCGATATACTGGACGGCTCAAAACCCATAACGGAAGACAATATTACATCCAATGAGAAGATAATAGATGTTTTCGAGAACGATTACAGCGCGAAGATAATCGCCTGTGACATACCTGATGAGATCGAAGCCGGAAAGACAATCACGTCCAAGGTCGTAGTAAAAAATAACGGAACGGACACATGGACAAAAGAGACTTACAGTATCGGCTGCCACTGGTATTACCTGGATGGAGTAGAAGCCGCATGGGACGGTGAAAAGACCCCGATCAGCGGGCAGATCCTGCCGGGTATGCCCGCGATTATCAATGCAAAGCTGGCCGCGCCTCCTTATGATGGACATTATATCCTTGTATGGGACTTCTTTATAGACGGCAAGTGGGCTTCGGCCTCCGAAATCAGCCGTGGCAACGACATTCTTACGACGGAAGTGACTGTAAAGAACGGCAAACTGCAGTTCGCCGACCTGTCGAAGCTGTATGATGTCGTCGGGACGAGCCCGGACCGGAACAGGGAGAGCGGCGGGTTCGACGGCAGCGGTCACTCATTCCCCGCCGAAATGATGCCGCCGGACACGAGTATGGGCAAGCCGAACGATATTTATCCGTGCTGTTATGGCTGGAAATCCGATCCTGCGGGGTTGGAGTCGCCAAGACACATCAGCTTCGTCTATGGTCCCAAGGCTGCAGGTGATAAGAACTCAATCGCCTGCGCGGGGCAGGCTGTAGCTGTGCCCAAGGCAAAATACGCAAAAATCCACATCCTCGGCGCGGCTATAGAACCCGACCAGGAAGCGGAGTTCGGACTTGGATACCAATCATCCGTCGAACCGGCAAAGGTCGTTATGAGTTCGTGGACGGGCGAGCCTGCACACGGCGAAGAGACAGGGCTGGCAACGCTCCACAGGCATTCCAAGGCGGGAGACGAGCCTGGAGTGAAGTGCTACCTGTTCCATTACACAATTCAGGTGGACCCGACAAAGCCGCTCGCATCCATTGTTCTGCCTAAGAACGACAAGGTGAGAATCACGGCAATAACGCTTGAAAAACATTGAGAATACATCCCAAATAGAAGGATTTTCCATGAAAGCAGGAGCCGGCAACTCCTGCTTTCGCGTTTTTGAAGGCTAATACGCGCCGTTCCCGGTTATAACGGCCGGTATGGTCCTTATCAGGATCAGCAGGTCGAGTTTGAGCGAACGGTGGTCTACGTAGTATACATTCAGCCGTACGCGGTCTTCATACGACAGCTTGCTGCGCCCGCTTACCTGCCACAACCCCGTAATTCCCGGCTTAACGGAGAGGATTTTGTCCTGGTATATTCCGAACTTCTCGATCTCCTCAAAACTGATCATCCTCGGCCCTACCAGAGACATCTGCCCGAGGAGCACGTTCATCAGTTGCGGGAGTTCATCGATGCTCGTCTTGCGGAGGATCTTTCCGACGCGGGTAACCCTTCTGTCAGAGCGAAGTTTGTGGTTATTTTCGAGCTCTTTGCGCTCTTCTTCGCTCGCATATTCCAGCGGATCGATACCGTCCAGCATTGTACGCAGCTTAAATGCGTTGAATTCGCGTTTTTCGCGTCCAACAACCTTGCGCTTGTGAAACAGCGGGCCGCGGGAATCCAATTTCACAGCCAGCGCGATTACCGGCAGGAACGGAAGCAAAACAATTACAAGCGGAAAGGATATTGCTATATCCAGCGCCCGTTTTTCCATTATATATAGCTTATGCATCTGCCTAATATCGTTATGTATCATATCGCCGGGTTTTGCGAACCCATTGATGCTTCCCATGCGGGCTCTCCTTTGCTGTTTTATATTCTCATATTTGCCGAATTTATCTTCCTGCTGCCAAAAACATCAGATGCTTCCTGGTAGATATCCACCAAGCGCTCAGCTATCCTTCCCCAATCGTGGTTTTCCCTCACATAGGCAGATGCGTTCGAGCCGATCCTGTGGCGCTTCTCCGGGGAG
This sequence comes from Armatimonadota bacterium, assembly GCA_039680575.1. Taxonomy (GTDB): domain Bacteria; phylum Armatimonadota; class UBA5829; order UBA5829; family DTLH01; genus JBDKSP01. The sequence goes on from JBDKSP010000071.1 coordinate 16,224, forward strand.
GTAAGCAGCTCGATTATTTTAGAAGCGAACTCCTCAGGCTGGTCTGCGGTCAGAAAATGTTCGCCGTCCCGAGCGGGAATTGCCGAGCAGGCTCTCGATGTCGCCACAATGGATTTGCCCATCGACATCGCTTCCAAAACCTTGTTCTGTATGCCCACCCCCACCGTAATCGGGCACACGGCTACGGCGGCGCGCGCAATGTACGGCCGGATGTCATCTACATAGCCGGTCACTGTGACTGAAGGGTCTTCCGCCAGTTTCTGTATGCTAGATGGAGGATCGGCGCCGACGATCAGGAATTTGACACCGGGTCTTGCCGTCTTTACGAATGGGTAGATATTCTCATAAAAATGCTTTACCGCGACGACATTCGCGTAATAGCTCATCTTGCCCGAGAAAATTATCGTTTCCGGGTCTTCCGGCATATCCATCGAATGAAAATACTGATGGTCTACGCCGTTCGGCAGCACTGAGATGTGGCCTCCCTGGGGCATAAGCGCCTCGAGGCGCTGATCCTGCGATAATTCGATGAGTTCCCGGGTTGCCCTCCACTCCTCCAGCTCATTTTGTGTATCCACGGACCGGGCTGGCATTTCTTGGATCTTAAGCCGCTTGCGTATCCTCTCCCAGAGCAGGCCTTCCAGCGCCTGCCGGTCACCCTGTGAGGTTATCACGACCTTCTCGAACCGTTCCGAAATCATGGCTTCATAGACCCGCATCTTGGCCCATTCTTCCAGTGCTACAAACCAGGATATCGGGTTCTTTTTTGTCTTCAGAAACTGTTTCAGAAGCAGAGTAATACAGTCCACTGAGTCATAGACCTTTGGAAGGGAACCTATGTGGGACGCGAAGTGCGCTCCCCGGACATGCTCGACATGAACGACATCAAACGGCTGCCTGATTATGAGGTCGTCTACAGCATGCGTCAGGTTCGGCAGGTAAGTATAGGCAGCCTGGAGCGGCATGCTTGTAAACAGCCGCCTCCCGCAGCTTGCAATCGACTGGAGCTTGCTCATCCTTACGGGTTTTACGTTGCAGCAGATATCCGACATCTCGTCAAGCGCCCGCCGGTCGTGCTCCGACTGCATGAGCGATACCAGTGTAACCTCATGATGTCTGGCAAGGTTCTTTATCAGATTGTAGGGCCTCACACGGATGCGTGAGGGAACATAAGGAGTAATATAGAGCACTCGCATGGCGCGACCACACTTTCATAAAATATCTAGGCAACCTCTGGTTTTGTCATTCTAGCCCGTATTTTCCATGAACAATGAGCTCTCACAATATTTCGCACAAAACCGCCTGATGGTTATTAATGAGTTGCTTTTCATTCTTTCCCAACTCCAACCCCGCGCAATCCTCCTTTAGCGCTGTAATGCAATATTACCGGTTTTTCATCTTGATCGGCGGCGGCGCGTTTTTCCTCCGTATAAACAGGCTGCGGTTATGTTTTTCCAGAACCAGCGTATCGAGCGCTTTGTCCAGCCTGTCCCAGATGGAATCCCAACCATAGTTCGACAGCACGAACTCTCTTCCCGCCTCCGCAAGCTGTTTTCGCAGTCCGAAGTCCGAAAGAAGCCTGAGAACAGCGTCCGAGAACGCCTGCGGTGTGTCGGCAATCAACAGATGGCGTCCATGCTCCGCCCCGATCCCCTCGCAGCCGACCGATGTGCTTACAACCGGCAGCCCCATAGCCATCGCGTTCAATATTTTGACTCTCAGCCCGCTGCCGGACCTCAATGGAACGATGAATACCGCGGCTTCAGACGTCAGAGCCGACAGATCATGCACGAACCCTGTTACTTCGATAGTATTGTCCAATCTCGACAGCCTTTTGATACTGCCTGGGGGTTTGCTGCCTGCGATTACAAGCTTTACGCCGTCCGAACGCGATTTTATCTCAGGGTATATCTCGTCCGCGAAATAAAGGATCGAGTCGATATTGGGAGGCCAGGACATCGTGCCGATGCTCAGGATATTTCTGGCGTTCGGGGATAGACCGGCTCTGGGAAAACTGTCGAAATCCACCCCGATAGGGATACAGGTTATGTTTCCAGAGCTCCGGCGCTCCGAGAGCAGCGTCGCTTTATCAGTCTCCGTCACCGTGAGTATCAGATCGGCCTTTTCACAAGCCGAAAGCTCCCACTTCTTAAGTTTCTTCCACTCGATGGCTGCATAGAGTCCCTTTGCCGAAAGCCTTTCACCCTGAGCCATCCGCTCGATGATCTTCCACTCGACATTATGCTCGTCCAGGACCCAGGGGATATGGTCCCATCTATCCATATACTGCGCCATCTGAAGATGATCGACATAGACCATATCGAACCCACCCGGCGCCAGCAGTCCATCTACGGTGCGCTGCATCTCCGCAACCCGGTCGCGCGCTATTATGAACGGATCATGGCTGAACAGGCTTCTCACGGCAAACTTCACATTTGCGGCGGCAGACCTTCGGATCGGCACTGTATGGACTTCCCTGCAGAACGAAGCCGCTACCCCCATCTGTTCAGCCGTCGGGTCTTCTCTTACGAAAGAGACCAGCACGACATCGTGCTTCACGCCCAGGTGGCGCAGGATATTGCAGCTTCTTATCGTCCCGCCGCAGACAGGCGGATAAGGAAACAGTTGGGTCAGAAAGAGTATCTTCATCCTGTTATCCCTCCCGCCATTGTCTTTGCACCCGGCAGGCTGATCAACGACTTGTAGACCGCTATAGTCTCTTTCGCGGTCCTCTTCCAGCTAAACTCAGCAGCTCTTTCTCTCCCGCGCCGGATCATCTTCTCTCTGAGCTTTTTATCATTGAGCACTTCCATAAGCCCGCGCGAAATGGCTTCGGGATCGTTGGGATCGACCAGCACCGCGGCATCCCCCGCCACCTCCGGCATCGAGCTTATATTGGATGTGACGACCGGCGTCCCGCAGGCCATAGCTTCGATTACCGGCAGCCCGAACCCTTCGTAGAACGACGGGAAGACGAGCACATCGGCGAGGGTATAAATGGCGGTCAGGTCCTGCCTTGAAACAGGGGCTAGCATTACCATCCTGGGTAAATGGGACTGGTGGCGGCAGGCGGTGTCGAACGCCATATCTCTGGCCGCCGGGGAAGCGCATATCAGGACTATTCCGATTCCATCCAGCTCACTCGATACGAGCCCCGCAGCCCCCACGATCCCCCGGCAGTTTTTTCTGGGATCGGATGAGACCAACCCGAGGATAAACCTCTCCGGCAGTCCGTGAGTCTCCCGCACTCTTTTAAGCAGCGCGGAGTCCGTAATCGAATGGAAGTCCGGGTTGAGCCCCGTCGGGACTACACTTATCTTTTCTTCCGGGATGTTCAGCATCCGCTGTATGTCCGATTTCGACGCTTCGGATATGGTGATTATCCGGCTCGCACGCCGCGCTGCCTTAGGCGTGATCGTCCGCCAGTAGCTGCTAATCATCCGCATTTTGCGCGACATGCGCCGGTCTTTTTCCCTTGGCAGAAGCGGAATGAGATCGTGGACCGTCAACACAGTGGGACAAGGCGGCGTAAGCGGCCCCGTATTGAATGGAAAATGGGCGATATCCACTTTATCACGGGCCATTGCGAGAGGCAGAAGCGCCTGTTCCCTGACCGGCGCAGGACCGCTCACGATCTTCACACTGAAGTTATCGTGAGATTCGACTCCCGGCCTGTCAGTGTACAGGATGTACTCGTTTTCATGGTCCAGCTCCATAAGTCCATGTACGATGTTCTGGGTATAGGTCTTGAACCCGCCGTCCTGGGGATGGGACAAATATCTTGCATCGATCCCTATCTTCATCTTGCGCCCACCGCCCATGTAAATATCCTCCCCTGGACTGAGAGTCTGTCTTTGTAGGTATTTCTATTCCGTCCGACTACCGCCCTGGGGCTCCAGGCGGCAAGCCGGACGACCGATGAAAGCGCGGCAACCGCCCTGTACGCCGCGGCTGATGGAAGGCCGTAATGCTTTCTCATAAACCTGTGCTTGCTGCGGCAGAGCTCGACTGAAGTCCTGTTTACGTCGAGTTTCGAGCTTTGTCCGCCATAATGGATAACCCGCGCATCGGGATAGAAAAACACCTTCCATCCGGCTTCCTTCAGTCTGTAGCAGAGGTCGGCTTCCTCGCTGTACATAAAGAACCCTTCGTCCAGAAGCCCGATCTCCTCAAGCGCAGCCCTCCTGAGGAGGAGACAGCTCCCCCCGGCAAAGTCCACTTCTCTCACACTGCTGAAGTCCCAGTATGACATGGCGAAACTGCCGGTCAATCTGTTTTCCGGAAACAGTTTGCTCAGGTAGAGCGCGTCGAACAGTTCCTGAAGCGGAGTCGGAAACGGACTGCAGGAACGCTGAAGTGTGCCGTCGCCGTTCAGGAGCTTACTTCCAACCGCGCCTGCCGCCGGGTTCGACTCCATGAACCGCACGAGGAGCGGAAGCGCCCCCGGAAGGACAACTGTATCGCTGTTCAGAAGCAAAAAGCAGTCCCCGCTCGATTCTTTGTAGGCCAGGTTGTTCGCGCGGGTGAACCCCAGGTTCTCACCGGCTTCGATCAGCCTCACCTGAGGAAATTCGCATCGGACCATGCCAGCGCTATCGTCTGAAGAGCCGTTATCGACCACGATCACCTCTGCGGTAAGCCCGTCGAGGTCCCCAAACACCGATGACAGGCACTGCCGGAGGAGTCTCTTCGTATTCCAGCTCACGATAGCTATGGAAAGCTGCATCAGCCATCTGCCTCCTCATAATAGTCCTCTTCTCCCGGCTGGGCTGCCGCTACAGCCGCGCCGAGGAGGAGCCACGGGAAGACTGATGTGCTAAACGACCATATCCCGCCGTTCACCCTGCTCGGAAGGAGGTAATCACCCACCAGACTCGTTACAGCCATCGCCGTAAATATCGCCGTCGCGCTGACGGTCAGCCACTTAAGCTCCTTTGGACTCCTATTGACCGTGTCGAACCCTGTCCTTACTCCCGCGACCACCATCCAAAGGAACGCAGCAATCCCTAAAAGACCCAACTCGGCTATCATCTGGGCATAATCGCTGTGCGCGGTGGTGTAGGTAGTATTGCCATACCAGATACTGCTGTATTTTTTCGAGTAGGCAAGATAGTCCGCCGGACCTATTCCGAGGATGGGGTTTACAGAGGAAGCCATCTTCGCGGCATCGCCCCAAAGGTCGAACCTATCCATATCGCCCTCATGGCGCGATTCGCTGTAGACCGTGTTTACAGCAGCCGGTTGAATGGCAACGGCAAACAGCAGAATGATGGCCATCCCGGCAAGCATCCGCCTGGAATAAAACAGGACAACCATCATTATACCGAGTGACGTTGTGAGCCAGCCGGAAACCCAACTGCGGGACCAGAACGACCCCAGAAGGAATATGCCGAGGAGCACCGCAAGCCCGATCTTCCCTCCAGCGGACTCTTTCCCGAAAAGCACTCGTGCAGTAGTCAGTGTCGCTGCAAATGCCGTAATGAATGTGCTTCTAGTGATGTCCCACGGCGGTTCTATCCCTGCCACCAGGAAAAATGTCACGTATATTCCGACTATCGCAACCGGCCAGTAGAGCGCCCCAATCCACTGTTTGTCCTTCAAGGAGCTTGCGGCCAGGAAGAACGCAGCCGCGCATAACCCCCATAACCCGATTTCTGATACCTGGTAAAGGAGCTGTTTGTCGTACCGGTGCACTCCATCGTCCCAAATAAAATAACTCGAGACTATGGAAGCTACCGCCACGCCTAGAAAAACCGCGATGGGCAGGTTCAGCCTCGATTCGGCGAGTTTGATCCCGCTCCCGAAGAACCTTGTAATCCCCCAGAACGCACACATGAAGACCAGCCCGAGCTGGCTCGGCATGACTCCTGCCCTGTAGCTTGCTTCAGCTCCGAGCACCGCGGGAGAGTTGCCTGTATTGAACGGCGCGATCAGCGCAAATAGGACGATACCCAGCGCGAACCACCGCGAAAGCACGATAGACGCAATTACGATGATCCCGACGACGATTACGAAGTAGATATCCAGTTCGATTATCATCGAAGACAGGATGTAGCCTGTGAGCAGTATCCCTCCCACGGCAAAAACTGCTCCTACGGCTTTTTTCGCTGCATCTCTCCTGTCGATCGCGCCGGAAAGACGTCCGATCATCTCTCTCTCCCCTGCCCTGTTATGGATTTCAGCGCATATTCCATCGCTTCTGCAGATCTATCCCATCCGAACCTGGCTGCCACATGTTCACGGGCATTTTTCGTGAGCTCCGCTCTTAATTCGGAGTCTTTCATAAGCTGTATCACACAATCCGCAAACTCATCGGGGTCGTCTGCAATGAGCGCAGTCTCTCCATGTCTTACCCCGATCCCTGCCGCTCCGAGCGTGGTCGCCACTACGGGCGTTCCGAGCGCCATCGCTTCCAGAATCTTCAGCCTGGTCCCGCCGCCTATCCTGAGCGGAACAACGAGCACGGCGCTTCCTGCCACCAGGGGACGAATATCGTCCAGAAAGCCTGTGAGTGCTGCACCGGCAGCGGTAAAAGGCGATATATCCATTCCTTTATGCCCGCCTGTTATGACAAACCCGGCATCAGGAATAGCCTTCTTGATTCCAGGTAAAATTCGCTCGCAAAAGAAGACTGCGGCATCGTAATTGGCATGATATGTAAGCGCGCCGGTCGAGATAATGCGTTTCGGGTCAAAATCGGGAGTCTTGTAGTCCATGAGTCCCAGGTCAACGCCGTTCGGCACGACATGGAGCGCCCGGCAGTTATTTTTGGCCGGGAGGAGCTTTGCCAGCTCCCGTCTGTCTTCTTCGGACACCGCTGTTACGGCATCAAATGCGGCGACCAACCTTTGTTCGTGCCTGGCAACCTTTACCCATGTGAGTTTTCGCCTAAACTTAGCCAATGGACTCCCACCCTGCCCGATAAGCCGCGCGAAGTAGGCGGTATCGACATTGTCGTTATCAAGTATTTTAGGCAGCTTTGCATGCATCAAGTACTCGCCCGCTCTGGTCGTAAATGCGATCGCGGCATCAAACGAGTGAGTATTTAGCTGGTCTTCCACCATCTCAGCCATTGTTTTACTCCAGCAGTCGATACTGGAACGCGGCCTCATGGAAAAAAGCGCGCGGACAGCATTCCCGGCCGTAGGTTTGAAGTCATTTCCCTTGACCACGACAACATCTCCGCACAGCTCGCCAAGCTCGTGGACGTGCTCCATGTCCGACGGGTCCTGGGTGAACGAGAGTAAGTGTATATCATGCCGCTCAACCAGCCCGCGAAGCAGATGATACACCCGCTGCCTCCCGCCGTTTACCGGCGGACAGGGAAACCATTGGGATACAATAAGTAACTTCATTTCCCCATCCTGCCTAAATAGAAGTCCGCTACGCCCCTCAGCACCGCGCGGCTCGATCTCACATCGCCATGAACAGCCATGGATGCAGCCATCCTGCTAAAATCAGACAGGACGATCCTGAGAAGTCTGGAACTCTTCACCCTTCGTTTCTTGAGAAAATACAACCTGTTCCGGCAGAAATAATAAAGCTGTGCGGCGCTTCTGCCTTCGAAACCGCGCGATACCTTGTGCCAGATCTTCGATTCAGGAGTAAATATGGTCTTGTAGCCCGCATCCCTCGCGCGGAAGCACCAGTCGGACTCTTCGTAGTAAAGAAAATAGTCCGGGTCCAGGAGCCCGACCTTCTCAATCGCTTCCCGACATATGAGGAGCGCCGCGCCGACACCGTAGTCGACAGCAGTCTCACCCCTAAACTGCCCGACGTCCTTAATGTCCAAATACCTCTGGTAAGCTATACCTGTTCGCCTGTCGATTTCACCGCCTGCCGACCAGATGACATCAGGCTGATCGTAATAGTAGATAAGCGGGTTGACTGCCGCTATATCATCCGAACGGTACAGCACTTTTACCAGAGGAGAGAGAAACTCCGGGGCGACTACAGTGTCGTTATTGAGCAGCAGCACCGCATCTGCCCCGGAATCAAGCGAGCGGCGGATACCAATGTTGTTCCCACCGGCAAATCCAAGGTTCTGCCCTGTTTCTATGACCTCGACATCGGAAAAAGCAGACCTCACAGCCTCCGCTGTGCCGTCTGTCGAGCCATTATCGACCAGAATAGTCCAAAAATTCGGATAAACAACCTCTCCGAGAGACTTCAGACATTCGAAAGTGTCATCCTTGCCGTTCCATGAGAGCACTATTATGGCTACCTTCGGTGTCATCACAGCAATTTCAGGGTTTCCTTTCCGACCGTAAGGCCGTACAACTTATAAAAGATTGTCCAGAGGACGAGCACAGCCGCTATACCGGCCAGGTGCATAGTTATACCGTTTCCGGTGAAGAAAAATGCCGCGCCGGAGACGATGAACGAAACGCTGTAGACAACAACAAGCTTTCGCGTGAGGTCGATTATATGATTCCTGATCATCCGCCAGAGAGAGAGCACGACGAAGATCGCGCTGACCGGCAGATAGTTGGCTGCGACCATCCCCATCGCGCCGAACCGGCTGGTCAGGATGAACCCGGCTGTGACCAGAGTGAGCGCCCCTGATGTCGACGCGAAAAAGAGCATCCTGTCCTGCTTTGTCGCCCGAAGCACCTCTATACCGAATGACGAGTAGGGGTTGACCACACCGGACATCGCAAGCGCCTGGAGTATCACCGCCATCGGCATCCACTTAGGCCCAAAAAGCGCGGAAACAAAGAACCCTGAATGGAACAGCAGGAAGAGATAAATGGGCGTCTCTATCGCAGTGATGGCAAGGGTGGTGCATTTATATATCTGGCCGAGCTTGTCCGTGTCGTGCGAGACCTCGCAGAACAATGGATAGATCACCCGGTAGATCGCAGTCTCGACGATTTTCGATACCCTCTGACAGAGCATGAGCGCCATAGCATATAGCCCGACTGTTTTCGGGTCGAGCATCGTTCCGGTGACTAATATATCCCCCTGCTGGAGCAGAAATCCGATCAATGCTATTAGAAACAAGTAGCGGCTTCCCGCAATAAGCGTTCTGGTGTAGTTGAGAGTAAACTCGATCTTGAGCAGTTTTCGGACGGAGACCCACATCAGCGCCGTATATGCCATTTCACCGGCGAGCGAGCCAAGAACGAGCGCCCACACTCCCCAGCCAGATGCAGCGAAAGATATGCTCACCGCTGCATTCAGCCCAAGCCTGGCGAACTGAGGGATGAGTGACCTGTGGACTATCAGTTCCCGGTCCACATAGACCGTGGGAACGGTGCCGACGGCTTTTACCAGGATCAGCGGAGCTAGCGCACGCGCCGGGGTAATGAGTGCCGGAGTAAAAACCTTGAGATAAGGCGCAAACAGCTCGACCATGCCGATAGCCAGCAAAGAGAGCCCTGTCCTGATGAGGAGCACATTCCCGAAAGGCCGCTTCTTCTCCCGCGAGAGGTGCTGGGAAAGCCCGAGATCGGTAAATACATCCGCAATGAGTACCACGAGCATCGCTTCAGCAAAGATCCCCCATTCTCTCGGCAGGATCAGCCTCGCGAGTATGATCTTGCTGATGAATTCGACCCCGGTAGTGCCAAGTTGTGATAGATACGATGACGCGAGCGATACTACCGCGCGGCGTTTTAGTCGGTCCATAGCCCCATATTACCCGGATGAGGCAATAGCAAACCGGAACCGTTTTCGGTTTCCTGCGTCTATATGTAAAGTGGAGGTAGTTACAATGAAAAGAACAGCTTTCGTCGTTCTCGCGGTTATATTGGCCTTCGGGATTCTTATGGTTTCTGGCTGCAAGAACAATGACTGCACTAAAATATCATCTATCCTGAACAACCCCGGTAAATATGTAGACCACAAAGTGATAGTCGCCGGAGAAGTGACAAAGTGTTACGGAGTGGACCTTCTCATCACGGAAGCCGGAGCGTACCAACTCGACGACGGAACCGGCAAGATATGGATCATCACCAAAAACGGAGTACCCAGAGAAGGCACAAAAGTAGGGCTTAAGGGCACAGTCTCAAGCGGATTCAAACTCGGCCGTGATGTATTCGGAGCTGTAATCAAGGAAACCGAGCGCCGCACTCGATAAAACATTGGTAGATACAGTAAATTCAGACGATTAATTGTCATGTAAACCCGGCAGTATTGACAACTGATCACAACAGTTGTACACTTCAAGCAGCCTGCCATCAAGTTTGTTTGCAGATAAACGAATGACACAGAGGTCTTAGCATGTTTTGTCCAAAGTGCGGTACTGAAAACGAAAATAACGCTTACCGGTGTGTATCTTGCCAGACAATTATTCAGGTCGAGCCGATACCACAATATGTACAGCCGATGGTCACTGCACCTGCCGAGGATGACCCTGCCTTAAGGATCTTACTTCCGGTGGGAAGGTCCGGGCTTGCAATAGCCGCGGGATATGCAGGTCTGTTTTCAATCACGCTTGTCTTCGGACCATTTGCGATTCTGCTCTCAATTCTTGCGCTGAAGGACATCAAGAAAAACCCCAAGAAGCTCGGCAAGGGACGGGCGATTTTCGGCCTCGTTATGGGAATCTTGGGCACTATCGGCCTTATAATAACACAGATGATGTTACACTGGGCGATTTCCACAGTACAATGATTTCCAACATAAACGGAGGGCAGAGGTTTGTTTTGTAGGCAATGCGGGACACAGAACGAGGATAATGCAAAGCGGTGCGTAAGGTGCGGCGCAGAGTTGGCGCCGATTCCGGAACAGCAACCTGGTCAATTCTCTAATCAGCCGCCGGGACAATATCCGGGGCAACCGTCGTATCAGCAGCCAATGACGCCGCCTAAGGGTGTACCTAACCATCTCGTCGAAGCAATCTTGGTTACGATTTTCTGCTGTCTAATACCAGGTATTGTAGCAATAGTCTATTCAGCTCAGGTCAATTCAAAGCTGCTTCAAGGAGATTATTACGGCGCAGTTGATTCGTCAAATAAGGCCAAGACCTGGTCCTGGGTATCGTTTGGTCTGGGACTGATCTGGATAATCGTCTACATCACCGTGGCTGTAATAGGAGCAAAGAGCGGAGCAGGCTCTTCCAGACACTATTACTAAAAAGTTCCGGCTGAAACAATGTCTAATACTCGTTACATCAATTGCCAAAACTCTATCAAATATGGTTTTTGCAGTTAATACGGACAAACCTCGCCGTAAGTTTATACCGTTTCGATTGGCGCTGTCTGCAGCGGGAACACTGGCAGCGCTGACCTTTTTGTATGTTTTGAACCCAAACATCAGCCGTTACCTGCCGCCGTGTCCGTTTCATGCGCTGACCGGGCTTTACTGCCCCGGATGCGGCTCTACCCGCGCCATGCATCAACTGCTTCACGTCCACATTCTGGCGGCACTCGATTTGAACCCACTGATGGTTATATCTCTGCCGTTTCTGCTCTATTCTTCCCTCAAGCAAGCATTTATGCAGTCAAAGCCTGAGCAGCCTGTCAAAGCCATTTGGGTGTGGTCCATCTTTGTGGTCATTATCATCTACGGCATAATGAGAAACATCCCAGTTTACCCCTTTACATTGCTTGCGCCGTAGGCTCGAACTTTTTGGCACCGGCACGTGTCTAATGTATAAAAAGGAGGGGATAGCCATGTTCCACAGCGCCAAGAATTCTGGATACAGTGGAAAGATCAGTATCACCAGTCTTTTAGCAGTGATAGCCATTTGCTTTGTAGTCGCCATTATCATGTTTCCGATCTTCTTCAAGACTATTGAACCAACTTCAGGCTCAGCTTGCCTATCGAATATGAACCAGCTTGGCAAGGCACTGAAGGCCTATACACATGATTGGGATGATAAGTTTCCAACTAACCGCACCCTCGGAGGGAATTTGAGCTGCGAAATTCGGTTATCACCTGGCAGCGCTGAAAATTCCAGGCTGTATCAATACGGGCATAACTGGGTTGAAGCACTATATCCATATGTGAAGAAAGTTAGCACACCAGACGATAACCAATCTGTATGGAAGTGTCCTAAAGCTAAAGATATTGCCGGAAACAGCACCGTAGCTGCCTCCTATGCAATGAATTACAACCTGTTGGAGCTAGCCGAAGCTGATCTAAAGCTTGCTTCCAGTACAATGCTTCTTCGTGAAATGGACAGAACATGCAAAGCGGCGGTGTGCAGGCCGGTCAATAGATGCAATACATCAAAAACTCCGCCTATAGGCGCGTTTCTTACCGAGAGTGACCCCATTTACGATGTCTGTAGTCCTAAGCTTCATTGCAGCGGCTCAAATATTCTCTTCGCCGATGGGCATGTTAGAACCGTCCAGATAGCACAAATGCCCGAGGTTTTCACCGTTGAGAAAAACTGGGAGAAGAAGACAAACCGCTGGTGGGATACAGTAGATTCCGATCGTATGATGATTACAATTAACCCATAAACAGCAATGGGTGGGCGGGAATCCCGCCCATCCAGATCACGCATTAACTGTCTCGGCACGGCGCCGGAAGAACATCAGCGCAATTGCGCCCAAGCCGAAGATAATCACCGCAAGCCGTACCAGCCCTCCAAGAACAGGTATTGCTCCGAGTATATAGATTATGAAAAGCCCCAATAGAAGCTGCAGCCATATAGTCCGGCCTCTTAGAGTCAGCGCCCCGACCGCCAGGGCTGCGACTATAACGGCAACCATGAGCGCAATGATATAGATAAACAGGAGAGTCAGTCCTATTGGGATCCCGATGAGCGTTATAAAAACGATAACTGCGGCAATCGGAGTGATTATAAGCGCTATAAAACCCGCGAGCGCTGACCAACCCGGCGCTGAAATTACCCGTAGAGCCGTTTCCGCCGACCACCTCGGGAAAAGCGCTACCATGACCACCCCGAAAACGAACATCGTCAAAAATCCGAAGATTGCCCGTGTAACCTTGCCCGGACCTTTCGGCGCTGCTGCTTTTCGAGGTATTCTCTGTTCGATTTTACCCGTAATCCGCGCGCCCTCCCCGATATTTGCTTTGCTCCGGCTTTCGTAGATGAAATTCCCTCCGATAACCGTCCCCGGCATTATCGAAATATTGTTACCGCTCGCCAGCACATCTCCGCGGATGTTTCCGCCGATACTGAGGTTTGTCCCAGTTGCCTTCAGGTTCCGGCCAATGGTCCCGCGCGTGGTCACATTGGTCCCAGCCAAGAGCATATCCCTCGATATATTCGATGTATCATCAACATTGACGCTGTTTCCTGCAATGATGACATTTCTGGCGCTCAGCCCCTGAACATTTACATTCTGTCCGGCTGCGGCGACCATCTGCTTAACCCCACGTACGTTCACATTTTGACCTGCTGCTCCCAGAAACCCGGTTACAAGACCTGCGACGTTTACAGTCTCTCCTGCAACAAGAGCTGTCCCGGCCACATTGCCCGACATATCGACGTTATTTCCGGCAGCAAGAAGGTCATCTTTGACTGCAGTTTTTTCAGGCACCACAACCGATCTGCTCGATCTCAGATCGACTGCACCCGCCTGTGCGACTACAGCAGCGATAATCACGACCAAAAGAACTAATCTAGACACTTGTTTTCCTCCAATTCTAATGCCAAATATGTAAGTCATGTCCCAAATTCAGACCTTATGACAGGCACAGGCATCGGTTGTGACAGGATTATCAATTCCTTTTTGCGTTTAGCGAGCCTATCACCCGCCAGGAGCGTTATTCTGGTAAGCCATAGCAAAACGTGACTTGCTGCTCATATGCTTCCCACTGTCTATCTTATACCTCTCCCCATTCTTCCCCTGCTTGTAATGTAGGAAACGACTGCTGTATGAGAAGAAAATCCGGGCTAATGAAAATCTTTGTTCTTCGCGGCTGGGCGATGTAATTACTCCCGATTACGCGCAAAACTAAACGATTCCTAGTATTTCTACGGGTGGATTACCGTAGCAGGCATGGGGTATACTGCTATATGATAGGTTGCTATCGCCTGGGAGGGTTCAATTACCCGAAACACTCAGGAAGATTTTCGGCCGTAGTTGAACCGAAAATCCATAGAAGAACAATTCGATGAAGACACTCAAAGATGTTATGAGCGCCGATGTGGTATGGATCAGTCCGGCGCAACAAGTCAAATCCGCGATATTCCTGCTCAAGGGACATGGGATAGATGCCCTTCCGGTCGTCTACGCCCACGACTCCGTCGTCGGAATGCTCTATTGTTCTTCTCTCATAGGTCAGAACCAGGATTCGTCCGTTATGGACGTTATGGATAAGAACTACACCGCCGTCCCGTCGGATACACCGGTCTACCAGGCCGCCGAAATGATGAAAGTCGGCGGAAACAGCCATCTTCTCGTCGTCGATGCCGGAAAGCTCATCGGCATTGTCTCCCGAAGCGACATCGTAGCGGAACTCGGTAAGTCCTACGATACCTTGACGAAGCTGCCATGGCAGGACGCGTTCAGAGAATGGGGTATAAGCGCTCTCGACCACGGGTTCGAGATTTCCGTCATCCTCATCGATCTCGATTCGTTCGGCAAATTCAACAAAAGGTATGGGCATGTGATAGGTGATAATGTGCTGAAGTCCGTGGCTGAGATTTTATCGTCATCCGCCGATCCGGAGAAGGACTTTCTATGCCGGTATGCAGGCGATGAGTTCGCAATTGCCAGCTATCGGAAGTCAAATGAGGCGACGGAGTTCGGCAGACAGTTGATGGAAAAGATCTCCAGGATTGAGATCCCCGGCCTGTCCGAAAAAATCAGCGCGACATTCGGTATGGCCGGAGGCCGGAGGTCTGGCGGACGTGAACAGGTCCACTCTGCTGCAATGCTGGATGATCTTATCACCAATGCGAGCTTGAATTGTACCGCATCGAAGCCTGTAAAAGCAGAAGAACCGGCAAAACCGACCCCGACCGAGATACAACAGGTCCAACCTGCAGCTCCGCCGGTAGAGACACCCATCCAAGCTGTGACACCTCGCGCGCAGCAGACAAGGCTGAAGATTCAGACCATCCGGCTCTCTACAAGCCCGGCTGAGACTACGGTCCAAGTCGTGCTCTCACTCGGAGATACGGAGTTCTCTCATTCCGTGACCGGTTACTCTACCGGAGGGAGAAGTCTCCTGAGGCTGGTTGCTGAAGCAACTGCTTCGGCGGCGTCCAAGTCGCTCCCGGCAGATCACGGCATTATGATCGACGATGTGATTACATTCAAAGCAGGGGATGACAGAGAGGTAGTATCGGTCATTGCGACTCTGATTACAACGAGAAACAGCAATACATGCGCCGGGAGCGCGGTTGTAAAACACGCTGACCCCTACCGCGCCGCTGCCGCCGCACTGCTTTCCGCGACGAACCGCCAGTTATCGCTGATACCGAAAGAGGGAGCAGGTAAAATGTAGTGGCCGGTCTCCGTGCCGGCCTTATTTTTGAAACGCGAATTACACGGATTTAACGGATTTCGCAGATGGTAGAGACTCGAAGCATCTACCCATATGCTTCTGTGCTTCGGGACCGCAGTTCGTCCCGAAGCACAAATCTCCACTAATTCGATAAGTATTCCTGCAATCACTTTCCGCGTCTTTCGTGCTGCTTCGCGTTCTTCGCGATTCAAAACCTGACTGCTGACAGCTATAAAAGCATCTCCACGAAGCTTTCAATCCTCACGCGCGTACGGGCATCTATCGGACCGGGGGACTCCCCTTCGAGCGTCAGAATCGGGATATCGATGTTATTCCGCACGATCAGGTCCTGAATCTGCCTGAAGCAGAAGCTCTGAGTGTAGTGGATCAGCCCGTCAATCTCTCTCCGCTCGATCTCGCGCTTGATGTCCTCGAGACGCCCGAAAATATCGTAGGGATAAGTATATCTCGCATACTGCTCGACGATGTCATCCGTCTCGAACGGCATGGAAAACTGCCGCTGGACCTCGTTGAAGACTACTGACGTTCCGCGTTCCTCCAAAAGCTGGTATAGGTCGTTAAAAATCGAAGGAATACCCGCATAACCGAGCCTTATCTGCGACTTTTTCGGCTCGCGGGACTTCGTTTCTGCTATAAAACTATCTATTTCTCGCTCGAACTTGTCCGGGTCGCCCCAGAAGTCGCTCGCGCTCACCTGCCAGAGGTGGTTTTCGAGCCCTGAGACCTTACCGTCTTTCCAGGTCAGCTCATCGACCTGCCAGACTTTCCTGCGGATGCCGTCCAGCTGCGCTTTCCAGTCATAGACATCCGACCAGTCCGCATCGAGGCGGTCTGCCAGCTTGCGGAGCTGCATCGCGAGTATATCCCGGTCACGACCGTATGGAAACGCGAACGGGATGATCTCAACACCCATCATTTCGAGCGTTTCCATCATCGCCTGCGTCTGGCTGCAGTCGCCTTCCACAGCAGCGATAACGGTTTTGATCCCCTTCGCAAGCGCGGTGCCGTAGATCCCCTTTATCCACCCGCAGACGTTTCTGGGGTAACCGTCATGCTCCGCGCGAATGACCATCTCCTGCGGATCATCCGAAGCTATGAAGATGTTGTTCAGGTCTACCGGCACATGTCCGGCTGCGTAGACTACCTCTATTGGGACTGTTGTTGTAATTCCGATTTCCATTTTTATTAGCTATCAGTTATCAGCTTTCAGCCGTCAGGCTTTGAATCGCGAATTGCGCGAAGCAGCACGGAAAACGCGAAAAAGGATTGGTGGAGATTTATGCTTCGGCCATTTGAGATCCTTCGCCTACGGCTCAATAGGATGACATATCAATCAAGCACAACGTCATGCTGAACTTGATTCAGCATCCAGGAATACTTATCGAATTAGTGGAAAATCGTGCTTCTCCCCGTGGCCCAATAGGTCCACGGGGTAGGATGAACCGCGGTCCCGAAGCATAGTGCTGCTTCCGCAATCCAAATTTTTGTTCCCTGTTCCCTAAAATCCTACCTTATCCCCAGCGCCTTGTGCAACTGAGGGAGGATGCGGACATCGTCGAGTTCTTCGGAGGCTATCGCATGCATCCTCAGAAGCTGGGGGAGCGCCGGCGGCTTAGTCCCTTCATCCGAGAACGGAGTGACCGGCTGCAAAATCAGCGGAACAGGCTTCGCTCCGGCTATTGTCTCTGCACACCGGCGGATTTCGGCATCCGTAGTCTCCGATGTCACTACAGCCTTTACGAAGACCTTCGCGCGTTTCGCAGCCTTCAAAAATCTTGCATGCAGCTCGAACAGGTCTCCGACACTCGATGCGGACTGGAGCTTGAAGTCCATCGCTATCACATCCACCTGCCCGGCAAGCCGCGCGACTTCATCCGGCTTCGTCCCGTTCGTCTCAAGGTGGACACGGTAGCCCTTGCTCCTGAGCGAAGGCAAAAGTTTGACCAGAAAATCACTTTGCAAGAGCGGCTCGCCGCCGGTCAGTGAAACGTCTCCGTAAACTGCGAGTGACTCGATAGCTTCGACTACGTCATCCACCACGAGAGGGTTCTGCATATACGCGAAATCGCCTCTGCCCGGAGTCTTTTCGACCGAACAGAACGGTTTTTGCCTGTCCCTGGACGTCGGTGTGTCGCAGTAGTCGCAGTTCAGATTGCAACCACAGAAACGGACGAACACCTGTGGACGCCCCGTATAAATTCCCTCGCCCTGTATCGAGGTGAATATCTCTGATATAAACGCTGTCGGTGAAGACATAGTGTAATTCCTTAATTAAATATTATAAAGCTTCTGCCGCGATCTGCGCAGCCATCTCATAATCCCCAAAAGGAGGCATAAAGTATGCACCTGCAGCCAAATCCTTTGCCTGCCGCAGAAACTCCACAGCAATATCGATGCCTGTCGCCCGCGCGTGTTCCTCGTCGGCATTTCTTATACGCATTCTGATATGCTCCGGGACGTCAATTCCCGGCACTTCGTTATGCAAATATTCGGCATGTTTCGAGCTTTTTAACGGGAGCACGCCGACAAGTACGGGTATTTTACTACCTTCGACCAACTTTGCAAACTTTTCAAGGACTGCCAGATCGTACACCGGCTGCGTGAGGGCGAAATGAGCTCCGGCCTCCATTTTCTTCTCCAGCCTGCCGATCTCCTTTGGAAGATCGCTCGAAGCCGGATTGACCGCCACTCCAATGCAGAACTTCGGCGGCTCGGAGAGCGAATTACCCGCGAGGTCCGTCCCGCTGTTCAACCGGCTGATTACCCGCACCAGTCCTTCGCTAGTTACATCGAAAACACCTGTTGCCTGCGGATAATCCCCGATGCTGACCGGGTCGCCGGTCAGCGCAAGCACGTTGTGAACCCCAAGCGCATAAGCGCCGAGGAGGTCCGACTGCAGGCTGAGCAGGTTTCGGTCCCGGCAGGTCATATGCAGGATCGTATCTACACCCATGCACTCGCGCAAGAGGTGGGCAAGCGCAACCGGACTCATCCTGACCCTTGCCATAGGGCTGTCAGCGATGTTTATAGCATCGAACCCGCGCAGGACGGATGCTTTTCCGATTGTTTTCTCGATGGCGACACCGCGCGGCGGGTCGATCTCCACTGTAGTTACGAATTTTTTTCCGAGTTTGTCTCTAAGCGCCATTGAGTTACCTCCCCAGCGCCTTAGCGATTGCGCGGATGTGCTCTGGAGTAGTCCCGCAGCATCCGCCGATTATCGCCACGCCCAAATCAGCAAACTGGCGGGCATAATCGGCCATGTACGCCGGTCCGCTGACATATACCAGTCGCCCGTCCACGAACTGAGGAAATCCTGCGTTCGGCTGGGCTATGACCGGTTTTGTGGCGACGGCAACCATTTCGCGCACTACGTTCAACATATCATGAAACCCTGTGCCGCAGTTAGCGCCGACGACATCCGCACCGAGCTCCTCGAATGTCTTGACAGCGGTCGCAGGGTCGACTCCCATCATAGTCCGGCCTTCCTGCGAAAACGACATCTGCGCGACTACCGGAATCCCAGTCGCCTTTGCGGCACTCACGGCGGCGGTGGCCTCGTTCAGATCGGCCATCGTCTCTACGAAGATGACATCCACTCCGCCTTCTTTCAGCGCTTCGGCCTGCTCATCGAAGACTTCGCGGGCTTCATCGACCGAAAGCGCGCCGTAAGGTTCCAGAATCTTCCCTGTCGAACCCATAGAGCCTGCCACAACGATACCGCCTTTTGCTTCTTCTCTTGCTATCCGCGCGCCTGCCAGGTTGATCTCCCTTACGGAACCGGCAAGTCCATGAGCTGCAAGCCTGATGCGGTTGGCTCCGAATGTGTTCGTTTCGAGGATTTGCGCTCCAGAATTAGCATAATCGTGGTGGATTTGGCGGATAAGGTCTACATTGGTCAAATTGATACTGTCGAGGCACTGGTCCATCCTGCCGCTTCGGCGGTGGATCTCCGTGCCCACAGCACCGTCGCAGATGACCGGCTTATGCTCGATCAGGTCGAGAAATTTGCTCATTATTCCTCCCAATAGCTGGCAGCGGCTGAATCAGTCTCCCAGACAGTAACTTTCTTTACCTGGCTGGCGAACTTTTTGCTCATTTTTCCGTATATGTAGCAGGCAAGGTTCTCGGCTGTTGGGTTGGTCTCAGTGAAATCCGGCAATTCGTTCAGGTACGTATGGTCGAGCGATTTCATTATATCTCTTAAGGCCGACCGGACAGACCTAAAATCGGCAGCCATCCCGATCTTGTCGAGGTTCGGCGTGCGAAGGAGGACCTGCACCTTGTAGGTGTGCCCATGCAGGCGTTCACAGTCTCCCGGATAGCCGCGAAGACAGTGTGCGGCATCGAATTTCTCTTCAACAAGTATATCGAACATGGGAAATACCGCCTTCCTTGACGGAATTGCGAAATGTCCGCGGTTTGCTGCTCCGCGAACTGTGATATTATACCTATGGTAGAGGTACGCGTCAAGAATCGACCGTAAGAGTTCACTCTTAATGAGAGATTGTACATCAATCTGAATAACCCGCACGTCATCATGGAAGGACGTCACCCTTAACAACCAGCACGTCACCCTGAACTAAGGAGTTTCAGGTATTACCTGAAACTCTCCCCGGAAGATTTTCGGCTATAGCCGAAAATCCATAGATTCAGGGTCCATTCTTTTCCTGGATGCTGAGTCAAGCTCAGCAGCATGACGTTGTGGTCATTCGGAATGATGTTATACTCATCAACTCTGAACTATTACAAAGAATGGGTAGAATCAAAAGGGGATGAGGGTAAAAACGTGGCTGTTGAAACTCGAATTACGATCAGTTGTGCAAGTCATAATGGCTCGAAAGAAGTAAATGAAGACGGGTATCTTACGCTCGTGGGTGAGTCGGCACCATGTGGAACGCTCGGACTCCTGGCTGTGGCTGACGGCATCGGCGGGCGGGCGACAGGATCGCAGGCAAGTGAGCTTGCCCTGAAGACCCTCGCGGAAGTCTTTTCAGCCGGATGCACTGTTGCGAATAAATCTGTGTCGGATGTGCCTCACCTGCTCAGGTTCGCGCTCCAGAAGGCAAATGCGGCCGTCTTCCGTGCCCAGACAGAAGATGAATCCCTTAAGGGGATGGGGACTACATGCGTCGCCGCCGCTCTGACGGATAAAGAGATCCACATTGTCTCCGTCGGAGACAGCCGGGCTTACATATACCGGCATAATGACCTCATACCTCTCACGAAAGATGAATGGATAAAACAACCGAACGGTGTGACGCTGGTCAACCACGCGGTGGGCTGGCAGCCGCTGCTCCCGGTCGAGCCTTCCAGTGTCGAGGCGCAAGCCGGAGACCTGCTTCTCCTATGCACGGACGGACTGACGGACGTGATCCCGGAGGAGGTAATCCTCGAAGTGCTGGCTTCCTGGGATGACCAGACCTGCACATTGCTTACCGATGCTGCCGCGCTTTATCCGAATTCGGACAATGTAACGGTAATTATTGCGAGAATAGAAGATTAGATCATACCATTTGTCATCTTATACCTTGACAATGAGTCAAAAAAGGAACAATCTGGAACGCAGGCAAGTCTTTGTAAGTAATTTAGCAGCCTGGCAGGGTCAGATTGTGCCATCCACAAGGGAGACGACAAATGCGTATCGTAATGCTTTTCTGCTTATCTGTTTTATCACTTGCTTCATCCATACCGGCAAGCGCCGAACCGCTCAAAAGTAACAGCATCAGCATCACGGATCTTCTTAAAATAGCCAGAACTGCTTCCAAAACCGAGCTTTGGGCCAGTGATTCGGTAGCTGAAGACAAACTTTCGGTGTATGTAGACCCATCATCCGTGGATAAGGTAGAGCAGGGGCTCGACCTCTTGCCGGGATACCAGTGGATAAGCATCAAACCGGCAGATGGAACCATATATAAGGTGCTTGGGCCGGACTATATCGAAAGAAGCAAGTGGCGCAGCCTCGCTGACGCCGCAGATGAGGAAGAAAGAAGAAAAGTCAGGGAATTTGTGGAAAAACGCCTCTCCGAATATAGAGCTGCGATGGCTCTTACCAACGATGAACTCCAAGCACTTGCCGAGACAGACCCGCGACTTGTGTATGATCTTACCACCCCTTCCTTTCGTGTGGAAATAGAATTGCTTACCAGCTTCAACAATGAGCAGTTGAACCAGGTCTTAAGCCCGCAGGGTCTGAAAGTAAACGTCCGTGATTTGCCTGCAGACATGCAGGAAAGGTTTCTCGACAGTAAGGTTCGAGGAATGGTGGATGAGCCAGCTAAAAGATTGGCAAAAAAATACGGTGCTAATGCCCCAAGCGCAAAAGAGTTGCTGAAAGTGTTTGTTAACACCGGAACTCTACAATTCTCCGGTTATGGTTCGGGCGGGTTTACTGTGGACATCAGATCGGATGTTCCCTTGTTTGGAGGGTATCAATCATCTATTATAGGCCCCACATATACAGATAATTATTGGATTTATGTATTGAATCTAAGAGAAAAGACCATGTCCCGGGAAGATGCCTGGGATTTATGGAAAGCAGAAGAAGATCATTTCGACAAATTACGAACTGATGCTATGGCAAAGGAAAAAGAGACCCGTTTTGCAGAAGCCCCTCCCAGATTCGGCTCGAGGAATGCCCCTGATTTTAAGATAGACAGACAGCTTCTTGATAAACCTGTAGTGGAAGGATATCCCTATTATCGAGGCGTGGAATTCGTCCAAAGCGTCTGCAGCCAGAAAGGCTGTTCACTCTTTGCCCTTGAACCTTATCGGAACCGTGGATTAAAGGCAACCGATGATATGCAGTTCCGTTATGCTCTGGACCTGGCGATGGATAGTCTGGGTATTCTTAAGGACTATCTGGGTGATTATGTCTGGGCTTACCAGGATGATCAGCTAATCCTCGCTCCCAGGCATTTTGAAGATAGACTCGCTGCAGGTATACCGCTGTCTACTATAAATAAACTCCGAGCCATTGCAGCGAAAACCAACGGCACATTCGATCTTGACGGCCTGGCGGAGGCGGTTCCACTACTTAATCAGAGACAGATCGATGCTTTACCGGAGAATGCACCGGATGACCTAAGAGCTACAGGTATAGACTATGTTAAGGAACCCGCCGTAAGGTTATATGCTTCCCTCAGTCCACGCCGGCGTGTAAAAGCATGTAATGGAGGTGTCTCATACACAGTATTGGAAAATAAACAGAGAGCCCTGTTCTATGAGGCGTTAGGAAGAGTTGTAAATGCAGTGGATTTGCTTCCTGAACCGTCTTATTTCAGTGTCGATGATCGTGATTCCCAAAATGGCAGGTATCACCTCATAACATTTACATTCGGCTTTGCCGATGAGACAGCCTTGCCGTTTGATCTTAGATTGCCAGCACGCAAAGATAATAGTAAAACCGCTCAATCTGCTTCCAAGGCTGATGCTAAGGCAGAACCGACACAGCCGCAGGTGCTTACGGTGATGAAATCCCTTGCAGAATGGAACTATATCGGCAGGAGAGAGCATGATGATGATAATGAGCTTAAGGCAATCATGTATTCTCAAATAGGAGAGAGGCCGGTAAAACGAATATTAAAGGTGGGAGAAACCCTGGAAGGCGCGAAACTGGTTGAGATCGGAGCAAAATTCGTTACATTCTCGCTTGACGGCGCACAAATCACTTTCCCAATAACACAGGCAACTGCACTTGCACCATTCGATCCGAAAGTTCCATCAATCTATACATCCTGGATAGGTATAGATGAGACTTGGACGGGTATTCTGAAGAAAGAGAAGGGTGAGTGATACCCTATTTTTCATCATTTGAACTCGTTGGGCTATAAATAAAGGAGACGACAAATGCGCATCGTAATGCTTTTCTGCTTATCTGTTTTATCGCTTGCTTCATCCATACCGGCAAGCGCCGAACCGCTCAAAAGTAACAGCATCAGCATCACCAATCTTCTTGAAAAAGCCAGGACTGCTTCCAAAGCCGAATATTGGCCAAGTGATTCTGTAGCCGAAGACAAACTTTCGGTGTATGTAGACCCATCATCCACAGATAAGGTAGAGCAAGGGCTCGACCTCTTGCCGGGATACCAGTGGATAAGCATCAAACTGACGGATGGGACTGTATATAAGGTACTCGGACCGGATTACATAGAAAGAAGCAAGTGGCGCACACTTGCTAATACTGCGGATGAGGAAGAAGGAAAGAAATTCAGGCAGTATTCCGAGAAACGGCTTGCCGAATACAAAGCTGCGCTAAATTTTTCCGATGAAGAGTTGCAATCACTTGAGTATGAAGACCCCAGCCTTTTACATGATCTTACCACCCCGTCCTCTCGTGTAAAAATAGAGCTGCTTGCCGGCCTCAACGATGAACAGACTAACTATGCCCTAAGTCCACAAGGCTTGACGGTGAATGTTCGTGACCTGCCTGCCTCAACACAGAAAAAGCTCTTTGACAGCTTTCGAAAAAGCATGATAGAAGAATCGGCTTATAAATATACACAACTGGGTTACAATCCACCAAGCGCGACAGAATTGGAGGAGGACTTTTTTAATAACGGAGCTTTGTATTTCTCTGGTGACTATGGGAACGTTTGTCTGCGGATAAAATCGAATATTCCGATGCTTTCAGGATGCCAAAGCTGTGTTCTATCAAGCAAGGGTATTTCTTATTCCTGGGCTCGTTTAGCGTTATTAGTCGCAAAAGGCATGTCGTGGGAAGATGCCCATACTTTCTTGGAGGCAGAGTTAAAGTATTTCTCCAAATTACGGCTTGACGTCCAGAAAAAAGTAAGGGAAAACTATTCTGCAAAAAACCCTCCCAGGTTCGGTTCGAAGAATGCTCCTGAAGGCAAATTCGATAAAGAATTTCGTGCCAGTTGTCCGGAAATCATACAACGCATCTGCAAACAGAAAGAATATTCGTTCTTTGCTTTTAAACCTCGTATGACAGGGGGAAGGCTGATTAAAGATAATACGCCACTTGGATATGCGCTCGACCAGGCAGCAGACAGCTTGGAAGATTATGTTTGGGCTTATCAAGATGGGCAGCTAATCTTCGCTCCCAGGCATTTTGTGGATAGACTTGCTGAGAATATACCGCCGTCCACTATAGCGAAACTTCGGAAAATCGCTCTCCAGACTAACAGCATATTTGACTTTGAAGGTCTGGTAAAGGTAATTTCATTGCTGAATCAGAAACAGCTTGAAGCCTTGCCGGAAAATGTACCGTATGACTTGATGCAGGCACGTATATACTATGCTAATGAACCGGTTATTAAATTTTACGCTTCCCTTAACCCATCTCAACGGAAACAGGCATGTAATGGAGGTATCTCCTGCACAGCGCTGGGAGACCTGCAGAAGGATCTATTCTACAAGGCAGTAGAAGGTATTTTAACTGCTCCAACTCCATGCTCTGAACCTGCAGAGTTTAGTATTATTGACCGTGGTTCATTCCTCACTGAAGACCCGGAAGGCGGTGAGTCCTATTTCTGTGATGAGCTGTCCGATGATACCGAAAATAGTGAAGATTACCAAGGTTTTCCAACAAACACCCCTGACCAGCATCATTTTTTATTTAGGCTCAGCCTTGCTGATGGAACAACGCAGTCAATCGATCTTCGGTTCCCCGTTCCCGGAGATAAATGCAAAATAACACAAAATGCTTCCAAATCCGAAGATAAACCAGCGCCTACACAGCCGCAGGTGCTTGCGGTAATGAAATCTCTTTCGGAATGGAACTATATTGGCCGGAGAACGCATGATGATGACAATGAACCTAAAGCAGTCATGTCGTCGCAAAAAGGAGACAGGTCAGTAAAACGAGCGCTAAAAACAGGCGATACTCTGGAAGGCGCAAGGTTGGTTGATTTTGGAGTAACATCTGCTACATTTTCGCTCGATGGAGCGCAGATCACCTTTCCTCTAGCACAGACTACTGCGCTCGCACCATTCGATCCGAAAACGCCGACAGAGGAAACATTGTGGATAGATATAGATGCTGCCTGGGCAGAAGCTATAAAGAAAGAGATAAGCGAGTGAATTTCGGCACAACTGTTTGATCTCGCCGACGCTGCAGACATCGGGAATTTGTGATATGCTGGATGTGCTTCGGGATGGTTCTTGTCCCGAAGCACATTTTTGCATGCTGCCGCGAGGAGAACGGGTGATTAGAGGCGTTATTTTTGACATGGACGGGGTTCTGGTGGACTCCGAGAAATATATTTGTGAAGCCGCGACGCGGATGTTTGTCGAACATGGCCTTACTATCAAACCGGAGGACTTTCTTCCGTTTGTCGGGGCTGGAGAAGACCGCTATATCTCAGGTGTAGCCGAAAAATACGGTTTTTCTCTCGATATTGAAAGAGACAAAGCCCGGACTTACGAACTGTACGGGGAGATCGTAAAAGGCAGGCTCGAACCGCTCGCGGGCGCGCGCGAATTCATCCAAAAAGCCAGGGAAAAGGGGCTGAAACTGGCTGTAGCCTCGAGCGCGGACAAGGTGAAGGTATTGATAAACCTGAAGGAGTCCGGCCTCGCCCCGGAAAACTTTGACGCAATCGTCAACGGGCTGGATGTGACATATAAAAAGCCCGATCCTGAGATATTTTTGACCGCAGCCGAACGGCTCGGCCTTTCGCCGTCGGATTGTCTTGTTGTCGAGGACGCCGTAAACGGAGTCGCCGCCGCAAAAGCCGCAGGCGCAAAGTGTCTGGGACTGACTACTACATTTTCAGCAGAAAAACTATCTCTGGCTGACTGGATTGCGCCCAACCTGGCCGAAGCACCCGGCGAAGCTCTCGATTGGTAGTAAGAGTTCACTCTTAATGAGAATTTGTACATCAACCTGAATAACCAACACGTCATAATGTGAGGACGTCACCCTGAATCTATGGAACAATAGTCAGCCTGCCGGAATCAAAGAAAATGGTGCCCCCGATAAATACACTCTCAAAGGAGCGGAATCTTGAACAGATCGACAGCAAACTGGTTGTTTGTAACACCTATTGTGATCGCCATTCTATTGTTAACCCAGCCAACGCTCACAGGCGGCAATGACAGAATAGACGAAACGGTCGATCTGTTGGGGCTGGTCATAGCCGTAATGGGGCTGGTAATGCGAGTTGTATCGCGCGACTGGAAGTCATCCCATATAGCGGGCGGCCTTGTCACCACCGGACCTTATTCTGTAATCCGGCACCCGATGTACGTCGCCAGTTACCTGGTAGGGCTCGGGTTATTCATTGTCATCGGAAACCTCGTGCTGACGCTTGTTTTCACAGCACTTTACATTCTGGTACACGTCAAGGTCGGCAGGCGGGAAGAGCGGTTTCTCAGCAAAAAGTGGCCGAAGGCTTATAAAATGTATAAGGCGAGAGTCCCCGCGGTCATCCCATCTCCGTCGGCACTGCCTAAGCTCTTTACGAGAAGACATCCCCTGGTGTCGTCCAGGAAGGCTGCAGTCAAGCGCGAGTTAGGAACGATATGCAGTGTGATTGCCGCCGCAATTCTCTTTGAGGCCAGGGAAGATTATGTCGTCGAAGGCTGGACGCACGCGCATACCGAAATAACCTTCTGTCTCGTGCTTGCAGCATCGACTCTTTTTTTCTGGCTCATGTTCAGCATAATTCAGCGTATAACCAAAGACACTGCTTCAGCAGATCATGCATGAAACTGTTGTCTCCGTCCTGATGCCGCTTTATAACTCGGCATCTACTGTCCGCTCAGTCCAGTTTTGCCTAACCGGACTTGGGGTAACCACTAATAGCAATACATTTATGGGCAGGTGATTACCATTATGGATAGGGAATACCTTTCAACTCAACTTGCTGAAGCGCTCGGGACTGCTCAGGGGATGCGTATGATAGAGCACAAGCTGTTGAACAGCGAAGGTCTCGAGACCGGCATGAAGCGGCAGCTTCAGGATATTCACGACCAGGACGAGCAGTTGATAAACCGGCTGGAAAGAGTCCTGGATGAGATCAGCCATGGGGGAGACTTCGACGAGAGCATACAGCGCGGGCTCAAGATAGCCCAGCAGCTCATAGACATGAGCGGAAACGACATTATCGAACTGCTCAGAACGGTTATCCTCATCAAATACAGGCTGTCGGATTCTCAGGAGTTGTTCTACAACCTGTGCGAAGAGATAGGACATGACGAAAGCTGTGATATTTTCGAGGAAAACCTTGAAGACGAGGAAGACCATCTTGATTACCTGCGTGAACAGGCTATATTGATGGCCCGTGAACGGATTACAGGCCAACCAGTAGCTGGCTAGTGGTTGGGGGATGAGGGTTGGCTAGCTGCCACTCATCCCTCATATCTCAATCCCTTTCCATCCCCCGATTCCCGTTCCCCTGTCGAAGTCCCGTTGCCCAACTCTCCGGCTCTCTGGTATAATTTTGCAACACCATTCGAGGAGACAAGCAACGTATGAAAATATTCGAGATCGGACGTGATCCTCAGTCTGAGATCGACGCCGCGATTGCTTCGCCCGAGCGACCAGCTGCGGAAAAAATAGAGCAGGTCACAAAAGAGATCATCGCCGATGTCAGATCAAGAGGCGATCAGGCTCTGATTGAACTCGGACAGAAGTTCGATTCAGCCGAGCTAAGCTCATTATCTGTGACTGAAAATGAGTTTGCAGCGGCATACGAGCGAGTCGAACCGAGGTTGATTGCCGCCATTCGCAGGGCTAAGGCAAGCATCGAAGACTACCACCGAAAACAGCTCCGGCAGTCATGGATAGACGTGAGGGACGGCATAACTCTCGGCCAGATCATCCAGCCGATAGAGCGCGTCGGCCTTTACGCTCCGGGAGGAAAGGCAACATATCCAAGTTCCGTGCTTATGACCGCAGTGCCCGCGAAAGTCGCAGGCGTGCCGTTTTTTATAATGTGTTCGCCCGCTCAGGCCGGCGGCGGCATAGACCCTCTGATGCTGATAGCCGCCCGTGAAGCCGGGGTCGATGAGGTCTTCAAAGTAGGCGGAGCACAGGCAGTCGCAGCTATGGCTTATGGGACCAAAATGGTTCCCAAAGTCGATAAGATCGTGGGACCGGGAAACCCCTATGTAACCGAAGCCAAGCGGCAGCTTTTCGGAATAGTCGGAATAGATATGATCGCCGGTCCGAGCGAGATCATGATAGTCGCGGACGAAAACGCCGATCCTCACTATGTGGCAGCCGATATGATCTCGCAGGCCGAACACGCGGGAGACTCGAGATCGGTGCTGGTCACGGTGAGCAGGAAACTTGCCGATAGTGTCTTGGCCGAGATCAAGCATCTGAAGACAATTACCCCGCGTAAGGAGATAGTCTCCGAGTCTCTCGCCGAAAACGGAGTCATAGTGATTGCGGGAACGCTCGAAGAGTCAGCTCATATCGTCAACCAGTTCGCTCCTGAGCATCTCGAGCTTATGGTCAGCGACCCGTGGGCGATGCTTCCTCTTATCAAAAACGCCGGAGCTATCCTGCTTGGGGCTTATTCACCGGTCCCGCTCGGGGATTACGCTGCCGGTCCCAGCCATACGCTGCCGACCGGGGGCACGGCACGGTTCAGCTCGCCCGTGACAATCGACGATTTTCTGAAGAAAAGCAGTCTTATATCATATTCGAGGGATGCGCTGCGCGAAGCGGCGCCGACCGTCATAGACCTGGCTGAGGCCGAAGGGTTCTTTGCCCATGCGGACTCAATCAAGGTCAGGGTCAATGGAAAGAAGGAGAGTCATGGCACGAACGGCGGAGATACACAGGCAGACTAAAGAGACCGATGTCCGAGTAAAAGTCGAGTTGGACGGCGCGGGAGAGAGTTCCATAAGCACAGAGGTGGGATTTTTCGATCACATGCTGGACCAGTTGTCCCGCCATTCGCTGATCAACCTGGATGTGAAGGCATCCGGCGACCTGGAGATCGACCCTCATCACACTGTGGAGGATGTTGGAATCACGATCGGGCAGGCTATCGACAAGGCGCTCGGGACCAAAGAAGGCATACGCCGCTACGGGTCAACTGTGGCCCCGATGGACGAGGCGCTCGTGATGTCCGCTATCGATATCAGCGGGCGCGGCCATCTCGAATACTCGCTCGATATTCCCGCCGAGATGATCGGTGACTTCCCCACCGACCTGGTGCAGGAGTTCTTTATATCGCTTGCGAGAAACGCAAAGATGACCATACATATCCGTCAGCTTGGCGGTACAAACCCTCATCACATCGTAGAGGCCGCATTCAAGTCGTTCGCAAGATCGCTTGGCGAGGCTGTATCGATAAGTGATCGAATAAAGGGTGTGCCGAGCACAAAAGGGTCACTCTAGCTCCATGCCAGACAGCGGACGGAGCAAAAAGCGTATAACTGTCGATGGCATAACGCTGGCTTACGAAGATTACGGCCGGGGCAGGCCTGTAGTATTCGTCCATGGCGTTGCCGCGACCTCTTTTGCGTGGAATTCCGTTGCCGGGATGCTTTCAGACACCTGCAGAGCTGTCTGTTTCGACTTGATGGGGTTCGGTGACTCGGACAAACCGCGTAAAGAGTCGTATACCTACAGGCGGCAGGCTGAACTGCTCCTTGAGGCCATTAATCAGCTCGGGCTGGAGCGCCCGGTGCTTGCCGGTCATTCGCTCGGCGGCGGAGTGTGCCTTGCGATACTTCAGGAGCTGGGAAATGCTCATCAAAAAGCCGTCTCCGGCCTGGTTTTGGTGGATACCGTCTGTTATCCGCAGAAGATCCCCGTGTTTCTGCGGTTTCTTAAGGTCCCCGTCCTGCCTGCGCTTGTTATGAAGGTATTTCCGGAGGGATGGGGGATGAAACACTCAGCAAGGTCTGTATTCCAAAGAGACATGCAAAGCGAAAGCATCGATATATACACCCATGCACTCCAATCAAACGGGGCTCATTCCTCGCTTATAGCCACGGCGAAGAGCATCATACCGTCCAATCTGGACGACTTCGTGTCTTCCTACTCCCGCATATCCGTCCCGACGCGCATTATATGGGGCAGACACGACAATATCGTCCCGCTTGAGCTTGGCCGGAAGCTGGCGGAGGAAATTGGGACAGCTGGTTTTTATATAATCGAGGAATCAGGTCACTGCCCGCATGAAGAACGCCCCGAAGAGGTTGCCCGGTTAATCGGGTGTTTTTTGGAGGATCAGAGTTAACACTTTGCGCCCGGCAGCCGTCTATACTTATTGAGTTTGCGGATTTTTGCCTCATCATTGACCGGAATCCCGCCCGCTAGAATAATCCGCCGTGAAAAGCAATGATTGGAGGGCATCATTTCGGCTCTGCCGTGCGTATTAATTCTATGTGTTTCACGAACGAAGCTCTTGCAGCGGAGTCGACCACGACAGTAATATCAATTGAATGCGACAGCATTGTCCGCACTTCTATTACCAATTTCAGTAGAAAATTTGGGAGATGGCTCATCAATGTTAAAAAGACGTATCGGTATCTTTCTGGTAGCGGCATTCGTTATTTCCATGATTGCCTCTATTGCACATGCCGGCAATTCCCCCGGCGTTACCAAAGAGGACTTGAAATACATAATGCCTCTATCGGAAGTCCGTGCTGGAATGAAAGGCTACGGACTGACGGTTTTCAAAGGGACCAAGATCGAAAAGTTTGATGTCGAGGTTCTTGGGATCCTCCGAAAAGCCAATAACGGCAGAGATCAAATTTTCGTAAGGCTTGTCGGCGGCCCGGTAACGGAACGCAAGGCCAATATCATCCAGGGGATGAGCGGCAGCCCGGTCTATGTAAACGGCAGGATCATCGGCGCAGTCGCATACGGCCCCGCCTCGTTCTCCAGAGAACCGCTCGGGATGCTGACGCCGATAGAGGACCTGCTGGACGCGCTCGACCCGAAACTTCCGTCTCATCCATCAGGTCTTTCCAGCCCTGCATCGACCCAGCTCAGCACACCTCTCAATGTCGACGGAGAGCTCATAACCCGCATAGAGTTCAGGGATTCCACGTCCGCCGGTACCGCTCCGGCCAAGGGAACCCTCGTTATGACCCCGCTTATGACTCCGCTTATGGTAAGCGGAATGAGCAACCGGAGCATTGCCGGTCTCAGCAGTATATTCGCACCCTACGGAATGATCCCTATGGCCGGACCTGGGGCAAAGGCTGATCCTGTTCAGGTCGAACTCAAGCCGGGTTCATCCGTTGGGGTGTCGCTCATCACCGGAGACATCGATATGACCGGTGTGGGAACTGTCACTTACCGAAGAGGCAACAAAATTGTGGCATTCGGCCACCCTATGCTCGAAGTCGGTCCCATCGATGCGCCTATGACCACCGCATGGGTACACGATGTCTTCCCGGATTATGAAATCTCATTCAAGATCGCATCACCGATGAAGACCGTCGGTCGGATATTCGAAGACAGGCCGTGGTCCATCGGCGGAGAGATCGGCAAAATGCCCAGGATGATCCCCGTTACGGTGGATGTAGACGACAAAGCAATCGGCAGGAAGCGCACTTTGAACGTCAAGGTAATCAACCATCCTGCTCTCGCGCCGAAACTGATCTTGACAGCCGCATCGGAAGCCATCACCCAGGTACATGGAATACCAAGCGATGCAATGGCTACGGTCGACCTCACGATAGATGCGGACCAGGTCGGTAAGATCGAGCGCAGGAATGTGTTTTTCAACCCATCGGAAATCGAAGTAGAGGCGATGGGTGACCTTCAGGACCTGCTCAGCATTCTGGCCGGAAACCGCTTCCATCCGGTGGATGTCAAGTCCGTCCACATGTCGGTCAAGATCGAATCCGGACGCAAGACGGCGTCTATAGAACGGATATTTATCCCTAAAAACGAGTATCAACCCGGCGAGACGATCAATGTAGGCGTTGACCTCAGGCCGTATAAAGGTGAGAAGTTCACGAAGTTCATCAAGGTGAAGCTGCCGGAAAATATACCGGACGGCAAGCTCAGCCTGAAGGTTGCCGGCGGGATCGCCGGTGGAGACAGCCAGACTATGGCGCTGAGCGCCATTGACGGTAACACCGCCAAGGTGTCTCCCGCAGCGGGCGGCGGTGCCGAAAACATTCGACAACTCATCGACAAGTATCTGGAACGCGATCAGAACAACGACCTGATCGCCAGGCTGCAGCTTCCGACTATGGCGCTGAATGTCGATGGAGAGAAGCTGACTGATCTTCCCGATTCCATCGCAAACGTGATGAAATCGACCAAAACTACCGGTCTCAAGCTGGAGCGCGATGAGATCAAAACCGTAGAGCAGATGGACTGCATCGTGACCGGCACACAGTCGCTTACTATCAAAGTCGAGAGCCCGCAGACGAATGAGAAACCGGCTTCGGACCAGCCGCAGGTAGCTCCGTCAGCACCGCCACAGCCCGCATCTTTGGCGTCCGCTGAGGATATCGCTCCTGTGGCTGACGGTTCTGAAGCATTCTATGCAAACCGGGCAATCGAGCTCCCTGAATTGTCGAATGTCCCGATGGCTGAGGTTTCGACCACCACCGAGATCGAAAAGAAGAGCGCTCCAACCGCGGCAAAACCGGCGAATGGGAATGGAGTCAAGTCAGAAGCGGCGTCCGGCGCAAAAACACCGGAAGCCAAGCCGGAACAAAAACCCGCGGCATCGAGTGAAGAAAAACCTGTAGGCAGGCAGCCGAGCGTCTGGAAACAGAGCAGCCTGAAAGAGTTCTCCGCTGGTAAGTTCGAGTCCACAGCGGCAACCGATGCCAACGACATCCGGCTGATCCAGGCAATGGACAAGCTCTCCGATCTGTCCGCGGACTATGTATGGCAGGTAATCCCGGACGGTAACGGCGGAGCGTTCGCTGGCACAGGCAGCAACGGGATTATCTACAGGATAAATAAAAACGGCACAAGCTCCGTCTTCTTCAAGACCGGAGAACTTCAGGTACACAGTCTTGCAAGAGACTCCAAAGGAAATATCTATGCCGGGACATCGCCCAACGGCAAAATTTTCCAGATAAGCCCGGATGGCAAGGGTAAAGTGGTCTTCGACGCGGAGCAGAAGTATATAGTGGCGCTGGCCGCAGACGAAAGCGACAATGTATACGCCGCGACGGGCGACGCCGGTATTATCTACAAGATCACTCCTTCGGAGCCGGCCAAAGAGTTCGTGAAGCTGCCCAAGGATTCCGTGCTTTCGCTTATAATCGGCAAGACTGGCAACCTCTATGCCGGTACCGGAAACGGCGGCGTGGTCTTTGAGATTACGCCTGATGGGACTGCTTCTCCGGTCTACAACGCATCGGAAGATTCCATAACAAGCCTTGCGGCGGACGGACTCGGCAATATTTATGCAGGTACCGGATCGAGCAAGGGTATGATCTACAGGATCTCCCAGTCAGGGACGGCCAAGCCTGTGTTCGACAGAGCGCCGCATGCGCTTTCGCTCGCCGCAGACCACGATAACAATGTGTATGTGGCTTCCGATGAACAGATATTCAAGATACTGCCCGACGAGACGACAGCGGCTCTCGACACCCGAGACTCAGGTGCGCAGTTTGTATCGCTTGCAATCACTTCGGACGGCGCGCTCTTCGCGGGTACGGCCAATATGGGATCGGTCTACAGTTCAACGGCTCCGGTCAACGGGACTTACACATCGTCCGTTCATGACGCGGGACTGATGTCTAGATGGGGACGGATAAGCTGGATTGCCCAAAACCCTGAGGGGTCGTCGATTATGCTGCAGACAAGGTCCGGCAACATAGCGAAGCCTGACAAAACATGGAGTGAATGGTCAGCAGCTTATACGAATGCGTCCGGGCAGGCAATCGACGGTCCCGCCGGTCGCTACATCCAGTACAGAGCGTTTTTGAGCGGTCCCAAAGCGTCTTCGCCGGTACTAGACCAGGTGAGCATCACATATCTGACTGAGAACCAGGCACCTCTGGTTTCTATCAGTGAACCAGCCGCAGGGTCTATCGTAAGCAAGACCCAGACTATTAAATGGGCTGCGATGGACCCTGACAAGGACTCACTGTCTTACGATCTTTACTACTCAGCCAACGAAGGCAAGACCTGGCGCACCCTTACGAGCGGCGTAAAGCAGGCTGGAGAGGCAACACCTGCCGCGCCCAAGCCCGAGGCGCAGCAGCAGACCAGGCCTAAATCATCCGAAGTGATGAGTATCGACCTGGGCGCGCTCTTGAAGTCGTCGAAGAACACGGATGAAGTGATTACGAAGATCAAAGCCGAGTTGGACAAGCACCCTGAAATTACCCCTGAAGCAAAAGCCCGGATTCTCTCTCAGGCTCCGGCTGCGATAGCTAAGGTAATCAGCGCCAGTGCAGGCCAGAGCTCTCCGCCCGCGGCCAAACCGGCGGGCAGTCCATCCGAGAACAGTTCGACCAGGCAGACAAGCTACAGTTGGGACACGGCAAAAGTCCATGACGGGTCTTACACGATAAAGGTAGTTGCGAGCGATAGAGTGAGCAATGCGGTGGGATTCCTTACGGGTGAGAAGGTGGTCGGTCCGATCATCGTTTCCAACAGGCCGCCTAAGGTGGAAGTGCTCAAGAAAGATGCCAAGATCGGTTCAGACCGCAGCGTCAGCTTCAATGGTTCCGCTTACAACGACTCAATTGCGATCGCCGGCGTTCAGTACAGGATCGATAACGGCGATTGGATGGCTGCGGCGGCAGCGGACGGAATATTCGATTCCCCGACCGAACCGTTTGTCGTTGTCACTCAGCCGGTCGATTTGGGTAAGCACACTGTGGAAGTCAAGGTCATTGACGCAGCAGGAAACTCCAACTCGATCAAATTCCCGTTGGAAATTGCCAAGTAGCATCAAAACACCCGGCTGCAGCAGGTTTAACTAATCTGCGGCCGGGTATAATATAAACGAGATACCAGTAAGCTCCGTTCCTGCATATGGTTCTCCCTAACGACTTCTCTGGTTAAGCCAGGGATGAAAGAGATGGGAGTAAAACCCAGGCGCAGGAGCGGAGCTTCATATTTGCGCTTATGGCTGTATCGTATCCCACAGCGTCCGAAGTTTCTCCCGGCTGATCGTCAGATAATCCGGGTCGTCCCCGAAGACTTCTATCGTGATCCGGTCGTCGTAACCGGCGTTCTTCAGGATTTTCACCACCCAGGCCCAGTTGATATTTCCTACCCCAAGCGGCAGATGCAAATCATCACGCCCTCCCCTGTTGTCGGAGACATGCACATGACACAGCCTGTCGCCGAAGTTTGCGACAAGCTCCTCTGTGCGGTTGTAAGGCGTGTCCAGGTGGGCATGGCCTACATCCAGATGGAACCCCGCGCCGGGTACGGCATCGAGCAACTTCCTTAACTCTATTGACCGGCTGAAGTGGGAGGTATTTTCGACTATGATCCTCATCCCGAGGCGGTCGGCGACGGAGACCAGGCGGGACAGCGTCGCTATGTTCTGGCTCATAATCCAGTTCCAGTCGTGGAGCGGCGCGACGGTGTGTGGGTGAATATTCATCATTTTTGCGCCAAGTTCGTGGAATATCCTGAGGCATCTCTCGAACTCTCTCAGGACCACTTCGCGTATCTCAGGAAACGGGCTCGCTATCTGCAGATACCACGCAGTATGGCCGATGACCCCAAGCCCGGTACGGTCCAGTGCCTTACGGACATCGCGTGTGGGAAAAGTCCCGGAATATGCTGCCTGCGGTTCCATTGTCAGATCGATGAAGTCGAAGCCGAGACCGGCAATCGCCTCGATCTCCTCCACGACATCGATCATGGGGTTATTCATTGCTCCAAGTAGCATTTATTTTCCGGCCTCGAATGAATCCAGGGATCAAGCAGGTTCTCGCGGGAGGGGCTGTCCGGGGCAGGCTTGTATTCCAGCCTCCTTCTCGCCAACTCCCGGCGAATTTCGACGGGAACACAGGTGCTTTCCGCTGGAAACTGCCAATCGAATACATCGATAACGCCTGCGAAAAGCAGCCAGTGCTCTCCAAGCATACTGAGCAGCCGGTTCCAATCGAATGTGGTACAGTTGGCCTTGAAAATTCTCATTATATCAGGCCAGTCGCACCGGTGCTTGTTCATTGTAAATATTTTGGAGTGGACAAGCTCTTCTACCGGCATGAATTTGAGAGAGACGCCAAGAAATTCGCCTTCCTTGCCTCGCTCTATCCAATCATCCGCAACAGTAGTGACCCGGTTTGCGAACTTGAAGATAACATCGACGATAATATCGCCTTTTACCGCATGGTGTATCCACTCGCGGTCGCCCTCAGCCTGCTCCCCCAAGTCTTCGAACCCGGCTGCCGTCAACGCATCCACTGCAGGCGGTACATTCTCAGGCGTGGTAAAGACATCTATGTCGTGAGTGTCGCGCCATCTGCCGGTATAGAACCAGACAGCGAACGCCCCACCCAAAACGAACGGGACCTCATGCTCGGCGAGAGATTCCAGCGCCTGAACATATACATCCCTGTGCTCAACCGACACGAAGTGCTCAGCTTGTGCCAACTGTAAAAGCCTCCATTGTTACAATCCGGCTTTAGGTTACCCGATGGTAGAGCAGCACGAAACTATAGATTTTCGGCAATAGTGGAAAACGGTATTTTATGGCTGACTGCTGCGCTTATAGTAGCTCCATTTTATTGGGTTTCGGGTGAAACGATATTTATTATTCGTCACATCACTGCTGAGACTCCGCAGGTGGCCGCACGACATCGAATGCCTCCTGCGCGTGGTATATTTCAACCAGCTCATTGAACGCCTTCGCGAGGACAGTCCCTCGATGTTCTCCCCCATTTTTGTAAAGCTCGTGGTCGATAAGTGCCCGCAAGAAGAGAATTCGCCAGCGCCATGCCTGCCGCGCCTGCATAGTCAACACTTTATCGGCGTTTTCCATAAGTTCGCAGGCATGGACAGCGCTTTCGCCTATTTTGTCGCGGTGATGGTTCGACTCCATTATCCGAACAGCCTCCAGCACGGCATCAGCGACACTCGGTGAAGCCTCGAACGAGATATATTCCCTCAGGATGTCCTCTGCGGACCTTTTCTTTTCCCAATAAAACTGGAGGCACAACACTTTGTTGATATCTTCTGAAATGCCTTCCGAGTAAGGAAACCCACCCGAGAGTTTATGCGACGCCTGGTTCCAAAGCCTTTGAAACCTGTCCGGGAGAGGATTAGCCCCATAACCGCCCCACGGCAGTATGCCCCACATACTGATTTCAGGGAAATTGAGTA
This sequence comes from Armatimonadota bacterium, assembly GCA_039680575.1. Classification (GTDB taxonomy): domain Bacteria; phylum Armatimonadota; class UBA5829; order UBA5829; family DTLH01; genus JBDKSP01. The sequence goes on from JBDKSP010000071.1 coordinate 53,827, forward strand.
ATGGCCGGTTGCCAGGCACGGGATTATCCAACGGGTAGCGGGGGAAGTCCTCATGGGCATCCGCCATGATGTAATCGATCCAGCTCCCGTCTTCCGCCATGTACTCACTCAGCCCATCCCATTCCCCCGCATAAGGGGTGTCATACATCCATGTAGCAAGAATAACCCTGCCGGATGGATATTTGCTGCGGAAGAGGTCTGCGACTTCTTTTGAAATACTCAGGAAACCCTTCTTCCCCCAGGGCCAGCACTTCTCGCAGCCGCAGCCGCCTTCGTCATAAGACCATGACTCGAAGAAATCCAGTTCGATATCGCGGAACTCATCCAGCAGCCCGCCCCACTGCCGAAGCAGATAATCGCGCCCGTCCGGATTGCCGGGGCACAGCAGAGTCCCGAGGTTTCCCCTCCTGCCCAGGTCATCGGGAAACGGTGTGTAGTAAATCTGCTTCGGAGCGGACTTGAAGCCGATGTTGATGGCTTCGAGAAGCCCTACCTGCAGCCCGATGCGCTTTGCGGCAAGAAATATCGCGCGTATTCGTTCGATGTTGCGCTTCGCGCCCGGATCATCCAGGCCGTTGAACTGCTGCGGCGGAAAATGACAGGCTACGGCGTTCAGTCCCCACAACGCAAGCTCTTCCAGATAACGCTCGACCTCGGCATCAGATGCCGCCTCGTAAAAATTGTTGAAATGGACAGCGAAGTATATCCCACGGACAGGGCACTCAGGTATAGAGCTTCCCCGCCACTTGCCCGGGGTGAAACCGCCCTCGCAGCACCGCGAAGTCCTGAGGAACTTACCGACTCCGTAAAGCAGGCCGCGCTCGTCATTGCCGGTTATCCTGATTCCACCATCAGGAACATCCGATATAGTGTAGCCTTCCGGCCCAACGCCCTGTTCGACCGCAAGGTACACCTGGAAATCGCCGAGGCTGTCGTTTATTACCCGCGCACCAGAACGTTCTTCTATTTTACGAGTGAGTATTGCGGCTATGTTGCCCGTTATCCGGCCAATTTCATTCGGAAGATGAATACGTATTGTCTTGACCATTTCCATGGAATCGATTACCTCATAATTCTTGGTGCTGCTCATAAATAGCATGAGCGGATGTTACTTATAGATTTTCGGCTGATTAATTAACGGCCAATCATATGTTGGCTGTTGCCGAAAATCCTCCGGAAGAGTTTCAGGTGTAAGTGTAAAATCAACAGATAAAGCTATATCAGAGAACTGTTTATATAACTGTAAGGCTGTTACTTTATCTCCTGAAACTCTATAGCTAAAATCGATGCTCGCGGCTAAAAGCCTTCCTAAGCCTCTCTTGATCGAATTTCAGCCTGCGGTCATAGGTATACAGGCCGTTTTTCTCCTGCTCGACATCCGTCAGCTGCGTATAGCAGAAGCCTGCAATATTCGGATGATCTGTGAGCACTGAGGTAAGGCCTTCAATACGCTTAAGGACTTCTTTCGTATCTTTTGGCCTTTGTCCGTAGCCCCAACCGCTGTCGAGAACGGCATCCAGGTCCCAGAACGTCCCGCCGTATTCATCGATGACGAACGGCTGGCCTTTGTAGCCGATATCAAATTTCGGAAAGGCCACGCAGAACTTGCCTCTGGCATCAGGAGAAACGGATGCGTACGTTTGGGCGAACTTCTCCGGGTTTTGCTCGTAGTTGTGCATCGTATAGATATCCGGCTGCACATGCACCCAGCCGCTGGCATCGTTTACTGGCCGGGTCGGGTCAAGCGCTTTTGTCAGTTCGTATGTTTCGCTGACGGCTCTGCGATGCGCTTCGAAATCAGCCGTTGCTCCACCACTGCTCTCATTAAAAGGTGTCCACGCGATTATCGAGGGATGGTTCATATCGCGCATTACGACCTCACGCCACTCGCGCTGATGGTTGTGGATACTTTGCGGCTGCCTGAAATCCATTCCCCAGTCGCAAAACTCGCCCCATGTCAGATATCCGAGTTTGTCTGCCCAGTAATGGAACCTCTCTTCGAAAACCTTCTGATGGAGGCGCGCTCCATTGAATCCCAGAGTCATCGAGCGCTCGATATCGCCGCGCAGTTCATCATCTGACGGGGCAGTCCAGATCCCTTCGGGATAAAAGCCTTGATCCAGCACTAATCTGAGGAATATCGGCTCATTGTTGAGGTAAAACCTGTTGCCGTCGATTACAAACTTCCGCAGCCCCGCATAGCTGTGCACGAGATCGACTGTTTTTCCATTTTCCAGTATTTCGAAACGCATATCGTAAAGATACGGGTTCACCGGGCTCCACGGATGCGGGTTTTCAATATCCAGCTGAACGGGCACACCGCTTGTACATCGAGCTTCGCTGCAAATGCCATCATTGACTGTCGTCCTGAATGTGAAACGCTTTGTATCACCGTTGAAAGTTGGAATAAGCGTGAATTTGCCTTCATCGAGGCCTGGTATTATCCTCACTGACTCGATAAAACTGAGTGGTCTGGCTTCGAGCCAGACTGTCTGCCAGATTCCTGTGGTCCGGGTGTAGTCGCAGCCGTGCGAATGCAGGAGGCGGGACTGTTTGCCCACCGGCTGAACCCCCGACCTGATCTCGTCTTTGACACAGACAACCAGCAGGTTCTCTTTTGATTGGATCGCCTCTGTCATATCGAAAGAAAACGATGATCCTGTGCCGTAATGCCTGCCGACAGATTTGCCGTTGACCCAAGCCCGGCAATCGTAATCCGCGGCTCCGATATTCAGGAATACCCGCATGCCGCTCCACTCGGGTGGAACCTCGAACGTCCGCGAATACCATATGCAGGGTATAAAATCCGTGTAACCCACGCCTGAAAGCCTGCTCTCCGGGCAAAACGGGACATTTATATCACCGGTCAGCTGCGATGCATCGCTCTGCCAGCTCTTCTCCTCACCAGAAAGGCTAAAATCGAAGGTGAATTTCCATTTGCCGTTCAGATTCAGCCAATTATCGCGTCTGAACTGAGGTCTGGGATGCTCTGGACGATATACTTCGGACAAAATAACTGTCGCTCCTTGTTAAGCTAACTAAATGTGCTAATAGATCACCTTCCGATGGCGTTCTTTGGGCGTACGGGGGAGTTCCGGCGCTATTTCGCGGCTTTCCTTGCCTGTGCTTCGGGTAATTGACCATCTGAGTAATGGAGGCGTGATGAGAGTTGTGACTATCACCATTATGACGACAGCGGAAAAAATACCGGAAGAAATAACCGGATGTTCTCCGATCACCAGTTGCGAGCCTATCGCGGCGAATATAAGCCCGACTTCTCCGCGGGGTATCATCCCCAGGCTGACGGATAAGCGGTCCAGCCCTTTTTCCACTATTCCCGCGGAACAGGCCAGCTTACCGATAATCGCGGCCACAGTGAGCACGGCTGCAAACCCAAGGACTCCCACCCGTGCAAAACCGGCCAGTTGAACCTTGATACCCATCAGCACGAAGAATATCGGTATAAGGAAATCTGCAATCGGCTCGATCAGTTCGGTCAGTGTATGCTCGCCTCTGCTGATAAAATCTTCATAATGGACCTCGTCGAGCAGCAGGCCTGCTGTAAACGCGCCGACTATCGGAGCAAGCTGGATCTGCCCGGCAATCCACGCCATAAGGAAGCAGAACGAAAGAGACAGCGCAAGCAGTATGCCTCTGGCGCGGAGCGCGGATGCAAGTTTGAAGACTCTGGGAGACAAATACCGCCCCAGCACGATGCTTCCTGCAAGGAACAATACGGCTTTGCCGATAATCCAGCCGACGCCGCCGGCCGATACTGCACCGCCTTTGTTGGCTGCAAGGATGATTCCCTGCACAACAGCCAGGATCACCAGCCCCTGGATGTCATCGATGACCGCGGCTCCCAGGATGATCTTGGACTCCTTCAAATGGACCTTGCCCAGGTCTTTCAGGACTCTTGCGGTGATACCCACGCTCGTTGCGCATAATGTCGCTCCGATGAAAACATGCGCGTAGACCGATTCGTTCGGGAAAAAGACAGCAGCAACGCCCCAGCCGAGAAAGAACGGGATAACGACTCCGATGGTGGCTACCAGAAGAGACGAAAGCCCTACCGAGAGCATCTCTTCGACATTCGACTCCAGCCCGACCGAAAAGAGAAGCAGGATAACGCCAAGCTCCGAAAGGCTGTTTATGATCTCATTGCCTTTGATAAACCCAAGGGCGTCCAGACCGACAAGCCCGAGGTTCCCGATTATGACGCCGATTATCAGCTCACCCAGCACCGGTGGCTGGCCGATCCGAACGAACACATCGGCTCCGAGCTTTGCCGCTACAAGGATAACTGCAACCCCGAAGAGCACCGGAAGGATCAACTCCTCGGCCGTTGCAGGGTGAACTCCACCTGACTGGGAATGAACAGCCACGGCAGGCAGCAACAACCCGGCGATCATAATCCAAAAGTACTTCCTTCGAAACATCGGCGGTAAATCTCTTTCTTCTCTACAATTACAAGTCCGGTATTTATGTGAAAATTTTCTCAGTAGATTCTACGCTACCGATGGCAGCTAGTCAATCTTCGCCATCATAAGAAGCTCTGCTATGTGGAGGGCTTTTCGCCCGCTGCAGAAATCGGCGATCTGGGAGCGGCAGGAGAACCCATCGGCGACGACATAGTCCTCTGAAGGAAGTGACCTTACGGCGGGAAGGAGCACGCGCTCGCCGATCAAGCGCGAAATTTCGTAGTGTTCTTTTTCGTAGCCGAACGCGCCAGCCATCCCGCAGCAGCCTGAGTCCAGAATCGTGAACGTGAGGCCGTCTACGCGGCTTAGAATCTTTTTCAGCGGTTCAACACCCGTGATAGCTTTCTGATGGCAGTGGCCGTGGACCAGCGCATGACCCTCCAGCCTACCTGGGCGGTAATCTTTCGCATACTCTACAAGGAACTCTTCAAGAGTGAAAGCAGCCTCAGCGACGGTGTTTGCCCGCCTGTCTTTGGCGAGACAAGGCATCTCGTCTCTGAGGGTCAGCACTTCGCTCGGCTCCAGCCCGACTATCTTCATCCCCTGCTCCACCATCGGCGCGAGAATATCTACCAGATGCTCCTGGCGGCTCCGGGCATGCTTCAGCATCCCCTTGGAGATGAACGCGCGGGCGCATGAAACGGGTTTTGGAGGCAGGATTACATCGAAACCGGCGCGCTCAAGCACTTCAACCCCGGCCATAAGCGTCTCAGGCTTGAAATAGCTGTTGAACGCGTCATCGAGCAGAATTACATGAGGTTTATCCGTTCTTTTAACGTGATTGCGGCTGAATTCTTTCCTGAAACTTCTTCTGGCGAGCGTCGGCAGCTTTCTATCGGGATGGACACCGGCGATACGCTTTATCAGCCCTTCAAACGGCCCTGAAGTCATCCAGTTTGCAAGCCATGGCGCAATCGAACCCATCGCAGCAAGAGAATCGATGCAGCCGTAAGCCCTGGTCTTCGCTGGTATGCCATGGATGTCGTAGTACTGGGCCAGATACTCAGCCTTGTACTTCGCCATATCGACCCCAATGGGGCACTCGCGCTTGCAGCCCTTGCATGCAATGCAGAGGTCGAGGACTTCGAGCACACGCTTGTCGCCCATCCCGTCGAAATTGCCTTTGAGAGCCTCTCTGAGCGCGTTCGCGCGGGCGCGGGTAGAGTGCATCTCCTCCATCGTGACCATATAGCTCGGGCACATTACGCCGCTGTCGACTTTTCTACAAGTGCCTTCGCCATTACACGACTCGACAGCAAGCGCAAACCCCTTCTGCGCGCTGAAATCGAAGTACGTAGCGGGCAGTTTAGCCGCATAATCCGGCCCGAACTTGAGGTTTTTATCCATCGGGAGCGGGTCGATGATCTTGCCGGGGTTCATAATCCCTGCCGGGTCGAAAACCCGCTTTACATCCCGGTGGAGGTCCATTATGCTCCTGCCGTAGAGCTTTGGAAGGAACTCCGCGCGGGAGATACCGTCGCCATGCTCGCCGGAGTAGACTCCGCCGAACTCTATTACGAGATCGGTAATCTCCTCGGCGATGGCGCGCATTTGCGCAATACCCTCGGCAGTCTTGAGCGTCATATCGAGCCTGATGTGCAGGCATCCCTGCCCAGCGTGGCCATATATGGCCGACCTTGTGCCGTTTTTTGCGAAAATCCGCTCCGCCCGGCGGACGTACTCACCCAGCCTGTCGGGAGGAATGGCCGTGTCCTCCACGAACTCGACAGACTTGATCTCCCCTACTCTCCTTGAAAGGAGCCCAAGCCCGGCCTCACGTACCTGCCAGACGGCTTCCTGCGCGGCGTCATCCGTAACGGTGAGACACTTCGGACTCCCCGGAAGGTCTTTCGAAAGTTTTTTGAGCGCTTCCATGTCGGAGCGGATCTGGTCTTCCTCGTCGCAGCTGAACTCCAGTATCAGCACCCCCTGGGTTGCGTGGTCGACCATAGACATCTTGTCCTTGTGCTCCGGCGACTGCCGCGCCATCTCCAGCAGCCTGTAGTCGATCATCTCAAGCGCGCGGGTGTTAGTCTGAAGGAGCGCCGGGACGGAATCGAGCGCGGAGAACCTGTCCGGGAACTCCAGAAGAGCAAGACCTTTCTTCGACGGTAGATGCGCGAGTGTGACCTCCGCCTCCGTCATTATGGCAAGCGTGCCTTCAGAGCCTGTAACGAGGTCCGCAAGGTTGAACTTTTCAGCCGCGAGGACAGTATCGAAGTTATAGCCGGAAACCCTGCGCGGGATTTTCGGGTATCTCTCGTCGATCTCGTCCCTGTGCGGAGTGATGAGTTCGAGCACTTTCGATGCAATCATTCCCGCTCTATCGCAGCTTTTCGCAAGCGATTCTATCTCTTCGAGCGTCTTCGGCCCAAAATCGACCACGGTACCATCTGACAAGATGCACTTCATCCCCGAAACGTGGTCGCCGGTCTTGCCGTAGACAAGTGAATGGGAGCCGCTGGAGTTGTTTGCTATCATCCCGCCGATGTTGCACCTGTTCTGGGTGGCGGGATCAGGGCCGAGGGTGAGGTTGTAGCGCTTCAGCGCCTGGTTCAGTTGAAGCAGACGGACTCCAGGCTGGACCCTGGCGATTTTCCGCTCAGAGTCCAGCTCGATTATCCTGTCCATATATTTCGAGAAGTCGATTATGAGCGACTCCCCGACCGATTGACCGGCGAGGCTCGTGCCTGCCCCGCGCGGGGTGATCGGAATGCGCTCTTCGGAAGCGGTCTGGACAGCATGAAGCACATCCTCCGCATCCTTGGGGATTACCACGCCTATCGGCATGAACTGGTAATTGGATGCGTCCGTGCTGTACAAAAGCCGTGAGGTATAATCGAACCTCACTTCGCCTTTCAGCCGTTCCTTCAGCGCGCGCTCTATTCGATCATGGGTAGTCATTTGTTCAGTTGAGTTTTATCACGAAAGCACGAAAGGGAGAAAGCAAGAAAAGTGAATAGAATGAAAAGTCTGCTATTTCTCGGGCAGTATTTGCAATGCTGCCCGGATAGGCCGGATAGGGATCTATAGATCCCGGTCAATCAACTATAATCGATCTCCCGGCATCAGAGATGCCTCATTTGCCTCTGCGGGAGGAATTGCAAATCCCTCCCGAGTTGTTTCGACCGCTACTACATTCCCTATTTCGTGTTTTCCTAATTTCGTGCTTTCGTGATTAAAATAAATCAGACAAACTCGTAAGTGTTGCCGGATTTGCGCTTCTCCAGTTTCAGCTTATTGACGCTGTCTTCCATGCCGCCGGGGCGGTTGCGGAGAAGCCATACATCGTCGTGCTTCTCCTTTAATGCCTTTACCTTCGCGGCGAAATTCTTCGGTTTCTCGGCGCCCAGCCTCATCTTTCCCACATCTACGGAAAGCCGAAGCATGGAAATCGCATATTCGAACTCTTCGAGGACGATATCCGCGTCCTCAAAAGTCATCTTGTCGCGTACGAATCCGTCTTCGATCTCGTCAATCCGCTTCTCCATCTCTTCGAACTCGCTCATCTCGATGCCTTCGATGACTGATTCGTCGTCAATCGGCCTAAAAAGCATCTGCCATGGGACTGAATTGTTGCCCGTCTTCTTCTTGAACACCAGGTAGATGTCCGAAAGTGCATACCATACCTTGCCCGTAACTCCGCTTCTGTCTCCGAACGCATGGAGCGAGTAGTTTTCTGCCAGACCGTCTTTTACGTCGGCCTTTGCGTTCCATGAGGCCATTGCTCCGATCAGAAGCCCGAGATAAGATGTGGACAGCGGCTGCCAATGACCGTTATCGCCCCATTCGGTGTTCAGGAGGCCGGTTGCTCCATGCTTCAGGCCTTCTCTTGCGCCGCCGACGATGTTGCCGATGGCATTCTCGCCGCGTCCGACGAGCGCGTTCCACGAGGATGTACCCGGACAGACATAGAACGGAAGCCCTGCAGCCGCGAACTTCTCGCAGTTCCCCTTCCAGTCACGGCCATTCTCGTAACCCCATTCGAGGGCTATTATGTCCTTCGGAATCTCAGGGATCAGCTCGGGATGATGCAGGACAATGTCGCCCCAGAACATCATGGTGCGGCCATGCTCTTTTACAAACTTGTGTATCTCAAGCAGGAAGTCGAGATATACGCGGCCTCTGCCTTTTTCCTTGCACACTTTTTCGCTTCTGTCTCTACCGAGGTCGACCGTCTCATCACATCCGACGTTGAAGAGTGAACTTGAGAAATGCGGAAGGAGTTCATCGAAGAGTCCCTTGACAAACGGCAGGCTCTGCTTGTCACCAGGGCAAAGGCTGAACGGATAGTCGAAATGTCCCCACTCGGTGTCGCAGCCATTCGGCGCCTCGGCCATCGGGAGGTATTCATCATGCTTCAGCCACCGGTCCATGTGCCCGAACGAGTTCTGGTTAGGGACCAGCTCGATGAACTGACTCTTGCAGTAAGCGTCCAGCGCCAGGATTTCCTCGCCGGTCATCGGGCTTGCCTCTTCCCAGACCTTTTCGTGGGCAAGATAGGCAAATGTGTGCTCGGTATAAAGCTGGAACTGGTTTATCTTCCAATCCGCCATGAGGTCTACCAGGTGATAGAGAGTCTCCATGTTCGGGACCTTGTCACGGCTGATGTCCAGCATAATACCCCTGTCCGGGTAGTCCGGCCAGTCATTTATCGTAAGACATGGGACCTGGCCGTCACACTGCCTCAAGATCTGCGCGAGAGTACATGCTCCATAGAACGCGCCTGCCGGTGTGGACGCCAGTATTTCGATCACATCCGGCTTGACGGTGAGCTTATAGCCTTCCGCATGTATATCCGCTCCGTAATCGAGCTCTATAACGAGGCCAACTTCATCTTTCGGAGCTTTCGGGCTTGCAGTTATCTCCCACTCAAGCTCTGTCTTGAGCGCAGCGGGGATGGTCGACTGCGTATCATCGGCAACGAGCTGTATATAGTTCTTGCCTTTTGTATCAAACTCGCCCTGATGGGCAGACAACTTCTTGGGTACGGGTGCTAAATAAAGGTCTTTTGCACCAGACATTCATTTCCTCCTATGAATATACTCAACAGGCAATATTAAACCGCTTTAACTAATTGTATCACAGCGGAAGTAAAGTTTACAGGAGATAGGCAACAGAAATTTGGAGCGCTGAAAAACACTACCCCATATCTATAATACGAAAGAACGCGGCGGTTATTTTCCTTAATAAGCGTCAGTTTTCAACAGAAGCGCCTCGACACCCTCCATAAGCTCATCCAGCGTGGAAGCAGCAGCGGACAGGGAGGCAAGGCGGGTGACTATCTCCTCTGCCTCGGCTCCGGTGAAGTTTCTATCGCGGAACGTCTCCGGCCTGAAAACCACCAGCTTTTTACCTGAATCCAAAGCGGCTGATGCTGTCTTGAGGTTGGTCAAATTCCACGCACCGCACGGCATATCGGAGACAATTACGACATCGGCGGCCTGGGACATGCGAAGGTTCTCGGCTGCGGCATCATCCGGGATGGGGCTGAACGGCGGAGCCGAAATATAGGCGATTCCAAGCGCGTCGGCGACTTCCTGGTCCGTATCCCCGGTATTCAGCACACCCGCCGTGACCGAATAACCCCTCTTCAGCAGCTTTGCAAAGATCGGCGAGCCCGTCCCGCCGCCGCATATCACATGGACCTTCGGTCTGTGCTCGAACCTGGAACTCTCATCGTCCGTGACCGGACGGTCGATCCCGGAAATTACGTAAGGCCGGCCTGAAGTTGGGTGTTTTCGCACCCAGACATCGACTCCGTAAACACTTTTCACATTCTCGACAGTCAGCACATCGGATGGAACCCCGGCCGTCCTTATCTTGCCCTTGCTGAGCATGAAAAGCCTGTCCGAGTACTGCGCGGCGAGGTTCAGATCGTGAAGCACCGCAAGGACGGTGATTCCTTCATCCCTGTTCAACCTGCGGGCAAGCCCCATTATCTCGAACTGGTAGTTTATGTCCAGATGGGAAGTCGGCTCATCGAGGAGTATGACCCTCGGCTCCTGCGCAAGTGCCCGCGCTATGACCACCCGCTGCCGCTCGCCGCCGGAAAGCGCGGAAAACGGCCTGTCCGCGAACCCAAGCGTCCCTGTCCGCCGCATAGCCTCCTCCGCTATCTCCAGATCCCTGCCCCCTTCAGACTGAAACCTGCGAAGGTGGGGCGCGCGGCCCATCAGCACAATCTCAAGCGCGGAAAACTCGAACGCCGGTACCGTGTCCTGCGGGACGACACCCATCTCACGTGCAAGCTCCCTCGGCGGGATCGAAAAGACTTCCTTCCCGTCGATCAAAACAGCTCCGCCGCTTGGTCTGAGCACACGGGCAACCGACCTGAGAAGCGTAGTCTTGCCGGACCCGTTCGGACCGACTATCCCGACGAACTCTCCGCCTGCTATCTCGACCGTCACACCGGAAAGCACCGGGTCCGACCCGTAACCTACCACCAGATCATTTATCTTAATGGATATTTTCTCTTCCATACCATAAACCACTACGCCCGATGCACCCCGGATTCCTCTTGCATATCGTTTTGTATATATCTCCTCATCCCAACCTCTCCCGCAAGTGGGATTATGCCAATTCGAAAGGCCGGCTTCGGCGCAGACTACGCGCATAACAAACTGACAGCTGATAGCTATCTTCGAACATAAGTTCGCAAAAATTCTTGTGTGAGGAGCAGCGTAATGGTAGAATATTCCGGTACGTAAAAAGCATAAAACAGCTCAGAAAGTAGCAGATAATGACGCAAGACAAGATCATCGTGCATGGCGCGAGGCAGCATAACCTCAAGAACGTAAATGTCATGATTCCCAGGGACAAATTGGTGGTTATAACCGGGCTTTCCGGCTCCGGCAAGTCTTCGCTCGCCTTCGATACGATATACGCGGAAGGCCAGCGGAGATATGTGGAGTCGCTGTCGTCCTATGCCCGCCAGTTCCTCGGCCAGATGGACAAACCGGATGTCGATGAGATCACGGGGCTTTCTCCCGCGGTCTCAATCGACCAGAAATCGACGACGCGGAACCCGCGCTCGACCGTCGGGACGGTCACGGAGATTTATGACTATCTGAGGCTCATGTTTTCGCGCATCGGTCATCCCCACTGCCCGCAGTGCGGCAGGGAAATCTCTCAGCAGACCGTAGAGCAGATCGTAGACCAGGTAATGGCGCTCCCAGAGGGCTCGAAGATCCAAATTCTCGCTCCGGTAGTGCGCGGACGGAAGGGCGAATACCGGCAGGTAATCGAAGATGTCCGCAGGAAGGGCTACGTCCGCGTGCGGGTGGACGGACAGATCTATGAAGTCACCGACGACATAGAGATGGACCGCTATAAGCAGCACACTATCGAGATAGTGGTCGACCGGTTAGTAGTCAAGCAGGAGATTGGGAGCAGGCTCTCAGACTCGCTCGAGACGGCGCTGAAACTTGCGAACGGCAATGTCGGGATCGATGTTATGGAGAGCGAAGAGCTTTTCTTCTCGGAAAACTTCGCCTGCACCGAGTGCGGCATCAGTATGGATGAGCTTGCACCGCGTAACTTTAGTTTTAACACTCCATACGGCGCTTGCCCGGACTGCCAGGGGCTCGGAACTCATACGAAGCTCGACCCGGACCTGATCATTCCTGACAAAACGAGATCAATCGACGACGGGGCTATCATCCCGCTCGCGAGGACTACGAGCGAATACTACACCTCACTTTTGGAAGGCGTAGCGAACATTTACGGGTTCAAAACTTCGACTCCGATCAAAAATTTGACCAAAAAGCAGGTCGATATGCTTCTGCACGGCACCGATAGAAGGGTTCCGGTAACGTTTAAAAACAACTACGGCAGGATGAGGCAGTTCGATGCCAACTTCGACGGCATAATTCCCTGGCTGGAAAGGCGCTACAAAGAGACATCGAGCGAGATGATCAAGGAGGAGATCGAGCGGTATATGTCGGCCACCCCCTGCGAGTCGTGCAAGGGGTTCAGACTGAAACCCGAAAGTCTTGCGGTGACGATAGGCGGGATAAATATCAGCCAGGTAGCCGCAAAATCCGTCTCATCGGCACTGGGTTGGTTCGAGAACCTCAAGCTGACGCCTAGAGAGCAGACGATTGCACACCGGATTATCAAAGAGATCAAAGTCCGGCTGGGATTCCTGCAAAACGTCGGGCTGGAGTATCTGACGCTCGACCGCGCAGCGGCAACGCTTGCAGGCGGTGAGGCGCAGAGGATCAGGCTCGCGTCACAGATCGGTTCCGGGCTGACAGGCGTCCTCTACATACTGGATGAGCCGTCTATCGGACTTCATCAACGGGACAACACCAAGCTCATAGAGACCCTTATAAAGCTGCGCGACCTGGGGAACACTATTATCGTCGTAGAACACGATGAGGAGACAATGTATGCCGCCGACCATATCATCGACATAGGTCCGGGCGCGGGAGAACACGGCGGATATATTATTGCCGAGGGCAATGTCGAAGAGATCAAGGCAAACCCGGCTTCGATCACAGGGAAATACCTATCCGGCGAGCTTACGATACCCGTGCCGAAGGAGCGAAGGAAGCCGAACGGGTCGTCCCTGATGCTGAAAGGTGCGCGGGAACACAACCTGAAGAATATAGATGTAGAAATCCCGCTCGGCTCGTTCGTGTGCGTGACCGGGGTTTCCGGGTCTGGCAAGAGCACGCTCATCCAGGAGACGCTTTTCCCACGGCTTATGTATGCGCTCCATGGCTCTCATCGTGTCTGGGGAGACCACGATGACATTACAGGACTCGACGGCATCGACAGAATTATCGACATAGACCAGTCGCCGATTGGCCGGACACCGAGGTCTAACCCGGCAACCTATACGGGTACATTCGACCTGATCCGCGACCTCTTCTCTCAGACGCAGGATGCGCGGATGCGCGGCTATAAGCCGGGCAGGTTCAGCTTCAACGTCAAAGGCGGACGCTGCGAGGCGTGCAAGGGAGACGGCATCATCAAAATAGAGATGCACTTTCTGCCGGATGTCTATGTGCCGTGCGAAGTCTGCAAGGGCAAGCGCTACAATCGCGAGACGCTCGAAGTCAAGTATAAGGGCAAGTCTATTTCAGACGTGCTCAATATGACGGTGGCGCAGGCGCTCGAGTTCTTCAAGCACATCCCGCCGATCACCCGGAAGCTGCAGACGATACACGATGTAGGGCTGGACTACATCAGGCTGGGACAGCCTGCGACGACACTTTCAGGCGGTGAAGCGCAGCGGGTGAAGCTCGCGACGGAACTTGCGAAGCGGAGCACAGGCCGGACTATGTATATACTCGACGAGCCGACTACGGGACTCCATTTCGACGACATAAAGAAGCTCCTGGAAGTGCTCGAACGGCTGGTGGACACAGGAAATACGGTGCTCGTGATAGAACACAACCTGGATGTCATCAAGACGGCGGACTACATCATCGACCTGGGGCCGGAAGGCGGCGACCAGGGCGGTGAGATAGTCGCAACCGGGACGCCTGAAGATGTGGCACAAGTCGAAGCGTCGTATACCGGGCGTTATCTGAAGAGGATACTCGGTAATCAACCGCAAAAGTCGTCAAAAAACGGGAAAAAGAAGGGCGCGAAAGCCATAAAGGAGCAGCCTGAAACGGCATCGGAGGCATCTCTATGAAATTCCTTTCCAAACTGTTCGATAAGAAGTCCGAGGAGCCGGAAAAGCCGCATAGGTGGGAGCTTACGCCGTTTGAGGCAAGGCACAGGGCGAATTTGATAGTAAAGTCCGCCGCAGCGCTCGATGTCGTGCTGGATTACTCGCCGGAAAGCCTGAAATCAGTCGATTTGCTGATCGACAAGGAGCGCGAAACGGGGCTCGGGCTCACTCCTGAGATGGCGCACGAAATGATATCCCTCGGAGCATACGTGGGCGAGGTAATGGTCCGGCATCTGGACGGCAAATGGGCTTACGGCACCATGCTTGAGAAGCATGACCCGCTGGTGATGATCATAAACGGCAGATACGTGATAAACGTAGTGAGCGTGGTCTTCAAACGGTTTACTTCGGGAGAGCCGAACAGCGTAGTCTCGATGTTCGAGGAAACGAGAAAACTGGCGGAGTAGGTTTCTGAATCGCGAATTACGCGAAGAAGCACGAAAAGCGCGAAAAAAGGGATTGGTGGAGATTCGTGCTTCGGGACGAAAAACGGTCCCGAATCATAGGAAAGGGATGAGTTGATGTTACGATTCAGAAATGAAATCATATCTCAACCATAAGGAGTTATGATGCAGGGAAAAGTCATAACGTTTGCATTGATGAACATTGGATTTGCTTATTATCTCTTTATCTGGCACCGCTTGATTTGGGGAAGGTGGCCTGAGCGAAATCTTGAGAAAATGAACCAAAATGCTGAGATTCCTGCCAACGTGCAAAAAAGTTACATTGATCTTTATAGATCTCTCGCCTGGGGACTTTTTGCCATGGTAGTAGTGTTGTATCCAATTTCCATGATAATGCTATTTTTCCCACATGTTCTGAGCTTTGGTAAATAGGCACTAAGAATGTAGTGGCCGTCCTCCGTGGCGGCCATCGGTTCCGCAGGAGCCGCGCAATTTTCGACATGGCACATTCTATGGACAAAGAAAGACACTTTATTCGCAAGCAAATGAGGTTGGAAGATGTTAGCTACTCTGACCCGGCTATGGTGTATTTTGCCACGCTATGTGCGAATAACAAGGAAAAGGTATTTCTCAATAAAACCATTGCTAAATTGGCAGTTGATTCATTGATGTGGTGTCATAAGCATAATTGGTTTCGTATCTACGCTTATTGCCTTATGCCAAACCATCTTCACCTTGCTCTTTCGCCTGTTGATGATAAGCGTTCTTTGTCTGAATCTATAGGCAAGTTCAAAAGTTATACAACATCAGAAAGTTGGAAACTTGGTTTTGAGGGTCAGTTGTGGCAGCGAAGCTGGTATGACCACATAGCCAGACGTGATGAAGATGTGCTTGCGATATGCCGGTATATTCTTGAAAATCCGGTAAGGGCAACGTTGGTCGAATCATGCGATAAATGGCCGTATAGCGGGATGATTGATCCGTTGCCGTTGTGATAATCGAACAGATTTTCCAGCACCTTCGGTGCTCCCCGTGGTCCGGTGGGTCCACGGGGTAGATGGCCGGCACGGAGACCGGCCACTACATATTTTTAGTGGTCATCGGAGAACAGGAGAAAAGATGGAGCAAGAACGTTCTGAGAGAAGAAAGCGTTGGTCGTGCTGCCAGATAGGGTGCGGTGTGGCGGCTGTTCTATTTCTTATACCCGTCTTGTGGATTGGGTCAGGTTTCATCTTCTGGAGACACTGCCGAATTCCGTTGCCGGACGGCTCCGGTTCCATAGTATACAAGGCACGGCTGAACAAGATACTTTGTGCCGAGTGGGACCGAAAAGTGCGGTTTGAAACGAGCAAGTTCCATGGCAGGGAAAGGTGGGTCATAGGCGACCCAGCAGGAGCCAATCCAGTCAACATCTACTGGTATCCGGCGACAGGTAATAGCGGACCATATATCAAATTTGTCGATCCTGCCACTGCTGAGTGCTATATAGACCTGAAACATGGGATAACTCTACTCTTCAGGACTAAACATGCAGATGGTAATAGCTACGCGGGAGAACTATCGAGCACATGGCCGAAATTTGGATCGACCACTGACAAACAAGGCTATTTTTTGGAAACAGTCGATGGGCATCCTGTGAAGATGCTGCCAAAGTGGATAGCTTCGAAGCCGGGTGTGTACATCGGCAGAATAGAGTATCCGTATAATAGGTTTGTTCCGGCAAAAATATCGCCTGAGCAAAAGTTAGTTCGAGAACGCTGAATAAAGTTAATACGTATAAACCTTTGGATGGGGAAATGGTGGAAGATAAGGTCGATTCGGTCGACTCTTTCGACTCACTCGACGAGTGGGTCTTAGAAAGCAATTTTTACGTGACGCTGAAAGATAAGCTTTCGACGTTGCCGACAAGTCCGGGCGTCTATCTTATGAAGAACTCGCTCGGCGATATAATCTATGTCGGCAAGGCCGTTGTGCTTAAAAACAGGGTAAGGTCATACTTCCAAAAGCTCGGAAAAGACATCTCCGGCAAGGTCCGGCGGATGGTCCATGACATCGCCGATCTCGAATGGATTGTCACCGATACCGAGCTTGAAGCGCTCATCCTCGAGTCCAACCTCATCAAGAAATACCGCCCGCACTATAACGTCCGCTTAAAGGACGACAAAAGCTACCCATACATCGCCATCACGATGAGGGACCGCTTCCCCAAGCCGATGTTCATGCGGAAGATCAGGTCTGACGCCAAAGATGGCAACAAGTATTTCGGCCCTTACACCGACTCCAATGCAGTTCGGGAGACCCTGCGGCTCATCCGGCGGGTGTTCAAAGTCCCCTGCGGTTACACAGACACGACCCAGTCCAAAGGCCGCGCATGTCTCTATTATCACATTGGCCAGTGCCTCGGACCCTGCGCGGGTGAAGTTACCGAAGAAGAGTACCGGCAGGTCATCAAGGATGTAATCACCTTTCTCGAAGGCAGGCAGGAAAAGCTACTCAAGGAACTCCAGTCGCAGATGGAAGAAGCATCCGAAAAGCTGCTTTTCGAGAAGGCGGCAAGGCTTCGTGACCAGGCGCAGGCGATGCAGCGGATAGTCGAGCGGCAGAAAGTCATTTCGAACGCGATGACCGATCAGGACGTCGTGGCGCTTGTCACCGATAATGGCAATGCCATAGCCCAGATGTTCTTCATTCGGAGCGGAAAGCTGATCGGACAGGAGCATTTCCTTCTGGAAGGGACTTCGAGCGACGATCTCTCGGAAGGCGTCCGCGAGTTCGTAAAGCAGTACTATCAGACGGCGGCCTATGTGCCCAAAGAAATCCTGCTCCAGTATGAGATCGACGAGATAAAGATCATCGAAAGCTGGCTGAGGCAGAAGCGCGGGACGAAAGTGGACATCAGCCACCCCGTACGGGGTGAAAAGCGGCAGCTCGTGGAGATGGCGGAAAAGAATGCAGAAACTGTCCTCAATCAGCTTCGGAAAAAGATCGAGACTGACGAAGCTATGGTCACGTCGGAGCTTTCCGAACTGCAGACGGGGCTTGACCTGCCGAAACCGCCCAGGCGGATCGAGTGCTACGATATCTCGAACATAATGGGGACGGAAGCAGTTGGTTCGCTCGTCGTTTTCGAGAACGGGAAGCCCAAAAAGTCCGATTACCGCAGGTTCAAGATCAAATACACGCCCGAACAGCCGGACGACTACGCCATGATGCGCGAAGTGCTGGCGAGAAGGATCACCGGCAAGCTGCGGCAGACGGAAAAGTTCGCTAATCTCCCCGATTTGCTGATGGTGGACGGTGGCAAAGGCCAGTTGAATGTCGCTGTAGAAGTACTGAATGCCTTTGACGAGGAGGTCTCTGTCATCGGTCTGGCTAAGGAGTTCGAGGAAGTGTTCAAACCCGGCGAGTCCGACCCCAGGATATTGCCTCGTGCTTCAAAAGGGCTTCACCTGCTCCAACGGGTGAGAGATGAAGCGCACAGGTTCGCAATAGAATACCATCGGAAGCTCAGGGCGAAGCGGATGACGAAGTCCATCCTGACGGAGATCCCGGGCATCGGCAAAAAGCGCCGGAGCGCCCTTTTGAAGCACTTCGGGTCATTGAAGAAAATCCGCGAGGCATCTCTCGAAGAGCTGGAACAGGCGCCGACGATGACCAAGCCCGCTGCGGAGACGGTTTACAGCTATGTGCGGGAGATAGGGAACAGGTAGCTTTTTGAACCGCGGAGACACGGAATAATGGGAAACGCGGAAGGTGGAGATTTGTAAAGTTATGATGGCACGGGGGATCCATGCCCCGTGCCTGTTTCTTGGACATCCATGTCCCATGAGTGGTAGCAGTAGTGAGGGGCATGGATGCCCGCGGAACAAAGGGCGGGGCTTGGAACCCCCGCCCTATCAAGTTTACAGTTATCTTCGTGAAACAGAGAATATGGAGTAGATTTCAATATGATCGTAGATAAGTTAGCTAATGCAGCCTCGTACCGAGCGCTTGGACCGGGTATCGCGGCTGCTTTTGATTACCTCAAGTCACAGGACTTTTCCAAAATCCCAGCCGGAAAATACGAGATAGACGGCGATAAATGCTTCGCAATGGTTCAGGACTACGAAACAGTGCGTCGGGCGGAGAAGCGCTGGGAGTCCCATCGGAAATATATCGACGTCCAATACATTGCAAATGGCGCCGAGCACATAGGTTACGCCAACCTGAACACACTGAAAGTAGTCGAGAATTACGACGAGGCTAAAGACATTACCTGGCTCGAAGGCTGCGGCGATTTTATCACTGTATCCCGCGGAACATTCGTTATCCTCTACCCCCAGGACGCCCACATGCCCGGAGTAGCAATCGACGGCCCTGAACCTGTCCGCAAAGTAGTCGTAAAGATAGCCATGGATGACCTGAGGTTCGAAAAGAGATGAGAGAATCTCCATGTCTTGTCGGAGAAAGAGTCTACCTCCGGCAGATCAAGAAAGAAGACTTGATATATATCCATAAGTGGGTGAACGATCCCGAGATAAGCGGGCTGATCGGACAGGTCGGCAAAATGAGCCCGGAACAAGTCGATGAGTGGTTCGAAAAGGTCGAAGCGGACAACAACCGTGTGTGGTTTGCGGTCGTCTTGAAAGAGAGTGACCGGATAATAGGTGAAGCCGGACTGCTCAGGATGTTTGATGAGTGGCGGACGACCGACCTTTCCATGATCATCGGGGAAAAAGCTGTATGGGACCAGGGATATGGCACGGAAGCCATTATTCTTCTATTACAGTATGCTTTCCGGAACCTGAATTTCCACAGAGTGGCGATAGGTGTCGTCGGATTCAATGAACGCGCCTTGCATTTTTACAAAAAAGTTGGATTCAGAGAAGAAGGCTTGCAGCGGGACGGGTATTACTATGACCATAGTTACTACGATTTTGTTATGATGAGCATCCTCGATAACGAGTACTGGAATCTTTGGGGTGACATAACCTCGGACTAACTGCAATTCAAAACGCGCGCGCGCTTGACACTCTATATGTTCGACCGCTAAAATTAGTTATAGATTTTATACAGCCTGGTTACTTCAGCAATGGCGCTGAGCAGCCGGGCTGCGCGTGCAATATTGGGTATAAAGGTTCGAGGATAATTATTATTCGGACCGTTAACTTGTTCCCAAGCCTTAGAGCTGCGGGATCAACCAGGAAATAGGAGGCACATCGTGGCAATTAAAGTTGGAATCAACGGATTCGGCAGAATCGGTAGGCTGACAACTCGTTCGATTCTTCAGAAGTATCAGGGCGAGATCGAAATCGTCGCCATAAACGATTTATTTGATACCGTCACCAACGCACATCTTTTCAAATATGACAGCAACTACGGTCCATGGCCGGGTGAAGTCAAGGCTGAGGAAGGCGCAATCGTAGTCGACGGCAAGAAGATCAAAGTTTTCTCTGAAAAGAACCCTGCAAATATCCCGTGGCAGGACCTTGGAGTCGAAGTAGTAGTCGAGAGCACAGGCGTATTCACGGATGCAAAGGGCGATCCTGAGAAGGGCAAGCCCGGCGCGAGCGCCCATCTTCATGGAACCGTTAAGAAGGTCATCATCAGCGCCCCTGCAAAGAACGAAGACATCACCATCGTTATGGGCGTAAACGAGGACCTTTACGATCCGAAGAAGCACAATGTCATTTCTAACGCATCCTGCACAACAAACTGCCTTGCACCTGTAGCAAAAGTGCTTCAGGACACCTTCGGCATAGCCCAGGGCTTCATGACGACAGTTCACTCTTACACCAACGACCAGCGCCTAGCCGACCAGGCCCACAAGGACCTGAGAAGAGCACGTGCTGCCGCTGTGAACATCATCCCGACGACCACAGGCGCTGCAAAGGCGATCTCGCTGGTTATCCCTGAGCTCAAGGGCAAGATGCACGGTATTTCTCTGCGCGTCCCGACACCTACAGTCTCGCTCGTAGACCTCGTAGCCAATCTCGAGAAGCCGGCTACCGTCGAGGAGATCAACGCAGCCATGCAGAAAGCCGCCGACGGCCACATGAAGGGCTACTTGGCAGTTACTAACGACCCGGTAGTCTCAACAGACTTCATCGGAACCCACTACTCATCAGTCTATGATGCTCAGTCCACCCTTATTCTGGGCGACAAGATGGTCAAGATCCTTGCCTGGTATGACAATGAGTGGGCATACTCCGAAAGAGTCGGCGACCTGATCGACTACATGGTCAAAAAGGGACTCTAGTTTAGATTCATTCAAAAAAAACGGATAAAGTCTCTGCTTTGAGTAACGAGCATTGATATAGTGGACCGGAATCATCAGGCTCCGGTCCACTTGTCTGCATTAAACGGCTCGAAGCTCGCTTCTTACCACTTATGGCTAAATAAAGAGGTATCAAATGAACAAGAAGACCATCAAGGATATCGACGTAGCCGGGAAACGAACGCTGGTCCGTGTGGACTTCAACGTTCCCCTCGACGAAAACCGCAACATCACAGACGACCGCCGAATTGCAGCCGCACTGCCGACTATCAAGTACCTTCTTGACAAAGAGGCAAAGGTTATCCTTATGTCGCACCTGGGCAGGCCCAAAGGCAGCCCGAATTCCAAGTATACTCTCACCCCCGTTGCCGCACGGCTGGAAGACCTTCTCCAGATGCCGGTGACGAAGATGGGAGACTCTATCGGCGAGATGGTGCAGGGCGCAGTGATGGGCATGCCCGCCGGACGCGTCGTAATGCTCGAAAACATGCGGTTCTACGCAGAAGAAGAGAAAAACGACCTGGATTTTGCCAAACAACTTGCGTCGCTCGGCGAAATCTACGTAAATGATGCGTTCGGAACAGCTCACAGGGCGCATGCATCGACCGAAGGAGTCACCAAGTTCCTACCGGGAGTTGCCGGGTTCCTGATGGAGAAGGAACTCGATTATCTCGGCAAGGCAATCAGCAACCCCGAAAGACCGTTCCTCGCTATTTTAGGGGGCGCGAAGGTTGCCGATAAGATTCCGGTTATCGAACACCTGCTCACAAAGGTAGACGAACTCATCATCTGCGGCGGGATGGCGTATACATTCTTTAAGGCGATGGGCTACGAGATCGGCCATTCGCTGCTTGACGAAGCAGGTATAGAACTTGCAAAGAACACGATGAAAAAAGCCGAGGAAATGGGCGTGAAGCTCTATCTGCCCCAGGATGTCATTGTGGCTACGGAGTTCAAGGAAGATGCCGAGAGTAAACCTGTCCCTGTCGATCAAATTCCATCTGACTGGATGGGGATGGACATCGGGCCGAAAACAACGGAAATATTCAAGAACGTAATTAAAGGCGCTAAAACGGTTGTGTGGAACGGACCTCCGGGAGTCTTTGAGATGCCCAGGTTCGCGGTCGGCACGAGGGCGATAGCCCAGGCGATGGCGGATTCCAGCGCAACGACGATTGTGGGTGGAGGAGATTCCGCTGCAGCCGTCGAGCAGATGGGGTTTGCCGACAAGATGAGTCATGTGTCGACCGGAGGAGGAGCATCCCTGGAATTCCTTGAGGGCAAGACTCTCCCCGGCGTCGCAGCGCTTCAGGATAAATAGCTGGGAAGCTTTCAGCAATATAGGCCGGAGTGTCCCATTCCGGCCTATAACTAATATTTGAGGAACCATATGCAAGAGCCGGAATGGGACAGGATGTCTGAGAAAGCCAAACGAAAGTATATCGAAGTGCTTAGAGGCATTCCCATCGGCAGAAGGCTCGAAATTACTGCTGAGTTGAGCCAGGCTGTTCGAGACCTTATGGCTGTGGGTATCCGTGCGAAGAATCCTGACATAACAGATGAAGAATTGCGCAGAGAGATCATTCGGCGTACATTACCGGCTGATTTAGTTAAGAAGGTTTACGGCTGGTAAAAGGAACTGAGTTGGAAACTTATTCAGAAGTGGTTCAGAGAGTTCTTCTCTTGCTGGATAAAGCAGGGATTCCGTATATGGTTGTGGGGTCTTTTGCCGCGTCTGTTTATGGAATATCTCGCGCCACACATGATCTGGATATAGTTATTGCACTCAAGCCGGATGCCATACAAACCCTCGCCAATGCTTTTGGAGAGGATTTCTATTTCGATGAAGAATCTGCAAAGTCGGCAGTTGCCCACTCGGATATGTTCAACATTTTCCACCTTGAGAGTGGGTTGAAGATCGACTTTTGGATACTTCAGGATGATGAGTTCAATCGAACCCAGTTTGACCGCAGGATTCCAACAAAGGCGTGGGGGACTGAAAGCTATGTGGCTTCCCCGGAGGATACTATCTTATCGAAGCTGCTGTGGTATAAGATAACACCATCTGACCGGCAGTTGGCCGATGTAAGAGCGATTCTCACCGTTCAACGCGACACATTGGATTACGATTACTTGCGGCATTGGGGTACCGCTCTTGATATAGAAGAATTACTTAACTCGCTTATTGAGGAGAAATGAATGGCTAGAACACCAATAATTGCAGGAAACTGGAAGATGCACAAGACCGTCCTTGAGGGGGTCGAGCTGGTAAACGCGCTTGCGAGCGCCAATGAAGACGTCAAAGGCGTCGAGATCGTCGTTTGCCCGCCGTTTACAGCCCTCTGGCCGGTAAAACAGGCGATTGCCGACACCAACGTAGAGCTTGGCGCTCAGAATATATTCTGGGAGACAAAAGGCGCGTGGACAAGCGAAATCGCGCCGGGGATGCTTACGGACGTAGGGTGCAAATACGCTATTATCGGTCACTCGGAGACACGCGGCCGGTTCGGAACGGTCGATGAAGAGCTGACTAAAGTGCTCGGTTACTTCTCTGAGACCGATGCGACGATCAACAAGAAGGTAAAAGCTGCCTTTGCGGCAGGTCTCACCCCTATCATCTGCTGCGGCGAGATGCTGGACGAGCGAAAAGCCGGTAAGACGGATGAAGTAATAGCCGCGCAGATCAAGGCAGACATCGCTGGGCTCACTACTGAGCAGGTAAAGACTCTCGTGATAGCTTACGAGCCGGTCTGGGCGATCGGGACAGGCGAAGTCTGCGATTCCACAGAGGCTAACAGAGTCTGCGGAATGATCAGAGGCGTTGTAAAAGAGATGTACGGCGCCGAAGATGCTGATTCAGTCAGAATCCAGTACGGCGGCAGCGTGAAGCCGAGCAACGCGGCTGAACTCCTGCACATGTCCGACATCGACGGCGCACTGGTCGGCGGAGCAGCCCTGAAATCAGAAGACTTCACCGCGATCATCAAAGCTGCGTTGTAAAAAACTTCCGAAACACGGATTTCGCGGATGGTGGAGACCTAAAGTATCTACAATAAGACCCTCAAGTCTCCACCAATCCCTTCTATGCTTCGGGATCACTTTTCATCCCGAAGCACGGCATCCACCAATTCCATTTTCGCGTCTTTTGCGCTTCTTCGCGCATTTCGTGATTCAGAATGCTTCGGACTGCTTATTCTTGCATCATCTGATGTTTCAGTTGTGAATACGACTGAAATTCTCCCGGAAGATCCAGAATCCAGGATGAAAATGGACTCTGTGCTTGCCGGAGAATTCTTATTTGCAGATTCCTTTTGCCACCAGAATCCCGAAAATGCCGTCGCGGATGTAGACAATGGCGATTGCGGCGAGGAGGATTCCCATTATCCGCGCGATTACGTCCGATCCGGTGACGCCGAGGATTTTATATATCAGCGTAGTAGCCCTGAGCACCACCCATGTCAGAAAAAAGGCTATCGCGACAGCAAGGGAAGCAAGAATAATACCCTGAGTCCCGACCAGGACTACCGCGGCTGTAATGGAGCCGGGACCGACAAGGAGCGGCGACGCTATCGGCACTACACCCATGCCTATCCCGCCGTCGAGCGCCGGTTCGGAGGACATCCGCCCGTGAATGACGATGTTGAGCGCCATTACCAGAAGAAGCAGCCCGCCCGCGATCTGCAGGTCATATAGCTCTATCCCGAAAAGCCTGAGTATGGCGGTCCCGCTGAATGTGAAGACGAGCAGCATCGCGAACGCTATCAGCACTGCCCTGGTCAGCATACGCTGGCGCTGCTTGGTGGTCATCTGGTGGGTTACGCCGACTACAAGCGGAAGCAGCCCGAATGGGTCCAGAACGATGAGAAGCGCCATTGTGGACTGTATGAGTATCAGCACCCACTTGATTATGTCATGGTTCATTGTCCGCTGCCTCGTTCAATCGTTCCTGCCGCCGAAAAACCGTAATAGACCTTATCAAAACCGGTTATCGACAGGTAATGCCCGAATTTCCGGCTGCAATACTCGTACATGCTTGTTCCTCCAGTAACACAACGTTGTGTACACCTCTATTATACAAGGCAAACGGCCGATGTGTCACTTCCGGGGACGGGGGATGGCGTCCCTCATAGCTCATTCCTTTTCTCTTTTGTTTTCTTCAGGAGGGATAAATCCGAACTCGCGGATCTTGCTGCGGAGCGTTTTGCGGTCGATTTCGAGGATGCTTGCGGCGGATGAACGGTTCCAATTGCATGCGATCAACACTTTTTTGATGTGATCGCGCTCGATTTCCCTTAACGATTTCATAGCGGCCGGTTGTTTCCGTTTAGCGAGCGATTTACTGCCGTTTATTGCGAGGTGGGACGGCTGGATGCAGTCGCCGTCGCAAAGGATAACGGACCGCTCGATGCAGTTGCGGAACTCCCGGATATTTCCAGTCCACTCGCATGAGAGCATCAGGTCAAGGGAAGCGCCGGAGATCGATGAAATGTGCTTGCCGGTCTCGGCAGCGTATTTCTTGATGAAATAATCGGCTAAAAGAGGGATGTCTTCGTGTCTGTCCCTCAGTGGAGGCAGCGTAATGACGGTGCTGCGCAAAACCTGGTAAAGATCGTCGTCAAAATTGCCAGATTCGACTGCGGCTGCAAGGTTCGTGCTTGTAGATGCAATGATCCTCACATTGGAATCTACCACGGCAGTCCCTCCGATGCGCGAGAACTGTCCGTCCCTCAGCATCCTGTTAAGCACCGACTGGGTGCTCAGGCTTGTATTTGCGATCTCATCGAGAAAGATCGTCCCGCCGGAAGCCAGATCCACCTGCCCGATTCCGTGGTCGACCCCCTTTGAAAACTTGCCGTCCTCGATGCCGAAAAGCATAGCGTCGAGAGCCGGGGCTGTGGCGCTGCCGCAGTCGATCCTTACGAACCGTCTGCTGGCCCGCTTGCTGCGGCGGTGTATGGACCTGGCAAGGCATTCCTTACCGGTCCCGTATTCGCCTGAGACGAGGATGTGTTTATCAGTTGCGGCAATTTTCAGAGCAAGAGCAATTGCCTGCTTGAAATCCTGGCACATTCCGGCGGTATGGTGGAGGTCGAAATGATGTTCCATCTCGCCGAAAAGGTGTTTGAGCTGTCTCGTCTTCCAGCATTCTTCCAGGATGCGGTCTACTCTTACCCTTACCTCGTCGCTGTTCCAGGGTTTTACCAGGTAGTCCGATACTCCGAGCTTCAATGCATCGAAAGCGCTCGATATGGAGCCTGCATCTACGGTTACGAGTATCGCAAGGTCGGGACATTCCTCTCTTATCGCGCGGATCGCTTTGATGCCGGCGGCTTTCTGCTCCAGTCCCAATATGACGAGATCGTACGGCATGGAGCAGGCGCAGGAGGCGGCCTTTTTACTATCTTTCACATCAGTAATATTGTGAGCCATAATTTCAAGAAGTTGTCTCAATTCAGCTCTGCTGTCAAGGTCGTCTTCTGCAATGAGTATTTTAGCCATAGTCTCGTCCGTATATAACGATGCCCCTAACCGGGCGTAGTGAACTTGCGGTTGTTCTTGTTGCTCGGAGTTATCTTATGAGTCGGTCAGAATAATTTCGGTCTCGTGTGATTATACTAGGCAAGCAGCCTGTCATGCAAGACAGTAAAGAGTGAAAGTAGGGATATTTCAGCTAAGTTTTCTAGTGCAGTAGTTTACCATTGTACGGGTTCCGTGTACAAAACATAGAGCAATGAATATTTTGGGGAGCAGATGACAGGGAACGGGGAAGAGAGAGGATTTAGGGTCCGATGGTCGGAGATGTGATGCTTGTATGCACGTATTTTGCGCTGAAGCCAGCCTTTCGAAATTGGCGGAAAGTGTGCTTCTCACAGTGGACCGGTGAGTCCACTGGGTGGAGACTCGTAGCGTAAGAGCAGATACCGTGTCTCTGCGGTTCAAAAGCTGACTGCTAAAAGCTATTCCTCGCTTCTGTTATATCGGTTCATCGCGGGCTCCAGCCCTTCAGTGATGATTACCTCGATAGCATCAGCGGCGGTGAGGATGGCTTCGTGAGCGATCTGGCGTTCTGCCCGGGCGAACCTGGAGAGCACATGGTCTATGGCGTCGCCGCTGGCCGAGCCGATCCCCACCCGCACTCTCGGAAAATCATTGGTATGCAGGTGGGAGATAATCGAGCGCATTCCATTGTGACCGCCTGCGCTGCCGCCCGGTCTGATCCTGATCTTCCCCAGGGGCAGCGCCATATCATCATAGACTACCAGTATTTCAGAAGGCTCGATCTTTTCCCTGCGTGCGATATTCGAGACTGCCTCACCCGAGAGGTTCATGAATGTCTGGGGTTTCATAAACGTGACTTCACTCTCCCCGACCTTCGCGCGGGCGATGAGGGCGCGCCCCATCCGGCGCAGGATACGTACATGGAAGCGCTTTGCCAGGACATCCAGCACCTCGAACCCTACATTGTGGCGAGTGCCTGCATAGTCCCGTCCGGGATTGCCGAGCCCTACGATTAATTTCAACTCTGCCCTGTCCAGGAGCCCTCGAACAACTGGCTTACGGAGGACTCATTGTGAATCCTGCGGATAGCGTCGGCCAGAATCGGCGCAACGGAAAGCACTACCATTTTTCCGGTCTGTTTTTCCTGGGGAAGCGGTATAGTGTTGGTCGAGATAACCTGTTTGATCGGTGAGGCTTCGAGCTTGGAAATCGCTTCGTCGGAGAATATTCCGTGCGTACAGGCTGCATATACCTCTTTTGCGCCCCGCTCGGCAAGCGCTTTCGCACCCGAGACGATGGACCCGCCGGTGTCGATCATATCGTCTATCATGATGCATGACCTGCCGGCTATGTCTCCTATGACCTCCATGACCTCGGACCTGTTCGGCTCCGGTCTGCGCTTGACTATAATGGCTATCGGAGTGCCGAGGACTTCAGCCATTGCCCTTGTCCGCGTTACCCCGCCCACATCAGGTGAAACCACTACCGAATTATTATGGATTGTCACGGTGTTTTTCAGGTAATCGGCTATGATCGGGCCTGCGTAGAGATTATCGACCGGCATGTCGAAAAAACCCTGCAACTGTCCGGCATGGAGGTCGAGAGCGAGCAGTCGGTCGGCTCCAGCGGTGTCTATCAGGTTTGCCAGGAGCTTCGCTGTTATCGGCTGTCTCGGTTTCACCTTCTTGTCCTGCCTGGAATAGCTATAATAAGGCATCACAACGTTGATCCTGCGCGCGCTGGCGCGGCGGAGCGCGTCCAGGATAATCAGGAGCTCCATTACATTATCGTTTACCGGGCAGCAGCCGGACTGGATAACGAATACATCCTTCCCGCGCACACTTTCGTTGATCTGCACCCACACTTCGCCGTCTGAGAACCTGCGCAGGGTCATATCGCCCACCGAAATTCCAAGATTAGCTGCTATGTCGCCTGCCAGCTTGGGGTTCGAGCTGCCGCTGAACAAACGAAGATCATTCATACTACTTATTCACTTCCTTAATATGATCGAATGGACCGATACACGCGTTATCCGGGACTGCGGCACTTGTGACTACCGAAGACACGATATGCGCTTCACTTCCGATTGCAGCATCGGTTAGCCTGGTAAACGGACCGATTACGGAACGTTCGCCGATTACAGTGCTTCCCTCGATGACCGTGCTCGGATATATCACACTGTCCCTGCCGATTTTGACCCCGGCATCGATATATACGGCATCGGGGTCGATAATCGTCACGCCGTCCAGCATCAGCGCGTCGAGTATTCGGCGCCGCATGATGGATGCGGCATCGGCCAGCTCGATGCGTGTGTTGATTCCGAGCGTATCACGCGGATCGTCCGCTGTCACGGCTCCGACTTTGTGGCCTCTGCTCCGCAGGATTTCGATGGTATCGGTCAGATAATACTCACCCTGGGCGTTGTCGGTCCTGAGCTCAGTGAGTGCAGCTTTCAGCAGCTCGACATCAAAACAGTAGATCGATGTTGCGACCTCGTTTATCGCAAGCACTTCAGGAGATGCGTCACGGGCTTCGACTATCCTCTCGACATTTCCGTCGGGTCCGCGTATGATCCTGCCGTAGTTTGCCGGTTCGTCCAGGAGCGCCGTGAGAAGAGTCGCGGCAGATTTCGATGATTTGTGCGACGTTATCAGCTTTTCGATAGCTGATGGAGTTATAAGCGGAGCATCACCTGGGAGAAGGAGCATGTGTGATTTGTCTACCTGAGGCATCGCCTGCATTGCCGCGTGGCCTGTTCCAAGCTGCGGGGACTGCACGGCATAGAGTACATCACTTCCGATGGCCGCTTTGACCTTTGCGGATTCATAGCCAACGACAACAATGGTCTCTTCGATACCGGCCGCGCGGCAGGCATCGACAATGTGCCGGGTAACGGGCTTGCCGCAGATAGTATGTACTGCTTTTGGAAGCGCGGATTTCATCCGGGTACTTTTACCCGCTGCGAGAATGACGGCGGCAAAGTCCATAAAGCGATAATACCATCCTGATTATAGATATTTTTATGAGGGATACGGCGTAATTATACCGCTTAGGGAGATCATCCGCAAATTTATTTAGGGATATAGAGGGCGAACGCGTCTTATTTCGAAGCGGTACCAAAGATTCTGAATCGCGAAATGCGCGAAGAAGCGCAAAAGACGCGAAAATGGAATTGGTGGATGCCGTGCTTCGGGATTCAAAGCATACAAGCATAGGAAAATGACGGGATAGTGGATGCCGCTAGAAAAGCGGAAGCTGCCGCATGCGTTAGCTCTAAGGTGGCGGGGAGTGAATCACCCCTGTCCCCGGAGTGCTTTGTCCGTTATCTCCCGCACAAATGACTCTTTGGCGTCGGTATAGCCTTCGCGGTCGCCCTGGCAGCGCCGGGCAAGGTCACGCTTCAAGTCAACATACCGCGCGGCATCCGCTGGGTGGGTCCGCAGATAATCGCGAAACGCCAGCCCCTCCCACAACCTGTGGCCTGCGGGCGCCATGTGGATATGGTGAGTGCGTATGCCGGTAACCCTGTCTCTCAGGATGAAGCACATGTGGTCTTTGTAGTACCAATACTCGTTTTCAGGGCTGTTGAAGGCCGGAACTGCCCGTTTTCTCGCCTCTTCACAGGACGGTATCTCCACCAGAATGTCGATGACCGGTTTTGCAGGCATGCCCGGAATGGATGTGCTCCCGTAGTGTTCTATACGCAGCGCAATATCAGACCCGAGAAGGTTTTTGATCCGCTCCTGCATCTCGATGTACATCTGCGGCCATGACGGGTTGTAGTCTACGATGTCGATGGCGTCGTCCAATGGAGCGCCGATATAGCCGTTCGATACGATTCGGAATTCGCGGAGGGCGGGAGCGTCATTGTTCCACTCATCCGGGCATCTTGCGGTAAATTCTCCGCACGGCTTTTCATGAACGGACTGGTCCAGCCATTGCCACGTGAGCTTTTCCTGCCAGATCACCTCATCTTTCCCGTTCCGCGGCTCCAGGATGCTCCACAGATCGCCGTCTATCTCCCACGCCATAAATCCGGCGGGAATACACTCGATCCGGTCCACCTCAACGCCAAGAAAGTGGATGTAGTCTCTGTCGCTCGTGCCGCTCGCATACTGAACCTGTCTGGCGACATTATGGGCATGTTTTACTTCGGAAAGCCTGCCGAATGTCTGGATAAGAAACGGTATGGTTTCATCCGGCGAGCCTTTATAGATACCGCCGACCAATCGAAGCCGTGGAGTTTTCATTAAATCCCTTTCGATTCCCGTAATCGCAAAACTTTAGTATAGAACAACGAGTCGGACGGTATTTCGAAAGCCGCCAGGTGTTCATGGAGCATAGACTCGGCCTGCTTTCGCCCCAGACGGTCGGCTGCAATCAGCATCTCAGGCACCCACCGCTCCACCAGGTCCCAGATATAACTGTAGATGCCGAGTGTACGCCCTGTAATACCGACTTTGGTGATTATGAACTGGCGGTCAAGGTTTATAAGCACCCGGTCAGCGCTGTGCTTTGCGTCGGGTGTGAGCATTCGCTTCAGGTCTATTGTGGAGATGGGGCCATACGACTCGATGGCACGATACACCTGCTGCGCTTCGGGTGACAGCAGCCCGTTGAAGATCAATTCATCGGCTACTGCGCCGTTCGTCGCTATAAAAACAGGCAGCAGTGGATATGACAGGAACCCAGGTTGGCTGCCAAAGACGCGCGTGTAGTATACACGCTTTTCGGTGTGCAGATCGTCCTTCCAAAACCAGATATCCGGCACGCCGGGGTTGACCTCACCGAGCGCTTCATACTGGCTGGGAAATTCCGGGTACTTTAGCAATGGCTTGCCCGTGCAGCACCCGACAGCTTCCACAAAGCGCACCATGTCTTCGGGGTTACGCACCTTTTCCGCCCATTTTTTACGCCACTTGCCTGCACTCACGACCGAACCAACCTTTCATTGCAGCAAAATACAATATCATCATACCATGCTGCTTATCAAGGTTGGAAATCCGGCGGATTTTGTCTGTGAAGCGAGGTAGCAACAGCATCTTGAAGAAAGCCGGGACTAAACCCCGCAAGCTAAACTGGTTTCATAGGGCTCAGTCCCGGTTTTCCCGGTTCAGTAGGCTTTATGTCCGAACCTGGACTACATCCGTCTTGACTCTATCTTGCTTTCGACGACGTTCCTGATAAGGCGTCGTGTTCGTTCAACGAACGCCATCTTGTCGGCGAGACAAGTCTCAAGTAATAGGCCGACTCCGTAGTTACCCGTTACATCGGCCGCTTCAGTCAGAGCCACAAATTCACCGATGCGGAGATGGTTCAGATGGCTTGCCTTGATCAGAATGTATAAACGCCGCGCTGCAGGAGAATCTATCTCAGAAAGCTCCTTGCGGAAGTCCTCTACAAACACGTCATGAAGCCGTCCGGTGGGTTTCACTGGACTCTCGCCTATCATGTCGAAGCACTTATCGATAGTATTCAGAACCTTGTTTGATACAAAGGCTCTGGCCTGCAGGGCATCCTTAATGTCCGGATTATCAGCTTCCTCACTCATCATCTGATAAATGGTAGTTGCGTTCTCCGTGCCCTGCCGCACGTTGCTCAGTATTTTCACAAATAGATCCTTCTGGTTTCCAATTGCCATAATATTTGCTCCTTTTCAGCACATGTATCAGTTATGATGTTGCCTTCTGGACCGATCATTGTGGCATATATTCCCATAAGCAAGCACGAATATGGCAAGAGCGCACAGAAATATTTCGGACAAATTGAAAACCGATGCCGTCTATTGAGTAACCGCCCACACAACATATTTCGGCAAAAAAACCGAGATTCCCATCCCGGACCTCTTCTCAAAACTATGAAATTTCCCCCTACATCGCCTGTGCGGGCTCTTTTTTGGGCTTTACACCTTCGCTGAAGAGTTGGACCATTGCCTGGTTGAAGGCTGGAAGGTCTCTCGGAGAGCGGCTAGTCACCCAGTTGTTGTCTACCACCACTTCCTGGTCCACCCAGTTGCCTCCGGCGTTTACAATGTCGTCCTTGATCGTGTGATAGCTGGTGAGTGTCCGGCCTTTGACGAGTCCGGCGGAGACGAGTGTCCACGGGGCGTGGCAGATGACGGCAATCGGTTTTCCGGCCTCATCGAACTGTCGGACGAACTCTTTTGCCTTGTCGTTTGCTCTTAACTGGTCGGGGTTCAATGCGCCGCCCGGAAGAAGGAGAGCGTCAAAATCGTCAGCATTTGCGTCGTTAAGCGGTACATCCACATTGAACTTATCCGCGGGTTTATCGTGGTTTACCCCCTGAACCTGTCCTTCCGCTGGCGAGACTATAAACGTCTGAGCCCCTGCGTATGAAAGGGCTTTTCTGGGCTCGGTCAGCTCTACCTGTTCGAAGTCATCAGCGACAAGAATCGCTACTTTTTTGCCATCGAGAGTCCTTTGTGCCATTTAATTACCTCCCTGTCCGAAATCTCAATAAATAATCGTTACCCGGTCAGCAGACTCAGGAAACGCGAGGGAGTGGATGTCGTGCTTCTCCCCGTGGTCCGGTAGGTCCACGGGGTGGATGAAAGGCGATCCCGGGATTTCGACACTTGCAGTGTCGGCTTCGGCAGCTATCGCGCTTTCTTTGAAAGCGCTGTCGCGGCAGCATCATCTATAGATGCGAGAGCAAGCAGTCCGAAGCAACGGAACGTCTTGCTGAACTTGATTCAGCATCCAGGAAGAATGGGCATGGATGCCCTGGAGAATGGGGACCGGGGCAGGATCCCCCGGCCCATCAGAAATCTGACTTATACCTCGGTAAAAACGGGAATAATCATCGGGCGGCGGCCCGTAGTCACGTGGAGATACTTGCCCAGCGCGCTTCTCATAGCTGGTTTGATAGCGTCCCACTGGGTCACGCCGTCGGCCATCATCTCATCGGCTTTACGGAGCATCACTTCCTTAGCTTCGTCCATAATCTCTTCTTCATGCTCAGGGATTACGAACCCCCTGGAGACGATATCCGGGCCGGAGATGATCTTCCCTGTGGATTTGTCGATAGTCCCGACAACTACGATGACCCCGTCCTGCGACAGGTGCCGCCGGTCTCGTAGGACAACATCGGTTACATCGCCGACACCCATTCCATCTACCATAACGCTGCCGTACTGGTCGATCTTACCGGCAATCTGCCCGCCTTCTTTGTCGATTTCGAGAATATCGCCTATTTCGAGCCCGATCACGCTCTCTGGACCGTAGCCCATACCCTGCGCCAGTTCGACATACTTGGCAAAATGCCTCGGCTCGCCGTGGACAGGTATTATGTAGCTCGGCCTGAGGAGGCTCAGCATCAGCCGAAGGTCTCCCTGATTGCCGTGGCCGGAAACATGGACCGGGGCTATTGCGTCGTATATTACCTTTGCGCCTTGTCTGAACAAATTGTTGATCGTCCGCATCACGAGGTCTTCATTGCCCGGAATAGGCGTAGCGGAGATGATTACCGTATCGCCAGGGCCGATTTTGATCTTCTTATGCTCGTCCATTGCCATTCGAGTGAGAGCTGAGAGCGGCTCACCCTGGCTGCCTGTCGTCATGACGACTACATCTTTCTGATCGACAGACGAAAGTTCGGAAAGGGTTATTCTGGTGTCATCCGGGACCTTCAGATACCCTAATTGCTCGGCAATTTCGCTGTTCCTGGCCATACTGCGGCCGATTACGAGCACTTTTTTGCCGTAGCGGTGAGCTGCGTTGAATACTTCCTGCATCCGGTGGATGTTCGATGCAAATGTTGCGATAATAATCCGTCCGTCTGCCTCGGCAAATGCTTCATTCAGCGCGTCTCTCACGACCGTTTCGCTCGGAGTATAGCCCTTTTTCTCGACGTTCGTGGAATCGGTCATCATCACGAGCACGCCTTCATTGCCGAGCTGTGCAAACCGTGCAGCATCTATGGTAAGCCCCGATGCAGGAGTGTAATCGAACTTAAAATCGCTTGTGTAGACGATTGTTCCGGCAGGGGTCCTGATGGCAAGTCCGGTGGCATCCGGTATGCTGTGGCTGACGCGGATGAACTCCACCTCGAAGCTCCGTTTGAACTTGGCTACATCTCCGGATTTGACTTCATTCATCTCGACTGACTCGGCCAAGTCGTGCTCTTCGAGCTTTGCTTGAATAAGGCCGAGAGTCAGACGGCTTCCCCAGATCGGCACATCCATCTGGTTCAATATATAAGGCAGCGCGCCGATGTGGTCCTCATGCCCGTGCGTCAGGATTATTCCGACGACTTTTTTCTTATTTTCCAGAAGATAGCTGATATCTGGAATGACTATGTCTACCCCGAGCATTTCATCTTCGGGGAACATAAGCCCGGCGTCGACTACAAGAATATCATTGCCGTATCTGATGGCGAACATATTCTTGCCTATTTCGCCGACTCCGCCGAGCGGGATAATTTGCAGTGGTTTAGGATTGTCTGATATACGCATGTCGGTGTTTAGTATACAACAGGATTTTTCTTATCGCAAATGGGGAAGGGCACAGAATGGATTGGCGTATGTCGTACTTCGTGACGAACTACGGTCTCGAAGCATAAAAATGGAAATTGGGGTTATAGGTTGAGAAGGATTTAGGATTTAGTGGAGATGGTGTAAGTTTCCATCACCAGTCCCTAAACCCTATATCCTTTATTCTAAAGTCTCTCTTATTGACTACAGTTTGAGCATTTCGGGCTTGAGCAATATGGTCTGCTCGCGGCCTCGGCCTACGGAAACCAGGACTACCGGCACTCCGACCGCTTCCGATATGTGCTTTATGTAATTCTGGGCGTTTACAGGAAGGTCATCATAGCTCCTCGCGCCGCTTATGTCCTCTTTCCAGCCCGGCAGCTCTTCGTAGACCGGCTTGCACTGCCCGAGTTTAACCGGATCGGTCGGGAAGTCCTCAACCCTCTCGCCGTTCAGATCGTAAGCTGTGCAGACGCAGATTTTGTCCAGCCCGGAG
Source organism: Armatimonadota bacterium (assembly GCA_039680575.1). Taxonomy (GTDB): domain Bacteria; phylum Armatimonadota; class UBA5829; order UBA5829; family DTLH01; genus JBDKSP01. The sequence goes on from JBDKSP010000071.1 coordinate 89,142, forward strand.
AGCACGTCCATCGATATAAGCGCGATGCCATCGACTGCGCTGACGAGTGCTGAAAGCCTTACGGCCACAGCATCGAACCATCCGCATCTCCTCGGTCGGCCTGTGGTCGTCCCATACTCTTTGCCGCGCTCGCGGAGGTAATTTCCGGTCTCGTTCTCAAGCTCTGTCGGGAACCAGCCCTCTCCCACGCGGGTCGTGTAGGATTTGGCAACGCCGATCACTTTGCCGATCATCGTCGGGCCGACGCCGGTCCCGATGCAGGCGCCTCCTGCTATCGTGTGAGACGATGTGACATAAGGATATGTGCCGTGGTCGATGTCCAGAAGCGTGCCGTGTGCGCCCTCAAAGACGATTCTCTTGCCCGCTTTGGCCTCTCTATGGAGCATGTGGGTCGTATCGGCGACAAATGGTGCGATTCTTTCTGCGTAGGCAGAGTACTCGGCGAATATTTCATCTTCAGAAAGCGGTTCGTGCTCGTATACCTTCGTCAGGATCTCGTTTTTTACGCTGAGAGCCTGGGAAAGCTTCTTACGGAACTGTTTCGGGTCGATAAGTTCCGATATTCTGATCCCTATACGGGAGATTTTGTCTGCGTAGCAGGGACCTATGCCCCGGCCGGTCGTCCCGATCTTCCGGTCACCCTTCCGGCCCTCCTCCAGGCGATCGAAAAGCTTGTGGTAAGGCATAATCACGTGAGCATTACCGCTGATCTTCAGGCTCTTGCCGTTGTAACCTCTCTCTGTCAGAGAATCGAGTTCTTCGACCAGGACTGATGGATCGATTACTACACCGTCGGCGATTATGCTGGTTACACCTTTGTTCAGCGCGCCTACCGGGAGCGTGTGGAACTTGAAGATCTCTCCATCGATGACTACCGTGTGACCGGCGTTGTTTCCGCCGTTATATCTCACGACTATATCAGCATTCTGGGAGACGTAGTCTACGACTTTTCCTTTAGCCTCGTCACCCCACTGCATACCTACCACGACTATACTTGGCATTAAAAACTCCTAAGAGCACGTTTCAACAATTGGATTCAACAAGCTGAGGTATGATATGACCTTACGCTGCTGGATTCGAAACACGCTATAAGTGGAATAGCTAGCACTGGACATTCGATTTTGCGGCCAGTACCAGCAGGCAGTATATCAAAATGAGAGTCCCATGTCAAACCGCAAGCGGGACTCGGTTCCAATTGCATTCAGAGACTATTATTTTCCTGTTATTGAGCTTGTGTAATAGGCTATAATGTAGCTTTAGTCAGGATATTATTAATGACCGAACCTTTGAAACAATCTGATAACAAGCACGGGCGCGACTTGACCGTCGGGAGTATTCCCCGGCACCTGGTAATGTTTTCGCTCCCGATGCTTGCCGGAAATGCGATCCAGGTCGCCTATAGTCTCGTCAACGGGATATGGGTGGGTAAATTTCTAGGCAGTACCCAGCTTGCGGCAGTGACGGACAGCATGCCGGTTATGTTCCTTTTGATGGCCATCGCCATCGGGCTTACAATCGGGACCAGCATCCTGGCTGCTCAGTTCGCCGGGGCACGTGAATGGGACCGGTTCCGGCAGTTGGTACAGACCTCCACTGCTATTGTCTTGAGCGCAAGTGTTATCCTTATGGTACTTGGTCAGTTTCTGTCACCGTGGCTCATGCAATTGATGCATAGTCCAGCGGATGTATATCCATTAGCTGTCAGTTACCTCAAGATATCGCTTTTTTCCATACCGTTCGTATTTGGCCTGTTTTTGTTAAGCTCCATGCTTCGAGGAGTAGGAGATTCGAAGACGCCGCTTTATTTCCAGGCAGGCGCTCTTGTAATGACAGCTATATTCGATCCGATCCTGATGTTCGGATGGCTCGGGTTCCCGCGTATGGGGCTGAACGGAACAGCCGTAGCATCTACCGTTATGCAGATGCTGTGCCTGGCAGTCGGACTGATTTACATCAGGCGCAAGGACCACATCGCAGCCCCTGACTGGAGGCGACTCAGCATTCACTGGCCTACCGGCAAATTGATACTAAAGATCAGCATTCCGTCGGTTTTGCAGCAGTCGCTGATCTCACTCGGCATGGTCGCCGTTATGGGATTCGTCAATTCGTTCGGCAAAAACGCCGCGACGGCGTTCGGGGCGGCGATCCGCATAGACCAGGTTGTTTTCCTTCCGTCCATGACATTCGGCGTTGCCATATCCACGCTTGTCGGGCAGAACATCGGCGCAAACCGCCTTCACAGAGCAAAAGAAACGTTTTTGTGGGGCATGCTGATCTCCGGGGGCACAGCGCTGGTCCTATCGGTTTTCGCAATTACAATGCCCCGGCTGCTTGTCGGCCTGTTCGTGAAGGGCTACGATCCACAGGTAGTAAGGCTTGGAGTAAGCTATCTGCGGATAGTCGGGTTCTGCTATGTGTTCATGGCGATGATGTTCGTAAGCAACGGAGTAATCAACGGCGCGGGATATACACTCATCACCACACTTATCTCACTTATTTCCCTTTGGGTCGCCCGCGTGCCGCTGGCGGCGTATCTTACCAGCCGTATGCATAAAGTCGAAGGGGTTTACTATGCCATAGCAATAAGCATCGTGGCTTCGGCTATTATCAGTCAGCTTTACTATTTTACCGGTAAATGGAAACGCCCGATAATCAGGCACCAACCTATCCTGGACAGCCCTGCTGCAGGTGATGAGCCTTTCTGCCCTTCATCCGCAGCCGAATAAGAGCCTCTTTTCCAGCTTTCTGCACTAAATTTACCGCACTGGTCTGTCTCAATTCATCATAAAGCCTTATTATTCAGTTTCGTTGGTAAAGAGCATTGGTAAAACAAGGAGGGACCAAGGGAAAACCGTACATTTAGAATTACACTTCGAAAGATGAGCATTATCTATGCGGAAAGCGTGATTGCAAATGCCCGAGCGCAATACCGCCGGTACTAACACACATGAAATACAACAAGACACGCTCTGTAGTATCCTGATGGACACATGTAGTAAGGTGCATTTCAGTTTCCACGTTGTATCGCCACCTGATTACAAGCTTCTGATGATAAATAATGCTCAGGTAGGTGCCCTGAAATCCGCCGGGATCAGTGACCCTCTGAAGGAATTCATAGGAAAGCGGCATTGGGACATTTTCCCGGATTGGGAGAATGTGATCCTGCCGATGTATCAAGAAGTCTGCAAAACCGGAGAAGCGCGGCAGTACAGAAACATAAGGCTCGAAACCCCATCGAGGATAACCTATTGGGATTCTTCAATCGTGCCCCACACAGATGCTCAGTCAGGAAAAGTAATATCCATTTCCGTTCTTTCACTGGAAGTTACCGAACAAAAACGGATAGAACAGGAGATCGCCGAGGCGAAAGACTCTGCCGAACAGGCAGCTGAGCGTGAAGCTCAGGCCAGGGCAACGCTGCAGGTCATACTCGATACCGTCCCTGTCGGAGTGGTAATGGGAGACGCCGCCACGGGGAAGATCACGTATTTCAGCCCCGGAGCCGTGGATATACTCGGCGGCCCGCTGGCCTCCAACGTTACCGAAGCAATATCGGAGTCCTACCGGCTGCTCAAGGCTGAGGACAGGTCTCTGCTTCCGGTAGAAGATATGCCGATATACCGGTCACTCTTGAGGGGCGAGCGCATGATGAATATGGAAGTCCTTGTGGAGCGGTCTGACGGCAACGAGGTTACAGCGTTGGCAAACAGCGCTCCTGTGCTGAACTCTGAAGGAAATATAACAGGTGCCGTAGTAAGCCTGACGGATATTTCTGAGATGGTAGAACTTCGCAGGACGCTGGAAACCCAGCTTACCCAGCTTGAGCGCGCGCTGATCCCCACCCAACCGTCGATTGGGCAGAGCTGTACGGTCTCTACTGCTTATGTGCCTGCTTCTGCCAGACGTGAAGTCACCGGAGACTTCTACGACGCTTTTACTACAGCCGACGGTAAAGCAGCGTTGCTGATCGGTGATGTCTCCGGCAAAGGCATAGAAGCCGCATCGCTTGCTGCGGCCACAAGAAGCACCATCCGAGCTCTTGCTTATCACAACTCATCGCCTTCCACTGCGATGACACAGGCAAACTCAGTGCTTTACTCGCAGCAGCCATGGCTGGGAGCGTTCGTTACTGTGTTTCTAGCCATTTGGGACCCAACCACAGGCGATCTGGCGTACACAAATGCCGGCCACCCTCCCGGAATCACTTTTCGCCACCGGACAAGTGAAGTAGAGATAATGGAAGTCCCGGGTCTGGTAGTCGGTGTTAAAGAATATTATCAATACCCCGAATTTCACAGCAAACTGTACCCAAACGACAAGCTCCTGCTCTATACGGACGGGATCAGCGAAGCATGGCCCGGTTATGGAGAGTTCTTCGGGTCCGAAGGCATAGCAAAAGTCGTCAGAAAACATGGGCATGAAAGCTCTGATAAGCTGGTCGAACGTCTGCTTACCGCTGCAAGAGACTGGGCGGACGGAGAACTGCGCGATGACACTGCCGTTGTTGCGATGCAGTGTATATTGCGCTGACAATCCCTCGATGTTATACTTGAAACTCAGAATATCGATATAACAAAGGAGCTACGATGGATAGCTGGTATCAAGCGTTTAAGGGGCTTGCTCCAAAGCGAATTCCGCACTGGGAGCACTGGTCCTGCCCGGATGCTGAGACTTATATGTCCGGCATCGATCATTACGAACATCCCAAGCTCTGCAGAGAGAAGCTGGCGGAGCTCTATCCACAGTTAAGGCTTGAAATACCCTCGCAGGACAAGCCTATTCCCCGTCCGGAAACCGTTGATATGGATGAAGATTCTGGCGAGGAGCACAAACACCGGGTGCGTTGGGGTGACAGCTACACCTGGCAGTGGGACTGGGGGCATAATTTCAAAACGGCGGAGGATGCTCTGAAGTTTTCACCTCTCGCACAGGGCGATTTCTCCGATATTCCGGTCGTCGAGTCGAGAGATTACCGCGACGAGGAAAAGCTCTACCCGATGTGGCGGCAGTGCTTCCCTTCCGAATGGGGAGACAAAGCCCCTGAGGGCTCATCTGCAATGGTCTCTTTCTACAACACCATGTTCATGTGGCCGCTCCTCACTTTCGGCTGGGAGTTTTTCCTTGAGATCTGCCTGGACGAGCGGTTCGAGCGGATCATGGACGAGTTCGCGGAGATAAACAGACGGGTCTTCCGCACGTTTGCCAAGCTTCCGGTCAACTTCATAGTCTGCCATGATGACATCGTCAACTCGAAAGGCCCCATCTGCTCGCCTGCGTGGATGAAGAAGTATATCTTCCCGCGTTACGAGGAGTTCTGGAGCATAGTCAAGGCAGCCGGTAAGGAAGTCATATTCATGGTAGATGGCTGTATAGACACGTACGCCGACGATATTTTCGCCTGCGGCGCGCGCGGGATCATATCCGAGCCATATACCGACTGGAAAACCATCGCACGCAAGCACGAAAACTGCTTTATCGCAGGCGAAGGCGATAACCGGGTCCTTATGAGGAACGACAAGAGCGAGATCAAGGCGATGGTTGAGCAGATGGTCGAAACTTCGAAGATGACCGGCGGATACATGATGTGTATCGGAAACCACATCCCGTGGAACATCCCGCCGGAGGCTGTGAAGTATTATTTCGATCTCTCTGCTGAACTTGCAGTCAGAGATTAGGATAGAGGATCTAGGATTCAGGAGGGAGATGGTGGTAATCTGCACCATCCATCCTGAATCCTTCGTTTTTTCGGGGTATCCCTACCCCGAAACCTGCTTATGGGCGCTAGGGCAACTGCCGACTACTATATCAGGCGGACTATATACGGAAATGGTGGGCTTCGGCGCAAATGCGCGCGAAGCATTCCAAAACTTCCACCATCTCCCGTAGATTCTGAATTCTCTCTGTTCTCTCTTCCCTATCTTCGCCCGTTTCCTTGACTTGAGCACGGCTATTAGGTAATCTTAAGTTCGGTGAAACTAAATGATCGCCAAGTGAAATTATGTACCAGAGAGGTTATTTATGCAGAAGCTCAGCGTGGAATCGGAGTTAGCCCAACTTTCCGTCAATACCATCCGGTTCCTTTGTGTCGATATGGTCGAGAAAGCAAAATCCGGCCATCCAGGAATGCCGTGCGGCGCGGCAGATTATGCCTTTGTGTTGTGGAGTAAATTCCTGCGCTACGATCCCATTACCCCCAGGTGGCCGAACAGGGACAGGTTCGTGCTTTCCGCGGGACATGGCTCAACGCTGCTGTACTCCCTGCTGCACCTTGCGGGAAACCCCGAAATCACGCTCGATGAGCTGAAGTCTTTCCGCCAGTGGGGAAGCAAGACCCCCGGCCATCCCGAAGCCGATGTTGACCGCGGGATAGAGACGACTACCGGTCCGCTCGGACAGGGGTTCGCAAATGGCGTCGGAATGGCTATCGCAGGCAAGATGATGGCTGCAAGGTTCAACAAGCCCGGCTATGACATCATCGACCACCATGTCTACGGCATAGTGAGCGACGGCGACCTGATGGAGGGGATTTCTCACGAAGCTGCATCTATCGCGGGACATCTTGGCCTCGGCAACCTGATCTACATCTACGACGATAACAAGATAAGCATCGAAGGCTCTACAGATATTGCATTCTCCGAGGACATCGAGCTCAGGTTCAAGAGCTACGGCTGGCAGGTGCTGAAAGTCGATGGTCACAACAGAAGAGAGATCGACTCAGCCATCGCATCAGCGCGGACAGACACTTCCAGACCTACTATCATCATCGCCAAGACCCACATCGGCTGCTGCGCTCCCACAAAACAGGATACCAAGGAAGCCCACGGCGAACCGTTCGGGCATGATGAAGTCACCGCCATGAAGAATTGCCTCAATTGGCCGCTCGAACCCGACTTCTACGTGCCGAACGACGTAAAAAGTTTGTGGGCCGAGTGGCGCGAAGACAGGCGCGTGATGAGAAGCAGCTGGGAAGAGATGTTCAAAAAATACCGCTCGGAATACCCCGACCTTGCAAAAGAGTGGGATGAAATGCAAAACCGCCAGGTCCCGCAGGAGATCACCGACCAACTGCTCGCCTCTGTGGACACGAGCAAGGAGATGGCGACAAGAGCGTCCGGCGGTCTGGTGCTCCAGGAAGCGGCAAAACTAGTCCCAAGCCTCTGCGGAGGCTCCGCGGACCTCGCCCCGTCCACAAAAACTTGGATCAAAGGCTTCGACGCAATAGAAAAAGGCGGGTTCTCAGGCCGGAACTTCCATTTCGGCATCCGCGAACACGCGATGGGCTCGATTATGAACGGCATGGCGCTCTACGGAGGGTTTATACCGTTCGGATCGACGTTCTTCACATTCTCGGACTACACCCGCCCGACGCACCGCATCGCCGCCATCAATAAGAGCCAGGTAATCTATGTATACACGCATGACAGCTTCTTCGTGGGCGAGGACGGACCGACCCACCAGCCGATAGAGCACCTTGCGAGCCTCCGAGCAATCCCAGGGGTAACGGTCATCCGGCCTGCGGACGCCGCCGAGACGGCAGTTGCCTGGGCAGCCGCACTGAAGAACGCATCCGGTCCGACTGTGCTGGTGCTTTCCCGCCAGAACCTCCCGCCGGTCTACAAAAACAGCCCTGAGGAAGCGAAATGGCTTGAGAAGGGCGCTTATGTAGTCTCAGACTCTCCCGAAGAGAAGACCGATGTCATACTTATCGCCACCGGATCGGAAGTCAGCGCAGCGATAAAGGCTCAGAAGCTGCTGGCTCCGGGCGGGATCAACTGCAGGGTCGTATCTATGCCGAGTTTCGAGCTTTTCGAGGCACAGTCGAAGGAATACCGCGACAGCGTCCTGCCCCCAAGCATAACTTCGAGGGTCGCGATAGAAGCCGCGTCGCCGTTCGGCTGGGAAAGATATACGGGCTGCAAGGGGATTATCATCGGGATGGACCACTTCGGCGCTTCCGCCCCGGCAGGCCTACTTGCTGAGAAGTTCGGGTTCACGCCTGAGGCCATCGCCGCCCGCGTGAGGAAATACTTAAACCGCGGCTGCTGCTGTTGCGGCTGCTGATAATGTTGGTTATAAGAGCTTCGGCGTGTTTTATTATGCCGAAGCTCGATAAACTGATTGATTATTAATTAGACTCTTCTGTATGCTTTCTATGCAGATGTAGTGTGCCTTTAACTACCTCTGGTTGATTGTCAGCAAATATATGGTACTGCACAGATTGGTCTTTAGCGTCTGCTGGATCATCGTACACAATATAAGCTGGAGGCAAATATATCGGCTGTTTGTGCTTCACTCTATTCAAATGATAAGATACAGAAGCATCTTCTTCTGAAATCACTGGTCCATTAATCTCAATCCCAGCCATAGGTTTTGGCGTTTGCATCATTGTTTCAGATTTGACAAATGGTGGCACAGGTGATGATTGCCATGCCAAAGAGACTTTAGGTTTTTCAGGTTCCAGCCCAACATTATTATTTCCGCTTAGAACAATGCCTGTAGGAAAACTAATCTTGATATCTACATCCTCAGCAGGTACATTCCCACCGTTGGCGACTAGAAATCGCATTGCAACAATGTGTCCTTGATAATATGATACCTGTTTCAACCAACTTTCGTAGTTTTTGAGGTATCCTCGCACCCGTTCATCATGCTCGTATTGCGAGAAATTATCATCAAATATGTAGCGGCGTCCACTTTGGTTGCGTTCCCATATCTCTTTACAGCACATTTCTATTTTTTGTTTTGGAATCTCTTCTAGGCAAAACTCCTGATGTTTTTTCATATCTGCAAACATTATATCAAGAACTGGCATACGAGATTTGAGTTTAGCATTCTCACGTTCTAAATTCCTTATCCGCTTCTGATCTGAATCTTCCTCTTCAGGAAGAAGGTACTTATTACCGGCCCAAAACACGGCCTGTAACTTCCGTCCTCTTGCCTTCACATTCACGCCAGTATCCGAAGTCAGAATAGTCACCGGCGAATCAGGATGATCATTATTCCATTCTATTGCATGAGCAAGAAGTCGATCATCTTCAATCCGGTGGCGTAGTCTATGCAAACTAAAATCAATATGTGGCTCATAATCGAGAAACCTTAACACTACACCATTGCGAATCTCTGCCTCCAAGCCTTTACTGTTTATAACAGAGTTGAGCCACTTAACACAATCCGCTGCCCTATGCCTTAATAGTTTGGATTGATTACGGACCTTATGATCTTCCAGCTCACCTATAACAACTGGAGGAATAAGTATAACAATTCTCTCAACATCAAACTCTTTTAGCCAATCTATCTGATCAAGTTGTCTGTAGTGAAGTAGTATATTAGTATCAATTAGTATTGTCTTCATAATCATAGTAGAGTAAAAATACCAAAAAAGCCCCAGGTTTACTGCCTGAGGCTCTTTGAAGTTTATGAACTATCCACTTTCTATCGTTCCAGCACAACCAAAGCTGATTGCTGACGGCTGATAGCTGACAGCTATTAGCTATCTCCCCTTCAGCGCTTTTTTGACCAGCGCGGGGATTTCCTGCGTCGTATCGGCAATCGCAACCTTTGCTGCCGTAAGCGCTTCAATTTTGGCTTCAGGTGTGCCGCTCTTGCCGGATATAATCGCTCCGGCGTGGCCCATCCGCTTTCCGGGAGGCGCGGAACGGCCGGAAATGAACCCGATCACCGGCTTTTTCATCCGCTTGATGTAGTCCGCGGCTATTTCCTCATCGCTTCCGCCGATCTCACCGACCATAACCACAGCTTTCGTCTCCGGGTCGGACTCGAAAAGCGGCAGGGCGTCCACAAACCTCATTCCGAGGATTGGGTCGCCGCCGATGCCTATGCAGGTCGTCTGGCCGAGCCCGGCGCGGGTGAGTTCGTCGACTATTTCATAGGTAAGAGTGCCGCTTCTTGAGATCACGCCGACATTTCCCGGTTTGAAGATATTTCCCGGCATAATCCCGATCTTGCACTTGCCCGCCGATGTAAGGCCAGGGCAGTTCGGACCGATAAGCCTTGTCCTTCTGGACTCACGGACGACATCGACCACACGGATCATATCCTGGGTCGGCAAACCGTCCGTAATAGCAACGATCAGGTCCAATCCGGCATCGACACCCTCCAAGATAGCATCCATCGCGAACCGCGCGGGGACGAAAATACAGGCTGCGTTGGCTCCGGTCTCGGAAACGGCATCTTTCACGGTATCATAGACCGGGACTCCGAGCGATTCGGTCCCGCCCTTGCCCGGCGTAACGCCAGCGACGACTTTTGTTCCGTATTCAATCATCTGCTTGGAATGAAACTGGCCTTCGCGGCCTGTCAGCCCCTGGATGAGAACCCTCGTATTCTGATCGATCAGTATGCTCAATGCCTAATCTCCTTTATAAATCCTATCCGCATCCGCTAATCGCTCTGCAGCGCCTCTTTCGGCAGCCGGTTGAATATATCGTTGAAAGCGGCAGTCAGGACTTTCTGCGGAAAGTCCACATTCTTGAATTCTAACCATACCACAACTTTGCCGCTGGCGACGAAGAAATCTCTATGAGATACTTTCCGGTTCCCCTTCTTCTCGATATACTCCCGTTTGAATGTTTTATCTGCTTTTATCCAGCTAAACCCAGAAACCACTGGTTCCTTTATCAAATCTGCATTTACTTTTGTGTCAGCTTTCCTGTTCAGGTATTTTATAGCCTCACAAGAAGAGTCGAAAACAGTTAATGTTGCAATTACAGATGAGTCTTTCCCCGTCAATTCGACATCTTTCACATAGTCGCAATGGCTAAAGACATCACGGTCCTTTTCTGGAAGCGTAAGCGCTGCTCCACGCAACTTCATTGCACCAAGTTCGACTTCTTCTACCTTCCACTGCCTGTTTCCAAAGTGCTTTGCCACATCGCCTAACGCGTTGCGATAATCCCGGCTCGCCGGTATAGTCGGCGAATACGTCTCCGGGTGAAAGACCATAGCCGATGTTGCTGGAGGATTCGCAAGTATTCTCCACACAAACGCGCTGCCCCGGTTCTTGTAGTGCCATGCGATGAAATCTCGACCGCTATAGTATATGAGCTTATAAATCGCCGTGTTAACAGCACCAACATCGGCACCAGTTGGACCAGATGCCATCACGTAATTTTTGTACCGCTGTTGAACTTCTTCCAGTCCAAGCCGCTTCGCGACACTATCCTCAATGAACTGTGCAAAACCTTCAAAAGCAGCATTTGTCGCCATTACTTCATCAGGGATTGGCGGTATTGCCCTCCTCAAATTAGCATACGTTAACGATGCATTGTCAGCGACCATAGGTTTAATATCGTTGAAACAACTTTTCTCTAATAAACCATACTGATCGCATAACGCATGGGCCAGTTCGTGAGCAAGTATCGCCCGTATATACTTCTCTTTATCACTCCCGGCAATCTTGGCAGATTGCATACGCTTATCGACTTGATTAGGTACTATAAATATCTTGTCAATACTGTAATGGTATACAGCGATAGATTCTTTAAACTGTAATTCAGCTCGCTTTTCTGCCAACCGACGCGCATTGGATTCATTGCCTCTCTGAACCCAATCCTTGTTGTCGACCAAAGATTGTTCCGCACCCAACTTTATCAGCTCATCGGTAGTCAAAACCTTGCATTCCGGCACCTTTTTGAACTTTCGCCCTGCCACATTTTCTACAAGCGGCACAAGCTCCTTGACCCAGGCCTCTGCATGTGCCTGAGTCAAGATCTCCTTATCCGCATCAGTCTGAGACGTGCATCCTGCACATCCGAGGAGTAATCCAATCACAACTAAGGTAATGCAGTGGAACCGGTGGTTCATTTTGCCCTCGGTACAGCTTTATTTTGCCAGCGCGACGATCTTTTCCGCCGCTTCCTGCATCGTCGCAGCCGGGATCAGCTTGCTGCCTTCGAGCAGCTTCTGGCCGGCCTCAGCCATCGTACCGGTAAGCCTTGCGACTATCGGGACTTTGATCTCCATAGTCGATGTAGCTTCGAGTATCCCCTTGGCGACTTCATCGCACCGCGTAATCCCGCCGAAAACGTTAAAAAATACGCCTTTGACCTTGGGGTCCAGTAACACGACTTCGAGCGCGCTTCGGACTAGCTCCGCCTGAGCGCCGCCGCCGATGTCCAGGAAGTTTGCGGCGTTCCCACCGGCACGTTTGACCTCGTCCAGCGTCGCCATGACGAGCCCTGCGCCGTTTCCGATGATCCCGATGTGCCCGTCCAACCTGACATACTGAATGCCTCTTCTGTGCGCTTCAGCCTCTATCGGGTCTTCTTCGCTCTCTTCCTTGTATTCGTTGAACTCTGGATGCCTGAAGAGGGCGTTATCGTCTATGTTGATCTTGGCGTCTGCCGCGATGACTTCGCCTTCTTTGGTGAGGACGAGCGGATTGATCTCAGCAAGCGAGGCATCAGTGTCGATATAAGCCGTATAAAGCGCCCGCAGGAACTTGGTCGCCTGAGCCACTATGCTTCTCGGCAGCCCCGCATCAAAAATGAGCTTGCGGATCTGGAAGTCCATCAGCCCGCGTGACGGGTCGATGTGCATCTTGGTGATCTTCTCGGGAGTGGTTGCCGCGACTTCCTCGATATCTACGCCGCCCGCCGCGCTCACCATCACGACATTTTTCTGCATATTGCGGTCGATTGTAATACCGAGGTAGTATTCCTGGTCGATATTTATCGCTTTCTCGACCAGAACCTTCTCGATAGTCAGCCCTTTGAGCTCGCTTCCGAGCATAGCATTTGCAATCGATTCTGCTTCAGACGGGTCCTTGGCAACCTTGATCCCTCCGGCCTTGCCTCGGCCGCCGACATGGACCTGAGCCTTAACTACAACCGGCGCGCCGATCTCCTTGGCAAAGCCTGCCGCATCTTCTGCGTTGTTGCAGACTCTACCAACCGGAACCGGCACACCGTATCCTGCCAGTAATTGTTTTGCCTGGTATTCGTGTATTTTCAAGTTCCTCTCCTCGTCTCAAACAGGATGGAGATCTACTTTAGCTCTGATATTTGCTAATCATAACATTGTGTAGCGTCGTTACGCATCACACTTTATTGGCCAAAGCATCGACTGGCATCATAATGCATCTGCCATATCATGCCATATCATGCCATATCGTGCCATATCGTGCCATATCGTGCCATCACTAGCCCTTAGTCGCAGTTGCCAACATGTAGCGAGTGTTTCTTGCCTTGCCTTCACGAACAAGAACACCTGTCTCAATAAGACTATTAAGATCCCTTATCGCTTGGCGCGTACTAATCTGGAAAATACTTTGATATTCCTTTGCGGTAATCGAGCCATTTATTCGAATATGAGCTAGTAATTCGACTAAACGGCCACTCAGCCCGACACTGTCGGGCAAATTATCCGCTGCAGCTACCTTTTTGAACCGGACTATGAATGTACCCATCTCTGATACAAACTCAGGGACAGGTAAACCCGCGGATTTGCATGCTGCTACTATTCGCAGTGTTCCTGTTCCCCATTGTTCGATTAATCTGGCACGATGCATAGCTAATGCCAGCTTGCGGTTCCTTGGACATGATGGATGCTCCCGATAAAGGTCATCCACCAAAATCCCAGGGGGCAACGGTCCCGGACTCCAGACCTCTAATCTATCATCATATATGCGGACCTGCACTGTCCCAGACATTGCATAATCTCTATGGCAGATTGCATTAGCAAGGGCTTCTCTAACAGCCTCCAGAGGATATTCTGCAACTACATCATGGGCAGCTTTGCCAGTGATCACAATGGACCTTTGGGTATTACGCTCCACAAAAGCCAATGCTGCCTCCAATTGGCTGATCACCGAACCATCAAGCGTTTGCTCATCTATAAAATCAATGGATGCTGTACCTCTAAAACGAGCGCATTTTACTTGTGCATCCGGGAAGTACCGCTGTGGGTTTTGTCCAAACAGCAGAACAGCACCATTTGCAATACTTCGCGATGCGCAAAGACCGAGATTTTCAACCACTGTCTTACTGCTGGAATCCAAACTCTGCCCGACTCTTTTTAGATAATCTTCAACAGCTTCTCTATCAAGTTCATCAGCTTTGAATTCTCCACATACCAAAGCATCCCATGTTCTACCCGTTGTAGATTCGCTTAGCCTTTGCGTTTCCTGCGGCGTAAGCTGCTGGTTAGTCCTTCCAACACGCTTGAGCGGCCTGCCAAATGCCCATACCGGTTTAATCGGGCTTTCTGCTATTGTCAGAGTTACCACAGCGGAAGCCTCATCGCCTTCGATCGATAAAGATGGATACTGTGGCGGCTCAACATTACACTTAATCTTATTTGCTAAATCCTCAATACTGCCTTTGCCCAGTTGTACGCCTGCGTGCTGGCCATTGGGTGTGACACCTATCTGTATCACACCTCCTCTTGATGTCGCAAACGCCGCTACAGACTCGACGATCTCCTTCCATTCGCCAAGCGATGTCTTGTATTCCAGCTTTTCCGATTCACCTTCAGTCATATAAATCGAGATACCCTTGTTCCAAAACAACACTGATCGCTGACGTCTGAAAGCTGACAGCTATAAGGCTTTCTTCGCCGCTTCAAAACCTGCATTCAGTGCTTTCAGGTTGATCTCTTCGGTCCCCTTCGGCACACGGGCAAGCACGGCTTTTTCCATGGATTCCTTGCTCACGATCCCGCTTAACGCCGTAATAGCGCCAAGCGCGACTATGTTCGCCACAATCGTCCTGCCGGTAGTCTCTTTGGCAATCGGTGTGAGCGGAAGGGCAATCACATTCGGCGCTTTTTTCCAGTCTTCAACGAAGCAGCTGTCCAGAATTGCGATTCCGTCCTCTCTCAGGTCGCCCAGGTGCTTATTGCAGGCCTCCTGAGTCATAGCGAGGAGCAGATTCGGCGATGTTACCTTTGGATAATCGATATCCGTGTCGCTTATGACGACCTCGGACTTGCTGGCACCACCCCGCGACTCCGGCCCGTAGCTCTGGGTCTGCACAGCCTCTTTCCCTTCATGGATGGAAGCCGCTTCGGCGAGAATAATCCCTGCAAGAATCAGCCCTTGCCCGCCGGAACCGGACAGTCGGATTTCGTATCTGTTATCTTTCATAGCTTCCCCCAACTATCCCTTGCCCTGCGCTTTGGCGATGATTTTATCATACTGCTCGCAGTATTCAGGCTCCGGCAAATTGTGCAGCTCACCAATTATAAATTTACCTGCCATCTCCTCAGGACTCATCGCCGATGCTTCTTTTTTCGAAACTGCATGCTCGCGCTGCCATTTCATCATCTCGACTGCGTTTCCGATCTTGTTCATCCGTCCGAAGTAGATCGGGCACTGCGTAACGGCCTCGACCAGTGAGAAACCCTTGTTCTGGATGGCTTTTTCGATCAGGTTGGGCAGCACTTTAGCATGGTAAGCAGTCCCGCGGGCAACATACGTAGCGCCGGCAGACTCCACAAGCCTGCAGATGTCGAAAGGCCGCTCGATGTTGCCGTAAGGAGCTGTCGTAGCGATTGCCCCTGTAGGCGTGGCAGGAGAATACTGCCCGCTCGTCATGCCGTAGGTAGAGTTATTGAAAAGCACAACAGTCAGGTCTATGTTTCGCCGTGCCGCGTGGATCAGATGGTTTCCCCCGATTGCCGTCGCATCGCCGTCGCCGGTCACTACTATGACTGTCATACCGGGCTTCGCAAGCTTTATGCCCGTAGCAAACGGCAGGGCTCGACCGTGGGTAGTGTGGAGAGTGTTGAAGTCCACATAACCCGGAGCGCGGCTCGAGCAGCCGATGCCCGAGACCATCATTACGTTGTCTCTTTCGAGTCCGAGTTTATCTATCGCTGTTAATATTGAGTTAAGTATTATTCCGTTGCCGCAGCCGGCGCACCAGATGTGCGGGAGCGTCTGCTTTCGGAGATACTGTTTGATGTCGCCCAATTATGCACCTCTTCGATCTTTGCGAGCACCTGGGCAGGTGTGAACATTTCCCATGTTACGAGTGATTGCCCTATGACCTCCGCCTGTCCGTGCGCCGCGCGCTCGACTTCGCGGACCATCATTCCCATGTTCATTTCCGGCACTATAAACGCATCCACCTGAGCCGCAACTTCGTGGATCAACTCGTCAGGGAATGGCCACAACGTTACAGGCTGGATCAACCCGGCCTTGATTCCGCGTTCGCGCGCCCCCCTAACTGCTCTTAGTGCCGACCTGGAAGTGCAGCCATAAGCAAATACGGCGATTTCCGCGTCGTCCAGATAGTAGTTTCGAGTCTCTATGATCTCGTCTTTGTGGTCTTCGATCTTGCGATGAAGGCGCTCGATAAGCGCGGATATCTCGTTCGGCTTCTGCGTGGTAAACCCTGTCTCTCCGTGGGTAAGTCCGGTCACATGATAACGGTAGCCGTCGCCAAAGCTCGCCATCGGCGGAACATCCGTCTCGGGATCAGCTTTATAAGGAAAAAACTCCTCAGGTGAACAATTCGGTTTCTTTCTGTCAATAATCTCCAGCTTCCCAAGCGTTTCCAGGTCCACTTTCTCGCGCATATGGGCCACTACCTCATCGGACAGCATTATCACCGGGACTCTGAACCGCTCGGACAGGTTGAACGATTTTACTGTAAGCTCGTACATATCTTTTACCGACGAGCACGAGAGGACGATAATCGGGTGATCGCCGTGCGTGCCCCACCGTGCCTGCATAACATCGGCTTGCGCAGGAGATGTGGGAGACCCTGTGCTTGGTCCCGCTCTCATTACGTTCACAACAACGCAAGGAATCTCCGTAAACGATGCATAACCTAAATTTTCCTGCTTCAGGGAAAAACCAGGACCGCTTGTGGCGGTCAACGCCTTTGTTCCGGTCAAAGATGCTCCGCAGACAGCCGCCATAGCAGCTATCTCATCCTCCATCTGGATAAACTTTCCTCCGACTTGAGGAAGTCTTCGCGCGAGTATTTCCGCAATCTCACTTGATGGAGTGATAGGGTATCCTGCGAAGAACCTGCACCCTGCTGCTATTGCTCCCTCGGCGCAGGCCTCGTTTCCCTGCATAAACTTGACTTTACTGTTCATCATTCTTTGCCTCGTTGGGGACAATCTCAATCGCAAAGTCCGGACAGTGGACTACACACAGCGTACAGTTAATACAAAGGCTGTCGTCAGTCACCGTGGCTTTCTGGTCCAGTCCCTCCGCGACCAGAATCCCCTTGGGACAAAACGACATGCATACACCGCAGCCTTTGCACCAGTCCTGGTTGATTACAACTCTGTACTTCGGCTTTGTTTCTTTCATGTTTGGTTCAGCCATTTACTTTACCAATGCGAATACCGGCTTGAATTTCGGGTCTACTGTATCCCGAAGCAACTCGAGTATCGCCATCTCGGTCGAGGTTATCACAACCCCGGAATCCCTCATCTTTTCCATTCCCAATATATGATCACTCTCTTTTCGAGAGCTTACTGCATCCGCCGCCAGCTGGACTTTATAGCCCAGCGCCAGTAAATCATGAGCCGTCTGGTCCAAACAAACATGGGTCTCAATTCCGCACAGAAGGACCGTTCGCCGCCCCAGTTCCTCAAGCTTATCAACAAAAGGTTTTGCACCGCAGCAGCTGAAAGTAGTCTTGTTGATTCCCACCGGGTCCGGCAGCACTTCGGCCAGTTCAGGGACGATACCTCCCAGTTTCTCCCGGCGGTGGACCATCGTAACCACCGGTATGTTCAGCATCTTGGCAGCCTCCACCAGTTTTATTACGTTTGTAACGACTCGATCCTTCTCACAAACAACATTCGCACATGACTCTTGAACATCTACGACTACGAGCGCCGTTTCGTTCCGATCCAACACATTCGGATGCATATTCATACCATTTCTTAAGCAACTGCTCATATAAACTACCGCGCCGGATCACTCCTACGCACAGCAGGCCGACGCGGTTCGGGCACACCGCACTATTATCCTATCTCATCTTATATTACCATCGTTTTCAGCCTTAATGCAACGCGATTGAGGACGAAAACCAGCCTGCTTAAGCAGGAATGCCGAGGATTTACCGTTTTATCCAAACTATAACAGTATATCCATCAACTTTTAAATACTTGGACTCATCTATACATTGACTAACCTGCTGCTAAGTGCCATCAATATAAGTGTCCTTAATGAGTTTCAGGTGATTCGGTATACGATTGGTTGTTAAGGGAATAGCGAAAATCTATAAATACTTGTATACAGCAACAGGTCTGCGCAAGAGTTTAATCCTCTATAGCTGATACCTGTACCTACAGGATGACTATCTGTACATACTACGTATGCATTATTAGCATACTCCAAGAACGGGATTAACCGCCATAGTATAGGCATTCGCAGGTATGGTGGTTATTCAGCCCAACGTACTGCTGCATTCAAAGGAAGGATTGTAAGTGGGAAACGCAAAAACTGTTGGAGAACCTTCAGGAGAGAAAAAGAAGGTTATGTTGGTGGATAGTGAAACAATTGTCCGCGAGGTACTGGCCAAGCAATTATTGGAAGATACCAATCTGTGCGTTGTCAGCTCTGTAGGCAGCATAAGCGAGGCTAATGCTGCTTTGATGGAAGTAACCCCCGATATTATATTACTGGAAGTGAAACTGCCCGATGGATCAGGAATCAGTTGGGTCAGGGACCTCAAAATGAGCCACCGCAAGGCAAAAATCATATTCATTACCTCGGATATGAGCGAAAGAACAGCCCTTATGGCAATAGGAATGGGTGCCGACGGATATTTTCTCAAGCATAGTTCACTGAAGCAGCTGCTCGATACCATATCCATAGTCGCCTCAGGCCATTACGCATATGATCCCTCGGTAGTTGCTCCTGTCGTGCAAAAATTCGCCAGGATTTACTGCAACGACCTGGTATCTGAAAATACGCCTGAGATGGGTTTGCTGTCCGACAGGGAAAAAGAGATCGCAACCCTCGCATCACAGGGACTGACCAACGAACAAATCGCCGAGCTGACATTTGTAACGGTGAGTACTGTAAAAACCCATCTCCGCAGAATATATAAGCGATTGGGCATCTCATCGCGGAGGCAGTTGATCCAGAATCAAATGCTGTCTGACCATGCTTAACTGAGAATTTGCATTACTTTGAGTTCATCATCTCTTGATACTTAACCGGCTCCAGGTTACTTTCGGAGCCGGTTAAGTCTGTACCAGGGTTAACCTTTTCCGCGCTTGTATCACCTTACATCACCTTCAAGGTGAAATATTATCACCCATACCACTTCTAAATCCTCTCTGGTGAGTAGCCCAAAATCAGTGAAGTAACCCTCAACGGATGACCGATAAAAGTTCATTCTCTGGGAACGACCAGACAAACACCTGATTCAGCCATGATTATCTTGCAGCACCGAAAAAGGTCGCAAAGATGATCCGGTGCAAATATCGTTAAGGCGTGTTCACTGAAAGACTTTCGGCTGCTACATCA